>NZ_JBDGKK010000004.1:0-190428 GCF_057656415.1 Lysobacter sp. Soil_C_59 | reverse complement strand
CCGGGATCCATCCTGCTCGTCATCCCGGCGAACGCCGGGATCCATCCTGCTCGTCATCCCGGCGAACGCCGGGATCCATCCTGCTCGTCATCCCGGCGAACGCCGGGATCCAGGGGACGCTGCGTCAACGTCAAAATGGGTCCCGGCTTTCGCCGGGATGACGTGACGTCACTGACGGCGTGCGGGCCTGGGTCCCGGCGTTCGCCGGGACGACGGTCGGCTCAGCGCAGCGCCGGCTCGATCAGCGTGCGCGCCTGCACCAGCGAGTCGACGATGCGATGCCCCAGCGCGCGGGCGGTTTCGTCCGGCACCACCAGGTCCGGCACCTGGATCGGCGTCATGCCCGCGGCCAGCGCGGCGCGCACGCCTGGCACCGAATCTTCCAGCACCACGCAATGCTCCGGCGCGACACCCAGCCGTTCCGCCGCCAGCAGATAGATGTCCGGCGCCGGCTTGGAGTGGACGACGTCGCTGCCGGTGACGACCGTGACGAAGTGCGGCAGCAGGCCGCACAGCTCCAGCTTCTGCATCGCGCGCTCGCGCCGGGTCGAGGTGACCACGGCGCGCGGGATGCCACGTTGCGCCAGCAGCTCCAGCAGTTCGAGCAGGCCGGGCTTGAGCGGCAGGCCTGCTTCGACGTGGGCGTCGTAGCGTGTGCGGCAACCTTGCAGCAAGGCCTGAAGCTGGTCTTCGTCCAGGCGCGTACGCAGCAGTTCGTGGCAGGCGCGGTCGGAGAGGCCGACAAACGACAGCCACAGCGAGTCCTCGAATTGCAGACCCAGCTCGTCCGCGGTTTCGTGCCAGCATTGCAGCAGGGCGCGCTCGCTTTCGATCATCAGCCCGTCCATGTCGAACAGGACCGCGACCGGGCTGAACTGCACCGGCGTCAGCAGGCTCATGCCGCCGCTCCGAACAGGTGCGCGATGTCGCCCTCATCGAGCACGCGCCACTGCCCGGCCGGCAGGCCGTCCAGCGCGAGTCCGCCGATGCGGCTGCGATGCAACGCTTCGACATGGTTGCCGGTCGCGGCGAACATGCGCCGCACCTGGTGGTAGCGGCCTTCGGTCAGGGTCAGCGCGGCGTGGCGCGGATCGGTGACCTGCAGCTGCGCCGGCGCCAGCGGCGTGTCTTCGGACTCGAGCACCAGCGTGCCGCTGGCGAACAATGCGCCCTCGTCGCCGCGCAGGTCCTGCGCCAGCGTGGTCTCGTACACCTTCGCCAGCCGGGCCTTGGGCGAGACGATCCGGTGCAGCAGCGCGCCGTCGTCGGTCATCAGCAGCATGCCGGACGTATCGCGGTCGAGCCGGCCGACACTCGACAGGATCGGCGAGCGCAGGCGGAATCGCGGCGGCAGCAGGTCGTAGATGACGCGACCGGGATCCTTGGTCGAACAGGTGTAACCGGTCGGCTTGTGCAGCATCAGGGTCAGGCCGGCGGGCGGGTCGAGCGGCTCGCCGTCGATGCGGATGCCATCGTGGCCGACCTTGTCGTCGGCGTAGAGCACCTCGCCGGACGGATCGGTGATGCGCCCCTCACGAAACATCGAGCTGACGTCCTTGCGACTGCCGTATCCGAGATTGGCGATCAGCTTGACCAGCTTCATTTCCAGTTCCTTTCGCGGGCCTTGCCCTTGCTCCTCGCCCTGCCGGCGGCAGGCGCCGGCGCGGCCGGCGCCGCGTGCGGCGTGGCGACGGCGGCGATCACCTTGAAGCCGTCGCGCTGCGCCACGGTGCGCACGTCGCCGAAGTGCACGGAGAGCATCTCTTCATAGGGGAGATGGCGATTGGCGACGAGCCACAGCTGGCCGCGCGGGCGCAGTGCCTGTGCCGCCGCCGAGATGAAGGCGCGGCCGATGTCGGGACGGTCGGCGCGACCCTGCGCGTGGAACGGCGGATTGCTGACGATCACATCGTATCGTTTGTCCAAGCCGGGCTTGTCCAATCCGCGCGTGACGTCATGCCAATGGAATCCGAGCGTGGCACGGGACGCCGCCGGGGCGAGATTGGCGCGCGCCAGCTCCAGCCCCCGCCCCTCGGCTTCATACAGGTCGACCGCGCTGATGCCGGGGCAACGCGCCAGCAGCTCGCTGGCGAGGTAACCGTAGCCGGCACCCAGGTCGGCGGCCTCGCCCGCCAGCGTGGCCGGCAGTTGCTCGACCAGCAGGCGCGAGGCCGGATCGATGCGGTCCCAGGCAAACAGGCCGGGGCGGCTGAGGAAGCGGCCATCGGCGATCGCGCGCGGTGCGTCGGCTTTCAGCCACTGTCGGGCCAGCTCCGGATCGGCCGGGCCGTCCAGCGGCGCCGTCCAGAACACGCGGCATTTGTGCTTGGAGAGGGTGCCGACCGGGCCGGCGATGCGCGCCAGGTCGGTTTCTCCCGATTTTGCACCTTCGTTGTTGCCCAGGCAGGCGACCACGCGACCGCCCGGTGCGCAATGCGCCACGGCGCGCGCAAACAGGGCCCGCGCCTCGTCGCGCTGCCGCGGCGGCAATACCAGCACCATTGCGTAGCGGTCTTCGTCGCTGGCCTCGACCAAAGTGAGCCCGGAGCGCTCGAGCGCCTCGGCCTCGGGCTTGAAGCTCTGCTCGCAGACCAGGCCGGGCAGCGGGCGCTGGTGCAGCGGCCAGCCGTCACGCGCACGCAGGAACAGCACGCCGCCGGTGGTCGGCCAGGTCAGTACGCCGTCCACGAACGGGAGCAGCAGGGCTTGCAGGGCCGCGTCGTCGCCTTCAGCGCTCATATCGGGCACCCATCTGAGATTTTGCGAATGTCATGTCGCAATTCTACGCGGCCGCGCACGGTGCTACGGCCATCACATCCGAGCTTCATGCCGAATCAACGCCTTGCGCGGCACCATGGCAACAGATTCAGGCAAGGAGAATGAGATGCGCGCGCTCTTCGTTGGCGGACTGGTCGACAACAGCGAGCTGGATCTGGACGGCACGGAGCCGCCCCTGCATTACCCGGAGAACACCGGCGCGGGACAATCGCGCTACCGGCTGCACCAGATCGGCATGCGTGACGGCGAGATCGCCTACGCGGTCTACGGAGCCCCCGATCTGCCCACTGACGAAGTGGATCGCGTTGCCAGCGAACGCGGTTACCCGCGTCGCTTCGGCGCCAAGGCGCAGCCCGTCTTCCAATAGCGACGCTTCAGTCCTGCAACTCCCGCAACGTTACCGACGGCGGTGCATCGAGCACGCGCCGCGTCGCGAACATGCCCGCCAGCAAAGCCGCCAGGACGCCGACTGCGGCGCCTGCCGCGGCCAGGCGCCAGTCGGTCTTCCACGGCAGGTCGAACACGCGCGTGGCGATCACGCCGGCCAGCACCGATGCGGCGATTGCGGCCGTCAGGCCTGACAGCAACCCGATCGCGGCGAACTCCGACGCCTGCGCCAGGCGCAGCTGGCGACGACTGCCACCGATGGCGCGCATCACGCCGCCTTCGAGCAGGCGCTCGTCCTGGCTGGCACTGACCGCCGCCATCAACACCAGCAAGCCCGCTGCCAGCGAGAACACGAACACCACTTCGACCACCGTCGACACCTGGTCGGCGGTGCTGCGCACCTGCTTGAGCACGGCGTCGATGTCGATCACCGACAGGTTCGGGAACCGCTCGACCAGGTCGGCGGTGAAGCGCGTGCGCGCCGGCGGCACGCTGACGGCGGTGATGTAGCTGGCCGGGAATCCATCGAGCGAACCGGGCGAAGCGACGACGAAGAAGTTGGGGCGGAAGCTTTCCCAGTCGACGCTGCGCAGGCTGGTGATCGTTCCTTCGAAGGGTTGTCCGGCGATGTCGAAGACGATGCGGTCGCCGATCTTCCAGCCCAGCCTCTCCGCGAAGTCCTCTTCCACCGACACTTCCGGCTGCGCGGGCTTGCGCTTGCCCCAGAACGTGCCGGCAGTGACCCGGTTGTCCTCGCGCAGGTGATCGGTGACCGAGAGGTTGAACTCGCGCTCGGCCAGGCGCTGCGCGCGTTCGCCCTGCTCCTCGTAGTCGGCGCCGGTGACCGCCTTGCCGTTATGCGAAACGAGGCGGCCGCGGATCATCGGGTATAGCGTCGGCTCGGCGACTCCCTGCCGGGCGACGAAGGCGCGCACATCCCCGACCTGGTCGTCCTGGACGTTGATGATGAAACGGTTGGGTGCATCGGCCGACAGCGCCACCTGCCAGCGATCGAGCAGATCGGTGCGGACGAAGGTGAGCAGCAGCAGCGCCATCAGGCCCAGTCCCAACGCCGACACCTGGGCGATGCTGGCGCCGGCGCGACGGCTGACGTTGGCCAGGCCGTAGCGCAGGCTTCCGCGCAGGCGGGAGCGCACGCGGCGAACGACGAGGATCAGCAGCCATGCCAGCAGCGCCAGCACGACCAGCGTCGCCGCGATGCCAAGCAGCATCGACAGCCCGAGCGCGGCCGAACCGGCCTTCCACCACAACAGCGCGGCGAGGCCTGCGAATCCGGCAATGGTGACCAGCCACGCGCTCGGTTCGGTCGGATCGAGGTCGCGACGCAGCACGCGCAACGCCGGCACGCGACGCAGCGCCAGCACCGGCGGCGCACCGAAGGCGAGCAGCACGATCAGGCCGACGCCATAACCTTGCAATGCCGGCAGCAGGCCCGCCGGCGGAATCGACAGCTTCAATGCCTGCTCCAGCCAGCCACCGATCAGCCATTGCAGGCCGAAGGCGAGCAGCACACCAACCGTGCTGGCGATCAGCCCCAGCATCACCAGTTCGCCGACCTGGATCGCGACCAGCGTGCGCTGGCTGGCGCCCAGGCAACGCATCACCGCCGTGCCGGACAGATGGCGCTCGCTGTGCCGGCGCGCCGCCATCGCCACCGCGACCGCCGCCAGCACCACCGATACCAGCGCGGCCAGGCCAAGGAAGCGGCCGGCGCGATCGAGCGCGGAGCGGATCTCCGGGCGCGCATCGGCGATGGTTTCCAGGCGCTGGCCGCGACCCAGTGCCGGGCGCGCGCGTGCGACGAATTGTTCGACCGCCGCGGCCGGCCCGGCGATCACCAGCCGGTAGCGGATGCGGCTGCCTTCCTGCACCAGGCCGGTCGACGGCACGTCAGCCAGGTTGAGGAACACCTTGGGCGCGACGTTGAAGTAATCGAGCGCGGCGTCGGGCTCCTGCATCACGAGCGCGGCCAGCCTGAAATTTGCATCGCCGATGGCGATCTCGTCGCCGAGGCGGGCACCGAGCGTGTCGGCACCGGCGCGGCTCATCCAGATGGTGCCCTTGGCGGGCACCGCACCGGCATCGCGCTCGACGCCACTGGCGTCGGCAATGCGGAAACTGCCGCGCAGCGGGAAGCCATCGCCGAGGCCACGCAGGTCGCCCAGCTGCAGGCGCTCGCCGACGCGGATCATCGTCTGCAGTTCCTGCGTCTGGGTGCGCTGCAGTCGCGGATCGTTGGCCGCTTCGAGCACGACGCCGGTGATCGGCGTGTCGGCACGCACCACGGCATCGCCACCGAGCAGGCGGTTGGCTTCGATCGCCAGCGCGCGTTCCGCGCGGTCGGTGACGAAACCCACCGCGGTCACGGCCAGCACTGCCAGCACCAGCGCGGCGATCAGGATGCGGACATCGCCGGCGGCGAGGTCGCGGCGCAGTTGCCGCCAGGCCAGCCCGATCTGTCTCATGACGCCACCAGGCGGCCGCTGTCGAGGCGCAGCATGCGGCTGCAGCGCGAGGCCAGGTGTTCGTCGTGGGTTACCAGCACCAGCGTGGTGCCGGCGTCGGCATTGAGCTCGAACAACAGCTCGATGATTGCCTGGCCGGTATGGGTATCGAGATTGCCGGTGGGCTCGTCGGCGAACAGCAGGCCGGGACGGGTCACGAAGGCGCGTGCCAGTGCGACGCGCTGCTGCTCACCACCGGACAGCTGCCGCGGGTAATGCCCGAGGCGCTGGGCCAGGCCGACCTTTTCCAGGATCGTGCGCGCGGCCGACTCGACCTCGCGGTCACCGCGCAGCTCCAGCGGCAGCATCACGTTCTCGATCGCGGTCAGCGACGGCAGCAGCTGGAAGTTCTGGAAGACGAAGCCGACCTTCTCGCCGCGAACGCGGGCGCGGCCGTCTTCGTCGAGCGTGGAAAGGACTTCACCGTCGAGCGCCACGCGGCCGGTACTGGGTGTATCGAGCCCGGCCAGCAACGACAGGAGCGTGCTCTTGCCCGAACCGGAGGCACCGACGATCGCTACCGTGTCGCCACGCGCGATCTCGAAGGAGACGTCCTCGAGGATGACCAGCTCCCCCGAGGGCAGCATGACGCGCTTGCCCAGGCCTTCGACCTGAAGCGTGGCCGAAGCCGTGGCCGGTGGAGTGGCGCGCGTTTCGCGGGAATCGGCCATGATCGTCTCTATGCTCGTAGGGGATATCACTTTTTCAGCCGGAGCCCGGGTCACGATGTTCACCAAGTCACTTGCTGTCATGAACGAAGGATATGCGGCATCGCGGCGGCGCGTTCAATGTGCCATCGGATGGGGTGTCGTCCTGGTCCTGGCCCTGGCCTTCGCGGTGCCAGCCTTGGCACAGTCGGCCGCGCGCGCCAGGCCCGCGGCGGCGCCGGCACGCACGGTTCTGGTCATGGGCGATTCACTCTCGGCCGGCTACGGCCTGGCCGCATCGCAGGGCTGGGTGGCGCTGACCGCCGACCGCGTCGCCAAGGACCGACCGGGCTGGCGCGTCGTCAATGCCAGCATCAGCGGCGAGACCACGGCCGGTGGCGCGGCTCGTATCGGCGGCGAGATCAAGCGCACGAAGCCAGCCGTGGTGGTGATCGAACTGGGCGCCAACGACGGACTGCGCGGCTTGCCGCTGGCGCAGTCGCGCACGAACCTGGAGCGCATGATCCGGGCGTCGAAGGACGCCGGTGCGAAGGTGCTGCTGATCGGCATGCGCATGCCGCCCAACCTGGGACGTGAGTACACGCAGGGTTTCGCCGGCAACTTCAGCTCGCTTGCCAAGCAGTACGAAGTGCCGCTGCTGCCCTTCCTGCTCGAGCCGATCGCACTGGACCGCAATGCGTTCCAGGCAGACAACCTGCATCCGGTGGCGAGTGCGCAACCCAAGCTCCGCGAT
This sequence comes from Lysobacter sp. Soil_C_59, assembly GCF_057656415.1. Taxonomy (NCBI): domain Bacteria; kingdom Pseudomonadati; phylum Pseudomonadota; class Gammaproteobacteria; order Lysobacterales; family Lysobacteraceae; genus Lysobacter; species Lysobacter sp. Soil_C_59. The sequence goes on along the minus strand of NZ_JBDGKK010000004.1, from coordinate 183,337 downwards.
CATGTGTGGACGAAGCTTGGACCGATGCTGAAGTAGGCCCCTGAAAATGAAAGGCCCGGCTGTGCGCCGGGCCCTTCGTGGCTGCTCGCGCCCTGATTACCAGCGGCGCATCAAACCGACCTGACCATCGACCGTGTGGAAGTCGCCGGCACCGGACTGGAACCCGATGTTGCCCCAGCCGTTCCACTGGCCGCCCAGTTCGACCTGGGCACCGAACTTGCCTTCGTACACGTCCTGCGGCAGATCCCAGTCAATGCGCTGCCCGCCGAGCGTGATCGAATCTCCCTCGCCGGCATGCCACCAGTTCAGCTCGAAGAACGGCTGGACACGGTTGATGCCGGCGCCGGTTGCATTGCCGTACAGGCGCCCGCCCAAGCGCGTGGTCAGGCCACCGGCGTCTTCGCTGGTGAACAAGGTGCCATTGCTTTCGACGTGCTTGTCGGCCTTGTAGCCCGTGTAGATCACCTGCGCCTGCGGCTGCACGTACAGCTCCGTCTTCTCGCTGGCCAGCAGCGGGATCGCGTAACCGGCTTCGATCGACGCACTCAGGCTTTGCGAGTCGTAGGACTCGCGCGGCAGGTAATCGCCCTCGACGCGGTTGCTGAAGCGGCCGCCCTGCAGCGATCCGTCGATGTACAGGCCTGCAGCGCTTTTGGCATTGGCAAACCAGGTGCCGTACACGCCAAGGTTGTATCCGGTGACACGGCCCTTTGCTTCATAGCCGGTGATATGGGAGCCGACGTGAGTGCTGGCCCGGCCCCAGCCACCCATGCCGCCGATATGGAAACGGCTGTCGCCCGCCGTCCACGACACCAGCTCTCCGCCCAGCTGCAGCAGGTCGGTATCGGTGGCAGTGTCCACCTGGCGCGCACCGGTCATCGCATCGAACTGATCATGACGCACGCGCATCCAGGCCGCACCGCCGCTGTCGTCACTGCGGCCGTCCTCGGCAAACGTCGGCTGCCCGACGCGGTCGTGCATCGTGTGGTTGAACATCGTCACGGCGGCATGCTGGTTGCCCAGGTACGCGCCGATTTCCGGACGGTAGACCGGCACCAGCGGCGCGGGTTCCGGTGCGACCGGTTCCGGTTCCACCGGGGTCGTAACGACGGGCACCGGCTCCTCCGGAGTGACGACCGGCGGCTCGACCACGGGCGGCTCGACTACAGGCGGCTCGACTACAGGCGGCTCAACGACGGGCGGCTCAACGACGGGAGGGGCTTCCGAGCGCAGGTACCAGTCGCCGTCGGTCGGCGTGGCCTTGCCGCCCTGTGCCAGCAGGTATTCGTTGGCACCGGCCACGACGCGGCCGGACAGGGCGAACTGACCTTGCGATGCGCCGTCGACCTGTACCACCTGGATGCCATCGGCACTGGTGTATGCGCCGGCGCCGCCTGCGTTGGTGACGGCGAGCATGGTGTCGCCGCTCGTTGCGCCGTGCACGACCAGGCGGTCCGTCCTGGAGTCATCGCCGGCCAACGCCGTGTTGATGGCAAGCGTACCGCCCTCACCAACGTAGTCACCATTGACGGTAAGCGTCTTGAAATCACCAGCGGTGGGCGCGACGAATGCGAGCGTGCCCGCGGAATGCACGGTCATGGCATCGCTGTTGCGCGTGATGTCCCAGCGACTCGCCTGGTCCAATGCAATGGCGTTGCCGTGCCCGATCGCGCCGAGCAGGGAGGAACCGTTGGACAGCGCCAGGTCGAGGATGCCGCCCGCCTCGGCCACCATGTCGCCAGTCAGGGCCACGTCGTCCGTGAAGATGCTCAAGTGCACAGGCTGATTTCCGGAGACCACCCGGACAAGCTGGTTGTTCGCACCCGTGACCTCGACGCCATCGCGCAGGTGAAGCTCGCTGCGGTTGGCAGTGCTGGCGGCATCGATCGGATCGTCTTCTGCAAAGATGGCCGCGCCGGCGGCAGAGAACAGATGGCCGCCGCTGACGGTGGCGATGTTGGGCGCACCTTGCGGACCCGAAGAGAGGAACTGGATTGCGTGAGCCTGGCCATCCACGGCGGTGTCGACAAGGTCCAGCGTGCTGCCTCCGCCCAACGCGATGCCGTTTCGGTTCACACCGGTCGCCAGGATGGTGGCCTCGTTGCCCATCATCTTTGCGCCCGAGCTGACCACGACGCCGCTGGATCCGGTGACAGACGCGCCGTTGCGTACAGTCGCCTCTGCGCCGTTTTCGACGGACAAACCCACGCCGTAGGCTTCGACGGACGCGCCATCGACGGAAAGGCTGCTGCCGGACCCGGTGACCGACGCACCGGTTCCATCGGCGGTGACCTGGGTCCCGACACCAAGCGTGACATTCGCACCGGCTTGGGCAGCGACGGCCTGGTCGCGGTGCTGGATATCGTGGGAACGCAGCGTGCTGCTGACTGCGGAAACTTTGCTGCCCGCGCCCGTCGCGACCACGGCATGCAGGGTGGCTCCCTCGCTGGCTTCGCTGGCGTCGACGGAGGTGCCGTCGAGCGAGATCACGCCGCCATCGCTTGCCGCCACGCCATGACCACCGGCTGTGTTGACGTGGACACCAGTGCTTCTGATTTCACTTGCAGCGCCGGAAGCGCGAAGGCCCACACCGCCCACGTCCGTGGTGCCGTCGAGCATGTCGACCTTGCTGCCTGCATTGATCACGATCAGGCCGCCATTCTCGGCCGTGACGCCGTTATAGCCCTCCGTGCCGCCGGTAACGCGGACGCTGGTGTTGCCTGCCTGGATCTTGCTGCCGGCGCCGGTGGCAACCATACCTCCGCCATGGCTCACCAGGACGGACGAGTCGCCTAGCGCAACAGAGCCACCCGCGGCCGCCATGACCCCGTTGCCGTTGGAGGATCCGAGTCCCGGAAGGTCGATCTGGGCACGGGTCAGGTTGACCATGCCGAGCCTGTCGGCCATTACGCCGTTTGCATTGTTTCCCAATGACCGGATGACCGAATCGGTCAGGTCGATCTGGCCGCTCAGATCGGCCACGACAGCATGCGCACCCATGACCTTGGCCGTGGTCGCCTCGATACCGGTTCCGTTGATGCGGCTGTTGGGGTTTACAGCGGCGAGAGCGAAGGGATCGGTCAGGCCGGTCATGCTGCGCGTGTCGTATTTGCCGGCGGCGACTTGCGTGCTGCCATCGTTCACGATCAGCTGCGTTGCGTGGAGTGGAGCGAGGGTGCTGAGTGAAAATGCGGCGACGACCGCGGCCGCCAACGGGTTTCTTGCGAAAGATCTCATGTTCCGTCCTATAGGTTTCACCTTGCAGGGGGCAGTGCAAGGTGGCGCTTCAGCGCGTGCGGGCACGCTAAAGGCTCAACCAATGGACTTGAATCAGAACGCCCTCAGGCTGCGAAACTCTCCCACTCGCCTGCTTGCCTGGGTGACACACAAGCAAGTCCGTGCGGACGAAGAATCCGTCCGCATCGCACAGTGACGGACAAACTCTTCAGAGCTTCAGCACGCCCTTTTCAATGATGGGCTTGCCATCCAGCGTGACGGTGCTGCCAGGCAGGAACGCGATGACGCCGTACGGCACCGAGTTGTCGCCGCCGGCCCAGGTGTTGCTGCCCGTGCCCACGGTGACTGCGCCCGACGGCACCCACGTGCCGACCGTGCTGTTGGCGGGCAGCGTGACATTGGGGTTGATGCCGAAGTCGATGAAGGCAAACTGGTCCTTGCGGGGATCCTCGACCGCGTCGTACTCGGCCTTGAAGTCGCCGTAGCCCGGGCCGTCTCCGGTCATCGAGGTGATCTTGCCGTCGGCGACGGTCAACGTGAGGTTGTCGATGGGCTTGCCGCGGAAGTAGGTGCGCGTGTGCACGACCTTGCCGACCGCCGTGCCTGGCACCGGCGTGGTGTAGACCTCGCCCGCCGGCAGGAACGCCGCAAGCGACGGGCCGCCGGCTTTCTGGTCTTCAGGCGAGATGATGCCGTCGCTGACCAGCACGCGGCGATCCTTCACCTGCAGCTTCAGGTCGGTGCCGTTGGGGTTGGTGATGTGCAATTCGTTACCCGCCGAGATCGCCGCCTTGATCTGCTCGCCGCGTGCCTGCAGCTGCGCGTAGTCGATGTTGAGTCCCTTCCAGAACGCATCGGCCAGTTGTGCTTCGGTCATGCCGTAGCGTTCGGCGCGCCAGGGCGTCGGATAGAGGTTGTTGCCCACTTCCACGATCCGCACGCCTTCGTTGAGGAAGGCCTGGCTGACGGCCTCGTCGGACTTGCCGCGGGCTGCCATGCGCTTGGGATCGGCACCTTCGAACAGGTTCTCGCTGGTGCCGTTGTTCAGTCCGATCGCGACATCGGCGATGTCGGCCAGTTCCAGTCCCAGCTTGTCGGTCTGCGTGTCGTACTTGTCCGACACGTCGAAGAACATGCGCCGTGACATGCGGTCGCTGCCGTAGGTCACCAACGGGAAGGCGCCGAGCTTGCGCACCTGCACGGCGATGTTCTCGATCAGTTCGGCATCCTGCGAGCGGCCGCTGATGAGCACGACCTCACCTTCCTTGACCGCGGCCGACTGCGTGACCAGGCGTTCGGCGAGTTGCTCGAGTTCGGTCGAGGAAGGCTTGGGCACGGCCGTGGTCGCGCCCGTGGAGGGCGTCGCTGTGGTGCCTGCGGTGGCCGGCGTGGCCGAGGCGGCCTCGGTGGCTGGCTGCTTCTGGCAGGCCGCAAGCGCGGTGCAGACGGCGACCGCGAGCGCGGCGGCGACGAGGGAACGGTTCATGGCGAGCCTCGCATTCCCGGGTGGAAGCCGGGCTGGGAGAGCCAACGCCAACCGCCGGGTTCAACGGTCACCGTACGTCGGTCATCGTCCCTCGGCAACGGCCGTCAGGCAGGGTGTCCATGGTCGTGGTGCAGGAGCCGGCCGCCCCACTTCTGCCAGGCCAGCGACAGCCCCAGGCAGCCCAGCAGCAGGCCCGCCCAGCCGGTCGCCTGCGGCGACGGCTGCGGCCACAGGGCAACGAAGGACGAGACCCAGCCCGGCCCGTAGATCGCCACGGCGCCGACGGCCACTACCGCCAGGGCCGCGATCAGGAACCGCAACAGCCAGCCCTCGACGCGCTCGCCCAGGGTCTGCGCGGCCTCGACCCGGCGCACGATCTGGGCAGCCAGGTCGTAGGGCACCGGCTCCATCGCCGGGGCACGCAGCGCGCGGGCGATGAGGCGGTACTCGCCCAGGCGCGGGTCGGCCGGATCGAGCGGGACGCCGCGGCGCTCCTGCTCCATGGCACGCTCCTGCGCCTGCCACTCGCGCTCCAGGCGCTGGGCATCGGCGGGAAGGGGCTGCTTGCCGGGAGGGTTGCGGTCGTCGGTTGTGTTCATGCGATGGCTCCCATCCGGGCCTGCAGGCGCTCTCGCAGACGCGCCCGGCTCCGGAACAGATGGCTCTTGATCGTGCCTTCGGCGAGACCGGTGATGCGGGCGATCTCGACGATGGGCACTTCATCCAGGTGATACAGCGTCAGCAAGGTCCGCTGCAAGGGCGGCAGGGCCTCGATTTCCTCGTGCAGGCCGGCGGCGATCTCGGCGTCGGCGCAGGCGCCCTCCAGGTCGAAGCCGTCGCTGACCTGGTCGAGCAGCGACAGGCCGTCCTCGTCGTCGCCACCGTCGGCGATCGCGATGCGGCGCTTCTCCAGATGGCGCTTGGCCACCGAATAGGCGACCTGGCCGATCCACGATTTCAGCGCGCTCTCGCCGCGGTACTGGTGCAGGCACTGATGGACGCGCAGGAAGGCCTCCTGGCACAGCTCGCGGGTGTCCTCGGGCTGGCGGACCATGCGCTGGATGATGTGCCAGCACAGTCCCTGGTACTCGCGCACGAGCCGTTCGAACGCGCCGGGCACATTGCCCAGTACGTCCTCGACCAGCTTGCGGTCGTCCGGTGTCACAGCGATCCACCCGTCATGGCTATGTGGATACGTCCAGGGCCGGGATGGTTGCAATCGTTTTTTGATCGGACCCGGTGCAACCGGTCCTGGCCCGGCCGTATCTGATGGCCTGAAGCCGGAACAATTCCCGACCACCGAGCCAAGAGAGCCACCATGAACTTCGAGCTGCTGATCCCGATCACCCTGTTCATCTGCATCACGTACGCCATCAAGGCCGTGGTCGACGCCCGTACCCGCGCCAAGCTGATCGCCGGCAACGGCTCGGAAGAGCTGATCCGCACGCTGGTCCAGGCCGAAGCGCAGCAGCGCCGTCACGCCTCGCTACGCTGGGGCATCCTGTTCGTCGCCCTTGGCCTTGGTTTTGCACTGATCGAAGCGTTTGGTTGGACTCAGATCACCCCCGGCGTCATCGCCGTGCTGCTGGGCATGACCGGCCTGGGCAATCTGTTGTCGTACGCGGCGTCGCGCAAGCTGGGTTGATCCTGCCGGAGCGACTTCAGCCCTGATGCGCGGTCGCAACGCATCGGGGCTGAAGTCCCAGGGTTGAGCATCGCGGGCGGCTGCGCGCAAAGTGTCGGCATTCCCTTGCGGAGACGACGCATGACCCACGGCCACACCAGCGTGCTGATCCCGATCGACGTGCAGCGTGGATTTGATTGCCCGCCGTGGCCGCCGCGAAACAACCCGGCCATGGAAAGCAACGGCCAGCCCGATGGCGCCGGTGGCGTGATCAGTGCAGATGAGATCCAGCGCGCGCACCTGGCGACGCTGCGGGTGGAGTTCGCCGAGGTGGTGGACACGGATTCGCTGATCGCGCAGTTGCGCGACGTGGCTGCCTGAAAAGCAAAGGGCGAAGCATTGCTTCGCCCTTGCCGGCACTTCAGCCCTCCGCGGAGGGCGTCAGGCGTTACTTGCGATCGCCCGCCGTCGCATCACGCGCGGCGCGGAACTCCGAGGCGGAATCCCAGTTCGGCCAGCGGTCCGAGTCGGCCAGGTCGTGGCCGACCGTGTACAGCAGCTGCAGGTCGCGGGCCATGCCGGCGAAGGTCCAGCTCGCTTCCCACTGGTCGGCCGGCTGGTGGTAGCGGTCGGCGACGTATTCGTCCTCGATCTTCTTGCCCGCTGCCAGGCCACCGTCGACCAGGTCGTTGCCGGAGCCGTACGAGATCGCCGGCACGCCGCGCTTGGCGAACGGGAAGTGATCGGAGCGGAAGAAGTGGCCGGCTTCCGGCTTCGGATCGGTCACGTAGTCCAGGTTCCACTGCTTGGCCGTGGTCACCAGCTGGTCGAGCAGTTCCTGCTTGGCGCTGCCGGAGGTGGTGAAGTTGCGTGCCAGTCCGTGCGGGTCGAGCGCGTCCATGTTGATCACGGCCACGGTCTTGCCCAGCGGGTACAGCGGCTTGGAGGCGTAGTACTCCGAACCGAGCAGGCCCTTCTCTTCGGCAGTCACTGCCAGGAACACGATCGAGCGGTCCGGTGCCGGCGCCTTGGCGAAGCCGCGCGCGAGTTCGAGCATTGCCGCTATACCGGTGGCGTTGTCGACCGCGCCGTTGTAAATCGTGTCGCCCTTGGCATCGGGCTGGCCGACGCCGAGGTGGTCCCAGTGGCCGCTGTAGATCACGGTCTCGTCCGGACGCTTGGCGCCGTCGATGCGGCCGACGATGTTGTGCGAGGTGATGACCTCGCGGTTGACGTCGTACTTGGCCGACAGCGTCGCGCCCTTGAGCTCGACCGGCTTGAAGTCGCGCGTGGCGGCCTGCTTCTTCAGCGCATCGAAGTCCTGGCCGGCGCCCTTGAACAGCGCGGCGGCGAAGTCGCGCTGGATCCAGCCTTCCATCGTCGGATGCACCGAGGCCGGGTCGTCACGGACGACGTCGAACATGGTGTTGGTGTTGGAGTTCTTCACCGTCGCCCAGCCGTAGGAAGCCGGCGCGGTCTCGTGAACGATCAGCAGGCCGAGGGCGCCCTGGCGTGCGGCTTCCTCGTACTTGTAGGTCCAGCGGCCGTAGTAGGTCATCGCCTTGCCGCCGAAGTCACCCTGGCCGCTCTCGAAATCCGGATCGTTGATCAGGACCACGGCGATCTTGCCCTTGAGGTCGACGCCCTTGAAGTCGTCCCAGTTGCGCTCCGGCGCCTTGACGCCGTAGCCGACGAACACCAGCGGTGCATTGGCGATGTCGATGGCGGTGGTGCCGTTCTGCGCGGCGCGCACGGCGATCTGCTCGCCCTGGGTCAGCGCCTGCGACTTGCCGGCAACCTTCACCGACACCTGCGGCGTGCCCTTGATCTCGGCGCGTGCCAGCGGCACGGCCTGGGTCCACTCGCGCTTGCCGTCCTTGAGATCGCCGCCGGGCTTGAGGCCGGCGGCCTTCATCTGTGCGATCACGTAATCCACGGTCTTGGTCTCGCCCTCGGTGGCGGGACCGCGGCCCTCGAATTCGTCCGAGGACAGCACCTTGACGTCGTTGGACAGGCGCTTGGGGTCGAAGGTCGGGGCGGACGGCTTGGCGGTCGGCTTGGCCGCCGAGGCGGGGTTGACCGCCAGCGCTATCGACAGCGCCAGCAGGGAAACGGCAGGAAACTTCATGGACGCTCTACCAGTTGGAGTCCGCCGATCTTAGGCAGCCAGGGCAGCCACGGCCAGCATGACCAACGGCCCGGGCGCTCCGGGGCGGCTGCAGCCATCCATTTGGCCGCTTTTGGCAAACGCCTCCCCCTGCCAGCAGGGGGAGGCGCACGGCTCAGTCCTTCTCCTTGCCAATCACCTTGCCACTGGCCGGATCGATCTTGAGCGCGACGTCGCGGCCGCCGGGGTCGTCACCCTCGGCGTTCCAGATGCCGTTCTCGTACTCGACATCGTGGACATTGGTGTAACCGGCGGCCGACAGGCGCGCACGCACATCGGCCTCGCTGAGGTTGGCGACCTGCTCGTCCGGATACACGCGACCGGTCTTTGCATCGATGCGCACATCGACGTGGTTGCCTTCGGCGCTGCGCGCGTCGGCCTTCCACACGCCGTCCACGAACTTGACGTCGTTGACCTTGGTGTAACCCTGCTCGGCCAGCTGCTTGCGCACTTCGTGTTCGGTCAGCGCGTCCTTCGCCAGCACGGGTGCGGACAGGCACAGCAGCAGCATTGCATTCAACGCGACGATCTTCTTCATCGTTTCATCTCCTCGGCATTGCAGCGTCCGAGTCTTGTTTCCCGCGCACGAACCGCCAGTGAACGCGAACGGCGATGTTCAGCTGCGCATACACACACTCTTCACGCGATTGGCGCCTCCCCGCGCGCGGTGTTGCCCGATGCGTCGACATCCATCGCTTCGGCCACGCCGACGCCGGGTAACGATTACCATGGAACCCAGCGTTGCCCGATCGCGGCTGGTTTCGCCCGCGCGCGGCGCGCACACTTTCATTCCCACGGCTGTCTTTCCGCCTGCGGACATCGCATTTCCTCCCCCGCCTGTCGTCGCAGGCACGAACAGGTGCTTCACGTGACTGCTTCCTCCGCCGTATTGCCGATCGCGCGCCCGCTGTGGCGCGACCGCACGCTGGTGCTCGCCGGCATCGTGCTGTCCGCGTTCAACCTGCGCACGGCGGTGACCTCACTGACGCCCCTGCTCGACAGCCTCGGGCAGACGCTCGGTTTCGGATCGACCATGACCGGGGTGCTCGGCATGGTGCCGACCGCGGCCTTCGCTGTGTTCGGCGTGGCGACACCCGGCATCGCCCATCGCCTCGGCCTGGAGCGCACCGCATTGCTGGCGATGGTGCTGGCGACGCTGGGCCTGTTCGCGCGCGCCTTCGTCGGCGATACCTGGATGCTGCTGGTGACCTCGGCCGTGGCGCTGTCGGGCATGGGCATGGGCAACGTGGTGCTGCCACCGCTGGTGAAGCGCTACTTCGCCGACCGCGTCGGCACGGTCAGTACCTTCTACATCACGGTGCTGCAGCTGGGGACGATCCTGCCGGCACTGCTGGCGGTGCCGCTGGCGCAGAGCGTCGGCTGGCGTGCCTCGCTCGGCGGCTGGTCGCTGGTCGCGGCAGCGGCGGCGTTGCCATGGATCGCGGTGCTGTGGATGGAGCGCTTCGGCCACTCGCGCCAGGCACGGGCGCTGGCGGATGCGCACGACTGCGCGGTGAAGGTCGGCGACGCAGCACCCGAACTGGCCGAGCCTGCCTGCCCGGGGCGCGTATCGCGCTCGCCGGTGGCGTGGGGCCTGGCACTGATGTTCGGCATGACCTCGCTGATCACCTATTCGATGTTCACCTGGCTGCCGAAGCTGCTGGTCGAGGCCGGCGGCAGCCCGGCACTGGGCGGCAGCATGGTCGCGCTGTTCTCGACGCTCGGGCTGATCAGCGCGCTGGTGCTGCCGGCCGTCGCCGTGCGGGTGCGCAATCCCTATCCGATCGTGATCGCATGCGCTGTCGCTTACGTCGCCGCGTTCGCCGGCCTGCTGCTGGCGCCGATGGCAGCGCCGTTGCTGTGGGTCGCGCTGCTGGGCCTGGGGCCGAGCACGTTCCCGCTGTCGCTGACGCTGATCAACCTGCGCACGCGTTCGCAGGTCGGCTCGGCCAAGCTGTCGGGTTTCATGCAGGGCGTGGGCTACAGCCTCAGCTGCCTGGGGCCGCTGCTGTTCGGCCTGCTGCACGAGATGACGCACGGCTGGGCGTGGCCATTCGCCTTCCTGCTGGTCTGCCTGGCAGTGCTGCTGACCGGCGGCTGGCTCGCCTGCCAGCCGCGCATGCTCGAAGACACCTGGTAGACGCTCTCAAGGGCATGCACCAAGCCAAGACCAGGGGTTGCAGGTAACCTGTCGCGGCTTTTCATTGGCCCTGCCCATGCCCCTGCGTTCGATCACTGCTGCCCGCTACGTCACGCCGCTGCGCGAAGGCGGGTCGCTGCCTGCCGTCATCGAGGGCGATGACGACGGCCTGTACGTACTGAAGTTTCGTGGCGCCGGGCAAGGGCCCAAGGCGCTGGTCGCCGAGCTCGTCGCCGGCGAGATCGCGCGCGCCCTGGGGCTGCCGATTCCGGAGCTGGTGTTCGTCGATCTCGACCCGGAACTGGCGCGCACCGAGCCCGATCCCGAGATCCAGCAGCTGATCAAGGACAGCGCCGGGCTCAACCTCGCCCTCGACTACCTGCCCGGCTCGATCAACTTCGATCCGGTCGCCGAGCAGGTCGATGGCGCGCTGGCGTCGGAGGTGGTGTGGTTCGACGCGTTCGTCAGCAACGTCGACCGCAGCTTCCGCAATCCCAACCTGCTGATCTGGCACCGCAAGCCCTGGCTGATCGACCACGGCGCGGCGCTGTATTTCCATCACGGCTGGGACGGCTCGCCCAGCCATGCCGACAGCGCGTTCCCGATGATCCGCGAGCACGTGCTGCTGGCCCGCGCCGACGACATCACCGGCGCCGACGCGCGCCTGGCACCAAAACTGTCGCGCGAGGACTTCGCCGCGATCATGGCGATGGTGCCCGACGCCTGGCTGGTCGGCGCCGACACCCCCGCCGACCCGGCCGAGCATCGCGCCGCCTACGTCGAACACTTCATGCAACGGCTGGCGCAGCGCCAGCGTTTCGTCGAGGAGGCCGTCAATGCACGCGCCTGACCCGCAACGCCACGACACTTACGACTACGCGGTGATCCGCGTGGTCCCGCGCGTGGAGCGCGAGGAGTTCGTCAATGTCGGCATCATCCTGTCGTGCGCCGGCGCGAAGTTCCTGGAGGCGCGCATCGAGCTGGACGAAGCGCGCCTGCTCGCGATCGACCCGCAGGTCGACCTGGAAACGGTGCGTCGCCACCTCGCCGCGATCGAAGTGATCTGCGCCGGCGGCCCCGGCAGCGGCCCGATCGGCCAGTTGCCGCAGCGCGCGCGCTTCCACTGGCTGACCGCCAAGCGCAGCTCGATCATCCAGACCTCACCGGCGCACATGGGTCGCTGCCCTGCGGTCGGTTCGGCGATCGAGCATCTGATGGCGAAAATGGTGCGTGTCTCCGGGAGCCAGACCGCGGGAGCCGTGCGGTAAACCAACGCCCCGATCCTTGCATCCCAGCTGGCGCCGCATGAAACCGCGGCCCATCCCACGGAGGCAGGAAGCATGTCCATCGAATCGCGCAGCGCCCGCATTATCCGGGCGCTCTTTACGAGAGCCGGCGCCGCACTGCTGGTAGTGGTTGTCGTGGCCACGCCCGCTGCGCAGGCCTTCGCGGCCAAACGCGCGCCATCGCTTCCGCCATTCGCCGCGGTCGTCGAGCGCGAAGTACCGGCGATCATGAAGTCCGCCAACATCAAGGGGGTCGCCGTTGGCCTACTGGTGGATGGCGAATTGGTGTATGCCAAGGGCTTCGGCTTTGCCGACCACGACGGCAAGCTGCCTGTGACGCCCGAAACCGTATTCTCCGCGGCCTCGCTGTCGAAGCCGATCGCGGCCTGGGTGGCGATGCGCCTGGTCGATGAAGGCGTGATTGCACTCGACGAACCCGTCGCCGACACGCTGTCACCGTGGCCGCTCGCCGCCAGCGCGTTCGACTACCACGCGATCACCTTCCGCCACCTGCTCTCGCACACCGCAGGCACCACGCTCGGTGGTTACCAGGGCTGGCTCGATTTCAGCGAGTTGCCTTCGCTGGAAGAGTCGCTGGCTGGCAAGACCAACGGGCGTGGCGCGGTGGAACTGTTCGCACCGGCAGGCAGCCAATTCCAGTACTCGGGCGGCGGTTACACACTTATGCAGCTGGCCATCGAACGAACCACCCGGCGCAGGTACTCCGACCTTGCCGACGAACTGGTGTTCCAACCCCTGCACATGAGCCACACCAGCGTGGCGATGACACCGGCGATCATGGCCCATGCGGCGCAGGGGCATGGCGACGACGGCAACCCGGTGCCGTCGCGTTACTACGTCGAGCAGGCGCCGTCGACGCTGACCACCACGGTCAACGACTTCGCGAAGTGGATGATCGCCGGCATGGTGGATTCCGATGGCGAATCGAACGGCCCGCTATCCGGCGAAGAACTGGCACAACTGCGCGAAGCGGCGGCTCTGGCCTCGCCACGCACCCCGGGCGACGCGATCTACGGCCTGGGCCATTTCATTGAGCGCCTCGGCGATGGCAGCACCGCGGTGGGCCACGACGGCCGCAACCAGGCCGGATTCCGCGCCAAGTTCCTGATGCGGCCCGAGCAACGCGACGGGATCGTCTTCCTCAGCAATTCCCGCTCGGGCCTGGCACTGGACCGCATCGTCTGCCTGTGGGGCGCCGACGCAGCGCACGTCGATGCCGCCACGGCGTGCAAGAACCAATGAGGTGCAAGGGCAACGTCACTGGGTCCCCGCCTTCGCGGGGATGACGGGCAAAAAAAAACCCGGCCGAAGCCGGGTTTTTCCTTCGTCAGCGCGTTAGCGCCGCGACGATGTCAGACTCAGACCGCCTGCACGGCGTCGGCCTGCAGGCCCTTCTGGCCCTGGACGACGGTGAAGGTGACCTTCTGGCCTTCCTGCAGGGACTTGAAGCCCGAGCCCTGGATCGAACGGAAGTGGACGAACACGTCCTCGCCGTTCTCGCGGCTGATGAAGCCGAAGCCCTTGGCATCGTTGAACCACTTGACGGTACCGGTTTCACGGTTCGACATTTTGTTTACTCCTTGGAACATGGTGAATTGCCGCTTTCGCGGCGTGAGGCTGGTTGCAAGGAGAAAACGAGGTGCAACGATGGAGTAAATCTTGATCTACATCGGGCCACATTCACGGTGACCCTTGGCTAACTCAGCGCGGCAAACGTTAGACGCTATTGCCTCGCAAAGCAATGGCGGGGATGCAATTCTGTTCACAGAGCGTCCGATTCCCCCTCCAGACGCCCCTCCAGACGCCCCTCCAGACGCCCCTCCATGACCTCCAGGAGCCCCGGATGACAGGCCCCAGCCCACCATGACCGTCTACGTCGACGACGCTGTTCATCTTTGGCGCGGCCGACGCTGGGCGCACCTGATGGCCGACACCCTTGAGGAGTTGCACGCCATGGCCGCCCGCCTCGACATCCCCCGGCGGGCCTTCCAGGACAAGACCTCCGGCGCCCATTACGACGTCCCTGCCGACCTGCGCGAGCGCGCCATCGACCTCGGCGCGGTCGCCATCTCCCGCCACACCGACCGCGAAAAGGTCCGCGCCGTCATCCACGTGGCCAAGCTGCAGGGCCGCGGCGAGCACCCGTGACAGTGTCGCGCGAGCTTCACGGTCCCTCATCGGCGCTTGGGCATACTCCGCCCGTCCCGACTGGAGTCGCCCGATGTCCGTCCCGAGGAAAGCCCACGCCCTGGCCTGCCTGGCCCTCGTCGCCGCGTTGATACCGGCGCTGGCGCAGCAGGCAACGCCGCCGGCGCCCCCGCGAGCGGCCCCACAAGCAGCATCCGCGCGCGACATCGACCCCAACAGCCTGGCCACCGCCGCGATCCAGGCGGCGCAACTGATCGACGCCGGCCGTGCCGGCGAGGTCTGGGATGGCGCCTCGACCGTGGCCAAGCGCAGCGTCGACCGCAAGAAGTTCACCGACTCCCTGACCGCCCAGCGAACCCCCTTGGGAGCCACGACTGCACGACGCTGGACCCTGGTGAGCCGCCACTCGACCGCCGGCACCGAACAACTCCCGGCTGGCACCTACGCCAATGTCGAGTTCGACACCCAGTTCGCGGGCAACCGCACCGGGCACGAGCTGATCTCGTTCCGCCAGGACGAGGACGGGACCTGGCGCCTGGCCGGCTACGTCCTCAAGTAGCCGTGGGAGCGAGCTTGCTCGCGATGTGGCTCAATCGGTTCGGCCAGGTCGGGTTCGCGAGCAAGCTCGCTCCTACCCGGTATCCTTTGTGGTCCCGCGGCGCATTGCCGCCGCGGCAGCAGCCATAACGGACCACGACGACCATGACCGACACCACCCCGCCCGACCGCCTCTCCAACGACCCGCGCAGCCCGCACTACAACGAAGCCCTGCTCGAGCGCGGCGTAGGCATCAAAGTCAACGGCGTGGAGCGCACCAATGTCGAGGAGTACTGCATCAGCGAAGGCTGGGTACGGCTGCCGGTCGGCAAGTCGCTCGACCGCCACGGCAATCCGATGACGATGAAGATGAAGGGCACGATCGAGGCCTGGTTCCTGAGCTGATCTGACAATCAGAAACCGCCGCTGTACGACCGCCATGGCGCCCATGGCGGTTGCGCGGGTGCAGGCAGACAATCGGTACGTACCAAGACCGGTATCGCCCCGGAGCCTGCCATGAACCTGCGGCCCGCCCTCATTGCCATTGCGCTGGCGATCGTCAGCGCCGGCGTGCCCGCCGACGCGCGGACACGCAACGTCACCGATCCCGATGCGCCGCGCGCCCTGCCCGAACAGGGCCCGGTCAGCGTGCGCTGGGAAGACCCGTCCAAGTTCACCGACATCCGCTACAGCCGCAATCGCTGGGAAGCCGTCCGCGGCAACTGGGTCGAGGAGCTCGCCGAACACATGCGCAAGAGCGCCGAGAAGCGCCTGCCTCCGGGGCAGCGCCTGGACGTCGACATCGTCGACATACGCCGCGCCGGTTCCTATGAGCCCTGGCACGGCCCGAACCTCGACAACACACGCATCATCCGCGACTACTATCCGCCGCGGATGACGGTGAACTTCCGCCACACCGACGCTGACGGCCGGGTGATTGCCGAAGGCGAGCGCAAGATCAGCGACACCGGCTTCATGGTCGGCGCCAGCCCGGTCAACGACAACGACATCCTGCGCTACGAGAAGAGCATGATCGACAGCTGGCTGCGGCGCGAGATCGGGTCGCCCAAGACCTAGTTCTTCAGCTTCCATCCGGTGCGGAAGATCCACCACACGATCGCCAGGCACAGTGTCAGGAAACCAAGGATCGCCGCCGCGCTGATGCCGACGTTGACGTCGGCGATGCCGTAGAAGCTCCAGCGGAAACCGCTGATCAGGTACACGACCGGGTTGAACAGCGCGATCTTCTGCCAGATCGGCGGCAGCATGTTGATCGAATAGAACGCGCCGCCGAGGAAGGTCAGCGGGGTGATGATCATCAGCGGCACGATCTGCAGGCGCTGGAAGCTGTCCGCCCACAGGCCGATGATGAAGCCGAACAGGCTGAAGGTCACCGCGGTCAACAGCAGGAAGCACAGCATCCAGAACGGGTGGGCGATCTCGTAGGGCACGAAGAAGCGCGCGGTCACCAGGATCAGCGCACCGAGGATCAGCGACTTGGTCGCCGCCGCACCGACGTACCCCAGCACGATTTCGAACGCCGACACCGGCGCCGACAGCAGCTCGTAGATGGTGCCGGCCCACTTGGGCATGTAGATGCCGAAGGACGCGTTGGAGATGCTCTCGCTCAGCAGCGACAGCATGATCAGGCCCGGAATGATGAAGGCGCCGTAGCTCACGCCGTCGACTTCGCCCATGCGCGCGCCGATCGCAGCGCCGAACACGACGAAATAGAGAGATGTCGACAGCACCGGCGAGACGATGCTCTCCATCAGCGTGCGGAAGGTGCGGGCCATCTCGAAGCGGTAGATGGCGCGGATCGCATGGAAGTTCATGCCCGCACCTCCCGGCCCTGGCGCACCAGGCTGACGAAGATCTCCTCCAGCGAACTTTCGCTGGAATGCAGGTCGCGGAAGTCGATGCCCTGTTCGTGCAGGCGCCGCAGCAGCGCGGCGATGCCGGTTTCCTGTGCCTGCACGTCGAAGGTGTAGACCAGCGTGGTGCCGTCCTCGGACAACTCCAGCGGATAGTCCGACAGGCCCTCGGGGATCTTTTCCAGGTGCGACTGCAACTGCAGCGTCAGCTGCTTCTTGCCGAGCTTGCGCATCAGCGTTGCCTTGTCCTCGACCAGGATCAGCTCGCCGTGGTTGATCACGCCGATGCGATCGGCCATGTCCTCGGCCTCTTCGATGTAGTGCGTGGTGAGGATGACGGTGGTGCCGTTCTCGCGCAGGCGCCGCACCATCTGCCACATGTCGTGGCGCAGCTCGACGTCGACGCCGGCGGTGGGTTCATCGAGGAACAGGATCTGCGGCTCGTGCGCCAAAGCCTTCGCAATCAGCACGCGACGCTTCATGCCGCCCGACAGCGCCATGATCTTGCTGTCCTTCTTGTCCCACAGCGAGAGGTCGCGCAGCACCTTCTCCAGGTAGGCGGGATCGGGCGCCTTGCCGAACAGGCCGCGGCTGAACTTCACCGTCGCCCACACGCTCTCGAAGGCGTCGGTCGACAGTTCCTGCGGCACCAGGCCGATCTTGCTTCGCGCCAGGCGGTACTCGCGCACGATGTCGTGGCCGTCTGCCAGCACCGTGCCGGAGCTGGCATTGACGATGCCGCAGATGATGCTGATCAGCGTGGTCTTGCCGGCGCCGTTGGGCCCGAGCAGGGCGAAGATCTCGCCACGACGGATCTGCAGGTCGATGCCCTTGAGCGCCTGGTAACCCGACGCGTAGGTCTTGGTGAGGTTGCGGACATCGATGACCGGGGGCACGCGTGAATCCTTTTGCACGGCTGTCAGCGCCGCATCGTAACCGAGCGCGCTGCTAGCCGAGCCGGCTGCAACGGTGCGATCGGCTCGGCTCAGCCCATCGCTCCGAAGCTGCGCACAGGCGGAGCGGACAGCGCGCGAGCCAGGCGCGACACCAGCGATGACAGCAGACGGAGGAAGGCGGGGCGGGCGTTGGCGGGCGTCGACATGGGGGGCGCTCGGTCAGCGGGGGGTGCGTACAGAGTACGGAGGGACCGCTGCCGCGATAAGTCACTGATCCGGGGAAGAATCATCCCGTGAGCGGGCGAATGGCTCTTTGTCACCTCGTCTGTCGCCTTTGGCACATGAGACCGCACCACGATCGGCCACAATGCCGGTTCCTATGATCCAACCCCCTGCCAGGAGGCCCCAGTGAAGTTTCTGCTGATGGTGTACACCGACCCCAAGCTGATGGATGCACTGCCCGAGGGCGAATTCGACCGCATGATGCGCGGCTGCCTGCACAAGGCCGACGAATTGCGCGCCCGCGGCACGCTGCTCGATGCGCAGCAGCTGGAGGCGCCCGTCACGGCCAAGTCGTTGCGCGCGCGCAACGGCAACACGACGATTTTCGACGGCCCCTTCGCCGAGGCCAAGGAAGTGTTCGCCGGCTTCAACCTGATCGAAGCCAGGGACATCGAGGAAGCACTCGAGATCGCCCACTCGTTCCCGTGGATCCGCGTGGGCTCGATCGAAGTGCGCCCGGTGCGCGACATGGAAGCGGTACGCGAGCGCGTAGGCGCCTGAAACCCCGCCCCCCCATTTGCGGGGGAGGGACAGGCGCGACGTTCGCGCCAGGGAGAGTGCGGGTAGTACCGGGCTCAGGCCAGCCGTCTCGTCCGGTGCGACGGCCACCGCCGACACTGGCCGCCTCCTCGTCAGGGAGACAGCGGGGCGGCGTGCGGACTGGGCCCTGTCCGCCGCCCCGGCTTTTACGGGCAGTGAAAGCGCTTACCTAAAGGCCATATGAAGGCAATCGCCTGCAAACAGCGACGGCGGTCATGGTTTGTGAATGGAAGGCCTTTCTGCCGCCCACGCCGACGTAGGATCGCAGCGCACCGGCACTCACAAGTGCAACGGCAATCCACAGGGGAACCCATGAAGCGTCTGCTGTCTGTCCTGATTATCGGTTTCGTGTTCCTGGCGCCCGTGGCGGCTTCCGCCTATGGCAAGAACAAGCACGGCAACGACCACCACCACCATGACGATCACGACCGTGACCATCGTGACGACCACCACGACCACCACCCTGGCAAGCACAAGGGCCACCACAAGCAGGAATACCGCCGTGGCGTGGTCTACGTCGAGCGTCGCGTCTACGTCGACGACTACCCGCGCTACCACCTGCACGAGCCGCCGCGCGGCCACCGCTGGGTGCGCAGCGACGACGGCAAGTACGTGCTGATCGCAGTGGCCACCGGCATCATCGCCGACGTGCTGCTGCACCACTGATACGCCGGTCCACCTGCACGCGCAAGAAGCCCCGCCCCGGCGGGGCTTTTTGTTTTCCGGGACTGGCACGGCTCCCCGGCATCCAGAGGTCGCGGGCATACCCCGCCTTCACTTCCCCCTGCGCAGACTGAATCGGGGCGCCCTCCAGCACGGCAATCGCCGACCGGCCCATCCGGTCGCCGCCACGCCACGGGCGTCCCCTCACGCTGTCCGGCAGCGTTCCTGCGGATCGCATCGTCGAAGCAATCAATGGAGACCGTAGTGAAGACATCCTCCCTGTCGCGCACCCTTCCCTCCGTTCTGGCGCTTTCCCTGACCTTGGCGCTGGCCACGGCCTGCTCGACCACCGCCCCGGCCGACACCGGTCCGAGCGAGACGGTCGCGATGAGCGTGCAAGCCACCGGCAAGATCGTGAACATCGACACGCCCTCGCGCCTGGTGACCATCGAGGGCGAAGACGGCAAGCAGGTCGAAGTGCATGCCGACGACACCGTGCGCAACTTCGACCAGGTCCGCGTCGGCGACGTGGTCCAGATCGACTACGTCAACGCGGTGACCATCGACATCCAGCCGGCCGGCAGCGCCGAGCCGGGCGCCTACATCAAGGAA
This sequence comes from Lysobacter sp. Soil_C_59, assembly GCF_057656415.1. Lineage (NCBI taxonomy): Bacteria > Pseudomonadati > Pseudomonadota > Gammaproteobacteria > Lysobacterales > Lysobacteraceae > Lysobacter > Lysobacter sp. Soil_C_59. The sequence goes on along the minus strand of NZ_JBDGKK010000004.1, from coordinate 163,824 downwards.
AACCAGGACGTCGCCAAGACCGGCGAGAAGCCGCGCTATGGCAAGGCGGAGGTAGTCACGGTGCTGGCGCCGATCGAGGCGATCGACACGGTCAACAACACGATCACAGTGAAAGGTCCGCGCGGCAACGTGGTCACGCTCGACGTCAAGAAGCCCGAGCACCAGGCGCGGCTGAAGACGCTGAAGGTCGGCGACATGCTGCGCATCGCCTTCACCGAAGCGGCGGCGGTGTCGATCAATCCCAGGAAGTGACGCTTCCTGCGGCAATGAAGACGGGCGGCCCTGTGCCGCCCTTTTTCATGTGCGGCATTCACGCCGCCAGCACTTCCGCGACCGTGCGCTGAAGGCTGCCAGCGCGGGTTCCCCGGCGTTCATGCATGCAGTGGAGACTCGAGGCAGGAACAGCCCCATGGAGGTCCTGCATGCGCACGAAGCCACTAGCAGCATTCGCCGCCACTTGCGCGATCGTCGTCGGCATGGCGTCGCCGACCGCGGCACGCGCCGCCGACATCGACTGCAAGCTCACCTACAAGCTCGACGGCTGGTCGTTCATCTACAAGCAGACCTCCGGCAAGGGCACCGTCACCTGCGACAACGGTCAGTCGATCCCGGTGCACGTCAGCGCCAAGGCCGTCGGCCTGACCGCTGGCAAATGGCAGATCGACAACGGCAAGGGTCGCTTCACCGACGTGCACAGCATCAACGACGTGCTCGGCCGCTATGTCCAGGCCAGCGCCAATGCCGGCATCGTCAAGTCCGGCGAAGCGCAGGTACTGACCAAGGGCCCGGTCTCGCTGGCATTGGCCGGCGGCGGCGAAGGCATCAACCTTGGCGTGGATGTGGGTGCGTTCAAGATCGAACGCGGCCGTTGATTCGTTCCTCCGCGGGCCTCTCCCGATTGCGGGAGAGGCCTGCGGTGCGGCCTCAGCCGCTCACGGGATACGGTCCGTCGGCAAAGACCGTGTCGTGATAACCCTTGCTGCCGACCGCTTCGGCCAGCGCGCTGCGGAACTCGCCGCCGCCGCCCAGCGCCGCGAGCACGCCGCGGAAGTCGTAGCCCGGCTCCCAACCCAGCTCTGACCGCGCCCGCGAATTCACGTAGACGCGATCGAGTTGCGGGAACATCCGCCAGCCCCGTGCCGCGTACAACGATGCCGCTTCGGGGAACAGTCGATGGACCACGGCGGGTGCATCGCGCCGGAGCTCGTCCAGGTCGGCTTCGCTGAAAGGCGTGGTCGCCGAGACGATGTAGCGACCGAAGCCGATCTCGGGTGCACGTTCGACCGCGAGCAGGTGCGCGTCGACAGCGTCCTCGATGTCGAGCCTGCGATACAGCAGTTCGTTGGCCTGGGCATTGGCGGTGACATAGCCGCTGCGCATGTCGATGCTGTCGTCGGGCTCAGGGAAGAAGCGCGAAGTACGCAGCACGACCACCGGCAGGCGCCGCTTGCGGAAGAACAGCTGGCACAGGTGCTCGGCCGACAGCTTGGTCACGCCGTAGATGTTCTTCGGGATCGGCGCGACGTCCTCGGTGATCCACGCCGCCGGCAATCCCGGCGCCGGCGTCAACGCCGCGCCGAAGGTGCTGGTGGTGCTGGTGAACACGAACGAGGCGACACCCGCGGCCACGGCCTCTTCCAGCAGCACCAGCGTGCCGCTGATGTTGGTGTCGATGAAGTCCTGGTGCGGGTGGGTGGCCACGTGCGGCTTGTGCAGCGTGGCGGTATGGATGATCGCCTGCACGTGCGGCATGCGCCGGCGGATGAAGTCGCGATCGTTGATCGAACCAACGTGGTCGGTGAACGGCGAGGGCTTGATGTCGATACCGACGGCAGGTCGGCCGGCCGCGCGCAGTTTGCGCATCAGGGCTTCGCCGAGGTGGCCGGCGCTCCCGGTCACGAGAATCGTCATGCGTGCGCTCCTGTGGCTGGATGCCTTGGTCGAGAGTATGCGGATCGGGGCCGAGTCCGGACTCCAAAACGGGCACGCAGCGTCGCCCTCCTGGCGGCCTATTGGCCCTGCCGACATGGCCGTTATTGGCTCTCGCATGGGTCCGCCTGCGCTCCTATCGTCGACCGCGCTCCCCCCAACCCATGGAGAGGTCGACGATGAATACCCGTTCCCTGCGTCCCCTGGCTTCGGCCGTCCTGGCCCTGGTGGCCCTTTCGCTGGCACCGGCCGTGCTGGCCGGCGGCCACGGCAATGCCCGCGGCTGCGCCCGCCAGTTCGAACTGGCCCAGCGTATGGACATGGAATCCTTCCGCGACTACGACGAAGCGACCTTCCGCGCCGTCCACGACGATCGTGCGGTCACCATCTTCGGCAGCGGCGCGGTGCGCTATGGCATCGACGCGATCATGGCCGCGCTGGCCAGCCACTTCGCCGGCCGCGAAGCGGTGTGGACCTGGACCGAGAAATACCGCGTGGTCGATGGCTGCAACTCGGCCTTCATCCTGTACGAGACGATGTACGAGATCCCGCGCATCGGCTTTCGCCAGCGCGCGCTGACCGGCGTGACCTACAGCCATGACGGCCACCGCTGGCTGGCCATTGCCGACCAGGGCACGCCGCTGCCGCTGCCGTAAGCGGATTTGCGGGCCGCAGCGGGGGATCGGGCGGATCCCTCGCTGCGTCCGGGATGACAGCGGTAGGAATTGTGCGGACATCGTCGTAGGTCATGGCCGCGACAGGCCGCTTTCGTCGCTGCGCGCGAATGCCGCCGTGCAACGATCGGCCGCAGCCAAACACGGACGTACGCTCGATGACCCACGGACGGGGAGAGCCCACGCAGCGACACTCCCGTCGGCTGCGCAGCCTGATTCTCGACCTGCTTGAACGCATGCCGCGGATCGAACTTTCAGAAGACGGATACGCCGCGGTCACCACCGTCGCGCGCCACTTGTTCCTGCTGATCTTCTTCATGGCGTCGGTGCATACGGTGCAGGGTGTTCTGCGCGAGTACCGGCATGCCAGGGCGATCCTCGAAGATCACGGCGTCGCCGTCGCGGTTCCGGCCAAGGCCGACACCGCGCTGGATCGCCTCCTGCCAACGGCACGGATGGATCAGGACCTCTATACCTTCAGCGTCGACGGGACGGCCTACTCCGCCAGCTTCGCCACGGACGACCCGACCGTGCAGGTGGCCTATGCGAGTGCCCAGCCGGGCCGGTTCGGCCGACTGGACGTGCTCGAGTACCAGGGCAGCGCCGTCCACGTCGTGATGGGCACCGTCGTCGCGGTGCCCGCGTTCGCGATGGCCTGCTGGGCATCGCTCGCGTTCCTCATGCGGTTCGTGTTCCGCATAGGACGCTGGTCGGATTTCTACGGCCGCAACTGAAGCTGGCTGGAGACGGAAGGTCTCCAGCCAGCGCGTTGCCGCTTATTCGCTGCCGGCCGACAGGTACGCCGCCTGCGGCGAGGACAGGCTGCCCTTGACCTGGCGGCTGGTGTCGTCGGCCAGGACTTCCACGCTGCCGTCCTGCAGCGCGCGCACGATCTGCTCGGCGACGTCCTTCGGCGCGATCTTCGGTGCGTCGAAGCCGGCGGTCATGTCGGTGTCCATCAGTCCCAAATGGACGCCGACCACCTGCGTGCCCTGCCCGCGCAGTTCATTGCGCAGGCCGTTGGTGAGCGACCAGGCCGCGGCTTTCGAGATGCAGTAGGTCGCCGTGCCCGGCAGGCTGATCCAGCTCAGCACCGACAGCACGTTCACCAGCGCGCCGCCGCCGTTGCGCGCCAGCGTCGGCGCGAAGGCCTGCGTGACCCGCCAGGGGCCCCAGAAGTTGGTGTCCATTTCCTCGCGCGCCGTCTGCTCGCCGGTGTCCGACAGCAGCACGCCACCGCGGGCGATGCCGGCGTTGTTGATCACCACGTTGACGTCAGGACAGGCCTTGGCAGCCGCGGCGATACTGTCAGGCGATGTCACGTCCAGCGCGATCGCGGTGACGCCTTGCTGGTCGATCGCGGCGGGATTGCGCGCGGCCGCATAGATCCTGGCGGCGCCGGCCTGCTTGAGCGCCTCGACCAGCGCGCGGCCGAGACCGCGGTTGGCGCCGGTAACCAATACAACGGCATTCTTGATGTCCATCGAGCACCTCTGTGGGGGAGTGTTGCGGGAGTGTCGCGTCGGGGAGTGACGGTTACTGCGGACGTTCGATGGCGATGGCGGTGGCTTCGCCGCCGCCGATGCACAGCGCCGCGACGCCGCGGGAAAGACCGCGGCGCTGCAGCGCATGCAGCAGGGTGACGATCAGGCGCGCGCCGGTGGCACCGATGGGATGCCCCAGTGCACAGGCGCCGCCATTGACGTTGAGGCGGTCACGGTCGATGCCCAGGTCCTGTGCCGCGGCCATCGCCACCACGGCAAAGGCCTCGTTGATCTCGAACAGGTCGACGTCGTCGACGCTCCAGCCGACCTTGTCGAGCAGCTTGCTGATCGCCGGGATCGGCGCGGTGGTGTACCAGGCCGGCGCCTGGCTGTGCGTGGCATGGGCGCGGATCTCGGCGAGGATCGGCAAGCCCTCGCGCTGCGCCAGCGACTTGCGCGTCAGCACCAGTGCAGCGGCGCCGTCGGCGTTGGCCGATGCGCTGGCAGCGGTGATGGTGCCGTCGCTGGCGAAGGCGGGCTTGAGCGACGGAATCTTTTCCGGTGACACCTTCAGCGGATGCTCGTCTGTATCGACGATGCGCTCGCCGCCTTTGACCGGCACGGGCACCGGAACGATCTCTGCGGCAAATGCGCCGCTTTCGATCGCGCTGCGGGCGCGGGTCAGGGTTTCGACCGCGTACGCATCCTGGTCGGCGCGGCTGAAACCGTACTTGGCGACGGCGACTTCGCCGAACTCGCCCATCGCGCGGCCGGGTTCGTAAGCGTCCTCGAGGCCGTCGAGCATCATGTGGTCGAAGATGCGGTCGTGGCCGACGCGATAGCCGCTGCGCGCCTTCGACAGCAGGTACGGTGCGTTCGACATCGATTCCATCCCGCCGGCAACGACCAGGTCGACAGACCCGGCAAGCAGCAGGTCGTGGGCGATCATCGTCGCCTTCATGCCGGAGCCGCAGACCTTGTTGACGGTGGTCGCGCCGACGGCATCGGGCAAGCCGGCCGCGCGTGCGGCCTGCCGCGCCGGAGCCTGGCCTTGTCCTGCCGGCAGTACGCAGCCCATGAGCACTTCGTCGATGCGTTCGGGTGCGAGGCCGGCGCGATCGAGCGCCGCGGAAATGGCGTGCGCACCCAGTTGCGGCGCGGTCACGGGCGACAGGTCGCCGAGGAAACGTCCCAGCGGCGTGCGGACGGCGGAGACGATGACGATGGGGTCGTGGGCAGGGGACATGGACAACTCGTTGGGGGGGCGTAGGAGCGAGCTTGCTCGCGATAACAGCGGCGGAAAGGCCTGATCGCGAGCAAGCTCGCTCCTACGCAGCAGGGGTGGGTCGATCGATCACCAGCAGGGTGGAAGTGGCAGTGGCATAGAGCCGACCGTCGGCACCGGTCAGGCGTGCTTCGGCGAACGCGGCGCGGCGGCCGATCGAGACGACCTTGCCTTCGGCGCGCAGCAAGCCGGAATCGCGCGTCACCGCCTTGTGATACGCGACCTTGAGTTCAAGCGTGGTGTAGGCCTGCTGTGCGCTCAGCTGCGAATGCACGGCGCAGCCGCAGGCGGAATCGAGCAGGGTCGCGGCGTAGCCGCCATGGACCATGCCGATCGGGTTGTAGGCGTGGTCGCCGGGCGTGCCGGCGAACACCGCTCGCCCGGGCTCGACCTCGATGAAGTCGAAGTCCAGCGAGTGCAGGATTCCCGGCTTGCGGCCGGACGCAATCAGCGCGCGCAGCTGCGACAGGCCGTCGAGGCCGGCGCCGATTTCATCGACCATGCTCATGCATCGATCTCCAGGTTGAGGCGTTGGCCCAGTTGTCGGCGCGATGACGCCAGCAGGGCATCGGAGCGGGCGCGATCGCTTTCGCAACGGGCCATTGCCAGGGTGCCGACCATCTCGGCCAGCACCGATGCAGCCAGTGCTGGCGCGTCGTCGTGACCGAGGCGTTCAAGCGCGGCCGCCAATGCGTCCTGCAACCGGCGCGAGCCTGCGCTGAATGCGTCGCGGGCGGCGACATCCAGCCGCGGTATCTCGCCGGACAGGGCCGCGATCGGGCAGCCCTGCCCCGGCGCATCACGATGCGCCGCAGACAGATAGACACGCAAATAGGCGGCCAGACCGTCCGCATCGCCCTTGCCGTCGTGCGCCCGGCGCCAGTGCGCGATGGAGTCTTCGAACATCTGCGTGATCGCGGCGGCGACCAGCTCGTCCTTCGACTGGAAGTGGGCGTAGAAGCCGCCGTGGGTCAGGCCGGCCTCGCGCATGACGCCGGCGACGCCGACCCCGGCCGGGCCGTCGCTGTGGATGGCGCGTGCGGCGGCCCTCAGGACGCGCTGGCGGGTCTGAAGCTTGTGGTCGGCGTCATAACGCATGGTGCGTTATATGACGTCGATCATATCAAGTTCAAGGGGGCCGCCCCCGGCCCGTGGTCAGACCTGCGCGTAACGAACGAAGGCGTGGATCGCCGGAAGGGTCTGGTAGTGCAATTCAGCCAGCTGCGCTCGCTCGTCCCGGCTCAGCGGCATCAGCGGCTCGGTGTAGAGGTCGCTGTAGCTGCTGCGCCAGCCCAGCACCAGCGCCGCATCCATGGGGACATCGGTGAAGTCGCCGTACGGGCGCCGCGGGGCGATGTAGGGCAATGGCGAAAACACCTGGCGCGTGCGCCAGGAGGCGGCCTTGAGCAGCTTCAGGTGCTCCGGGATGAGGCGGAAGAAATCGCCTTGCATCCCGGAACCCGGGGCATCGAGGAACTCGGCGATGTCGCGCGGCAGGTAGTAGTCGCCGGGCGCGAGGCTGGCCTTCTCGATGAATTCCGGCAGCGCGAACGCAGCCTCCAGGAAAGCCCGCAAACGTTCGCCTTCGTCTGGCAATGAGGTCATGCGCCGCAAGGACGCAAATCCGTCTTCGTCCAGATGCAGCGGTGTGACCGGATTGACGCAGGGGGCGCCGGTAGCGGTAGGCATCCAGTCGAAGCGGATTTCGCGGATCAGGTCGACATGCTTGCTGATCAGCGGCACCGGCATGAACCCGTTGAAGCCGCACAGCGCGTCGAAGAAACGTTCCCGCTCGCCCATGACTGCAACAACACATCTGACTGGACGAGAAGTTGAACCCAGTGGACGCCGCAACCCCATCAGATTCGTCTGAATGTGCGCCGGAGCAGGTCGCCGCAAGCGTTATTCTTGTCACTACCACGTTGTTGTTTCGGAGGCCCGCATGGCCCGGTTCCGATACATCGGCCTGTCGTTCTGGATGCTGTCCGCGCTGGCCTGTGGCCCAGTACGTGCCCAGGCCGTGATCGAGCTGAGCCACGTGACGCTCGCCGATGCGGATCTTGGCGACGGCGCGGAACTGGGTGGGCGCGAGGACGGCCTGCTGCTGCGCACGCCGAAGTTCGACGTTGCCGACGGCAGCTTCGACGTCGCTGCCGACTACACCTACACGCATTACGACTACAGCGGCCTGGCCACGCGTGACCGCGACCTGCATCGGCTCGAGCTGCCAATGACCTGGACCGGCACCTCGCCCACCCATGCCCGGATCGGAGTCACTCCGGTCGCGGCGGCATCTTCCAACGTGTTCAAGGACCTGTTCTCACGCGGCGGCAGTGACGACTTCTCGGTGTACGGCAATGCCAGCATCGAACGCCTTCCCTCCGGCGGATGGGGCTGGCGCGCAGGCGCGGCTTATGACGATTCGTTCGGCGACGAGCGGGCCTATCCCGTGCTGGCACTGTTGCGCGATGGCGACGCGGTCACGCTCGAACTTGGCTGGCCGCGCACGCGCGTCGACTGGAAAGTGCATCCCCGTGTCAACCTCGGCCTCGACATCGCCCCGGCCGGCGGCCGCTGGCATGTGGTCAGCGACGAGCGCGACGGTGCCGAGTTCTTCTACGTCACCGAGGCCTGGCGCGCGCAGCTGCTGGCACAGTGGGCCATCACTGCGCACTGGCAGCTCGACGCGATCGTCGGCTACGAGTTCGACCGCAGCCACGATTTCGAAGACGACACCGGCCTTCGCATCGACGAAGACGTCGACTCGACGGTGCTGTACGGCGTGAACTTCGCCTACCGGTTCTAGTTGGCACGATCTAGGCGACGCCTTCGAGCGTCTGCTTCATCGCCCCGAGGCCCTGCTCGATCAGACCGGCAACCTTCTCTTCCAGCGCATCGGGCAGCAGATCGGCGATCCAGACCAGGCGCGTGCCGCCGTCGCCGGACTCGAAGGCCTGCACCGAGGCGTTGTGGTGGGCGAACGGGTCACCCATTGCCGACCAGACCACGCGGCGCTCGGCGTCGTCGACATCGATGATGCGCTCGCGCACCGACATGCCATTGGCGAAGGTGATCGCGCGGACGTCGCCGTCGAGTTCGCACTGGGTGACGAAGCCGCGCACCAGCCGCTCATGAATGCGGCCCACGTCGCGCAGCGCATCCCAGGCCTGCGCCGGCGGGACCGCGACCTGGATCTCCCTGCGGATCGATGCCATGCCACCACCTCCGGTCGATTGCACGTGAAGACGGCAAGCTTCTGGCCTTGCCGATGCGGAAGATAGCCCGCCGGTGGACAACCCGACGTGAGGCACGATCGTCACCGGACAGAGCGCGATGTGTGCGATCGCCGTATCCTGTGTGTCCGGCCAATCGGCGGAGCGCACCATGAGCACCCACACCGAATACGACCCCGACGACAACTTCGCCCGTTCATTCAGCGCGGACGCCGACATCGACGAGGAAGCGGCGCTGGAAGCGGTGGCGTGGCAACTCCTGCTGCTGATCAATCCCGGCGACGAAGACGCGGCGATGCAGCAGTTCCAGGCCTGTCGCGATTCGCTCGACGAAGGCGAGGATCCGGTGGAACTGATCCGCGACGTGATCGACTGGAAGTCGGGCTTCCACGTCGAGGACAGCGACCCGGCCGGTCTGATCGAGGTGCTGGACGAACTGGCCTCGCGCTTCAACCTGCGCATCGAATGGGGCGTGGAAGATCCGACCGACGAGGACTTCCTGTCCGACGCCGAGGTCCCGTCGCTGATCAACACCGCCTACGACCGCCTGCGCGAACACCACTACACCCTGTGGACCTGGGAAACCGGGCACGACACGCACGCCGGTTTCATGACCCTGCAGCGTGACGACGAAGCGTTGCGGACCGTTGCCGGCGCGCTGGGATTCCACGTGCGCCCGGGCGCGGGGTGATGGATCCGATGGCCGTTACTTCGCGGCCATCTGCGCGAGTTTCGCCACGGTATTGAGGTTGCGTGCCGTGCCGGCTTTCGCCGCCGGGATCACCAGCTTCGACGCGGCCATGCCATCGCCGTAATGCACGTAGATCTCACGCTTGCCCAGCGCGATTTTCTCGTCGCTGAGATGGCGCACGGTGACCAGCGCGTCGGCCGGCGGCGCCGCGTCGAGGAAAATGGCCAGCGCGCGATTCGGCGCCGCATCGGGGAAGGGATTGTCGGCCAGTACCTGCGCCATCTCCGCCGCGGTGCGGATCGCGACGCCGACCGGCTTGCCGGCATGGCTTTCCAGCGCTGCCTCCAACGCCGCCTTGGCCTTGCCCGCAGCGCCCGGCGTGTCGAACACGACATTGCCGCTGGCGATGTAGGTACGCACGTTCCTGAAACCGGCGGCTTCGCACATGGCGCGCAGATCGGCCATCGGCAGCTTGCCGGTACCGCCGACATTCACGGCGCGAAGCAGGGCGATGTAGGTGGGCATGGGCGGGAAGGATAGCGGCACGGATCCCATGCCGGGGGCATTGGCCTAGACTGGTTGCCATTGCGACCGGGGGATCCAATGCGCGCAGGAACTCAAGTTGGCCGGGAGAGAGCACGCGTCGGCGCTGTCCTGAAAATCTGCCGCTGGATCGCCCTGGTGCTGACTGGCGTATTGCTGGGCGCAGCCGCTGTGCATTGGTTGCCACGGGACGAGCCGCGCAAAGACCATCTGGGCGGCGGAGTAGTACGGACGCCGCAGGCCACGTTCGCTCCGACGCTACAGAGCACTCACTACGCGATCTCCTCCACGGCCGACACCGCGCAGACCAGGCAGGTGATGCATGCGGTTGAACAACTGCGGGCGGCGTACAGCGCGTTCTTCCCGGAAGTTCGCGCTCAGCGCGAGGACGGCCAGAAGCTGAAGCTCCGGCTGTACCGGGACCAGGCCGAGTTCAAGGCGAACAATCGCAGCAGCCCCTGGGCCGAAGCCTACTACCAGACTCCGGTCTGCCACGCGTACTACGGCGTTGGCGAGCGCAACCCGTACCACTGGATGCTCCATGAAGCCACGCACCAGCTCAATCGCGAACTCGCCGGGTTCCCGCGCGTCCGCTGGAGTGACGAAGGCCTGGCGTCGTACTTCGGCGCGAGCAAGCTGGAGGACGGCAAGCTCGTTCCCGGCACGATCGATGGCAATGCCTATCCGATCTGGTGGCTATCGAGCCTGGCACTGAGCGGCGATCTGGCCGACGACATCGCGCACGGGCGGATCATTTCGCTGCGCGCGGTGATCGATGGCAGCGGCCCGCCGATCGGTCAGCGCGTGAACCTGTACTACATCGAGTTCTGGAGCCTGTCGCACTTCCTGTTCCACTATAACGGTGGCCAGTACGCGCAGGGGTATCGCCGATTGCTGGCGCAAGGCGGCAGCGTCGAGGCGTTCGAGGCGGAGATCGGGCCGGTCGCTCGCGTGCAGGAGCAGTGGTACGGGTACCTGCGGGAGATGAGTTCGCGGGTGCACTGAATGTGGATCCCGGCGTTCGCCGGGATGACGTGAGGCGGCGACCTACTCCGCCTCGCCCATTGCCAGCGCGACCTCGCCCTGCGCCGCATCGCGCCGCGCCCACGCATAGATCAGCAACCCCAGCACCGCCATGGCCGCACCGACCACGCCGGTCGAGGTCCAGCCGTAACCGGCGGTGATCGCCATGCCACCCAGCCACGGGCCCAGCGCGTTTGCCATGTTGAAGGCCGAGTGGTTGGAGGCGGCGGCGAGTGTCTGTGCCTCGGCGGCAACGTCCATCAGATGCGCCTGCAGGATGGTCGCCAACGCGCCCATCGTGCCGACCGCGACCACCACCGGCAGCACCGTCCACACCGACTTCGCGGCCAGCGGGAACAGCAGCAGCACCAGCGTTGACCACACCAGCACCACAGGCGCGGCGCGGAACTGCAGGCGATCGAACAGCCAGCCGCCGGCGACCGTGCCGATGATGCCGCCGATGCCGAAGGCGACCAGGCCGAACGGGATGAAGGTCTCGGGTACGCCGGTGACGTTGACCAGGGTCGGGGCGAGGTAGCTGAAGACGCAGAACATGCCGGCGAAGCCAATCGCGCCGATGCCCAGCGCCAGCCACACCGGCTTGCGGTTGAAGTCGCGCAGTTCGCGCAGTGCATCCGGGCGCGGTGCGTTCATGCCGCGCGGCAGTACGCGCATGGTCATCGCCACGGTCGCCAGGGCGATCACCGACACCAGCGCGAACGCCCAGCGCCAGCCGAACGCCTGGCCGAGCCAGGTGGCCAGCGGATTGCCGACCAGCAGCGCGATCGACAGGCCCAGCATCACCCGGCCGACCGCGGCACCGCGCTGCTCCGGCCGGCTGATGCGCGCGGCGACCAGCGCGGCGATGCCGAAGTAGGCACCGTGCGGCAGGCCGGCCACGAAGCGGGCCAGCATCAGCGTGTGGTAGTCCGGCGCCATCGCACTGGCCAGGTTGCCGAAGGCATAGAAGCCCATCAGCGCCAGCAGCAGGCTGCGGCGGGAAAGCCTGGATCCCAGGATGGCCAGCAGCGGCGCACCGACGACCACGCCGAGCGCGTAGGCACTGATCACGTGGCCGACCTGCGGCTCGCTGACGCCCATGCTGCGGGCGATCTCGTTGATCAGCCCCATCACCACGAACTCGCTGGTGCCGATGGCGAAGCCGCCCATGGCCAGGGCGAACAGGATCAGCGCGACCTGGCGCGGCGAAAGAACGGGCGACGGCGCTGCGGCGGGCGCGGCGTGGGGGAGAGAAGCAGGCATGGGCCCATTATGCTGCATTGCAGCATGTGACGGGACCGTACTGGCGGCCCACAGCGTTGCAGCGATTGGCGGTAGCCGACAACCCGTCATCCCCGCGAAGGCGGGGACCCAGCGCCTTTTGAGGTGCGCCAGGGCGTACGACTCCCCCGATTCGGACGACTGCGCACGTCAAGACGACCAACCTCAGGCCTCCAGACCCAGGAGGCAGGCAATGAATCGCGGTTGGCAACGTTTAGGAACCTACGGATCCCGCGCACTGCGCTGGACGCTCACCCTGCTGTTCCTGCTGCTATGCCTGGCCATATCGGCCTACGCCTTCACTTACATGTATCGCTACCACGGCCCCTTGGACTTCATGTCGGCCAAGTTCGTCCTGTCCGGCCTGGACGTTCCGGCGCATTTCATGGGCGCCGGACTGGCGCTGCTGCTGGCGCCGCTGCAGATGAGCGCGACCATTCGCCGCTACGTGCCCCGCCTGCACCGGCTCAGCGGTGGGCTCTACACCGCGGGCGTGCTGATCGGCGGCCTCGGCGGGCTGTCGCTGTCGACGCATCCCACCGGCGGCGTCGCGTCCGGGATTGCCTTCGCCCTGCTCGCAGTCCTGTGGATGGGCGTGACCGGCATCGGCATACGCCACGCGATCGCCGGCGACCTCGCCCTGCACCGGCGCTGGATGATCCGCAGCATCGCCCTCACCGCCTCGGCCATCACCCTGCGGCTGACGCTCGGCATCGGCCAGGGCGTCCTGCACCTGCCTTTCGTGCCGGTCTATATCTTCGCGGCGTGGAGTTGCTGGACGGTCAACCTGGCGCTGGGCGAGCTGTGGCTGCACTGGCCAGCGATCCGCGCGACGTGGCTGTCCCCGCGCCCGCTATCGCGTGTCGGCGTCGGCCATGGTTGACGACTGCGCCTGGCGGTACGCGCTCGGCGTCACCGCCAGCTGGCGTTTGAAGGCGGCGTTGAAGGTCGACTTCGAGGTGAAGCCGCAGGCGTAGGCGATGTCGAGGATGGTGCGCGTGTCGCCGGCATCGGCCAGGCAGGCGCGCGCGGCTTCGATGCGCTGGCGGTTGATGTAGTCCCAGAAGTTGCCGGCGAAGCGCCGGTTGATCACCGCCGACACCAGGTACTCCGGGTACCCGCTGCGCCTGGCCAGCTGGCCGATGGTCAGGGCCGGCTCGCTGTAGAGGTGCTCACGTTCCATCAATCGGGTCAGGCGTGCCTCCACCTCGGCGAAGCGCGGATCGTCGACGGCCGGAACCTCGGCAGGGGACTCACTCGCCGCTGGCGCCTGCACCGCAACGGCGACCTGGCTCAGGCTCAGGTAGCCGACCACGAACACCCATGCCACGACTGCGCCGTAGATCAGCGGATAGTCGATCCATGGGATCCGCAGCTGCCACTGCGCCACGGCGATGCACCAGATCACGATCTGCGACAACGCCATCGCGTCGATCCAGTGCAACGACATGCGATCGGCATCGGAGCGGCGCTGCAACAGTTCGCGGCGATAGCGGCGCACGCGCACCAGCCCCGCCACCACATACGACAGGCTGTAGCCGAACAGTCCGATATCCAGCCACGGCGCACCCGGCCAGTATCCGCCCGCCGCCAGGTCCGCCAGGAAGGCCTGCGTCTGCGTGCGATCCATCAGGAACCACTGCGCGTTGACCGCCAGCGCAGCGACGAAGCCCAGCAGATGCACGCCATCGCGCAAACCCGGCGCGCGGCCCTGGGTCAGCGTGCGGACGTAGAGGTAGAACGCACTGCCATACAGGAACGGGAACAACCCGACGAAGCGATACAGCTTGAGCAGCTCGATCGAGGACCCGTGGAAGTACGCCGCCTTCACCGCCAGATCGAAGCCGATCACCGCGATCCACGCCGCCAGCACGCGGTTGGCCTGCACATTGACCGGACGCCGCCACAGCGCCAGCGCCAGCAGCGCGGCCTGCGCGGCACCGATCAGGAAGACGAGACTCCAGAAGTTCACGGGGTGATGGCGGACCTGTCGGCGACCGCGGCATCTTGAAGCAAGCAGCGTCGATCGGCGACTGCCCTTCCGCCCGGTAGAGTCCGAGTCATGGACATGTTGTCCCCCGCCACCGCCGCACTGCTGGCCGACGCCATCCTGATGCTGCACGTCGGCATCGTCGCCTTCGTGGTGCTTGGCGCCGTGGCGGTGCTGATCGGCGGCCTGTGCGGATGGCAATGGGTGCGCGGCTTCCGCTGGCGGCTGGCGCACGTGCTGCTGATGGTCTTCATCGCCGCACAGGCGTGGCTCGGTGCGCTGTGCCCGCTGACGATCTGGGAACAGGCACTGCGCGAGCATGCCGGGCAGGCGGTCTATCGCGAGTCGTTCATCGCCCACTGGCTGTCGCGGCTGATCTTCTTCGAAGCGCCGTGGTGGGCTTTCGTCGCGGCGTACTCGGCGTTCGCCGCACTGGTGGTGGTGGAGTGGGTGGTGGTTCGTCCGCGACATCGAATCCGATGACAGGCTGACCCCCTCGCCCGGGTCCTTGCGTTGACCCGGAATGTCGGCCCGAATTGTGCCCGCGGCCGCCCCCGGAGACGCCATGACCATCACCAACCGCCAGTCAGGGACCAACGTCCACGAGATCGCCGAGCACATCTACCGGATCAACACGCCGGTGGCGCTGCCGGGAAACACGCCGTTCTCGTTCAACCAGTACCTGGTCGTCGACGACGAGCCGTTGCTGTTCCACACGGGCCTGCGCGGGCTGTTCCCGATGGTGTCAGAGGCGGTGGCCAGCGTGATGCCGCTGGAGCGGTTGCGGCATGTGGCGTTCTCGCATGTCGAGGCGGATGAATGCGGTTCGATGAACCAGTGGCTGGCGGTGGCACCGCAGGCCGCTCCGCTGTGCGGGACGATCGCGGCGATGGTGTCGATGACCGACCTCGCAGACCGGCCGCCGCGCGCACTCGTCGACGGCGAAGTGCTCTCGCTTGGCCGTCATCGCGTGCGCTGGTTCGACGCACCGCACCTGCCGCATGGCTGGGAATGCGGCTACCTGATGGAGGAACACACCGCCACGATGTTCTGCGGCGACCTGTTCACCCAACCCGGCACCGGGCACCTGTCGTTGACCGAAACCGACGTGCTCGGGCCCAGCGAAGCCTTCCGCCATCAGATGGACTACTACGCGCACGCGACCAACACCGGCGCGATCCTGGAGAAGCTGGCCCAGGCGAACCCGCATACGCTGGCGTGCATGCACGGCAGTGCCTGGCGTGGAGACGGCGCGGCACTGCTGCGCGCGCTGGCGGCGGAGCTGTCGCACTAGCCAGCGGCATCTCAGCGGACGGCGAACTCACCCTGCCCGAGGATGTCGTCCTTGAGACGCACTTCAATCTGGTAACGCCCGGGCTTCCAACCGCCGGGCTGCGCACCGGACAGGACGAAACGCTTGCGCCCGCCTTCCTGCAGCGGCGACGTCTGTTCGTGGTGGACCACCGGATGACCGGCATCGTCCAGGTAGATCCAGCGGACGCTCAGCGACTGGCCCACCGCGTCGGGGGAAGTCAGCACGTACTCGACGACCGCGCTGACCTTGTCGCTCGGCGCGAACATCGGCGTGAACATGGCAGCGCCCGTGTCGCTGCCTTCGGCTCCGAGCTGCGTAAAGGTGGACAGGACGCGTACGCCCTGGCTGCAGTGCGGCCATTCCGCCGGAGCGACAAAGGCCACCGGGACGCGCGCCCTGGAGTGAACCGGAACGCCGTACTCGAATGCCGGCCGGAACTTCCACTCCTTGGCCGCCGCGTAGGCAGCGCCGTCCAGCGACGGATGACCGCTGGACTTCTCGACGACCGCGTCCATCACCGTTCCTGCCGGCGAGATGGTCAGCATCAGCTTGGTCAGGCCCGTCAGCTGCCGGCACAGCGCCACCTCCGGCAGTTGCGGCGGTTGGTTGCTCAGCTTGAACGGCGGTACGTACGCAGGCAGCCGCACGGACTGCGCGGGATCAGAAGCAGGCGCCGATGGCGGAGGCGCAATCGGCGGCGGAGCGGGCACTGGCGGCGGCGGCGTCACTACCGGGTCCGCGGCAAGGCAGCTCCCGGCAAGCGGAAGGGCAATGGCAACCGCAATCCACGCGAAGGCGTTGCGTGCTCTCAACAGATCCCCCAGCGGGGCGCTATGGCCCCTCCAGCTGCGCGGCCTCCCCAGGCATCGCGTCAGCCCGGCGATATTCGCACGAGCCGACCCCCGCCAGCAGGCGGGACGGAGGCGCGGTGCCTGCGTCCCGCCGAACGGTCAGCGCATGCCGCCGGCCGCGTTCAGCAGCTCGCCGGTGAGCCAGCCGGAGGCGTCCGAAGCCAGGAACACCGCGATCGACGCGATGTCATCGGGCTGGCCGATGCGGCCCAGCGGGGTCTGCGCGACGGCGTGGCCGTGGAAGTCCGATCCGATGAATCCCGCAGCGTGCGTGCCCTCGGTTTCAACCATGCCGGGGTTGATCGAGTTGACGCGGATCTTGCGCGGGCCCAGCTCCAGCGACAGCACGCCGGTGATCGCGTCCACGGCGCCCTTGGTGGCGGTGTAGACGGCACTTCCGGGCGGAGTGATGCGGGTGACGAGCGAGCCGATGTTGATGACGCTGCCGCCCTCGCCCAGGTGCTTCGCAGCCGCCTGCGTAGTCAGCAGCAAGCCCAGCACGTTGATGTTGAAATGGCGGTGGAAGTCAGCCTCGGTGACTTCCTCGATCGGCGCGAAGTTGTAGACGCCCGAGTTGTTGACGAGGATGTCGAGCCGACCGAACTTTGAAACCGCCGCATCCACGATCGCCTCGGCGTCGGACTTGCTGGATACGTCGCCGCGCACGGCGACGGCCTTGCCGCCGGCCGCGGTGATCTTCGCCACGACCGCATCGGCGGCCTCCTGGCTGGACGCGTAATTGACTACGACCGACGCGCCTTCGGCGGCCAGTGCGGTGGCGATGGCGGCGCCGATGCCCTTGGAAGCACCGGTAACAACGGCGACCTTGCCTGAAAGCTTGCTCATGTTCTTTTTTTCCGGAAGTGGGAGATAGGCAATGGCGAATGGCCACCGCTCCCGGATGACTTGGAGCCAGCCCGGGCGGAGATAAGTGGGGATTTCAGGGAATGAACATCCCGCGGGCGGGATGCCGGACCGCGACCCGCAATTGAGACGTTTCTGATGTACCGGGCACAGGTCGCGTCGATAGCTTCGATCGCGAGCGGCCCACACCCCTGCCCTCGATCCGGATGCCAAGCGCAAGGACTGCCAACGGCTGCTTCACCGTCTCCACTACCAAACACATAGGGACATATGTCTGGTTCAAACCTTCGCATTGCCGCGGCGCTGGCCGCGGTAGTCGCCACCCATTGCGTCAACGTCCGTGCCGACACCGGCATCACCATCAGCGGCCGCATCGCCGCCGGCGTCGACTACGTCAACCACATCGCACAACCCGACGGCAGCGAGAAGTCACTGCTGCGTGCAGGCGGCAACCAGTGGGGCACCAGCCTGCTGGACATCGGCGGCGAGGTCGCCTTCGGCGATTACACCGATGGCGTCCTGCATGACGCCAAGGGCGTGTTCCTGCTCGAATCAGGCTTCGATGCGACCAAGGGCACCACCAATGGTGATGCGCTGTTCAATCGCCGCGCCTATGTCGGCATCAGCAGCCCGTCGTGGGGCACGGTGCTGGTGGGTCGCGACCAGTCGATCACCAACGACATCTGGGACATCGATCCGCACTACCAGTCGTTCATCAGCACCGCGACGCTGGTGCGCGGCCGCAACTGGTTCGGCGCACCGAGCATGATCGAGTACCGCAGCCGCAAGTTCGGCGGGCTGGAGTTCGGTGTGCAGACGGCGCTTGGCGAGCAGCAGGGGTCGAGCTCGGCACTGCGCAAGGACGGCGTGTCGGTGACCTGGTCAAGCCCGACCTGGCTGGTTCGCGGCATCTACGATGTCGCCCGCGACCAGGTCGGTGGCTACTCCAACCCCTACCTGTATTCGAAGGAAACCATCCTGGGCGGCGTCGGCACGTTCGGCGCGCTCAAGGTCTATGCGGGCTACAACGGGCTCGACGCGCCCGACGCCGCGGCGGGGCTGCCGTCCCATGTGGACCAGTACTGGCTGGGCGCCCACTACGACGTAACGAAGAAGTTGCAGCTCACCGCGGCCGGTTACGCGGTGGACGCCAATCGCGGCCAGGGCAACGCGCTGCTGCTCAGTGCAGGGATGACCTACAACTTCACCAGCCGGCTGTTCTGGTATGCGATGGTCGGCAACGTGTCCAACGGCGGGCGCGCCGAGTTCTCGGTCGAGACCACGGACGAGCGCCCGCTGCCCGGCAACGCACAGCAAGGCAGCTTCAGCGGGTTGGTGGTGACGTTCTGAGCGACGTTGTAGTCGTCTGAATCGCGCCACTGGCTGGCGCGATTCAGACGCCGCCGATCACCAGAGGCTCGCCGGAATCGCATCCGCGCACGGCGTGCCGGAAACGTCGGTCATGATCGGCTTGAGCATCTGTGTGACCAGTCCGACGTACTCGGCGAACTCGGCATCGTTGGACGTGCTGCGCGAGTAGGCCGCCGTGGCGCAGGCACTCCAGACGTGTGCGTTGGTCGGGTCGCTCTTGGCCAGCGCCTCGTACTTCTCGGCGATCGAGCCGATCCCGTCGCTGTCGCCGTCATCGCTCGCGATCGCGGCGGCGCTGGCGGCGCTGATGAGGTCGAGCTGGGTCGGCACGTTGCCGTCGA
The DNA here is from genome assembly GCF_057656415.1 of Lysobacter sp. Soil_C_59. NCBI lineage: Bacteria > Pseudomonadati > Pseudomonadota > Gammaproteobacteria > Lysobacterales > Lysobacteraceae > Lysobacter > Lysobacter sp. Soil_C_59. Next base: position 144,949 of record NZ_JBDGKK010000004.1, on the reverse strand, counting down.
CACCGGGCTTGAAGGCCTCGATGGTGTCGCCATCGACCACGCGCAGGCCGTACGTCGCGTTGGTGTTGGGATTGAAGAAGTGGTAGCTGCCGTCGCCTTGCGGCGAGTAGGTCGACGTCTTGTTCGGCTCGACCACCACCAGCGAATCGCCCTGCTTCTCGACCTTGATGCTGTAACTGCCACCGACGATGCCGTAGGTGCCGTTGACGAACTCCTGAGCGAACGCGGTCCCCACCGCGCAGCAGGCGGCCAAGGCCAGCGCTGCCTTGTGAACGATCTTCATGTTTTCCCCTGTAGTGGTGCCGGTTGCCGGCACCGCCGGAGGGTAGCGCATGGCTGGGCGGCGGGGGATGGGACGAATTCTCGGGCGCTGCTGCCGGGAACTTGAGGCGTCCACTACCCTCCCCCGCGAAGCTCGGGCAGACTCATGCCCTGCCGATTCAGCAAGGGTATGGGGATGCCGTTTCTGGGGATGGGGCTGCACATCATGATTGCGATCTGCTTTGCCGTGCACGCCGTGCGCAGCGGGCAGGATCGCTATTGGCTGATGATTCTTTTCATGTTCCCGCTGCTCGGCAGCCTGGTGTACGCGCTGGCGATCTGGCTGCCGTCGATGCGCTACACCCAGCAGGGTCGCGCCGTCACTCGCGGCGTGGATCGACTACTCAATCCCGGCCGCGAACTGCGCGAGGCCCAGGATGCCTTCGACATCGCCGCAACCGTCGACAACCGCCTGCGCCTGGCGGACGCCCTGGTCGGCGACAAGCGACCGGCCGAGGCGATCGAGCACTACCGCGGCGCCCTTCGCGGAATCCACAGCGACGACCCGGACATCCAGGTCCGCTTGGGGCAAGCCCTGCTCGAATCCGGCCAGCCCGCCGAAGCGCGCCAACTGCTGGACGACCTGATCAAGCGCAAGCCGGACTTCCGCTCAGCGCAAGGGCACCTGGTCTACGCCCGCGCGGTTGCTGCCGAAGGCAATCGTGACAAGGCGAAGGAAGAGTTCGAGACGCTGATCGGCTACAGTAGCGGGTTCGAAGCGCAGGCGTATTACGCGCAGGCGCTGGTCGACTGGGGCGAGCGCGAAAGGGCGCAGGCCGTATGCGATGGCGCGCTGAAGCAGGCCAAACGGCTGCCGGGGTATTCGCGTCGGATGAACAAGGATGCGTTGGATCGGTTGAAGCGACTCGGCGCCAAACAGTAGTTCAGCAAGTACCCCGGCGAGCGGTGATGCACTTAAGGACGATCGCTGCGGGGTCGCTATGCATCGCTTCAACTATTCCCAAAGAATCTCTTCTGGCAGTCTGTTGCTGACCTGGCTCTCGTAGGTTGAATTCACGTGATCTAGAAATTGTTCGACACTGGAGTAGCCGGCGGCCAATTGCAGCTTGGTGACTTCATCCGCGAGGCTCGAGCCATTGACGAGCATCACCGGATACTGATCCTCGTATATTTCACGCTGCACGGCATCGGAAAAGAACGATGTCGTGACATAGGCACCAAGCCACCCCCTGCGCAGTCGGGCAACCGTTCTAGCGATATGCACGCCGCCCGTTGGAGTGTCGATTCTCTCGCACTTGGCTTGCCCAAGCACCACGAGCTTTGTGCGAGCAATGCCTTCGCCTAGATCTATTCGACCAACAAAATCCAGTCCGCCGTCACCGGACCCGCGGGTCAGCCAGCCCCTGTGATAGCTAGCTCCGGTAGCTCGCACCATCGATTCGCAGACGAGACTCGCAAGCGCCTCGAACCGGTGCTTTCTCCCCTCATAGAACGAATAGATTGCCTCTAGCGTCTTCCTCTTGCTGGAGTCTGCGGGCGCAACCTGGTCCTTTTTCGGAACGACGTGGTATCGCGTGACCCGGCGCCTCAGTCGTTCCAGATCGGGACTCCCGAACTGAATCCATTCTCTCCAAGCCAACGGCGCCCGTTCGTTCGCCGCCATCAGATCACCGCCCGCTCTACGATCGGCCACCCAAGACATATCAACACTCTCGTCTTCAGCAGTCAGCGACAGGATTGCGAGATCGAACAGGTAGTTGGTGAAATAACCCCCGTTTGCCGCAGAGTACTGCGTCACCCGTTTTGCCCCAGTAATGACCGCAAGCCCCGCGAACTCTTTGTAGCCCTTCCTTGAGGCCCGAAACAACAGAATTGGCGCAGCCCTCTCTCGCTTCTTCCTGTCCGGAGACGTGTGAAGTTCAAATTGTTGAAGCAGGCGCCGATTTCCTTTCGCCAAACCAGGATCAACATCAGGCGTCTTGTTGTCGCCAAAGTAACGGGCGAATCCTTCGTCCGGCTCGATGGTGTCGTGCCAGGGGTTTTCTGCTGATCCGCGCTTGTTCTCGTTACTGGACAGCAGAATTACACCAACTCGCTTCCCATCAACCGCTGTCGTTGATGCAGGCACATTGATGCCACTCTCCAGCTGAAGGGTTGCCATTCCTGGCGTGGCCACGATGTAGTGAAAGTTTGGGATATCGTCCACAACCGCCTGCTCTGGAGCGATAGATTTCGCGTATCGATAGACGCGCCCCATCCGAAAGTTTTTCACAAGCCCCCCAGCTTGTTTGTCGCCAAACCTGTTGGTCCAAGGCTTGTGCGGCAGACCCCTCTGCAACTTCAGAATTACTACATAACGCCGGACAATGCAAAACTCAGAGTATTGGATGACACAAAGAAAAAGAGCGGCTAGTCGGCCGCTCTTCATTCAGTGAAATCTACTCAAACTCCAATCGGATTCGGCTTCTCACCATCAATCTTGTAAGTCTTGATGGCCCGAGCCACATCCTTCCCCGTCATCTTCCCTTCCGCCGCCAGCGCTGCGATCGCGGCGTGCGCGATGTAGTACCGGTCAACTTCGAAGTGGCGACGCAGGTTGGCACGCGTGTCGCTGCGGCCGAAGCCATCGGTACCCAGCACCGTGTAATGCATCGGGACGAATGCGCGGATCTGGTCGGCGTAGGCGCGCACATAGTCGGTCGCGACGATCGCCGGGCCCTGGCGGCCTTCCAGCAGCTCGGTCACGTACGGCTTGCGCGGGGTCTTTGCTTCCGGGTTCATGCGGTTCCAACGCTCGGCATCGAAACCGTCGCGACGCAGTTCGTTGAAGCTCGGGCACGACCAGATGTCGGCGGTCACGCCGAAGTCCTTGTCTAGCAGTTCCGCCGCGGCGATGGCTTCGCGCAGGATCGTGCCGCTGCCCATCAGCTGCACGCGCAGTTCGCCCTTCTTCGCCTTGCCGGCGTCCTTCAGCAGGTACATGCCCTTGATGATGCCGTCCGCGGCGCCTTCCGGCATGTCCGGGTGGCCGTAGTTCTCGTTCATCAGGGTGATGTAGTAGTACTCGTCCTGCTGCTCGGTGAGCATGCGCTGCATGCCGTGCTGCACGATCACCGCCACTTCGAAGCCGAAGGTCGGGTCGTACGCGCGGCAGTTCGGGATCGCGCCGGCGAGCAGGTGGCTGTGGCCATCCTCGTGCTGCAGGCCCTCACCGTTCAGCGTGGTGCGACCGGCGGTGGCGCCGAGCAGGAAGCCACGGGCGCGCATATCGGCCGCCTGCCAGGCGGCGTCGCCGATGCGCTGGAAGCCGAACATCGAGTAGTAGATGTAGAACGGCAGCATCGGCAGGTCGTTGGTGCTGTAGCTGGTGGCCGCGGCCATCCAGCTGGCGAACGCGCCGGCTTCGGTGATGCCTTCTTCCAGCACCTGGCCAGCCGCGTCTTCGCGGTAGTACATCAGCTGGTCGCGGTCGACCGGCTTGTACTTCTGGCCGTGCGGGGCGTAGATGCCGATCTGGCGGAACAGGCCTTCCATGCCGAAGGTGCGCGCTTCGTCGGCGACGATGGGCACCACGCGCGGGCCGACCTGCTTGTCGCGCAGGATGATGTTGAGCGCCTGCACGAACGCCATCGTCGTGCTGATCTCGCGCTCGCCGGTGCTCTTGAGCAGGCGGTCGAAGCCTTCCAGCTTCGGCGCTTCCAGCGACTGCGTCGACTTCTGGCGGCGCTGCGGCAGGAAGCCGCCGAGCGACTTGCGGCGCTCCATCATGTATTCCACTTCCGGCGAGTTCTCGCCGGGGTGGAAGAACGGCACCTTGCCGTCCGCCAGCTGCGCATCCGTCACCGGGATGTTGAAGCGGTCGCGGAACATGCGCACGGCGTCGTCGTCGAGCTTCTTGGTCTGGTGGGTCGGGTTGAGCGACTCGCCGGCCGCGCCCATGCCGTAGCCCTTGACCGTCTTGGCCAGGATCACGGTCGGCATGCCCTTGGTGTTCACGGCCTCGTGGTATGCCGCGTAGACCTTGTGCGGATCGTGGCCGCCGCGGTTGAGGCGCCAGATGTCGTCGTCGCTGAGGTTGGCGACGAGCTGGGCGGTCTCGGGGTACTTGTTGAAGAAGTTCTCGCGCGTGTACTTGCCGCCGAACGCCTTGCAGTTCTGGTACTCGCCGTCGACGGTTTCCATCATCAGCTGGCGCAGCTTGCCGGTGGTATCGCGCGCCAGGAGCGGATCCCAGTAGCTGCCCCAGATGGTCTTGATGACGTTCCAGCCGGCGCCGCGGAACTGGCCTTCCAGTTCCTGGATGATCTTGCCGTTGCCGCGCACCGGGCCGTCGAGGCGCTGCAGGTTGCAGTTGATGACGAAGACAAGGTTGTCTAGGCCTTCGCGGCCGGCAACCGAGATCGCGCCGAGCGATTCGGGTTCGTCCGTCTCGCCGTCGCCGAGGAACGCCCAGACCTTGCGGTCGGACTTGGGCATCAGGCCGCGGCCTTCCAGGTACTTCCAGTTGCGCGCCTGGTAGATGGCGGCCAGCGGGCCCAGGCCCATCGACACGGTCGGCACCTGCCAGTAATCCGGCATCAGCCACGGATGCGGGTAGGAGCTGATGCCGCGGCCGTCGACTTCCATGCGGAAGTGGTCGAGCTGCGACTCGCTGATGCGGCCTTCGAGGAACGAACGGGCGTAGATGCCCGGCGAGCTGTGGCCCTGGACGCCGATCACGTCGCCCGGGTGGTCGGCGCTGGGAGCGCGCCAGAAATGGTTGAAGCCGACGTCGTAAAGCGTGGCCGCAGAAGCGAAGCTGGCGATGTGGCCGCCGAGGTCGCCGGGCTTGCGGTTGGCGCGCACGACCATCGCCAGCGCGTTCCAGCGGATGATCGAACGGATGCGCCATTCCATCGCGTGGTCACCGGGGCTCTTGACCTCCATGTGCGCGGGAATGGTGTTGATGTATTCGGTGGTCGGCGAGAACGGCAGGTGCGCGCCGGCGCGACGGGTGACTTCCACCATGCCTTCGAGCAGCTGGTGGGCGCGCTCGGCGCCCTCGCGCTCGATGACGGCCTGGACAGACTCGATCCACTCGCGGGTCTCGGTCGGGTCGGGGTCGTTCTGGAGGATGTCGGAAATCGCGGCGTGGAGAGAAGTCATGCGTATCGCGGCCCCTATTGGCCGCGCCTCGTGTGGGGCGGGGGTTTAGAGTCCGGATTCTAACAGGGCGACACCGGTGGACCAGCCTGCCGCAATGGGCCGCAGCGTTGCGACGAAAGTGGGATTGAAAGCCTGAAATCCCTACGGGCGCGAATGGGAGTAGCCCGTCATTCCCGCGAAGGCGGGAACCCAGCGACTTTGCCCGATTTGGGTGCTGGCACTGAAGAGACGTTACTGCTTCGTTATTCCCTCGCACGTCATCCCCGCGCAGGCGGGGATCCATGGACGTTGTTGTCCCGGCAGGACACGAAAGACGCTGGGTCCCCGCCTTCGCGGGGATGACGGTCAGAAGCGCTACCTGCCCGGCGGCGCGATCGGCACGCCCAGCACCTCGCGTTGGAAATTCAGCATCTCCTCGCGAGTCACTTTCTCGTCATGGTTGGCGTCCATGTGCTCGAACAGCGAGCGGGCGCCGGCGGCGTGCTCCATCGCGGTGACCACGCCGTCGCCGTCCAGGTCCATCGGCAACGGGTCGCTCGGCGGCGGCGGCGGTGCGGCGACCGCCACGGGGGCCGGCGCGGGCGCCGGGGCCGGCGGTGGCGTCGACTGCGCCCAGAGCCAGGCAGGTACGGCGACAATGGTCAGGACCAGCAACAGGCGGACTGCGGTTTTCATGATTGGACCCCCCAGGGACGACATCTCGGCACACGGTATCGGCCGCTGCGTATGCGTGCTGTCACGCTGGCCCCGTCAGCCTTCGGCCATCGCCGTGGCCTGCCTGCTCGCCTTGCCCCCGGCCATGGCGCAGCAGGCGCCGCCGGCGGCCACGACCCTGGATACGGTCGAGGTGCTCGGCGCGCGCCATGAACTGTCCGACTTTCCCGGCTCGGTCACCGTCATCGACGGGGATACGCTGCGCGCCGGCCAGCGCCAGGTCTCGCTGTCGGAAGCGCTGGTGCGGGCGCCCGGCATCACCGTGCTCGATCGCCAGAACTACGCGCAGGACCTGCAGGTTCAGAGCCGCGGCTTCGGGGCGCGGTCGACGTTCGGCATCCGCGGGATCAAGTTGATCGTCGACGGCATTCCCTCCTCCGCACTCGATGGCCAGGGCCAGGCGGCGAGCTTTCCGCTGAGTGCGCTAGATCGCATCCAGGTGCTGCGCGGCCCGCTGGCGCTGCAATACGGTAATGCCGCCGGCGGTGCGATCGTCGGCGAGACCCTGCTCGATGGCGGGCATGGTGTCGATGTCGACGCCTGGGCCGGGTCGAACACCAGTGGCCGGATCGCCACCGGCATCGAGGGCGCCAGCCACGACGATGCGTGGCGCTGGAAGGCCTTGGGCAGTTACTTCACCACGGATGGCGACCGTCCACACAGCTCGGCCGAGCGCGCGCAGCTCGATGCGATCGCGCAGTGGGTGCCGGGGGAAGGCCAGCGGCTGCGCCTGGTCGCGGGCGGGCTGCATCAGCCCTATACCGACGACCCGCTCGGGCTTACCCGCGCGCAATGGCAGCGCGATCCGCATGGGACCGATCCGGTCGCGGAGCTGTTCGATACACGCAAGCGCATCGACAACGGGCAAGCCGGTGCACGCTGGGAGGATGCGTATGCGTCGGGGCGCGAATACTGGCTGGGCGGTTATGGCGTCACCCGCGATGTTGTGCAGTTCCTGGCGATCCCGATCGCGGCGCAGCGCGCGCCGACCAGCGCCGGTGGCGTCATCGACCTGGGCCGGCAGTCGACCGGTGTCGAGGCCGGACATCGATGGGACGGTGAGCATGGCGCGCTGACGGTGGGCGCCGAGGCCGGCTGGCTGCACGAGCAGCGTCGTGGCTACGAGAACTTCGTCGGCACGCAGCTCGGCGTGCGCGGGCGCCTGCGTCGCGACGAGGACAACCGCATCCGCAGCAACGAGGCCTACGTGCTGGGCGACCTGCGGCCGGCAGACGACTGGACGGTGCTGGGCGCGGTGCGTCATGCACGCCTGCACTTCTCGTCCGACGATCACTACATCGCGCCGGGCAACGGCGACGACAGCGGCAGCCTCGACTACAGCGAGACCGCGGCATCGCTCGGCGTGGCGCGCGCGTTCGGCCATGGCGAAGTGTTCGCCAGCGTCGGCCGTGGCTTCGAGACACCGACGGTGACCGAGCTGGCGTATCGGCCCGATGGCGGCGCCGGTTTGAACTTCGACCTGGAACCGGCGCACTTCGACAGTGCCGAAGTCGGGGCGCGCTGGCGTTTCGGTTCCGGCGACGCCAGCATCGCGGGCTATCGCATCGACGGCGAGGACGAGATCGTGCCGGCCGACAACCGCGGTGGCCGCGCCAGCTTCGCCAATGCCGGACTGACGCGTCGCGAAGGCGTGGAGGTGGGCATCCAGGCGCGCTTGCACCCGCGATGGTCGTACGTGCTGACGGTCAACTGGTTGCGGGCACGATTCACCGAGCCTTTCAGCTACCGCGTGGTCAGCGGTGGCGTGGAGCAGGTGCAGCAGGTGGAGGCGGGCAATCGCATCCCAGGCATTCCGCAAGCCGATGGCTATGCGGAGCTGGCCTGGAACGATGCCAGTGGCCGGATCATCGCGGCACTGGAGGCGCGCGCCAGCGATCGCATCGCCACCGACGACCGCAATACCGATTACGCGCCGGGCTATGCGCAGTTCGCGTTGCGATTGCAGTGGCGTGCGGCGGCATCGGGGTGGCGGGCGTTCATGCGCGTGGACAACGTGTTCGATCGCGAGTTCGCCGGGTCGGTGATCGTCAACGAGGGCAATGCGCGGTACTTCGAGCCGGGGGCGGGGCGCGGGGTGACGGTGGGCATCGGCTGGAGCGACCGTCCCCAGTAGCCGTCATTCCCGCGAAAGCGGGAATCCAAGGACACTGTTCTGGCAGGCCAAGGGCGACGTCCATGGATTCCCGCCTTCGCGGGAATGACGGGGGTTTGGGGCCGTTAGCACCGGCATCACATGCCGGCGCTATGCTGCGGCGAAGGGGCTCCCGATCCGGTACCGCCATGACCCAGCTCATTGCCGAGTTGCCTGCGTCCGGCCGCGCGGTGCCCTGGTACCGCAGCCTGCGCACGCGGCTGGTGCTGTGGATCTGCGTCGGCTGTGTGGCGGTGCTGCTGGCGGCAACGCTCATCGTGCAGGCACGCTCGGCGAAGTTGCTCACCGCGCAGAGTGAGCGCGAGATCCGCACGCTCGCCGAACAGACCGCGCTCGGCCTGCACGCAACGCTTGAGTCGGTCGAAGTCGGCGCCAACACGCTTGGTGAGGCGGTGCGTGGCGTCGGCCGTGATCCGCGCACGCTCGATGCCCTGCTCCGCGCCACCGTCGCCGGCGACGACGACATCGCCGGGGCGATGCTGGTGCTGGAACCGGGCGCGCTCGATGCCGGTGATGCCGCCTACAGCTGGTACGTGCGCCGCGAGGGCAAGGGCTATTACACCCAGCCGATGCGCTCGCGCGGCTACGACTACCACGACCAGCCATGGTGGAAGCGCACGATCGGCGAAGGCCGCGCCTGGTGGTCGGAGCCCTACCGCAATGCCGCCACCGGCGAGCAGACGTTCGTCACCTACAACCGGCCGATCCGGCGAGATCCGGACGACCACACTTCGACACCGGTCGGCATGGTCAGCCTCGACGTTCCGGTCAGCCGCCTGCGCACGCTGATCGGGCAGCAGACATCCGACTCCCCGGTGCAACGCGTGGTGCTCAGCCCGGAGCACCTGTACGTCGTCCACCCGTCGCCGGCGCTGGAACTGAAGGTGCGACTGGACGACCGAGTCAGCCAGGTCGAGGGCCGGATGCTGCAGCCCTTGCTCGACGCCGTGCGCGAGCGCCGCAGCGCCGATGTCACCTACCTCGATCCGACCACCGGCACGCGCCGCATCGGCCTGGTGCAGCCGGTGCCCGACAGCCTGTGGACTGTCGCGGTTTCGGTCTCCGAGCAGTACGCGCAGGAGCAACTGCGCAGCACGACGCGGGCGGTCATCGCCGGTGGCCTGCTCGCGGTGCTGGTCCTGGTGCTGGTGCTGTGGCTGATCGCGCGACCGATCACGCGGCCGCTGCTGGCGTTGACCTCATCGGCCGGCCACTTCGCCGCCGGCGAGTTCGACTGGCCCTTGCCGCACACCACCCGCCGCGACGAAGTCGGCCTGCTCGCACGCGCCTACGACCGCGCGCGAAGCTCGATCAAGTCGCAACTGGCGGAAATCGAGCGCATGGCGCGCAGCCGGCAGAAGCTCGAGAGCGAGCTGTCGATCGCGCGCGACATCCAGCTGGCGATGCTGCCGCCGGCGCCGACGCTGCACGCCGATGGCCATACCCTGCAGGCGCATGCATTGCTGGAGCCGGCCAAGGCCGTCGGCGGCGACTTCTATACGTTCTTCGTCCGCGACGAGCGCGTGCTGTGGTTCGTGATCGGCGATGTGTCCGACAAGGGCGTGCCGGCGGCGTTGTTCATGGCGCGGGCGATGACCGTACTGGAAGTCGCCACCAGCCTCGGCGGCACGCCGGACAAGGCGCTGCGCGTGGCCGCCGCGCGCCTGGTCGAAGGCAACGACACCTGCATGTTCGCCACCGTGCTGTGCGGTGCGATCGATGCCGGCACCGGCGACGTGGTGCTGGCCAGCGCCGGTCACGAAGCCCCGGTGCTGGTGCACGCCGACGGCCGCCGCGAGTACCTCGACGTGCCGACCGGCCCGCCGCTGGGCGTCGACATCGCCGACAGCTACCCGCTCTGGCGCGGCCGGCTGCAGCCCGGCGATGCGTTGGTGGCCTACACGGACGGCATCAGCGAGGCGCTCGACGGCGGACACAACGCCTTCGGCACCGAGCGCCTGCTGGCCGCGTTGCCGGCCAGTGCCGATGCCCGGGGTCTGTGCGAGGTTCTGGTGGCGGCCGCGCACGGGTTCGCCGACGGCGCCGCACAGTCCGACGACATCACCGTGCTGGCACTGAATTTCGATCCATCCACCGGGGGGAATGCCTGATGCGACTGCGCCTGCAGATCCCGTGCGAACGCACGCAGCTGGGGCTGTTGCTCGATTCGATCGAGCAGTCGCTGCTCGAGCATGGCATCGCCAGGGAACTGCGCGACGACATGCGCCTGATCGCCGAGGAAGTGGTCAGCAACGCGATCGAACACGGTGTGGACGGCGAGCCCACGCCGCGCCGCATCGCGGTCGACATTGCCCGCGATGATGACGGCCTGCATGTCGAGTTCCGCGACAACGGCAAGCCGTTCGACCCGCTCGACCAGGAGCCACCGGAACTGGACGCCGACATCCTCGACCGGCCGATCGGCGGCCTGGGCGTGCACCTGGTGCGCGAACTGGCGCGCAGCGTGCGCTATGTCCGCGAGGAACCCTACAACGTGCTGCATGTGGTATTGCGCACCCGCTGAGTTGAAGTCGCAAGGCAAGTCCCCCACACGAGGTCGCCCATGGAACTCCAGATCCACATCGATCCGCCCAGCAACGGTTCGCAGCGCGTCGCCCTCGGCGGCCGCCTCGACACGGACAGCTACGCCGAGTTCGACAGGCAACTAGAGCCGCTGTTGCCCGGCATGCAATCGTTGCTGCTCGACCTGAGCGAGCTGGTGTACATCAGCTCGGCCGGGATCCGCTCGATCTTCCGCGCACGCAAGGCGCTGGCAGGCCATTCGGGCAAGGTGCTGGTGCTCAACCCGCAGCCGCAGATCCAGAAGGTGTTCGACGTGGTGAAGGCGGTGCCGCTGAACGAGATCTTCTCGTCGGCGGCGGAGGCCGATGCGTATCTGGATGCGATGCAGCGGAAGGTGTTGCGGGGGGATGAGGAGGAGGATCTTTAGGAGCAAGAGCGCCCCCTCTTCCGCCCCTTCGGGGCACCTTCTCCCACAAGGGGAGAAGGAAGTGCACAAACCCTCTCCCCTTGCGGGAGAGGGACGGGCCGCGAAGGCGGCCAGGGAGAGGGGCGCCCTTAGCCGCCCTGCCCCAGCGACGCGCGGATCTGCGCGTCCACCGCCGCGATCGCCGTCATGTTCACCACGCGGCGCGGCGTCGACGCCGGCGTCAGGATGTGCGCCGGCTTGTCCAGGCCCATCAGGATCGGCCCGATCGCCACGCCTTCGGTCATCACCCGCACCATGTTGTAGGTGATGTTGGCCGCATCCAGGTTCGGCATCACGAACAGGTTGGCACGGCCCTTGAGCAGCGTGTTCGGGAAGATGCGGTGACGCAGCTCCTCGTCCCACGCGGTGTCGGCCTGCATCTCGCCGTCCATCTCCAGCTTCGGCAGGCGCTGCTTGATCAGCTGGTAGACCTTGCGCATCTTCGCCGCCGAGGCGTTGTCGTGGCTGCCGAAGTTGGAGTGCGACAGCAGCGCCACCTTCGGCTCGATGCCGAACAGCTTCAGGCGGAAGCTCGCCTGCAGGGTCGCCTCGGCGATCTGCTCGGCGGTCGGATCGCACTGCACGTGCGTGTCGAGGAAGAACCACACGCCCTGGTCGTTGATCACGCCGGTCATCGCCGCCGTGCCGGTCACGCCCGGGTCGAAGTCGAAGATGCTGCGCATGTAGCCCAGCTTCTTGTGGAAGCGGCCGACCAGGCCGCAGATCATCGCGTCGGCTTCGCCGCGCTCGACCATCAGCGCCGCGATCAGCGTCGGGCGCGAGCGCAGCAGGTTCTTCGCCGCCGCCGGCGTGACGCCACGACGCTCGGTCAGCGCGTGGTAGGTCTGCCAGTAATCGTTGAAGCGCGGGTCGTCGTTGATGTTGGTCAGTTCGAAATCGACGTCGGCGCGCATGCGCAGGCCCAGGCGCTGGATGCGCGTGTCGATCACGTCCGGACGGCCGATCAGGATCGGGTAAGCCAGGCCGTCGTCGATCACCGTCTGCACGGCGCGCAGCACGGTCTCTTCCTCGCCTTCGGCGTAGACCACGCGCTTGCGGTCGCTGCGGGCGCGGTCGTAGACCGGCTTCATCACCAGGCCGGTGCGGTAGATGAAGGTGCCGAGCTTTTCCTCGTAGGCGCGCATGTCCTCGATCGGACGATTGGCGATGCCCGACTCCATCGCGGCCTTGGCCACGGCCGGGGCCAGCACCACCAGCAGGCGCGGGTCGAACGGGCGCGGGATCAGGTATTCGGCACCGAAGGTCGGCACCTCACCGCCATAGGCGCTGCCCAGGTCGGACGATTCCATCCGCGCCAGCTTGGCGATGGCGCGCACGCAGGCGAGCTTCATCGCCTCATTGATGCCGGTCGCGCCGACGTCGAGCGCGCCACGGAAAATGTAGGGGAAGCACAGCGCGTTGTTGACCTGGTTCGGGTAGTCCGAACGGCCGGTGGCGATGATGCAGTCCGGGCGGACCTTCCTGGCATCCTCCGGCAGGATCTCCGGGTAGGGATTGGCCAGCGCCAGGATGATGGGCTTGTCGGCCATCGTGGCCACCATCTCCGGCTTGAGGATGCCGCCGGCGGACAGGCCCAGGAAAATGTCGGCGCCCTCCACTATTTCAGCCAGCGTGCGCTGCGACGTGTCGCGCGCATAGCGGGCCTTGTCCGGGTCCATGTGGTCGCGACCGGTGTAGATCACGCCCTCGCGGTCGAACGCGGTGATGTTCTCTTTCTTCACGCCCAGCGCGACCAGCATGTCCAGGCAGGCGATGCCCGCCGCACCGGCGCCGGTGGTGGCGATCCTGATGTTGCCGATGTCCTTGCCGACCACTTCCAGCGCGTTGATCACCGCGGCGCCGACGATGATCGCGGTGCCGTGCTGGTCGTCGTGGAACACCGGGATCTTCATCCGCTCGCGCAGCTTGCGCTCGACGATGAAGCACTCCGGTGCCTTGATGTCTTCCAGGTTGATGCCGCCGAAGGTCGGCTCCAGGCTGGCGATGATGTCGACCAGCTTGTCCGGGTCGCGCTCGTCGATCTCGATGTCGAACACGTCGATGCCGGCGAACTTCTGGAACAGCACGCCCTTGCCTTCCATCACCGGCTTGCCGGCCAGCGGGCCGATGTCGCCCAGGCCCAGCACCGCGGTGCCGTTGCTGATCACCGCCACCAGGTTGCCGCGCGCGGTGAGTTCGCTGGCGCAGTTGGGGTCGGCGACGATCGCCTCGCAGGCGAAGGCCACGCCCGGCGAATACGCCAGGGCCAGGTCACGCTGGGTGACCATCGGCTTGGTCGCGCTGACCTTGATCTTGCCGGGCGGGCTCAGGCGGTGATAGTCCAGCGCGGCTTGCTTGAGGTCGTTTGCGGGCGAGTTGTCGGACATCTGAGGGAAAACCACAGGCGGGCCGCAGATTCTAGCCGCTTCCGGCGGAAACCGAGGAACGGCACGGTATGGCGGGGGCGCCACGCATGACGCGGGCTTGCGAAGTGGCCAGAAGGAGCCGCAGTGGGCGGCTCGCCATCCACTGCGCCACTGCGCTCAGTCGGCTGTGCCGATTGCGCTGGCCGCAGCGACCGTATCGCGCGACCTGGGCGCCGGCCTGGCACGCCATCTCAGCTCCACCATACGCAGCGGACTGAAGTGGAACGTGAGGTGGCCCGGCCCTACCGGGACGCACACGCCCCGGAACAGGGCGTTGGCCCGTAGCAGGGGCACTTCTTGTCCATTGACCTCGGCCCACCAGCCCGGCGCGTCGATCTCGTTGAGGACGATCCAGGCCGGGCGCTCGGCATGGTAGGCAATCTCGACACGATTGGGCCCGTAGTAGATGGGCTCCAGGGTCGCAACGCCGCCGTCATGACGGGGGCATGACGCAACGGCGAGCTCGGATTCAGGCAGCCAGACATCCTTGCGGAAATCTGTTTCCTGGAATGCACCTGCGGGAGGCAGCGTGCCCGAATGCCCCCGCACCGAGACCGGGTTGAGCACACGCGGAAGTACGGACTGACGCAGCTTCCAATGGACGCCGTCCGATGCGAGCGCACCTTCCAGCGGATCGCGCGAAACTACGACACGAAGGCCGAGCAGGTCGAACGCCGGCGAGTCATATCGCGGCGCCAGCTCCGTGAAAATGCGATCAGAAGGGCGCTGCACATTCGAGGCACCACCAAACGCCGCAGCGTAGGGCGAAGACACCATGGGATTGTATCCGGCCGTCATGGGGACGCCATGCACGCCGACGGTGTTGATCATCGCGGCCACTCCCAGGATCTCGGCCCGCTCGGGAATGACGCCGGTGCGAACCAATCCATGTACGCGATTGAGGATTGGGGCGCTGGCGGAGACACCATCCAGCGGCAGGTCCACGGCATCGTAGAGCTTGCGAACCTCGGAGCTTCCGCCGTAATAGCGGTTACGCACGTTGTGGATCCCGAGGTCGACGCACAGAAGGAGCAGCAACGCCACCGACGTGAGCGGACCGATGCTGCGTCCCGCGCGCAGCGCGTAGAGCGTCATGGCAAGAATAATGGCGGTGCCGACCAGCGACTTCAGCGAGCGCAGGCCTTCGAGCTGAGTCATGCCATGCCAGGCCACATAGGCTACGAGTCCGGCGAGGATGACAAAGCCGATCCGATTCGCGCGCCATGGCGCCGTGCGCAGCCGCGATTCCAGCGTCAACGCCGACAGCAGGGCGGCAGCCGGAACAAACAGAAACAGCGCATCGACCGGCCGTCGAAACATCGAGACGCCGGGCAGCCACTCATATAGCCACGCGTACACCGGCGTCCGAAGTCCGAGCGCGTAGATGATCGCGACGGCGATGCAGACCATCGCCCCACCCGCCTGGCGCCGGAACTCCGGGAGAATCGACCCGCCCCACGCAAGCCACACGGCAAGGGGTGCCACCCCCAGATAGAGGTAGTCCGTTGTCAGGTCACCGACGCCAACGTACTTGCCCTGGTCCCATAACAGGTCTGCCCCCAGCAGCGTGCCAAAGGCAGGCCAGGTCAGGCTGCCCGCCCTGGCAACCTGCAATGCGAGATGCTCACGGTTCGTATCCGGCAGGAACGAAAGCGTCGCCACCCATTGCGGCAAGGAGATCACCGCCGCCAGCACGCCCGCCATGCACAGGTAGCCGGCGAAACGCAGACGCTCGGCAGGCGGGATCCGGGTAAACAAGTACACCCCGTAGCTGATCGCCGCCAAGCCGATGAGGTACGTAACCTGGGTCATCTGCAACGCGCACAGGCCGCCAAACAGGCCGGCGAACGCGGCAGTCGAGACTTCGGGTCGGGCCGACAGCCGACGCATGCTCCACCACAACCAGGGCAGGAAGGCATAGCTCACGATCATCGGAACGTGCTGCATGCGCGAAGCGGCGACTCCGCCAAACATCACGACCAGCGCGAACAACATGCGAGATGCCGGGTGCAACTGGTAGCTGCGGGCCACAGTCAGCGCCCCCAGGCCGGCAAGCAGGACGTGCAACACGACGATCACCGTGAACCATGTCATCGATGGCAACGGAGACAGCAGCATCGGCAGGATGACCGTGGGCTGGAAGGTCATCGCTTGCGGATCGGCGAACTGCGGGTAGCCTCCGAACACCAATGGATTCCACCACGGGCCCTCAAGGTTACGCAGCTGCTGCACGGTGAATGCGACCGCAGGATAGAACTCCTGTGCGGCGTCGTATGGCAGAACGCGGATCCCCATGAGCCACGGCGCACATAGCAGGGCCCATAGAGCGGTCAGGAACAGAGCCGGACGCGCAAGCGCCGCATCCGCAAAGGTGTGGAGGAAGGATCGTGACATTGGCGGCCAACTGTTGATGGATCAGCGAGTCGAGTGCAGCACCCCTGACGCACCCGGCTGTAGTTGGGCGCAACCGCTGATTGCCAGCGAGATTATGCGCACCCGTTCCGACTAACAAGCAGCCATGACCTGACGCCCAGAAGGCGCAGCAGATCGACGAGCTGCAGTCACTCTTCTCGCCGTCGCTGGCCCGCGCCGTGGCCACTTCCGGCAACAAGACCGTGCGGATCCGTGCAATGGACCCGGGCCAGCACTGGATATACCTCCGCCTCAGCCATCAGATCCCGAGCCACGACGGCGTGCCGATCGGCGACCGCGTGGTGCTGGTTCCCAGCGATGCGCCGGCCGACTACGTGATCGGCAAGGACGGCGCGCTGTCGCCGCTGCGCTGACCTGATGCCGCACGGCTGCCGGGCTCGATCCGGTAGCCGACGCCGCGCACGGTGACGATGCTCAGCCGTGCCGCCGCCAGCTTGCGGCGGAGGCGCCCGACGTAGAGCTCGATCGCATTGGGCCCGGCCTCGTCGTCGAATCCGAAAAGGCCGTTGCCGATCTCGCCCTTGCTGACGACGCGACCGACGCGACCGATCAGGATCTCGAGCAGGCGGAACTCGCGGTTGGGCAGATCGACGATCGCACCGTCGAGCGTGACCCTGCGTGCGGCGTTGTCGAATTCCAGCCCACCGATGCTGAGCCGATCCGACGCCCGCCCGCGGCTGCGGCGCAGCAGCACGCGGCAGCGCGCGTCGAGTTCACGCAGGTCGAACGGCTTGCCGAGCAGGTCATCGGCACCGGCATCGAGTGCCTTGATGCGATCTTCGACGCCATCACTGGCGGTGAGCACCAGCACGGGTGTCGCATCGTTGCGCTCGCGCAGGCCCGCGAGTAGTTCCAGCCCGTTGACACGCGGCAAGCCGATGTCGAGCACGATCAGGTCGAAACGCTGGTAGCGCAGCACGCGCGCCGCGCAAGCGCCGTCGCGCTGCCAGTCGAGCGCGTGTCCATCGCGGCGCAAGCGGCCGACGATCATGCTGGCCAGATCGGCCTGGTCCTCGACCAGAAGAATGCGCATTGAACAGGGCCTCCTTGCACGCTGCTGCTGTCGTCTTCGGCGCTCGCCGTGACAGGTCAATGACAGGTTCGCATGCCTAGCCTGCGTCACGCCAACGCATTCCGAGCGCGGAATCGCAGCTGACACCAGGAGAAACCGTTCCATGCGAAAGGATCGCAACCGTCCATGCACGGGTAGACTGCCCACGTTGTTATTGCTGATTTTGGTCGCGCCCATTGCGAATGCAGGCGACGGCAATGTTACCGGCGAGTTGGGTGGACGCCTGCACTGGGATTTCGCCGAGTTCCATAACGACAATCGTGGCAATCCCAATCCAGATGGCAGTGAGATCCGAAGGCTCTGGGTGGACCTGTCTGGCAAGTTCTACGGGCTGGGCTACAAGGTCGAGGCCGACTTCGCCAACTTGCAGGACGACTTTGACGCCAGCGCGATCGAAGCCAAGGACGTGTACGTAAGCAAGGCATTCGGCGCAGGCAAGCTGACCGTCGGCCAGTTCAAGCAGCATTTCACCCTCGACGACCGCATCAGCTCCAACTACGGGACTTTCCTCGAGCGCAGCCTGTTTGCCCAGACGCATGCGCCGCTGTATCGACTGGGCGCCGCCTGGCTGCAATCGGGTAGCGCGTACACCGCGGCCGCCAACGTCTACAGCCTGGAGAGCATCGACGCCTGGCAGGTGAAAGGCCGGGCCTTCGGTGGGCGCGGCACGTGGACGCCGCGGATCGATGACGGCGACGTCGTGCACCTGGGCCTGTCAGCCGCGCGCGAGTACTACGACCATCCCGGCCGTGACGGCGCACCGGCACTGCGGATCCGTCCGCGCCCCGCGGGCCATCTCTCCGATGAAAGCCGCGCCACGCTGATCAACTTCGGCAGCGGCCGCGACACCGACGTGACCAAGAGCTCGCTGGAGTTCGCCACGGTGCGCGGCCCGCTGCACGTGCAGGCCGAGGTTGGCAATGCGCGCTATGAAGACGGGGCCCAGAGCGGTCGCGTCGATTCGGCCTATGGGCTGATCGGCTGGTGGCTGACCGGCGAATCCGTGCCGTACGACAAGGCCGGCGGCCGCCTGGGCCGGGTCAAGCCGAACAGCCGCCACGGTGCATGGCAGCTGGCGTTGCGATACGACACGATCCGCGGCCGTCAGAACCGCAACGGCAGCGGTGATTTCAGCGACATCGAGATGGACGCGACCACCGTCGGCGTCAACTGGCACCTGCGTTCGAACCTTCGCTTCCTGCTCGACTGGACCGCCAGCGAGAACTACGACCACCTGCGCGCGCAGACGCTCGATCGCACCAAGGCGGTGACCGGCCGCTTCCAGTACGACTTCTGATCCCCGCCTCTCCTTCCCGGCCGGCTTGCGCTGGCCATCGCCATTGGCGTCAACCGAGACCGACCATGCCCCTGCTCCGCTCGCTGCTTTCCGCCGTCGCCGTGCTGTCGCTGTTGCTGGCAGGGCCAGCCGCCGCCGAACCGTCCCGTCCCGAGTGCATCGCCCCGGCCTCGCCCGGCGGCGGCTTCGACCTGACCTGCAAGCTGGCGCAGGCGGCGCTGGTCGATTCCAGGGCGCTGTCGCGACCGATGCGCGTGACCTACATGCCCGGCGGCGTCGGCGCGGTCGCCTACAACACCATCGTTGCGCAGCGCCCGGCCGACGCCAATGTCATCACCGCCTTCTCCAGTGGTTCGCTGCTCAACATCGCCCAGGGCAAGTTCGGTCGCTACGACGAGAACGCGGTGCGATGGCTGGCGGCAGTGGGCACCAGTTACGGCGCCATCGCGGTGCGCACCGACTCGCCCTACAGGACTCTCGGCGACCTCATGGCCGCGCTGAAGAAGAATCCAGGCAAGGTCGTCATCGGCTCCGGCGGCTCCGTCGGCAGCCAGGACTGGATGCAGACCGCGATGCTGGCCAAGGCCGCCGGCATCA
This sequence comes from Lysobacter sp. Soil_C_59, assembly GCF_057656415.1. Taxonomy (NCBI): domain Bacteria; kingdom Pseudomonadati; phylum Pseudomonadota; class Gammaproteobacteria; order Lysobacterales; family Lysobacteraceae; genus Lysobacter; species Lysobacter sp. Soil_C_59. Next base: position 125,821 of record NZ_JBDGKK010000004.1, on the reverse strand, counting down.
GCCCCAAGCAGTTGCGCTACGTTGCGCTCGAAGGCGGTGGCGACATCACCACCGCGCTGCTGGGCGGGCACATCCAGGTCGGCAGCACCGACATCGCCGACTCGATGCCGCAGGTGAAGGCCGGCAAGATGCGCATCCTCGCGGTGCTGTCGGACAAGCGCCTCAATCGGCCCGGCATGACCGCGATCCCGACGGCGAAGGAGCAGGGCTACGACGTCGTCTGGCAGGTCGCCCGCGGCTTCTACGTCGGCCCCAGGGTCAGCGCGCAGGACTACGCCTACTGGAAATCGGCGTTCGACAAGCTGCTGGCCTCGAAGGAGTTCGCGCAGTTGCGCGAGCAGCGTGAGCTGTTCCCGCTGGCACTGACCGGGCCGAAGCTGGATGCCTACGTGAAACAGGAAGTGGGTCGCTACCGCCAGCTCGCGCGCGAGTTCGGCCTGGCCAAGCCCTGACAGCGGGCACAGGAGTTTCCATGACGACTCGACATGGCGCGCTGGTGCAGCGGCTGTTCGCCGGTGCGTGGCTGCTGGCCTGCATCGCCTTCGCCCTGATTGGCTGGAACTACCAGGCGCAGTACTCGTACGAACCGGTCGGTCCGCGCGCGTATCCGCTGCTTTGCCTGGGCCTGATGGCGGCAGGCCTGGCGTGGCTGATCGTGCGACCGCCGTCGCTGGACCCGGGCGAGGACGGTGCGCGGATGGAGGGCGCGCTGCTGCGCAAGGCGGCGCTGTGCATCGCGCTGCTGCTGGCCTACGCCGGGCTGTTCGAACCGCTCGGCTTCATCCTCGCCAGCGCGCTGGCCGGCAGTTTCATCGCCCTGCTGTACGACGGTCGCCCCGTGCCCAGCGTGATCACCTGCTCGCTGCTGAGCGTGGGCCTGTACCTGCTGTTCGACCGCCTGCTTGAAGTGCCGCTGCCGCTGGGCGTGCTCGAGCAACTTCCTTTCTGACGGGCCACGACGACACCCCATGGAAACTCTCAACCATCTGGGCCAGGGCTTCGGCGTGGCCTTGACTCCCTACAACCTGATCACCGCGCTGCTCGGCACATTGATCGGCACCGTCGTAGGCCTGCTGCCCGGCATCGGCCCCATCAACGGCGTGGCCCTGCTGATTCCGGTGGCCTATGCGCTGGGCATGCCGCCGGAGTCGGCGCTGATCCTGCTGGCCGCGGTCTACCTGGGCTGCGAGTACGGTGGCCGCATCTCCTCGATCCTGCTCAACATCCCAGGCGAGGCATCGACGGTGATGACCACGCTCGACGGCTACCCGATGGCGCGCCAGGGCCTGGCTGGCGTGGCGTTGTCGCTGTCGGCGTGGAGTTCGTTCATCGGTGCCTTCATCGCCACCTGCGGCATGGTGCTGTTCGCGCCGCTGCTGGCGCGATGGGCGATCGCTTTCGGGCCGGCCGAGTACTTCGTGCTGATGGTGCTGGCGATCGTCGCCCTCAGCGGCCTGGCCAACGAGCGGCCGCTGAAGACGTTGCTGGCGGCACTGCTGGGCCTGTTCCTGTCGAGCGTGGGCATCGATGCCAACAGCGGCGTGTACCGCTTCACCTTCGACAGCCTGCACGTCGCCGACGGCATCCAGTTCGTGGTGCTGGTGCTGGGACTGTTCTCCATCAGCGAGATCCTTTTGTTGCTGGAGAAGACCCACAGCGGCCACCGCATGGTCGAGGCCACCGGGCGGATGCTGTTCAACGCCCGCGAAGCGGCGTCGGTGTTCTGGGTCAACCTGCGTTGCGGCGTGCTCGGCTTTTTCATGGGCGTGTTGCCCGGTGCCGGCGCGACGCTGGCCAGCGCGGTGGCGTACATGTCCGAGAAACGCCTGGCCGGCAGCAGCGGCAAGTTCGGCCAGGGCGACCTGCGCGGGCTGGCGGCGCCGGAAACGGCGATCGGCGGCGCTGCCTGTGGCGCGATGGTGCCGATGCTGACACTCGGCGTGCCGGGGTCGGGCACGACGGCGGTGATGATCGGCGCGTTGAGTCTCTACAACATCACGCCCGGTCCGTTGCTGTTCCAGGAGCAACCGCAGGTGGTGTGGGGCCTGATCGCGTCACTGTTCGTCGCCAACGTCATGCTGATCATCCTCAACGTGCCGATGGTGCGCGTGTTCACCCGCATCCTGGCCGTACCGAACTGGGCGCTGGTGCCGGCGATCGCGATCATCACGTCGATCGGCGTGTACGCGGTGCATGCGACGACCTTCGACCTGGTGCTGATGGTGACGATCGGCGTGCTGGGCTACATCCTGCGCAAGCTCGACTTCCCGCTGTCGCCGGTGTTGCTGGGCTTCATCCTCGGCGGATTGATGGAGCAGAACCTGCGGCGGGCGCTGTCGATCTCGAACGGGGAGCTGCAGATCCTGTGGTCGAGCCCGATCACGATGGCGACCTGGGGATTGGTGGCGCTGATGCTGGCGTTGCCGGTGTGGCGGGCCGCCTGGCGGAGGCGGTGAGGGAGAGGGGACGCTTCAGAGCTCTGGTGCTTTCCCGTCCACCACGATCTTGTCCAGCCGGATCCGGTTGGCAAACAGCGAGAAGGCCAACATCCCCGCCAGCCCATTGGCACGCGCCACCCAATGCGGCAACCAGCGCGCCGGCTTGATCACGCCGTCGGCGAACAGCGGCTCGAAGCGCTGCACGTCGGTCAGGGTCATCTTGCCGGCGAACAACCAGCGGCACAGCTGCAGCTTTCCGTCGCGCAGTGCCCACCGGAAGAACGTGTGCACGCCGACCAGGCCGCGCAGGTACACGGTGTCCTTGGTGAAGGCATGGCCGCCCGTGGTTGGAACGCCGCGGAACACACGCTGCGCCGAGGCAAAGCTGTCCTCCGGCGTTTGCCCGGCCGCGAGGAAGTAGCGAAACACTTCGATGAAGTCGGCGCCGGACAGCGCCATCGCCACCGCTTCGATTCGCAGGCTGATGCGCTTCATGCGGCCGATGTCGATGCTGCCGGTGATCTGCTCGGCAAACGTCGCCAGGCCTTCCTGGGTGGCGGTGATGCGCGGTGATGACAGGGCCAGGCTTGGCAGCACTGGTTGTTCGCGACCGTTGAGCGCGGTCAGCGAATGCACGAACGCTTCGTGCTGCAGCAACTGGTGGCGGTCGTAGTCGCTGAAGGCGGCGCCATGGCGCAGGCGGATGCGGGTGGCGCCGGCGGCAGCCTTGGCGATCAGATCGGGGTCGAGTTCGACCGAGATGACGCGTCCGTCGAAGTAGTCGTCCAGTTCGCGCTGCAACTGCAACTGCAACGCGGTGGCAGAGATGGTGACGTGCTCGGCCGGCGACATCAGCTCGTGGTCGAGCTCGTCGGCGATCGAGATGAAGTGCTGCGCCGCTTCACGCGTGGTCGGGCCGTCGCCCGGCAGCGGCTCGTCGGGCCGGCCGAACAGCTCGATCGAGTGCTCGCAGACCGCCGCCGTGCCGAGCGACTCGCACAGTGCCGCGGCCCGCGACCAGCTGCGCGCCGAATCGATCAGGTATTGGCCCAGCGGATGATGCGGGTCGGCCGCGGCCGCGATCGCCTCCATCTCGGCGCGCGTGGCGCTGAAATCCAGGCTCGGGTACTCGATTTGCGGCAGCTTGACCACGCCGCGTGCGAAGTCCGCCAGGAAGGCGGCCTCCTGGCCTGCTGGCCAGCTGACCAGGGCCAGCAACCGCACATCCTTCGCCGCGGCGACCATGCGCGCGTCGAGCGCTGCGTGATGGGCGATTTCGGGCGTGAAGTCGGTCATGCAGGTTGCGTCATCCCCGCGAAGGCGGGGACCCAGTGACTTGCAAGTTGATCGAACAAGGGACGACGACGCTGGGTTCCCGCCTCCGCGGGAATGACGGAACAGGCGCAGTGCTGGCGTCAGTGCTTCCCATACTTCTCGTCAAGCCGCTTGCTGAGCGACTTGTTCGCCACCTTCTCCTCGGCTTTCTGCGCACGCCGGTGCGCCAGCCGGTTGGCGGCGCCGGCGACTTCGTCGCTGAGCTTGAGGTAATTGGCAAAGCGTTGCGGGTCGAGCTTGCCGGCCTCGATCGCCTCGCGGACCGCACAGCCGGGTTCGCGCGCGTGCTTGCAGTCGCGGAAGCGGCACTTCTCGGCCAGTGCTTCGACGTCGCTGAAGTTCTCGGCGACGTCTTCCTCGCCCGTTGGCTTGAGCTCGCGCATGCCAGGCGTGTCGATCAGGCAGGCGCCGGTCGGCAACGGAATCAGCGCGCGATGGGTGGTGGTGTGGCGGCCGCGCGAATCGTTTTCGCGCACTTCGCCGGTCTTCATCCGCTCGCTGCCGAGCAGGGTGTTGGTCAGGGTCGACTTGCCGGCACCGGAGCTGCCGACCAGCACCGCGGTGCAGCCTGGCTGCAGCCACGGATCCAGGGCGGCGACACTTTCGGCGTCACGGGCGTTGACCGCGCGCACGGCGACGCCCTGCGCGGCCAGCTCGACCAGCGCCGCCATCGCGCCGGGAAGCACTTCGGCATCGGCCGCTTCGGCCTGATCGGCCTTGGTCAACACGACCACGGGCTCGACGCCACCACCGCGCACCAGCAGCAGGTAGCGCTCGATCCGGCGCGGGTTGAAGTCGGCATCCAGACCGCAGACCACGAACACGGTGTCGACGTTGGCCGCGATCAGCTGTTGCTGGTAGTGCTCGCCGGCGGCGCCGCGCTTGATCGCGCTGCGCCGTGGCAGCAGCGCCACCGCCTTGCGGCCCTCCACCAGCAGCCAGTCGCCCACGCCCGGGCGCTGGTCGATGGTGACCGTGCCCTTGCGGTAACCGGGTGGGCGCTGCCATTCGGGCAGGGACTCGACCGGGAAGCCGTGATCGGGACCGTCGGAGACGATGTAGCCGCTTCGGTGCTGCTCGACGACCCGTGCCGGCCGCGCCTTGGGATGCTCGGCCATCAGGTCGAGCCAGGTCTGGTCGAGTGGCGAAATGCCCACAGGAACCGGCGAACTGGCCTTCAAAGGCCAGCCGATGGCCTGCAGGGCGTCGAATCCGGGGATCAAGACATTGCGGCGAGTGGGTGCATGCCCGGGATTCTAGCCGTCATCCCCGGCGCATGCGGCCAATCGGTATGGAACCTGGTCATCCCGAGCGCAGCGGGCGGTTACCGCTCACACCGTCGAAGTTGCGACCACATCCGCCATATATGGGCCATTTCCGCTGCCGTTCGCGCCAGTTTCGGCTAGTCTGGCTTTCCGACCCCCATCTTGCCTGCAGCAATGTCCCAGTCCCCCGTGAAGACCCGCGAACGCCTGTCCGAAGTCCGCTACGAAATCCGCGGCGAACTGGCCCGGCGAGCCCGCGAACTCGAGGGCCAGGGGCGCAAGCTGATCAAGCTCAACATCGGCAATCCGGGCGCATTCGGTTTCAGGGCGCCGGAGCACCTGCAGCGCGCGATCGCCGACCACATCAGCGACACCGACCCCTATACCCACCAGCAGGGCCTGCCCGCCGCGCGCGAGGCGATCGCCAGCTTCCACAAGCAGCGCGGCACGCCCAATGCCAGCCCGGAGCGCGTGTTCGTCGGCAACGGGGTCAGCGAGCTGATCGACCTGTCGCTTCGCGCCTTGCTGAATCCGGGCGACGAAGTGCTGCTGCCCTCGCCCGACTACCCGCTGTGGTCGGCGGCGACCATCCTCAACGACGGCCGTCCGGTCTACTACCGCTGCCTGCCCGAGAACGGCTTCCTGCCCGACCCGGACGAGATCGCCTCGCTGGTGTCCAGCCGCACCCGCGCGATCGTGCTGATCAATCCCAACAACCCGACCGGCGCCGCGTATCCGCGCGAGCTGATCGAGAAGATCGTCGCCATCGCCGCGCGCCACAAGCTGCTGCTGATGTGCGACGAGATCTACGACTCCATCCTCTATGACGGCAACCAGTTCACCCCGATCGCGCCGATCGCCGGCGACCTGCCGTGCCTGTCGTTCGGCGGCCTGAGCAAGGTCCACCGCGCCTGCGGCTGGCGCGTGGGCTGGGCGGTGCTGTCGGGCGACCCGGTCGCCAGCGGCAACCTGCACCACGCCATGGACCTGCTCGGCGCGTTGCGCCTGTGCGCCAACGTGCCCGGTCAGTTCGCCATCGAGGCGGCGCTGCATGGCGAGGACACCATCGCGCCGCTATGCGCGCCGGGCGGGCGCCTGTTCGAAGCGCGCCGTGCCGTCATCGAAAGTGTCGCGACAAGCCGCCATCTGCAATTGGTCGAACCGGCCGGTGCGCTGTACGCGTTCCCGGCAGTCACTGGTGCAGCGGCGCAGGGCTTCGACGACCACCGCTTCGCGCTGGAGCTGCTCGAGACCGAGGACGTGCTGGTGGTGCCCGGTTCCAGTTTCAACGTGCCGTACCGCAACCATTTCCGCGTCACCCTGTTGCCGCAGCCCGACGACCTGCGCGAAGTGTTCCGCCGCATCGAGCGCCTGCTCGACCGCTACGCGGGCAGCGAAGCCGGGCAGGCGCAGGCGGCCGTGGCCTGATCCCATGGCCAGTGTCCCCGCCAACGCCCTTTCGTACCTCGCGCTGGGCGACAGCTACACCATCGGTGAAGGCGTGCCCGAGGACGGGCGCTGGCCGCGCCAGCTGGCGCATGCGTTGCGCGAGGGCGGCATCGCCCTGGCCGACCCCCGCATCATCGCCACCACCGGCTGGACCACCGACGAGCTGGCGTGGGGCATCGATGGCGCCGAACCGCTGGGCGAATGGGACTTCGTCAGCCTCCTGATCGGCGTCAACAACCAGTACCGCGGACGCAGCGCGGTCGAGTACCGCAGCGAATTCGAGACCCTGCTCAAGCGTGCGATCGCCTTTGCCCGCGGACGCGCCGACCGCGTGCTGGTGCTGTCGATCCCGGACTGGGGCGTGACCCCGTTCGTGAAGACCACCCAGGCCACGCCGGCCGCCATTGCCGCCGAACTCGACTCGTTCAACGCTGCCGCGCAGGTGGTGTGCGAAGCGCATGGCGTGGCCTTCGTCGACATCACGCCTGTGTCGCGCGAGCGCGGCGGCGAGACGCTGATGCTGGCCGACGATGGCCTGCACCCGTCGGCGGCGATGTACACGCAATGGACCACGCTGGCATTGCCGGCCGCGCGCGAGCTGCTGTCGCGATGAGCGGTTCCGCCGGCGCGACCACGCACGCTGCGACGGCACCGCTGCCGGGCAAGCAGGCACGCGCGCTGGCGTCGGCCTTCCTGCCACGCGAGCACTGGTACGGTCGCCGCGACTATTACTACGCCTGGAGCAAGTTCGGCACCGATCCGCTCTACCCCGGTGTCTGCGAGGCGCTGCGCGGCACGCAGGCGCCGCTGCTCGACATGGGCTGCGGACTGGGCCTGCTCGCGCATGCATTGCGCGCCGATGGCCAGCGCATGCCCTACCGCGGCTACGACAACGACGTCGACAAGATTCTGCGCGCACGCAAGGCCGCGGCGCGTTGCGACCTGGGCGATGTGGCGTTCGAGACCGCCGACCTTGCGCAGGGCATGCCCGCGCATCGTGGCAGCGTGGCCGTGCTCGACGTGCTGCAGTTCGTGCCGGTCGCCGCGCAGATGCACGCCATCGACCAGGCCATCGCGATGCTCACGCCCGGCGCGAAGCTGGTGATCCGCACCGGACTGGCCGATGGCAGCCATCGCGCCCATGTCACGCGCTTCGTCGATGTCTTCGCCAAGGTCGTGGGCTGGATGAATGCCGCGCCGTTGAACTATCCCGATGCCGATGCCGTGCGCGCGCGCCTGGCCGATGCCGGATTGGAGGCCACATTCACCTCGCTGCGCGGTCGCACGCCGTTCAACAACTGGCTGATCATCGCCGGCTGATCGGTGTTGTAGGAGCGAGCTTGCTCGCGAACCGTCGCAGCAATCGCGAGCAAGCTCGCTCCTACGGCGAACGCTGCGATTCCAGCTGTTCCGGCAGCACGGTGCGGTAGCCGTGATGGTCGAGCCGGTCGAGCACCGCCGCCAGCGTTTCGACATTGCGTCCATGGCGCGCACCTTCATGCAGCAGCACGATCGCGCCGGGTGCGAGATCGCGTTCGATGCGTGCGGCAACGCCGGCCGGCTCCTGCATCACCGCGTCGAAACCCCGCGCCGACCACGCCACGCGCGCCAGTCCGTGCCGCTTGAGGGCCGCGGCAACGAACGGGTTGGCCATGCCGACCACCGCGCGAAACCAGCGCGGCGGTGCGCCGGCCAACTGCGTCAGCGCCGCCTGGGCGTCGTCGATCTGCGCCCGCATCGCCATCGGCGGCAGCGCCCAGAAGCGCGCCTGCGGGTGGGTGTGGCTGTGCTGGCCGATGCCGTGGCCGCGACGGGCGATTTCGCCGACCAGCTCCGGCCGGGCCTGCGCGCGGTCGCCGACCAGGAAGAAGGTCGCCCGTGCGTTGCGGGCATCGAGCAGGTCGAGCATCGCCCGGGTGTCATCGGAGGGGCCGTCGTCGATGGTCAGCCAGACCACCGGCTCGGCCGTTGGCAGCCGCGTCAGCACCGGACTGAGCAGGCGCGACTGCGGCCGCAGCGTCGCCCAGACCAGGGTCAGGTGGCTGACAAGCACGGCCGCCAGCCCGAACTGCCAGCCCCAACGCCACCAGATCACGATCACCGCCAGCTGCGAGGCAGCGAACAGCCACGCCCAGGCGTGGGGATGGCGGGGCGGGCGATGGAAGGAGGTCATCGCTGAATGGTAGCGACCATCGCCCTGGCGTAGGCGCGCACTTGCCTCTCGCTCCCGCCGCCCCCACATGCACCACATCCCTTCAAGGCCAGGCCCCCCAATGTCCCTCGACCCCGCACTGCGTTCGCGCATCGAAACCCTGCTGCAGTCCAACCGCGTCGTCCTGTTCATGAAGGGCGCGCCGCAGGCACCGCAGTGCGGCTTCTCGGCCAAGGCCGTCGGCGTGCTGAATGCACTGCTGCCGCAGGGCTATGCCCACGTCGACGTGCTGTCGGACGCGGAAATCCGCGAGGGCATCAAGCAGTACGGCAACTGGCCGACGATTCCGCAGCTCTACATCGACGGCGAACTGATCGGCGGCAGCGACATCGTCGAGCAGCTGGCCGGCAGCGGCGAGCTGCACGGCGTGCTCGGCCTGCCGGTGCCCGATCGCAGCCCGCCGCGACTGACCATCACCCCCGCCGCGGTCGAGATGCTGCGCGGCGCCATCGCCAATGCTGGTGACGGCTACGCGGTCCAGCTGGACATCGACGCGCGCCACAACGCGCGCCTGCAGCTGGCGCCGGTGGATGCCAATGCGGTCGCAGTCGAAGTCGACGGCGTGCGCGTGCAGACCGACTGGCTGCAGGCACGTCGCGCCGACGGCATCACCATCGACTGGGTCGACGACGAGCGCGGTCGCGGCCTGGTCGTGCAGAACCCGCATGCGCCGCCGGCAGTGCAGTCGATCGCACCGGCAGACGTGGCCGCACGCGTGGCCGCAGGCACGCTGCGCCTGGTCGACGTGCGCCCGGCGCCGGAGCGCCAGCTGGCCAGCGTCGCGGTCGCCTTCGACAGCTTCGACAACGGCCTGGATGCACTCGAGGCGCTGCCCAAGGACACCGCGCTGGCGTTCCTGTGCCACCACGGCGGTCGCAGCCAGCAGGCGGCGGAGCATTTCCGCGACCTGGGATTCCGCGAGGTCTACAACGTCGTCGGCGGTATCGACGCGTGGGCGGACATCGACGCGAGCGTGTCGAAGTACTGATGTTCCTGCTGCCGGGGTAGGAGCGAGCTTGCTCGCGATGGCCGTGTCCGACATGTGCGGCGCGCCATCGCGAGCAAGCTCGCTCCTACCCCCGGTGGTTCAGGCGAAGCCGCCACCTGCATCCAGGTAGGCCTGCTCTTCCGCCGTACTGATGCGGCCCAGCTCGCGATTGCGGTGCGGGAAGCGGCCGAAGCGCGCGATCACGTCGCGATGGCGGCGGGCGTAGTCGAGGTAGTTCTGGCCCGATTCGCCGCCGATCGATGACGCCAGTTCGACCGACCGCTCCTGGTCGGCGATCGCTTCGGAATGCTCGAACGGCATGTAGAAGAAAACCCGCAGCGCCGGATCGACCTGAGGGTCGAAGCCGCGCTCGATCGCGCGTGCGGCATAGTGGCGCGCCAGCGGATCGGTGGCGTAGGCATGGCCGCTGCCGCGGAACACGTTGCGCGGGATCTGGTCGAGCAGGATCGCCAGCGCCAGCGCGCCCTCCGGCGTTTCCATCCAGTCCTCCAGTTCGCGGCGTGCGGCGCGGTGGTGCGCCGGCAGCCACTCCTCGCGGCAGCGCGCGTCGAATTCCTCATCGCGTGCGAACCAGCGCTCGTAGCCGGATTGCTGCCAGAAGGCGAGGACGTCGTGTGGGGTGATCTGCATGGCTACACCGATTCGTCCGCCAACTGTGTTTCCAGCTCGTTGATCCACAGTTCGGTGACGCTCTCCAGCGTCACCGCATGGATCAGCGGCCGGATCGATCCGCCCGAGTACGACTGCGAGACGAAGCGCGCGTAGCGGTCGCGGAAGGCGAGCCAGCTGCGGTGGGCTTCGTCGAACACCGCCAGCGATTCGCCGTCGAGCTGGCGTCGCAAATGCGCGACCACCGTGGCCAGGCGTGCCTCGGCCCGCTGCAACTCGCCGGCCGCCTGCGCGTTCATGTCGGACTGGGTCACGGCGGCATCGTCGCTCTGGCGGGCGACCTCCTCGGCCTTGGTGAAGTAGTTGTCGGCGATGCGCGCGGCGGTCTCGGCCTTGCCGATCAGGCGATGCTCGAACTGGCGCAGGTCGTCCAGGTTGGTGTTGGCGCTGTCCAGGCCCTGCTTGAGGTCCAGCAGCTTCTGGTTGCGCTCGATGGCCTCGACCGCGCCCCGACGCTCAACCCGGCGCTGGACGAAATAGAACAGCCATGTCAGCGCCGCACCCGCGATCAGATAGATGAATTTGTCCATGTCCCTTCCCCGCCTCCGCCCGTACTTCCCTGCCGATAGTGTGCCTGCGGGGCGTCGCAGGGTCTGCGATGCCGGGTCATCAGACTTGCTGGCGCGGGCCGCCCGCTTGGCCCGAGCACATGGCCTTCACGCCGCCTGCACAAGAGTGAGCGCCCCCGCCGGGCGCTCAGGCGACCGTCACCTGGCCACCGCCACGCTTCCACCGCGTACGTCACCTTCTGAGGGAACACACCATGAAGCAGTCTGTTGTCGCAGTCCTGTTGCTTGCAGGCCTGCTCGCTCCGCTCGCATCCGGCGCGCAGAGCATCCAGTGCACCCTGCTCTGCAATCCGCCCCGCATGGTCTGCTATCCGGCCGGCACGCTGCCGCCGGTCAACAAGGTCTGCGGGCGGTCCGCCAGTGCCGAAACGCCGGCCGAGCAACCGGCGCTGACCGCGCCCTCACAGTCGAGCGCGGCCAAGAGCGCCTGCACTGCCGTGACCGTATTCAACGAGGAAACGCAGAGCTACGAATGGGAAATGGATTGCGACTGATCGCGTCGCATTCCGCGCATGTGAAAAAGGCCGGCGCATTGCCGGCCTTTTTCATGGCGCAACGTCCATGGGTTCCCGCCTTCGCGGGAATGACGCATCGCTATTCGTCGAAACGCAGGTGCCGCACCGACTTGCCGTTGCGACGGATCAGCCGCAGTGCTTCGATACCGACGTTGATGTGGTTGTCGACGTAATCGGAACTCACGCGCGCATCGGAGGCCTCGGTCTTGACGCCTTCCGGGATCATCGGCTGGTCGGAGACCAGCAGCAGCGCGCCGCAGGGAATGCGGTTGGCGAAGCCGGCGGCGAAGATCGTCGCCGTTTCCATGTCGATGGCCATGCAGCGCATCGTCCGCAGGCGTTCCTTGAAGGCGTCGTCGTGTTCCCAGACGCGGCGGTTGGTGGTGAACACCGTGCCGGTCCAGTAATCGTGGCCAAGGTCGCGGATCATCGTCGAGACCGCGCGCTGCAGCGCGAACGCCGGCAGTGCCGGCACCTGCGCCGGCAGGTAGTCGTCGCTGGTGCCTTCGCCGCGGATTGCCGCGATCGGCAGGATCAGGTCGCCGAGCTGGTTCTTCCGCTTCAGCCCACCGCACTTGCCCAGGAACAGCACCGCCTTGGGCATGATCGCGCTGAGCAGGTCCATCATCGTCGCCGCGTTCGGGCTGCCCATGCCGAAGTTGATCATGGTGATGCCGTCGGCGGTGGCACTGGGCATCGGCCGGTCCAGGCCGATCACTTCGGCGCCGGTCAGGCGGGCGAAGGTGTGCAGGTAGCCGCCGAAGTTGGTCAGCAGGATGTGTTCGCCGAACTGGTCCAGGGGCACGCCGGTGTAGCGCGGCAGCCAGTTATCTACGATCTGTTCCTTGTCTTTCACGTACGTCTTCCTCGCGTTGTCTCTTGCCGGGGCCAGCGTGCTGGCACGTATGACAAGCTCCAACGCCCGGTCGCCAGCGTTGCTGGCGCCTACCAGGGCGGGGCTGCCTGGAGCTGCATTCTCTCACGGCCGGCCATGACCTTCGTCGGGTTTGCGCGGATGGTCCGCCGCGGCTAGGGTGCGGATTACGTTGTTCGTGCCACCTCTGGGGAAATCCATGTTCCGACCACTGGCCATCGCGCTCGCCGCGGTGCTTTCCGTTGGCGTCGCCCATGCGGCCTCGCCTGACGCGTCCGCTTCCAAGCCGTCCTCCTCGAAGTCGCGCTTCGTCGAAGACCCCTACCCCAGCACCTACCGCTCGATCGCGGCCGGCCCGGTCCTGATCGAACACGCCACGGTGCTGACCGGCACCGGCCAGCGCCTCGACAACGCCGACGTGCTGCTGCAGGACGGCAAGGTGGTCGCGGTCGGCAACGCGCTGCAGGCACCGGCCAGCGCCACCCGCGTCGACGGCACCGGCAAGTGGGTGACGCCGGGGATCATCGACGTGCATTCGCACCTGGGCGTGTACCCCACGCCGGGCGTCAGCGCGCACAGCGACGGCAACGAGATGACCGGCGCGGTCACCGCCAACGTCTGGGCCGAGCATTCGATCTGGCCACAGGATCCGGGTTTTGCCGCGGCACTGGCCGGCGGCATCACCTCGCTGCAGGTGCTGCCGGGCTCGGCCAACCTGGTCGGCGGCCGCGGCGTGACGTTGAAGAACGTCGCCGCCACCACTTACCAGGCGATGAAGTTTCCGGACGCGCCATGGGGGCTGAAGATGGCCTGCGGCGAGAACCCCAAGCGCGTCTACGGCCAGAAGAGCGGCCCGGCCACGCGCATGGGCAATGTCGCCGGGTATCGCGCCGCCTTCATCGATGCCAGCGAATACCTCCGCAAGAACGGTGGCGGCAAGAAGAACGACGCACCGAAGAAGAAGCACTGGTGGCAGTCGAGCAACGGCAACGGCGCCGACAGCGAGAAGGACACTGGCGGCAAGCGCGACCTCAAGCTCGACACGCTGGCCGGTGCGATCAACGGCGACATCCGCGTGCACATCCACTGCTACCGCGCCGACGAGATGGCGATCATGCTCGACCTGGCCAAGGAGTTCGGCTTCAAGGTCGCCGCGTTCCACCACGGCGTGGAGGCCTACAAGCTGGCCGACCGCCTCGCCAGCGAAGGCGTCTGCGCGGCGCTGTGGGCCGACTGGTGGGGCTTCAAGATGGAAGCCTTCGACGGCATCCAGGAGAACATCGCCATCGTCGATCGTCCGGCCAACAGCTGCGCGATCGTCCACTCCGATTCCGACGAGGGCATCCAGCGCCTCAACCAGGAAGCGGCCAAGGTGATGGCGCACGCCAGGCTCGCCGGCATGGACATCGCGCCCGAGCGCGCGATCGGCTGGCTCACCCGCAACGCCGCGCAGGCGCTGGGCATCCTCGGGCAAACCGGCACGCTGGAGCCGGGAAAGATGGCCGACGTGGTGGTCTGGAACGGCAATCCGTTCAGCGTGTATGCGCACGCCGAGCAGGTCTACGTCGACGGCGCGCGCGTGTTCGACCGCAATGACCGCAACCGCCAGCCGGTGTCGGATTTCATGCTGGGACAGGGCGCCGCGGCGCAGGGAGGTGTGCTGTGAGGACTAAGAACCGTCATTCCCGCGCAGGCGGGAACCCAGGGACTTTTGCAGTGCAGGCAACGTCGGAGCAACGCCGCTGGGTCCCCGCCTTCGCGTGGATGACGGGTGGAGCGGTGCTGACCATCGGCCTGGGGCTCTGCTCGCTCAGTGCATCCGCCCAGGAGCTGCTGATCCGCAATGCGACCGTCCATACCGTTTCCGCGCAGGGCACGCTGCACAACGCCGACGTGCTGGTCAGCGGCGGCACCATCCGCGCCGTCGGCACTGGCCTGGTCGCACCGGCGGGCGCGCAGGTGATCGATGCCCAGGGCAAGCCGCTGACGCCGACGATGTTCGGCGGCATCACCGAGATCGGCCTGGAAGAGGTGTCGGGTGAGAAGGCCACCAACGACGAGACCCTGACGCTCGGCGCCGAAACCAAGCAGATGACGGTGCGCCCGGAGTTCGACGTGACCCTGGCCTACAACCCCGACTCGGTGCTGGTGCCGGTGACGCGTATCGAAGGCATCGGCTGGACCCTGCTCGGCGCCGGCACCGGTGCCGGCGGTTCGATCGTCGCCGGCCAGGGCGGCGTGGTGCGACTGGACGGCAGCGCCGACCCGGTCGGGCCGCGCGAACTGTTCGTGCGCATCGGCGGCGACGCCATCGGCCTGAGCGGCAACTCGCGTGCCGCGCAGTGGATGATCCTCGACCAGCTGATCGATGAAGTGCGCGGACGCATCCCTGCCGACGCCAACGCCGCGCTGCTGACGCCGGCCGGTCGGGCGACGCTGGCGCGCTATGTCGGCGGCGGTGGTCGCGTGGTGGTCGCGGTGGATCGCGCCGCCGACATCCGCCAGCTGTTGCGCTGGTCGGCCCGCCACAACGTCCGCATCGCCATCGCCGGCGGTGCCGAAGCCTGGCGCATGGCACCGCAGCTGGCTGCGGCCAAGGTGCCGGTGTTCGTCAATCCGCTCGGCAACCTGCCCTACGACTTCGACCAGATCGGCGCGACGATGCTCAATGCCGCGCGGCTGCGTGCCGCCGGCGTCGCGGTGGGCTTCTCGCAGTCGGGCGATGCCTCGCACAACGCGCGCAAGATCCGCCAGCTGGCCGGCAATGCCGTAGCCAACGGCCTGCCCTGGGATGACGGCCTGGCCGGCCTGACCCGCGTGCCGGCCGAAGCGTTCGGCGTGGCCGACCGCATGGGCAGCATCGCCCCGGGCAAGCGCGCCGACCTGGTGTTGTGGAGCGGCGATCCGCTCGAAGTCAGCGCGGTGGCCGTGCAGGTGTGGATGGACGGTCGCGCGATCGAGATGCGCAGCCGCCAGACCGAACTGCGCGATCGCTACATCCAGACGTCCACGCCGGCGGAAAATGGCGGTCTGCCGCGGGCGTATCCGCAGCCGGCCGGGCGCTGAGCCCCGCAGGAGCGAGCTCGCTCGCGATCGGGCGTGTCTGGAACAGGACGCGCTTTTCGCGAGCAAGCTCGCTCCTGCAAACGACTGGCGGAGCGGTATGCTGCCGGTCATCGCGACAGCACGAAGGACGCCATGAACTTGCCGCACATCGACTTCAACTGGCTGGCGGTGATCGCCGCGGCCGTCTCCGCCTTCGTCCTCGGCGGAATCTGGTACGGGCCGTTGTTCAAGCAGGTCTGGTGCCGCGAAGCCGGCATCGACCCCAACAGCGCCCCGCCGCATCCAAAGCTGACCTTCGCCACCGCCTTCGGCTGCAGCCTGCTGGCGGCGCTGATGTTCGCCATTGCCCTGCCGCCGGAAGCCGGCCCGGCCGACGGTTTCGGCGCCGGCTTCGTGGTCGGCCTGTTCTTCGTCGCCATGAGCTTCGGCATCAACTACGCCTTCGCCCAGCGCAGCGTGAAGATGTGGATGATCGACGCCGGCTACCACATCGCGCAGTTCAGCCTGTACGGGCTGATCCTCGGCGCCTGGCACTGAGAGAGAACCTTCGCCATGGATAAGGCACCGCTGGTCTGGTATTTCGACTTCATCTCGCCGTTCTCGTACCTGCAGTGGCAGAAGCTCAAGCCGCTCGTGCGCGAGTTCGAGCGCGAGGGGACGCCGGTGCAGCTGGTGCCGATCGTGTTCGCCGCGGTGCTCGACGCCTGCGGCCAGAAGGGTCCGGCCGAGATCACCGGCAAGCGTGAATTCACCTACCGCCACGTGCTGTGGCTGGCGCGCCAGCAGGGCGTGCCGTTGCGGTTTCCGCCGACGCACCCGTTCAATCCGCTGGCTGCACTGCGCCTGAGCATTGCCGCGGGGAATACGCCCGAGGCGGTCGATTCGATCTACGACTGGCTGTGGGCGCAGGGCCGCGCCGGCGACAGCGTGGAAGCGCTGGTGCCGCTGATGGCGGTACTGAACGTGCCCGCCGAGGACCTCGACGCGGCGCCGACCAAGGCGGCGCTGCGTGCCAACACCGATGCGGCCATCGCCGCCGGTGTCTATGGGGTGCCGACCCTGGCGGTGCGCGGCGAGCTGTTCTGGGGCAACGACGCGCACGATTTCGCCCTGGCGACGCTGCGCGAACCGGCGGTCCTCGACGACGCCGAGATGCAGCGGGTGTCGACGCTGCCGGTCGGATTGCAGCGCCGGCGCTGAGCCGCCGCGCAGGGTCGAAAGCGACCGCCCATTCAGACTTCTCCCTGGCCCATTTCGGCACGGATTTGCTGCACCCGCAGCGAGACGCAGGCCCCGAAGCAGGTATGCTGCGCGTCACAATTTGATGCCAGCGCTGGTAATTTGGGGAGGGGAACATGCGCATTGGACTCGTGGTCGATTCGGCCTGCGATCTGCCTTTGGATTACCTGGAGCAACACAACGTCGACGTGTTGCCGATCACCGTGCGCATCGGCGAGGCCGTGCTGGCCGACCGCCGCAACGAACAGGCGACCCTGGAGTTCCTGCACGCCCACGTCGCCGAGCGCGGCCATGAAGCGCAGACCACGCCGTACACCGTGCAGCAGATCCAGGACCTGTTCCTGAGCCGGCTGGTGATCGACTACGACTACGTCTTCTGCATGACGATCACCAAGACGCGCAGCCCGATCTTCGACAACGCGCAGCAGGCCAGCTTCGCGATCCTCAGCGACTACAAGGCCGCCCGTTCCGCCGCCGGCAACAACACGCCGTTCGCGCTGCGCGTGGTCGACAGCCAGAACCTGTTCGCCGCCCAGGGCGTCGGCGCGGTCGAAGCGGTGCGCCTGCGCGAAGCCGGCGAAGGCGCGCCGAAGATCCGTGCGCGCCTGGAGCACCTCGCGCTGCACACGCAGGGCTACATGGTTCCGCCGGACCTCTACTACCTTCGCAACCGCGCCCGCACCAAGGGCGACCGCAGCGTCAGCTTCCTCAGCGCCGCACTCGGCAGCGCGCTCGACATCAAGCCGGTACTGCACTGCAATCGCGGCGAGACCGCCCCGGTCGCCAAGATCAAGGGCTTCGAGCCGGCGGTGGAGAAGCTGTTCGAGCATGCCGCGCAGCGGGTCGAGGCCGGCGAACTGCTGACCCCGACGATGTGCCTGAGCTACGGCGGCGAGCTCGAGGACATGCGCAAGCTGCCCGGCTACGAGCGCCTGCGTCATGCCTGTGCCAACAACAACATCGAGCTGTTCGAGTCGGTGATGAGCCTGACCGGCATGGTCAACGTCGGCAAGGGCGCGGTGGTGGTCGGCTTCGCCGCCGAGGGGCAGAAGTTCCACGGCTAATCACCGTCGTCACGGACGGGGCGTAATGTGTGTTGGAGCGAGCTTGCTCGCGAGGGCGCTTCCGCGACGGATTCGCGCGATCGCGAGCAAGCTCGCCCCAACAAGACCCCAATACCGGAACCCTTGCATGGCTACTCGTTACTACATTCGCCTTCCCGATGCGACGCGCGCCCGCGGCAGCGATGCCGCGTTTTCCTTCAGTGCCGTCAGTGCCGAAGGTTTCGCCGAACAGTTGCAGGCGGCATTGCGCGACAGCGCGTTGTTCGACCGCTGGAAGGCGCGCCAGGAGGATCCCGACGCAGTCGATCCGGCGCTCGGCGCCACCGACCCCGCCGCCACCGTGCACGGTGAGCAGGAAGACCTGCACGTCGACCTGGTCGTGACCTCGACCATCTCCGGCACGGTGCTCAAGCACCGCCTGCGCCTGCTGGCCGGCAGCGGCTGGGAGCTTCGGGACGTGACCTCGGCATGAGCCAGCGGTTGTTGTCGTGGAGCGGCGGCAAGGACGCGGCCTGGACATTGCACACCCTGCGCCAGCGCGACGATGTCGAAGTTGTGGCGCTGCTGACCACGGTCACCAGCGGCTATGAGCGCGTTGCCATGCACGGCATCCGCCGCGACATCCTGCACGCGCAGGCCGAGTCGGCAGGATTGCCATTGATCGAAGCGGTGATTCCGCCCAAGTGCGACAACGCCACCTACGAGACCGCATTCGCGCAGGCGCTGCAGCAGGCTCGCGGCCATTGGCCGCAGCTGGACTGCATCGCCTTCGGCGACCTCTACCTGGCCGACGTGCGCGCCTGGCGCGAAGCCTCGTGCGCGCGCCTGGGCTGGACGATCGACACGCCGCTGTTCGGCGCCGATACCGCGGCGCTGGCACGCGAGATGATTGCCGGCGGATTGCAGGCACGGCTGTGCTGCGTCGATACGCAGCAGCTGGCGGCGGAGTTCAGCGGGCGTTCGTTCGACGACGCCCTGCTGGCCGAGCTGCCGCCGCCGTGCGACCGGTGCGGCGAGAACGGCGAGTTCCACACGCTGGTGCATGCCGGGCCGATGCTGGGTCGGCCCATTGCCTTGCAGCCCGGCGAGAAGGTGCTGCGCGACGAACGCTTTGCCTACGCCGACTTCCTGCTGGCGTAGGAGCGGGCTTGCTCGCGAAGCTGGCGCGGCTGCAGCTGTCGGGTGGATCGCGAGCAAGCTCGCTCCTACCTGCCGCCGTCAGTCGGCCAGCGCTCGCGCGTGGTAGGCGATGTGCTCGCCGATGAACGTCGCAATGAAGTAGTAGCTGTGGTCGTAGCCCGGGCGCATGCGCAACTCGAGCGGGTGGCCCACGGCATCGCACGCGTCCTGCAACAGCAGCGGCCGCAGTTGCGTCACCAGGAATTCGTCCGCCTCGCCCTGGTCGACCAGCAGCGGTAGCCGCTCGCTCGCATGGGCCACCAGTTCGTGCGCGTCCCACGCCTTCCACGCCTCATGGTCATCGCCGAGGTAGGCCGAGAGCGCCTTCTGCCCCCACGGCACCTGGGTGGGCGCCACGATCGGCGAGAACGCCGACACGCTTCGGTATCGCCCGGGGTTGCGCAGCGCCGCCACCAGCGCGCCGTGCCCGCCCATCGAATGACCGCTGATCGCCCGTGCATCGGTGGCGCGGAAATGCGCCTCGACCAGCGCCGGCAGCTCGCGGGTCACGTAGTCGTGCATGCGGTAGTGCGAGGCCCACGGCGCCTGCGTCGCATCGACGTAGAAGCCGGCACCCATGCCGAGGTCATAGCCATCGGCATCGGCGATGCCGGGACCGCGCGGACTGGTGTCGGGCGCCACCAGGATCACGCCATGCTCGGCGGCGTAGCGCTGGGCACCGGCCTTGGTGATGAAGTTCTGCTCGTTGCAGGTCAGGCCGCTGAGCCAGTACAGCACTGGCAAGCGGCGCTGCGTCGCCTGCGGTGGCAGGTAGACGCCCAGTCGCATCTCGCAGCCCAGTGACGTCGAGGCGTGCTTCCACACTTCCTGCTGCCCGCCGAAGCAGGCATGCCGTTCGATCCGTTCCATCGTTCTCCTTTCAGTCAAGCTCTTCTGAATCAGGCCTTGAGCACGCCCGACTTTTTCGCCGCGTGCGTGGAAAGTGCATCCATCAGGGTGGGTGACAGACAGTCGTACGGCTCCAGCCCGAGTTCGCGCAGCCGTGCGCGCACCGCCTCCATGCCGGACGGGGCGTAGCCCGATTCGATGATGGAGGACACGAACGCGGCGAAGCCGGGCGCCGACCAGCCGGTGTCCTTCGACAGCTCGGTGTGGACGAAGTCGAGTCCGTGGAAAGCGTGCTCCTTGTTCTCGATGCGGCCGAACATGTGCACGCCACAGCCTTTGCAGGCGTGGCGCTGGATCGTCGCCTTGTCGTCGACCACGGCCAGCTTGTCGCCGTTCTCGAGCACTTCAAGCTTGTCGCGCGGCACCGCGGCGATCATCGAGAATACCGAGCCCTCCGGTTTCCAGCATTTGGTGCAGCCGCACACGTGGTTGTGCGCGGTCTGCGCGCCGACTCGAACCTTGACCGGCTTGTCGGCGCACTTGCATTGCAGCGTGCCGCCGGCGAAATCTGCGGCACCGCCCTTGGGTACGCCCTGGTCGACGGCCGGATGGATGGCCACTGCACTGTTCATGGATCACCTCCAATCGTGGCGTCGCAGGTTCGCAGCGACGCGAGTGCGCCCCCGTGTGCGTTGCTCCGTCAGAAATGGATCATTCAAAAATGGATCACGGTGCGGATCGACTTGCCTTCGTGCATCAGGTCGAAGGCCTCGTTGATCCGATCCAGCGGCATCGTGTGGGTGATGAAGGGGTCGAGCTGGATCTCGCCCTTCATCGCCTGCTCGACCATGCCCGGCAATTGCGTGCGGCCCTTGACGCCACCGAACGCCGAGCCGCGCCAGACGCGACCGGTGACCAGCTGGAACGGGCGCGTGCGGATTTCCTGGCCTGCGCCGGCGACACCGATGATCACGCTCTCACCCCAGCCCTTGTGGCAGCACTCCAGCGCCGCGCGCATGACATCGACGTTGCCGATGCACTCGAAGCTGAAGTCGACGCCGCCGTCGGTCAGCTCGACGATGACTTCCTGGATCGGCTTGTCGTGGTCCTTGGGGTTGATGCAGTCGGTCGCGCCCATGCTGCGCGCCAGTTCGAACTTGCCCGGGTTGGTGTCGATGGCGACGATGCGCCCGGCCTTGGCCTGCACCGCGCCCTGGATCACCGCCAGGCCGATGCCGCCCAGGCCGAACACGGCGACGCTGTCGCCGGCCTTGACCTTGGCGGTGTTGTGGACCGCGCCAATGCCGGTGGTGACACCGCAACCGAGCAGGCAGACCTTCTCCAGCGGCGCCTGCGGGTTGACCACGGCCAGCGAGACTTCCGCCACCACTGTGTACTGGCTGAAGGTGCTGGTGCCCATGTAGTGGTAGATCGGCTGGCCGTTGTAGGAGAAGCGCGTGGTGCCGTCCGGCATCAGGCCCTTGCCTTGCGTGGCGCGCACCGCCTGGCACAGGTTGGTCTTGCCCGACAGGCAGAACTTGCACTTGCGGCATTCGGCCGTGTACAGCGGGATCACGTGGTCGCCGGGCTTGACGCTGGTGACGCCTTCGCCGACTTCGACGACGACGCCGCCGCCTTCATGGCCGAGCACGCTGGGGAAGATGCCTTCCGGGTCGTCGCCGCTGAGCGTGAACGCGTCGGTGTGGCAGACGCCGGTGTGGGTGATCTTCACCAGCACTTCGCCGGCCTTGGGCGGGGCGACGTCGATTTCGACGATCTGCAAAGGCTGGCCCGGGGCGAAGGCAACGGCGGCACGGCTTTTCATGGGAGGCGGATCCGGAGCGGAGAATGTGGATGGGTCATCCCCGCGCAGGCGGGGATCCAGCCGATGATTCTAGGCCCCGGGTGTAAAGCTGGTGTTGCCGGTGCTGGTGCTTGCAGGGGAGGGAGACTTTCAACCCGTGTTCTGGATGCCCGCCGAGATGCCGTTGACCGTCGCCACCAGCGCCTGCAACAGCTCGTCGTCGGGGCGGCCGGCGGCGCGCCAGCGGGCCAGCAGGTCGACCTGCAGCAGGCTGATCGGATCGACGTAGGGATTGCGCAGGCGGATCGACAAGCGCAGGCGGTAGTCGCCCGCCAGCAGCTCGTCGCTGCCCTTGATCGCCAGCACCGCCGCGCGGGTGCGCTCGAACTCGGCAGCGATACCGGGATGGAAGCGCTCGTGCAGTTCGCCGGCGAGCAGCGAGTACTGCTCGAAGATCGCAGGGTCGGACTTGGCCAGCATCATCTCCAGGTCATCGACCAGGGTGCCGAAGAACGGCCAGTCACGCGCCATCTCCGCCATCGTCTCGCGACCGTGCGTTTCCAGCGCCTGCGTCAGTGCGCTGCCGACGCCGTACCAGGCCGTGAGGCCGGCGCGGTTCTGCGACCACGCGAACACCCACGGGATCGCCCGCAAGGACGACACGTCACCGTCGCCGGCGCGCTTGCTCGGGCGCGAGCCGATGCGCAGGCGCTCGATCACGTCGATGGGCGTGGCGGCGCGGAAGTACGCCGGGAAGTCCGGATGCTCATGCACCAGCGCGCGGTAGTGGCTGCGCGCACTGGCCGACAGTTCGTTGGCGATCGCGCGCCAGCTGGCCTCGCGCGGCTCCGGTGGACGCGGCCGCAAGGTCGCGCGCAGCACCGCGCCGGTGGCCTGCTCGAGGTTGCGCAGCGCGATCGCTCGGATGCCGTACTTGCGGTGGATCACCTCGCCCTGCTCGGTCAGTCGCAGGTAGCCGTCGACCGAGCCGCGCGGCGCGGCGATGACGGCGCGTTCGGTCTTGCCGCCGCCGCGGCTGATCGAACCACCGCGGCCGTGGAAGAAGGCGATGCGCACGCCGCTCTCCTGCGCCAGCGCGGCCAGCGCTATCTGGGTGCGTTGCAGCGCCCAGCGCGAGGCGAGCATGCCGCCGTCCTTGGCGCTGTCGGAGTAGCCCAGCATCACCACCTGGCGATTGCCACGTGCGGCCAGATGAGTGCGGTAGACCGGATCGGCGAACAGCGCGCGCAGCGTGTCGGGTGCGGCGTCGAGGTCGTCGACGGTTTCGAACAGCGGCGCGACATCCAGCGGGACGCGACCGTCGCCGTCGATGCAGCCGGCAATTCGTGCAAGTGCGAGCACGGCCAGCGCATCGGCGGCACTGCGGCTCATGCTGACGATGTACGGGCCGAAGGCACGCGGGCCGTAGCGCGGGCGCAGTCGCGCCACCGCGCGGAACACGTCCAGCGTCGACCGTGCCTGGCCGTTGCCGGTCGTCGGCGCCGGCGCGCTGCCATCGAGCAGCGCGTGCAGGCGTTGCGCGCGCTGTTCGCGGCTGTGCGACTCCCAGTCCGGATCGGCGAGCAGCTCGGCCAGCGCTGCATCGTGCGTGGCCGAGTCCTGGCGCAGGTCGAGGCTGGCAAGATGGAAACCGAAGCATTCAACGCGTCGACGCAACCGGCGCACGGCGAAACCGCCGGCGTGTTCGCCCTGATGCGCGTCGAGGCTGCGCTCGATCATCGCGATGTCGGCCAGGAAGGCGGCGGCATCCGGATAGCCGTGGACATGGTCCTCGGCGGTGGCGCGCAGGCGCGCACCGGCCAGTGCCAGCAGGTTGCGGTATGGCATGTCGGCGTGGCGAGGGCGCAGCGCCGCCGCGGCCTTGGGCAGCAGGTAGCGATATTCCTCGATGCGCGCCATGACCTCGTCGGCGACGCTGACACGACCCAGCGACTGGCTCAGCAGTTCGCCCAGCGCAGCCACTTCCTGGCGGTACGCGCTCAACACCAGCTTGCGCTGGCCCGCCAGGCTGGCTGCGATGGTGTCGGCGCCGACGTTCGGGTTGCCGTCCATGTCGCCGCCGACCCAGGTGCCAAAACCAATCACGTCCGGGGCCGGCGTGGCCTCACCATAGGTTTCGCGCAGGGCGTCCTCGAATACTTCGTAGAACACCGGCAACACGCGGTACAGCACGTCCGACAGATAGAAGCCGACGTGCTCGAACTCGTCGGCGACGCTCGGCTTCACCGGCGAGGCTTCGGCGGTCTGCCAGCCGGCGGTCAGCGCCAGGCGCATGCGCTCCAGATCGGCACGGTGCTCGTACGGCGTGCGGCTGCGGTCGATGTCGTCGATCAGGCAGGTGACGATCTGCCGTTCCTTTTCCAGCAGCGCGCGCCGCACCGCCTCGGTCGGGTGCGCGGTGAAGACCGGTTCGATGCGCAGCCGCGAGAGCAGCGCGACCACTTCATCCAGGCTCACACCCTGCGCCGCGAGCGAAGCCAGCACTTCGCGCAGGCTGCCCGGCTGCGCGCCGGCGCCACGACGTTCGTAGTCGCGGCGGCGACGGATGCGGTGCACGCGCTCGGCGACATTGACCGCCTGGAAGTAGGTGGCGAAGGCGCGCACCAGGTCGCCGGCATGGGACAGTTCGATGCCGGCCAGTGCCTGCGTCAGCTCCGACACCGGCGCATGGCTTTCGCGGCGACGGATCGCCGCGCGGCGCAGGCGTTCGACTTCGGCCAGGAACTGCGGGCCGCGCTGCTCGGCGAGGATCTCGCCGACGAGGGCGCCGACGGTTTTGACGTCCTCGCGCAGGAGCGCGTCGGAGGAGGCGAACTCGACGATTCGCAGGGGTTCTTCGGCGGGCTCCGCAACGGACTCGGAGGCGGACTCGACGGCGCGGCTCATGGTCATCCGCCGAGCCTACCGCACTGCAACATTTGACGGCGACCGTTTCAGCCGCAACGGATGGGTCGGGGCGGTTGGCGGGCCTGTTCATGGCGTCGGGCGGCCTGCGGTGGCCGGGCCTGACGTTTAATAGTCCCGGCCCCACTCCGTGCGATCGCCATGACTCGAGCCCTGGTCCTCCTGCTCAGCTGTTTCGCCCTGATCTCCTGCGAGGCTCCGACCACCCGCGACGAAAAGGCCGCGGCGGCACCGCCTCTGTTTGACACCTTCGGCCAGCTGCACCGCGACATCGGCACGCGCGTGCCGGAGGCGCAACGCTACTTCGACCAGGGCCTGCGCCTGGCCTACGGCTTCAACCATGAAGCGGCCGGTCGCGCATTCGCCGAAGCCGAACGCCTCGATCCCAAGTGCGCGATGTGCGTGTGGGGCCAGGCATTGGTGCTGGGCCCGAACATCAACCTGCCGATGCCGCCGGAACTCGCCGCCGACGCGACACTGCTGGCAACGCGTGCGCAGGACCTGGCCAAGGGCGCCAAGCCGGCCGACCGCGCGCTGATCGCCGCGCTGACCAAGCGCTATACCGCACCCGCGCCCGATGACCGCAAGCCGCTCGACGAGGCCTACTCGAAAGCGATGGGCGAGGCTGCGGCGCAGTTCCCCGACGACGACGACATCGCCACGCTGTATGCCGAATCGTTGATGGACCTGTCGCCGTGGGCGTACTGGACCCCCGATGGTCAGCCGGGCCTGCACACGGGAACGATGGTGGCGATGCTGGAAAAGGTGCTGCAGCGCAATCCCGACCACATCGGCGCGGCTCACTACTACATCCATGCGGTCGAAGCGTCGAACGACCCCAAGCGCGCCGAAGGCTATGCCGACAAGCTCGCCGCGCTGGCGCCGGGGTCCGGTCACCTGGTGCACATGCCGGCGCATGTCTACATCCGCATCGGCCGCTACCACGACGCCACGCTGAGCAACTTCGCCGCCAGCACCGCCGACAAGGAATTCCTGGCCGTGTGCCGCGGCAGCAATGGCGCCTACCCGCTGGGTTACGTCCCGCACAACTGGCACTTCGCGGCGATGTCGGCTGCACTGCACGGCTCGCGCACGCTGACGATGCAGGCCGCCGAGCAGACCGCCAAGCGGGTCGATCCGCCGCAGATGGAAGCGATGAGCTTCATGCAGCAGTTCCTGGTCACGCCGCTGTTCGCACAGGTCCGCTTCGGTGAGTGGGATGCGATCCTGGCGACGGAAGAGGCACCGGCGGCATTGCCGTTCCCGCGCGGGGTCTGGCATTTCGCCCGTGGCATGGCGCTGGTGCGCACCGACAAGCCGGCCGCCGCGCTCAAGGAGCTGAAAGCATTGAAGGCGATCGCCGCGGATCCGGAGCTGGCGAAGGTCGGGCTGTTCGGCATGAACAGTGCCGACCGCGTGCTGGCCGTGGCCGAACCGATGCTGCGCGGCGAGATCGCGCTCGCGCAGAAGCAGCGCAAACCGGGACTGGCCGCGCTGCGCGAAGCCGTCGCCGCCGAGGACAAGCTCAACTACAACGAGCCGCCGGACTGGCCGCTGCCGGTGCGGCCGTACCTGGGCGCGGCATTGCTCGATGCCGGCCGCGCCAAGGAAGCGGTGGCGGTGTACGAGGATGACCTCAGGACCTACCCGGAGAACGGCTGGTCGCTGTATGGCCTGGCGCAGGCGCAGAAGAAGCTCAAGCTCGATGCAAGCGAGACCGAGCGACGGTATGCGGCGGCGTGGGAGTGGGCGGATGTGAAGCTGGTGGCTTCGCGGTTCTAGACAGCGGCGGACGGCTTACTTCACCTGCTTGCCGTGCTTGATGACGACATCCACCCGCTGCAGCAGCGCCACCTGCTTCAACACATCGCCCTTCACCGCGATGATGTCCGCGTACTTGCCTTCGACCACGCTGCCGTAATCCTTGTCGGCCTTCATCGCGACCGCCGGCCAGTACGTGGCCGCGCGGATCGCGTCCACCGCCGGCACGCCGAGCTGGTTGACCCACACGTCCAGCTCGTTCCATGTGCTGCCGCTGTGGAATTTCATCGGGATGCCCGAGTCGGTGCCCACCAGCATCACCACGCCCGATTCGCGCAGCTGCTGGAACTTGCGCTTCAGCGTCGGCCAGCGCTGCGGCGTCTGCTGGAAGTAGGCGATGCGCTCGGGGTGCTCGAGTGAGTGGCGGATGTCGGCGACGATGTCCGGCGGCAGGCCTTCGTGCCAGGCATCGCCGTCGATGAACTCATGGTTGCGCACGGTGTAGGGGAAGTTGAACAAGCCTTCGATCGTCGGCGTCCAGAACATCGGGCCCGCAGCCATGTTGCCGGTGCGCTCGCGCAGCGCGGCCATGACATCTTCCGGATACTCCGGCGACGCGCCCAGCCCGGTGTGCTCGAAACAGTCGACACCGGCCTTGAGTCCGCGACGGATTTCTTCCGGACGATGCGCGTGCGCCACCACCGGCAGCTTGTGCTTGTGGGCCTCGTCGACGATGGCCTGCACTTCGGCCTCGCTCATCTGGTCCTGGTCGATCAGCTTGACCACGTCCACGCCGGCTTCGGCCAGGCGGCGCACCTTGCGGCGCGCATCCGACGGCGAGTCGACGCCCCAGCGGAACTGTTCGGTGCCCGGATAGGGCTTCTTCTGGATGAAGGGCCCGGACACGAACAGCGTGGGGCCCGGGATCTTTCCGCTGTTGATCGCATCGCGCACAGCGATGCTGTCCTCGAGCGGACCGCCGAGGTCACGCGCGCCGGTCACGCCGGCCAGCAGCAGCTGCTTGGCCGAGGCCGGCATGATCACGTCGCGGAAGCGATCCGGGTAAGTCTTGTCCCAATGCTCGTAATCGGCGTGGCCGTTGATCATCAGGTGCACGTGCATGTCCCACAGCCCGGGCAGCACGGTCATGCCTTCGGTCGAGATCACGCGCGTGCCGGCAGGTACGGGCAGCGTTCCGACGCTGCCAACGGCGGTGATGCGTTCGCCGTCGATCAGTACCACGCTGTCCTGGATCGGCTCGCGCAACGTGCCGTCGACAAGGGTGCCGCCGACCAGGGCAATGCGTTCGGCGGCATCGGCCGCGCCGGTGAACAACAGCAGTGCCAGCCACCAGCCACGTCGGAATCCGTGCATTGCAGCCACTCCGGTCAACGGTAAGTGGCGCCTAGCCTACCTTGGGTCCCATACAGGGGTCAGAGTACGTTTTTCACTCGTACCGGAAATGGCACTCTGACCCCGATTTGGAAATGGCACTCTGACCCCGTTTTGATCGTCAGTAGGCGAACTCGGTGAACACGGGATCGACGCTGCCGCTCCAGGCGCCATGGAACAGCTCGAGCTTGCGCTCGGCCGGGGTGATGCCGGCTTCGGCGAACTCCATCATCGGATCCAGGTAGATCGACTCGTCGGCGCCGTTGCGGTTGAGGCGTGCGCGCCGGGCCAGGCCGTGCGCGGAAATTTCCAGCGCCTTGCGGGCGAGGTCGAGCACGGTGCCGTTGCGGAACGGCAACTTCAACGCCTGGCGCGGCACGCCGTCGCGCAAGGCGTGGCGTTCTTCCAGGGTGAAATCCTTGACCAGGTCCCAGGCGGCGTCGAGGGCGGCATCGTCGTAGAGCAGGCCGATCCAGAACGCGGGCAGTGCGCAGATGCGGTTCCACGGGCCGGAATCGGCGCCACGCATCTCCAGGTACTTCTTCAGGCGCACTTCCGGGAAGGCGGTGGTGCTGTGGTCGGCCCAGTCGCGCAGCAGCGGGCGTTGGCCCGGGTAGGCCGGCAGCTTGCCGTCGAGGTAATCGCGGAACGACTGGCCGGAGGCGTCAATGTACTCGCCGTCGCGGTAGACGAAGTACATCGGCACATCGAGCAGGTAGTCGACGTAGCGCTCGTAGCCGAAACCGTCCTCGAAGACGAAATCGAGCAGGCCGGTGCGGCCGGCATCGGTGTCGGTCCAGATGTGCGAGCGGTAGCTGAGATAACCGTTGGGCTTGCCCTCGGTGAAGGGCGAGTCGGCGAACAGCGCCGTGGCGATCGGCTGCAGCGCCAGCGAGACGCGGAACTTCTTGACCATGTCGGCCTCGGAGCCGACGTCGAGGTTGACCTGCACCGTGGAGGTGCGCGTCATCATGTCCAGGCCGAGCGAACCGACCTTGGGCATGTACTCGCGCATGATCTTGTAGCGGCCCTTGGGCATCCACGGCATTTCGTCGCGACGCCACTTGGGCTGGAAGCCCATGCCGAGGAAGCCCAGCCCCATCGGCTCGGCGACCGCGCGCACTTCCTTGAGGTGGCTGGAGGTCTCGCTGCAGGTCTGGTGCAGGTTCTCGAGCGGTGCGCCGGACAACTCAAGCTGGCCGGCCGGCTCCAGTGACACCGAGGCCTGGTCGCGGGTGAGCGCGATGACGCGGCCGTGCTCCTCGACCGGCTGCCAGCCGAAACGGGTCAGGCCCTTGAGCAAAGCCTCGATGCCGCGATCGCCGTCGAAGGTCGGCGGGCGCAGGTCATCGTTGCGGAAACCGAACTTCTCGTGCTCGGTACCGATCTTCCAGTCCTCGCGCGGGCGCGCGCCGGAGCTGAGGAACTCGACCAGGTCGGCCCGGCCCTCAATGGCTACTTCCTTGACATGACTGGGACCGGACACATGCACCTCGCGGGGGAAAACTCCATCTGCAGGGCTGATGCCCTGCTCGCGCGATGTGGCCAAAGCGCGGAACGGCGGTGCAGTGTCGCGTTTGCTCGCGCAAGCGACGTGAAGGCACCCACCTGACCAGCATGGTGGGGACGTCCCCCCTGATAGCAAGCCTTGTGCAGTGTAGCGGCGGGCGCGAATGGAACAATGGCGGCCCTGAAACGCTGTAGGTTGTCTTTTGGTGTGGACGCGGACCCGCTGCGGCCTTCGGCCTTCCCCGCGACCCGGCTCAATCCAAGCCTCCTGCGCTGCGCTGCGGCATGCCTTACGGGACAGTGCTGCCTACACTGGCCGAATGTCTCAAATGCAGTTCGTCGGTCGCAGCAAGAAGACCAAGACCACCTCGCTCGACATCGCCCACCGGGCCGGTGTCTCGCAGGCGACGGTATCGCGCGTGCTTCGCGGCAGTCCGCTGGTCAATGCCGAGACCCGGCGCCGGGTCGAGGACGCCGTCCGCGAGCTCAACTACAAGGTCGACCGCCACGCCTCCAGCCTGCGCACCCAGCGCTCGGGCACCCTGGCGCTGCTGCTGTTCGAGGACCCGACCCCGGACGAGTCGCACATCAACCCGTTCTTCCTGTCGATGGTCGGCTCGATCACCCGCGCCTGCGCGCGCGAGGGCCAGGACCTGCTGATCTCGTTCCAGCAGCTGTCCGACGACTGGCACGCCGACTACGAGGACAGCATGAAGGCCGACGGCCTGATCCTGCTCGGCTACGGCGACTACCTGGCCTACCAGGGCAAGCTGGAAAAGCTCGTCGAGCAAGGCACGCGCTTCGTCCGCTGGGGCGCGGTGCTGCCGGACCAGCCCGGGCAGTCGATCGGCTGCGACAACTTCAATGGCGGCCGCCTGGCCGGCGAGCACCTGGTGGCGCAAGGGCGTCGACGCATCGCCTTCCTCGGTGGCGCCTCCAGCCATTGCCCGGAATTCTTCGACCGCTTCCGCGGCTGCGACGCCGCCCTGCGCGAGGTCGGCGGGGCGATGGAGGCGATCCTGCAGGTCGATGCGGAAAGTTCGGAAGAGGACGGCTACAACGCCGCCGCCGAGCTGATCGAACGCGGTGGCGCCTTCGATGCGGTGTTCGCCGCCAGCGACCTGATCGCCATCGGCGCGATGCGGGCCTTGGCCGATGCCGGCCTGCGCGTGCCGGAAGACGTCGCCGTGGTCGGCTTCGACGACATCCCGATGGCGCGCTTCGCCACGCCGCCGCTGACGACGGTATTCCAGGACACCAAGCGCGCCGGCGAACTGCTGGTGGAGACGCTGATGCGCCAGGTGCATGGCGAGGCGACGCAGAGCATCACGCTGCCGGCGTCGCTGGTGGTGCGCAAGTCGAGCGGGGCCTGAGAAGCAAGAGTCCCCCTCTTCCGCCCTTCGGGCACCTTCTCCCACGAGGGGAGAAGGAAGAGCTACAACCCTCTCCCCTTGTGGGAGAGGGACAGGCCGCGAAGCGGCCAGGGAGAGGGGTCGCCTTACTGCGGACGCTTCGTCCTCATCGCCGCATCCAGTTCGCGCCGAAGGTCGGCGCGCGCCACCGGCGCATCCAACAGATACACCTCGACGCCATGCGCAGGCACGGTCGCGGCAAGCTCCTTGCCGTTCGCCACCTCAACTTCGCCGCCGCCAATCGCCGCCTTCCATCGCCCTGCCTGCAACCAGCGCTTCACCTCGAACTGCGCCGGCTGGTCGCCTTTGTTGAGCAGCACCAGCGCGATCTGCGACACGCCCTCGTGCTGGTAGACGCGGTAGAACGCCGCCTTGTCGCCCTTAAGCAGCACATCCAGCTGCACGCCGCGCTGCAGCGCCGGTGACGCCGCGCGGATCTTGGCAATCCGCTTGAGGTTCTCGCGGATCGGATTGCCCACCGCCGCATCCACCCGTTCCTGCCCGAAGTAGTTGCGGTTGCCGGCATGCTCGGCGCGGCCGCGCATGAAGCCGACTTCCGAACCGTAATAGACCACCGGGATGCCGCGCGCGGTGAACAGCCAGTTGTTGGCGTCGATGAAACCCTCGTTGCTGGCATCCAGCCGCGGCATGTCGTGGTTGTCGTAGAACGTCATCAGCTCGTACGGGTTGGCGTACGGCCCGCCCTGCAGGTACAGCCGAGGCTGCAGGTTCTCGAAGCCGTGCGGCTTGTCGCCACGGCCGAACACCTGCGCCATGCGCTCCTTCATCGGGAAGTCGAGCACGCTGATCGAACCGTTCTTCGCCCAGGTGTGCGGGGCGATCTTGGCCGGGTCGTACTCGAAGTTCTCGCCGAACATGAAAAGCCCCGGCCGCTGCGCGCGCATGCGGTCGGCGAACTGCTTCCAGAAGGTGTGCGGCATCCAGCCGATGGTGTCGATGCGCAGTGCATCGGCGCCCTGCCCCAGCCACTGCAGGTAGGCACCTGACAGGTAGTCGAGCACGGCCGGGTTACCGTCGTTGAAGCTGGCCAGTTCGGCGATTTCCGCCGGCGAGCGGTAGAACGCGTGCAGCGGGTTGTGTTCGGGATCGAGCTTCTCCGGCGGCAGGTTCTGATGATCGGCCAGCAGCTTGCCGTCGCGATCGTAGACCTTGCCGAACTCAGGCTGGCTCTTCGGCATCGAGAACGCAGGCGACGCGTGGTTGCCGACGATGTCGAGCACCACCTTCATGTCATGGCCGTGCATCGCCTTGGTGAAGCCGGCGAAATCCAGGCCCGGGCTGGGCAGGTGCTCGTCGAGCTTGTAGAAGTTCACGCCCCAGTAGCCGTGGTAGCCGGTCTTGCCCTGGTCGGTCCAGAAGCTGCCCCAGCTGACCGGCTTGCCGCCGGTGAAGGCGGCATCGGGCTGGTCGACGATCGGGGTGATCCACACCGCGGTGAAGCCCATGTCGCGGATGTAGCCGACGTTGTCCAGCACGCCTTTGAAGTCGCCGCCGAGGTAGCCGATGTTGTCGGTCTCGCCGTCCGGTCCCGGAACCGGGCGGTCGAACGTGCGCGTGGCTGGATCCGGCCCGCCCTGCTCGCGATGGTCGTTGCCGGTGTCGCCGTTGACGAAGCGGTCGGTCACGACGAAGTACACCGACTCGCTGGCGAACGGTTCAAGCGTGCCGTAGTAGTCCGGCGCCCGGTCGGCAGCTGCTGCTTGTGCGGAGAGTATGGCCAGCAGCGTGGCGGCGAGCGGTCGGAACTTCGGGTTCGGCATCGATGGGTCTCAGTGGCTGGTGGCAACAGTGGCCGCGCGCGGGTCCTGCACGCGCAGCACGCACAGGCCGGCGACGAACAGGCTGACGGCACCAATCGTCAGCGCCTGGATCGGCTGGCCGCCGAAGAAGGTCTTGAGCAGGAATCCCAGCAGGCTGGCGGCGACCAGCTGCGGGATCACTATGAAGAAATTGAAGATGCCCATGAACACGCCCATCTTTTCCGCCGGCACGCTGTCGGCCAGCAGGGCATAGGGCAGCGACAGGATCGAGGCCCAGGCGAAACCGACGCCGACCATCGACAGCAGCAGCCAGTGCGGGTCGCGGATGAAGAGGAACGAGATCAATCCGAGCCCGCCGAGCCACACGTTGATCAGGTGGCTCATGCGCAGGCCGATGCGGCGCACCATCCACGGGATCACGATCGCGGCCAGCGCGGCGAAACCGTTGTAGGCGGCAAACAGCACGCCGACCCAGTTGGCGCCTTCGTTGTAGAGCGCCGAGCCGGTGTCATTGGTGCCGTAGTGGACGCCGGTGACCGCGCCGGTGGTGTAGATCCACATGCCGAATAGCGCGAACCAGGAGAAGAACTGCACCACCGCCAGGCGACGCATCTCGGCGGGCATGTCGTGCATGTCGCCGATGATGTGGGCGAAGGCGCTGTCGCGCCGCAGCAGCGTCACCACCAGCAGCGCCAGGCCGTAGCCCGCGGCCAGTCCGGCGAGCACGTAGAGCTGGCGGTCGAGGTTGTAATGCATGACTACGTACGCACCGGCCGCGCCGAGCAGCAGCCAAATCGCACCGTTGCGGCGTGCGCGCGCGTGATCGAGCGTGCGTTGCGGCGCGCGCTGCAGCGTGTCGTGGGCGCGCAGCACCTCTGGCGGGTATTCGCGGGTGCGCACGATCGTCCAGCCGACCGAGAGCATCAGCACGGCGCCACCGAAGTAGAACGCATAGCGCACCGTGTCGGGCACTTCGCCCGGGCCGGCAGTGTTGCCGACGCCGACCTGCGCCAGGAACCACGGCAGCAGGCTGGCGATCACCGAGCCGACACCGATGAAGAAGCTCTGCATGGCGAAGCCGCTGGCGCGCTGCTTTGTCGGCAACTGGTCACCGACGAAGGCGCGGAACGGTTCCATCGAGATGTTGATCGAGGCGTCGAGCACCCACAGCAGGCCGGCGGCGATCCACAGCGTGGGCGAGTTCGGCATCGCGCACAGGGCGAGCGTGGCCAGCACTGCGCCGACGAGGAAGTAGGGACGGCGGCGGCCGAGGCCCGTCCAGGTGCGGTCGCTGAGGTAACCGACGATGGGCTGCACGATCAGGCCGGTCAGCGGCGCGGCGATCCACAGCGCCGGGATCTCGTCCACGCTGGCGCCGAGGGTCTGGAAGATGCGGCTGACATTGGCGTTCTGCAGGGCGAATCCGAACTGGATGCCGAGGAAGCCGAAGCACATGTTCCAGATCTGCCAGAACGACAGCTGCGGTTTGGTGGTCATTGCGTCCCGATCCCCCTGAGATGGTTAGCCGTCATTGCGATGGATCCCCGTAACCCGTCATTCCCGCGAAGGCGGGAACCCAGCGACTTTGACTTCGATGGACGCGGAAGTCACTGGGTCCCCGCCTTCGCGGGGACGACGGTCAAGGGCAAAGTCACTGGGTCCCCGCCTTCGCGGGGATGACGGTCAAGGGCAAAGTCACTGGGTCCCCGCCTTCGCCGGGATGACGGCGCCAGCGGGAGCCAGCTGGACCACATGCAGTTCCCCCGCCTCGGCCGAGTTCAACGGCCCTGCCGCGCCACCGGTGCCTCCGGTGTAATGGGCAAAGTGGCTCAGGTAGCTCATGTTGAAGCCGTCGCGCAGGTCGAAGCGGCATTGCGCTCCGACCCTGGCGTCGAACACGACCGCGCTGGAAAGCTGCCGGGCCTTGCCGTGCGGCATCACCAGCGTTCCGGACTGCTGCGGCTGGCCGGGGCAGTCCACCACCAGCGTCTTCACCGCCGCGGTGATGCCGGTATTGATCGGGCCGTGCGGATTGACGAAGTCCAGGCGCACCGAGAAGCGTCCGCCCGACGTCGCCGTCCACTGCCGCGGCCAGTCACCGCCGACCGATGTCCCGTCAGCGATGCAGTGGGTCGGACCATGCAGCGACTCGATGCCGCCTTCGCCGATCCGGGTCAGGCTGAGGCATTGCTGGTACGGCTGCCTGGCCAGCGTCACCGCGGTCGATGCCCCCCCGGCATCGGCGCGGCGCTGGCCGTCGACATACAGCCG
Organism: Lysobacter sp. Soil_C_59; assembly: GCF_057656415.1. Taxonomy (NCBI): domain Bacteria; kingdom Pseudomonadati; phylum Pseudomonadota; class Gammaproteobacteria; order Lysobacterales; family Lysobacteraceae; genus Lysobacter; species Lysobacter sp. Soil_C_59. The sequence goes on along the minus strand of NZ_JBDGKK010000004.1, from coordinate 91,234 downwards.
CGTGCCCGGCGGCAGCGTGACGCGCCATTGCGTGCCGGTCGCGTGCACCAGCGGGGCCTGTGGCGAGGCGGGCGCGAGCGCCGCAGCGTCCGTGGCCAGCGTTGCCGACGTGCTTCGCGTGGCGACCAGATCGACAACGGTGTTTGCCCCGTCGACGCGGGTCGTGCCGGCAAGCAGCAAGTCGCCTTCGATCGCACGCGGGCGACGCAGGGTCACCCTGCGTTTGTCCAGCTGCAACGAGATCTCGTCGCGGTCGCCGAACAGCATCGGCACCAGCTCGGCTGGCAGCATCGGCCTGACGCTGCCGTCCTCGCCGACGCCGAAGACGCCTTCGATGACCATGTCCAGGTAGGCCGCCACCGACCACAGCTGCCGCGGCGAGTTGACCACCGGCCCGCTGAGTGCGCCGTCGTCGACGTGCACGGCCTGCGTGACCAGCTCGAAATTCTCCATGTTCGATCCGGCCAGCGCGGCACCGCGCATCAGCGAGCGGATCTCGTGGGCGATGCGCGGCGCGTGCCCGACCGTGCGCGCGGCGCGCAGCGAGTAGGCGCTGACGAAGGGCCAGATCGCGCGGTTGTGGTAGATCGCGGTGTCGGGCTGCTGCGGCCAGATCACCGGGCTGCCGCTTTCCAGCGCCGGGTAGCGCGACAGCGCGCGGCGCGCGCGATCGGGCGGGGCGATGCCGCTTTCGATCACCAGCGCCAGGCCGAGCAGGTCATACGCCTCGAACGGGACGCGGTGCTCGGCCGTGCCGATGTAACTCATGTACAGGCCGCGATCCTCGCGCCAGAACGCGCGGTCGATGGCCTTGGCCAGCGCATCGGCCTGACGCGCATAGGTTGCCGCGCGGGCGTCGCCACGACGCCTGGCCATCTGCTCGCCCAGGCGCAGCGCCTGGTACTGCAGGACGTTGGTGGACAGCGCGAACGACTGCGCGATGAAGGCGACATCGTTCGCGGTCCAGCGCGGGTACGACTGCTCGCGCCAGTCGAGGTAGGAAGTCTCGCCGCGATACAGCCCGACGTTGTCGTCGAAGACGAACTGCCGGTCCTGCGCAAGCGTGTCGGTCAGCGCGCGCCAGGTCTCGTCGGCGAAGCGGCTGCTGTCGGCATCCTTGCCATCCGCATCCTTGCCAGCGAGCAGATGGCGCGCAGCCAGGAACCACACCACCCGGTCACTGCTGATCGGCCAGCTGCCGCCCGAGCCGGTGTCCTGGGCGACGAAGAATCCGCCGGCGGCTGCAGGCGGTCTTGTGCCGGACAGCTTGAAGCGCAGCGAGGCGCGCGTGCGCTCAGGCGCCACCCGCGCCAGGGCGAGGTCCGCTGCGTAGGAGAGATCGCGGGTCCAGACGTAACGCCACTTCTCGCCAGTCTCGAAGCAAGGACAGGCGATCGGCTTGCCGTTGTCGAAGGCGTTGTCGGTGATCGATTCGACCTGAGCCTGCTGCACCTCGAGCTGGGCCAGTGCGAACAGGCCGTCGAACAGCGGGCTGGCGGTCTGGCTGCGCAGGGACTGCGGCGGGATCGTGCGCGGCCTGGCAGCGCCGGACAGCACATACCCCTTGCCGCCCTCAACCATCTCGACGCTCTGCCCGCGCCACGACAAACCGTGTTGCCATGCAGCATCGGTGGGCGCGGCGGGTGACTGCGCCAACGCGACCGTGCAGGCGATGGCGAGCGCACCCGCGACAAGGCCTCGAACCCCGGCCTGACAGCGTGCGGTTGCGGCTTGAGTCATGCATCGCCCCTTTGCGAACAGCGGCCATGGTAGTTCGCGGCACCGATGCGCACGCGCTTGCTGCATACGTATTCATCGCCAAGCAGGCGGACCTGGCAATCCCGACGGCTACCCGGCATGGAATAGTGCGCACCAATGCGTGCCCCCGGCGCGCCCAACGACACAAGCGGCGCGCGGATGACGATGGCGGCAGTCACAACGGACAGGAAGGCGGCAATGCAGGACGCAGCATGGTGGCGCGGCGCGGTGATCTACCAGATCTACCCGCGCAGCTTCCTCGACACCAATGGCGATGGCGTCGGCGACCTGCCCGGCATCATCGAGCGGCTGGACTACGTCGCCAGCCTCGGCGTGGATGCGATCTGGATCTCGCCGTTCTTCAAATCGCCGATGGCCGACTTCGGCTACGACATCGCCGACTACCGCGACGTCGACCCGCTGTTCGGCACCCTGGACGACTTCGACCGCCTGCTGGCCAAGGCGCACTCTCTCGGCATCCGCGTGATGATCGACCAGGTGCTCAGCCACACCTCGGTCGAGCATGCCTGGTTCAAGGAAAGCCGCGAGAGCCGCGACAACGCCCGCGCCGACTGGTACGTCTGGGCCGATGCCAGGCCCGACGGCACGCCGCCCAACAACTGGCTGTCGCTGTTCGGCGGCGTCGCCTGGCGCTGGGAACCGCGCCGCGGCCAGTACTTCCTGCACAACTTCCTGTCGTCGCAGCCGGACCTGAACTTCCACAACCCGGCCGTGCGCGAGGCGACGCTGGACAACGTCAAGTTCTGGCTCGACCGCGGCGTCGACGGCCTGCGCCTGGACGCGATCAACTTCTGCTTCCACGACCAGCAGCTGCGCGACAACCCGCCCAAGCCGGCGGAACTGCGCACCGGTCGCGGCTTCAGCCCGGACAATCCGTACGCATTCCAGTACCACCACTACAACAACACGCAGCCGCAGAACCTCGACTTCCTCGAGGACCTGCGCGCCCTGCTCGATCGTTATCCCGGCGCGACCACGCTCGGCGAGATCTCCTCGGAAGACTCGCTGGCGACGATGGGCGAGTACGTCAACGAGCAGCGCCTGCACATGGGCTACAGCTTCGAACTGCTGACCGACGACTTCAGCGCCGCCTACATCCGCGGCACGGTCGAGGACCTGGAAGCGAAGATGACCCGCGGCTGGCCGTGCTGGGCCATCTCCAACCACGACGTCCGCCGCGCGGTGACGCGCTGGGGCGGCGACAACGCGCCCGACGCCCTCGCCAAGCAGCTGGTGGCGCTGGTGTGCTCGCTGCGTGGTTCGGTCTGCCTGTACCAGGGCGAGGAACTGGGGCTGACCGAAGCGGAGGTTCCGTTCGAATCGCTGCAGGACCCTTACGGCATCGCGTTCTGGCCCAACTTCAAGGGCCGCGACGGATGCCGCACGCCGATGCCGTGGAACGGCGGCACGCATTCAGGCTTCAGCGACGGCAAGCCGTGGCTGCCGGTGGCGGAAACCCACAGCGCGCGCAGCGTCGCGGTGCAGGACGCGCAAAGCGACTCGGTGCTCAACGGCGTGCGTCACCTGATGCGCTGGCGCAAGGCACATCCGGCGCTGGTCGCCGGGGACATCAGCTTCCTGGACGCCCCGGAGCCGGTGCTGGCGTTCACCCGTCGCAGCGATGACGAGTCGTTGCTGGTGGTGTTCAACCTGTCGGCGCAGCCGCAGCAGTGGGCGATTCCCGCGGACCTGGGCTCGCTGGCACCGGTCGACGACCACGGCCTGCTGTCCGGGCGCGTGGATGCTGGCCAGTTGCAGCTGCCGGCGCACGGCGTGTGCTACGCGCGGATCGGCTGACCGATGCGCGCGCGTGCCGCCATTGCCGCGCTCGCGCTGATCGCATCGTTCGCGCTGCCGCTGCGCGCCGAACCGGTTCGCTTGCAACTGGACGCGCCGGCCTTCGCGCCGGAACGGGTGAAAGTCTCGGTGTACCTGCCACCGGGCTACGGCGACCAGGGCGACCGTCGCTATGGCGTCCTCTATATCAATGACGGCCAGGACATGCCGGCCGTCGGCCTCGAATCGACGCTGTCGCGCCTGTACGCGCAGCAGGCGATCGAACCGGCGATCGAACCGGTAATCGTCGTCGCCATCGACATGCTCACCGATCGCATGGGCACTTACGGCCTGTCCGACCGCGCCGCCGGAGCAAGCCTCCCCGGCAGTTCGCGCTTCGGTCCGATCGGCACGCGCGCGCACGACTACGCGCAATGGCTCGCCGGCACGCTGGTGCCATACATCGACTCCCACTACCGCACCGTGCCGGAGGCCTCTGGCCGCAGCATGCTCGGCTGGTCGCTGGGCGCGTTGCAGGCGTTCGACATGGGTTGGCAGTACCCGGAACTGTTCGGACGCATGGGCGCATTCTCGCCATCGTTCTGGTTGCCGCCATCGCGCGCGCCGGGCGATGAACGCCTCGCGCAGGCCATGGTCGAGCGTGGCCCCAGGCGCGAGGGCCTGCGCATGTTCATCGCCGTCGGCAGCGCCGAAGAGACGGACGATCGCGACCACGATGGCGTGTTCGACGCTCTCGACGATGCCCTCACCCTGATCCGCGGCGGCCGCGATGGCGAACGCGATCTGCAGGGCCTGACGGGGCTGGGATATCGGGTGTCGCTGGCGTATGCGCCGTGCCGCCCGCAATCCGACATCGATTTCCTGCTGCTCGCCGACGGCCGCCACAACCAGGCGTCGTGGGCTCGCATGCTGCCCGTATTCCTGCATTGGGCCTACGCCACGCCCGCGGCGAGCGCCATGCCGCGCTGTCGCGATTACCTGCCGGCACCGGCTGCGCCCACACCAGCGCCTTAGGCGCTGATCGGCCTGGCGCTTCCGGTGCCCGGCCGTCCCGCACCGCCCACCCTGAAGAGGGAAGGCGCCGGCTGCGTGCGTCCCGAAAACGATTGCAGCCGCCAATTGCCTGCATGCCGTGGCGATGAATACGTATGCAATGGAATTTGTGCAGCGATGCCTGCGTCTACCATCGCGCTACGTTCTGGAACGGTCTTTCATATTGCCAATCCTGGCGCGCGGGCTTCGACGATCGGCGGCGCAATCGCCGCGACGTACGCAAGCCGACTATAAAAACACTATGCAGTGGGAGGGGAGATGCAACTCAAGCGCAATCTGCTGAGCGTGGCACTGGCATCGGCGACGATGCTGATCGCCGCAGGCGCCCAGGCGCAGGAAACGAGCCAGCCGGGCACGCCCGGCCAGGACGCCACGACGCTGGACTCGGTGGTGGTCACCGGTATCCGCGCCGGTATCGAAAGCTCCATCTCGACCAAGAAGGACTCGACCTCGATCGTCGAAGCCATCTCGGCCGAGGACATCGGCAAGCTGCCTGACATCAGCATCGCCGAATCCATCGCCCGCCTGCCGGGCCTGGCCGCCCAGCGCGTGGCCGGCCGCGCGCAGGTCATCAGCGTCCGCGGTCTGTCGCCCGACTTCGCCACCACGCTGCTCAACGGCCGCGAAGTGGTCAGCACCGGCGACAACCGCAGCGTCGAGTTCGACCAGTACCCGTCGGAGCTGTTCAACGGCGTGACCGTGTACAAGACCCCCGACGCAAGCCTGGTCGGCCAGGGCCTGTCGGCCACCATCGACATGCAGACCGTGCGTCCGCTGAGCTACAGCGAGCCGGTGGCCGTGTTCGGCGCCCGCTACCAGAAGAACTCGCTTGGTTCGGCCGCCGACAGCGACGGCGACGGCAACCGCGTCAATGCCAGCTACATCGGCCAGTTCCTCGACAACACCCTGGGCATCTCGATCGGTTACTCGCACCTGGAGACGCCGATCCAGGAAGAGCAGGTCGGCCTGTACGAGCCGTGGTCGGCCGTTGGCGCCGGCGCACGCCCGGGCGTGCCTGCCGGCGCGTTCTACTCCGACGGCATCAAGGCCCTGCGCCGCACCGGCTATGCCGAGCGCGACGGCATCATGGCCACCGTGCAGTACCGCCCGTCGAACGCCTGGACCAGCACGCTGGACGTGTTCCACACCGAGGCCGAGCAGGTCGACACGGCCAATCAGTTCGAGGTCAATCTCGGCAACTATCCGAGCGGCCTGCTGATCAACGGCGCGCAGGTCAACGGCAACGGCACGTTCACTGGCGGCAACGCCACCGGCATCTACCCGCTGGTGCGCGGCATGTACAACAAGCGCGAAGACGAGATCAACGCGTTCGGCTGGAACAACGACTTCGCCGTGGGCAATGCCCGCGTCAATGCAGACCTCAGCTATTCGAAGGCGAGCCGCGACGAGTTGAGCCTGGAGAACAACACCCAGCAACTGCCCAACACGCTGCGCGACACGTTGAACCTGGCCTACTCCCGCAGTGACTTCTCGCAGCTGGTGCCGGGGCGCGATTATTCAGATCCGAACAGCCTGTTCCTGACCGGCACGATCTACGGTTCCGGCTACGGCAAGGTCCCGAGCGTCGACGACGAGCTCAAGGGTGCACGCGTGGTCGTCTCGCTGCCGGCTCCGGCGACGAGCTGGCTGTCGAACATCGACATCGGCCTGAACTACGCCGATCGCGAGAAGCAGAAGACCCAGCCTGAGGGCAACATCAACATCTGCACCGGCTGCGACACCACGATCGCCTCCGACCTGCAGTTCGACCCGGTCAACCTGGGCTTCGCCGGCATCGGCTACATCCCGGCGTGGAATGTCCCGGGCGCGGTCGGTCGCTACATGACCTTCAATCCGGTGTCCGACCTGTCGTACCTGGTGTCGAAGGCCTGGACGGTCAACGAGAAGATCACCACCGGCTACGTGCAGGCCGACATCGACACCGAATGGGGTTCGGTCGGTGTCCGCGGCAACGTCGGCGTGCAGATCCAGCACACCGACCAGTCGTCGAACGCGAACTACTGGGACGGCACCGCCAACAACAACACCGGTGCGGCCAAGCCGTTCGAAGACGGCACGACCTACACCGACGTGCTGCCGAGCCTGAACCTGGCGTTCTCGTTCGAGCATGACCAGACCCTGCGCTTCGCCCTCGCCCGCCAGGTGGCCCGCGCACGCGTGGACGACCTGCGTGCCTCGCTCGAGTTCGGCGTCGACACCTCGACCGGCAAGCCCGGCGCGAGCGGCGGCAATCCGCGCCTGGATCCGTGGCGTGCCAACGCGTTCGACATCTCCTACGAGAAGTACTTCGGCGACAACCGCGCCTACGTTGCGGCCGCGTACTTCTACAAGGACCTGCGCAGCTACATCTACAAGCAGACGCAGGACAACTACGACTTCAGCAGCTTCGTCGCCGACTACGTGCCGCCGCAAGGTGGCGTGCCGGCCCAGACCACGGGCAACTTCACTGCGCCGTACAACGGCCAGGGCGGCATGCTGCAGGGTCTGGAGCTGAGTGCGTCGCTGCCGCTGGACATGCTGTGGGAGCCGCTGGAAGGCTTCGGCATCGTGGCCAACGCCAGCTTCAACGACAGCGACATCGAGATTGTCGATCCGGACAGCGCGAGCAGTGTCGGTTCGGACCCGATCACGCTGCCGGGCCTGTCGGACGAGGTGTACAGCTTCACGGCGTACTTCGAGCGCGGTGGTTTCGAGGCGCGCGTGAGCCAGCGCTGGCGTTCGGACTTCATCGGCGAGATCGGCAACTTCAACGGCAACCGCACGCTGCGTTACGTGGTGGGCGACGACCAGCTTGATGCGCAGATCAGCTACGAGTTCGGCGAGGGCACGATGTCGGGCCTGAGCCTGTACCTGCAGGGCAGCAACCTGACCAACTCGCCGTACCAGACCTACGCCAGCAGCAAGGACCGTCCGCTCGAGTACATCGAGTGGGGTCGCACCTATCTGGTGGGCGCGTCGTACAAGTTCTGATCCCCCTCCCGGGCTGAAGAACGAACCCCCGCCGGAGCGATCCGGCGGGGGTTTTTTATTGCCCGTCCTACCGGCGAACGCCTGTCACCGTCATCCCGGCGAACGCCGGAATCCAGGCCGTCACGTCTTCCGCTTTGTCACCGTCATCCCGGCGAACGCCGGGATCCATCTTGACGTTGGGTTGTCTTCGGAGCGGCGTTGTCCGCAGGGGCGGGGAGTGCTACGTCCCGCAGACGACATCCTGTCTTTATGCGGGACGCGGGACATCCATGTCCCGCTGCTCCGCACTCCCCGCCCCTGCGGACAACGCTCTGGCGATTCGTTGCGCGGTCTTCGGCGAGCAACCAACACGAGCAAAGACGCTGGGTTCCCGCCTGCGCGGGAATGACGGGTATACCTCACCGTCATCCCCGCGAAGGCGGGGATCCAAGGACGTTGACGTTGACGTTGACGTTGGCTTTGCCTGTGCCTCGCGCCTTCGAGGTGAACCTCGCAGCCAGCAGCGCTTGCAGACCCGGAGGGCGCCGCACAGGACGTGCGGCGTTTTTCTAAGGGACAAGGATGTCCCTTAGAAAAATCCCCTCGAGCACTCCGGTCGTAGGACTGGGTTGTCAGGGAGGCCGTTTCTTCTTGGTTACTTCTTCTTTGGGCCAGCAAAGAAGAAGTGACCCGCCGCTTCAGTGGCGGAAGCTGTTGATGTTGCTTCGCAAACCAAAGAGCAACAGCGAAATGGATCCCGGCGTTCGCCGGGATGACGTGACGTTGCTGATGGACTGCGGGCCTGGGTCCCGGCGTTCGCCGGGACGACGGGGATCTCAGAGGCCCAGCCAGCCGGCGACTACAGCGCGCGCTTCTTCCACGCCCTGCTTCGACTCGCCCGAGAACGTCTGCACACTGACCGTGTCGCCAAAGGCACTGAACAGGTCGCGCTTCACCGCGTGCAGGGTCTGCGTCTGCTGCCCACGCCCCAGCTTGTCGGCCTTGGTCAGCAACGCATGCGCCGGCAGGCCGCGGTTGACCGCGTAGCCCAGCATCTGCCGGTCGTATTCGCGCAGCGGATGGCGGATGTCCATCACCACCACCAGGCCCTTGAGCGACTCGCGGGTCTGGAAGTACTGGTGGATGAAGGCCTGCCAGTGCGCCTGCAGGTCCTGCGGCACCTTGGCGTAGCCATAGCCGGGCAGGTCGACCAGGTAGTTGCCCGGGACCGGCTCCACGCTGGGCGGGGTGATGTCGAAATAGACCAGCTGCTGGGTCCGGCCGGGGGTCTTGGAGACCCGCGCCATCGCGTTCTGCTGGCACAACGCATTGAGCGCGCTGGACTTGCCGGCATTGGAGCGGCCGGCGAAGGCGACCTCGGTCCCGCCCTCGGGCGGCAGCTGCTTGTGGTTATGCGCCGCCAGCAGGTAGCGGGCGCGAACAAAGGGATTGGCCATGCCATAGGATCGCATGGCGACGCCCCCGACCGCCGGAATTGCCGCCCAGGCAGCGATCCAGGCCCGCGCAAAAGGCCCAAAACACAGCAAAACGCCTGACTCGGGCAGCTCACACGCTCAATCCGCGTTGACCCGACCGGAAGCGGCGACGATAATTCCGCGGTTCCGGCGTCCGCAATCCTGGGCGCCTCTTAAAGTGTTTCGGAGCCCAGCTACATGAGCCAAGCCCGCGTCCTCGGCATGATCGGCCTCGCCGCAATGGCGGCCGCTGCCGTCGCCTACGCCCAGACCACCGTTACCCCGGTCCCGGACAACGCGCCGGTCCAGGCCGCTGCGCTGAACACCGCGCCGGAGAAGGTCGTCTGGGGTGACGCCAAGGCTGGCGCGACCAAGGCCGGCACCTGCGCCGCCTGCCACGGCCTGGACGGCAACCCGACCGATCCGCAGTACCCGCGCCTGGCTGGCCAGAGCGAGCGCTACCTCGCCCACCAGATCGCCCTGTTCAAGAGCGGCGAGCGCAACACCGGCATGGCCGCGGTCATGAAGCCGTTCGCCGACGCCCTCAGTGCCCAGGACGCGCGCGACATCGGCGCCTACTTCGCCACCCAGAAGGCCGGCGCCGGCGTCGCCGACGACACCGTCATCGCGACCGGCCCGAACTCGGGCAAGAAGTTCTTCGAAATCGGCCAGCAGCTGTTCCGCTCGGGCGACAAGGCCCGCGGCATCCCGGCCTGCATGGCGTGCCACGGCCCCGACGGCGCCGGCAACCCGGGCCCGGCCTACCCGCACATCGCGGGCCAGCAGTCGGCCTACACGCAGCGCCGCCTCGAGGAGTACCGCACCGGTACCACCACGCAGCGCGATGCCCACCTGTTCAACGTGATGGCCACCGTCGCCAAGCAGCTCAGCGACGAGGAAATCGGCTCGCTGTCGAGCTACCTGCAGGGCCTGCACCCGAGCCACGACGACCTGGCCGCGGCCAAGTCGCCGGCAGCGGCCCCGGCAGCGGCTCCGGCAGCCCCGGCGGCGGCCCCCGCTCCGGCGCCTGCCCCGACCCAGGAGCCGGCGGCGCCCGCCACCGGTTCATAAAGGCGGAACTTTCGCCGGTGACCCGCGGTCACAGCGATCATCTCCTCCTGTTGTTCGCTTGCGCCGGTCGTGTCCACACGACCGGCGTTTTGTTTTCCGGGAGGCGCGATCCGCCCCCTTCCCATGGCCAGCCCTGACGAGACCCCGATCGATGAGCCGTCGTCCGTTCCTGCAGTCACTGCTTCTGCTTGCCCTGCTGCCCGCCGCGGCGCTGGTCTCCGGCGCGATGGCCGCCACTGCGGCACCCGCCCCGGTCGAGGGCACCGACTACGAGGTCATCGAGGGCGGCAAGCCATTTGCGCCGGTGAAGGGCAAGGTCGAGGTGGTCGAGGTGTTCGGCTACACCTGCCCGCACTGCGCGCACTTCCAGCCGCAGATCGCCAAGTGGCAGGCCCGGAACGCCAAGCAGGTCAGTTTCGTTCCGATGGCGGCGCCGTTCGGCGGCTTCTGGACGCCCTACGCCAAGGCCTTCTATGCCGCGCAGGAGCTGGGCGTGGCCACCCGCAGCCATGACGCGATGTTCCTGGCGCTGCACACCGACGGCACGCTGCCGCTGCGCAATCCGTCGGTCGACGAGATCGCCTCGTTCTATGCGCGCTATGGCGTCGACGCGCAGCGCTTTACCAGCACCTACGACAGCCCGCAGGTGCAGGCGCGCATGGACAAGGCCGAGCAGTTCATCCGCACCAGTGGCGTGGAAGGCACGCCGACGCTGGTCGTGAACGGCAAGTACCGCATCCTCGGCCGCAGCTTCGACGACACCCTGCGTATCGCCGATCAACTGGTCGCGCGCGAACGCGCGACTCGCTGACTGCGCGCCCGCCATACCGGTCAGCCCCGGCGGCCGGTATTCTTGCGGCAACACCTCTTGATGGCCCGGACGCACACGTGCGCCGGCCACACCTTCCAGCAATAGCCACCTGCGGAGAATTCGATCCATGACCTCGCGCCTGCCCCACCTTGCCGTGGTTCTGACCGGCCTGCTCGCCCTGTCCGCCTGCTCCAAGCAGGCACCGGCACCGGCCGACACCGCTGCGCCGGCCGCTCCGGTAGCCACCACCGAAGCTCCTGCCGAGACGGCCCCGGCCGCTCCGGCACCGACCGAGACCGCGCCGGCCGAGACCCCGGCACCGGCAGCTCCCGCAGCGGCCGCCACGCCGCCGCAGGGCCCGGCCCCGGTCGCAGGCACCGACTACGTCGAGATCGCCGGCGGCCAGACCTACGAGCCCACCAGCGGCAAGATCGAAGTCATCGAAGTGTTCGGATACACCTGCCCGCACTGCGCGCACTTCGAGCCGCTGGTCGAGGCCTGGAAGGCCAAGCAGCCGGCTGACGTGAAGTTCGTCGCGCTGGCCGCGCCGTTCGGCGGTTACTGGATGCCGTACGCCAAGGCCTTCTACACCGCGCAGGCGATGGGCGTGCTCGACAAGACCCACGAGGCGATGTTCAACGCCATCCACGTCGACCACACCCTGCCGGTGCAGCCGCTGCCGACCGACGCCCAGATCGCCAGCTTCTACGCCAAGTACGGCGTCGACCCCAAGCAGTTCGAAAGCACCATGAGCAGCTTCGCGGTTGATGCCAAGCTCAAGCGCGCCGGCAACTTCATCGCCCGCGCCGGCGTCGACTCGACCCCGTCGCTGGTGGTCAACGGCAAGTACAAGGTCGTCGGCAAGAGCTTCGAAGACAGCCTGCGCATCGCCGACCACCTGGTCGCGCAGGAGCGCGCCAAGTCCGCTGCTCCGGCCCCGGCCGGCGGCTGACCTGGCGACCCTGCCTCGAATGGAGACGCGCCGGCTCCGCCTGCTAAGCGCCAACATCCAGGCGGGGTCGAGCACGCGCGGCTATCACGACTACGTCGCGCGCAGCTGGTCGCACGTACTGCCGGCCGGCAACAAGCGCGGCAGCCTCGACACGATCGCGCAGCTGGCCGGCGAACACGACATCGTCGGCCTCAATGAAAGTGACCCCGGCAGCCTCCGCTCCGGGTTCACCAACCAGACCCACTACCTGGCCCAGCGCGGCGGCTTCGACTACTGGAGCCACCAGCCCAACCGCCGCGTCGGCGGTGTCGCCTCCAGCGCCAACGGCCTGCTGAGCCGGCTGGAACCGCGCGAAGTCATCGACCATCCACTGCCCGGCCGCATCTCCGGTCGCGGCGTGCTGCTGGCGCGTTATGGCGATGGCGATGCCGCATTGCTGGTCGCGGTGGCGCACCTCTCGCTCGGCGCCAGTTCGCGCGCCGCGCAACTGGGCTTCATCGCCGAACTGCTGCACGACCACCCGCATGCGGTGCTGATGGGCGACTTCAACTGCTCGATCGACCGCCCGGAAATGCAGGCGCTGTTCCGCAGCACCCGCCTGCAACCGCCCGAGGGCGACGTACCGACCTTCCCGAGCTGGCGCCCGCAGCGCGCGATCGACCACATCCTGGTCGGCGACGGCCTGCGCACTTCGAACGCGCGCGCATTGCCGGCGGCGCAGTCGGATCACCTTGCGCTGTCGATCCAGCTGGACGTGCCGGACAGCGCGTTGCGCTGACGGTAGCCGGCAAACGTACTCTGGCATCGACGGATGCCCGCTATGGCGCTACAGCGGACGCTCCGGTGTTCCGCGCTTGAATCCCAACGGCGGCTCGGCGACCAGGGTGAGGCTCTCACCCCCGCGGCAACAGCGGACTTACTCGCCAGGATGCGGCATCTGCTTGATCGGTCCGATGCCGGTGAACGATGCCCGCTGCACACCCATCACCGGGACGCCGGCGCTTCCGGATGCGCGCTGACAGTCGGGGCAATAGCACACGATGGAGAATAAACCGGGACCTGGCGACTCGTAGCCGGCTGCACCGTAGAGACAGCGCCCTGTTATCACCCGACTACCTCCGATGGCAGGATGCCGTGATCTTAAAGGAGGCGCGGCGCCGGGTGTTCATGGCGCGAAAGCAACGACCCTCACGCCTGCTTGCCCCTGGTGCCTTTGACGCTTCGATATGCGATCGTCTTGCGCACACTCCGTCTCTGCCTACTGGAGGACAGATGTCGCAGCCCACCGAAAAGCAGAAGATGCTTGCTGGGGAGCTATACAACGCCAACTCGCCCGAGATCCAGGCGGACCAGGCGGCAACACGCGCCTGGCTGGCGCGGTACAACACCGGCCTCGCGAACGCGCCCTCCGCATGGCATCGCCTCTTGCAGGAACGCTTGGCCCAGGTCGGCGAAGGCGCCGTCATCCGCCCGCCTTTCCATTGTGATTACGGCTTCAACATCCGCCTCGGCACAGGCGTATTCCTGAACTTCAACTGCGTCATTCTTGATGTCGTCGAAGTCTCCATCGGTGACTTCACTCAGATCGGTCCGGGCGTGCAGATATTGACTGCGGACCATCCCCGCAATCCGGACGAGCGTGCCAGTGGATTGGAGTTTGGCCGGCCGGTGCGGATCGGTCGCAATGTATGGATCGGCGCGGGTGCCCTTATCCTGCCCGGTGTCTGCGTTGCCGACGACGCGATCATCGGCGCTGGCAGCGTCGTGACCCGCGACGTACCTGCCGGTGCGACTGTGGTCGGCAATCCTGCGCGCATCAGGTAATGCTTGATGGGCGTACCGCATGGATGGAAGCGGCTCCGGCTGGATCGAATTGTCAGGCCGCAATCCCATACAACGTGGCGGCCATGATAAGAGCTTGGACCACCAGGACGGCAAGGACGAACTGCCAAAGCGGCCTTGCCGGACGCAGCCGGTGCACAAAGTAGTGAAGTGCTTTGCTGTAGGCGAGGGAGTAGATGAAAAAGGCCCCGAGAAGCGTGGCCAAGTAAGCACCCGGAAACCAGGAGGAAATGGCGAGCCCCACCACGATCGCCGTGACGTAGAACGGCAAGCCCAGGGCCTGCATGAACGCTGTGCCCCGCGGATTCATCTGCGTGTAAATCAGCATCGTCGCGTCTCCCCTCCGGGATGTGGAACAGAACCTGGCCTCCGCCCGCCCCATTGTTCGCCCACTGCCAGGAGCGGCCGTTCGCCAAAAGCTTATTTACGTCGAACGCTTGTGCCGACTTTATCTAGCACTCGCTCGATTGACTGTCTCACCAAGAGGCGGTTCGTACCATGTCTCCATGCCAGGCTTCTGCCCCTTGACCGAGACGTCGCAGACGAAGCGCATCTCGTTGCGTCCATTACCTGTCATATGGCAGATGGCCACGCTACCGTCGTCATAGTGGACTACAAATTGCTGGTATTCCCCACCGCCGCATCGCTGACTTTCCGCTTCGCCCTCCAAAGTTCGATCTGCGACGACGCGAATGACATTGAACCGACTACCGCTTCGGGTGAGCGTGACCAAACCCCGCCAAGCCTCGCCAAGCCTCGCTAGCGGCATGCGCACCTATGACAACGAACTGCGAAGTACCCTGCAGCCACTGGCCGGGGTCGTCCTTTACGCAATACGGCGCATCGGCAGGTGGCGGTGGAGGAGGTGCGGTGCTGGCCGTTTTCGCCGCGACCTGCGATTGCTGAGGCAATGCCGCGCCTGTCCGCTCCCGGCAGCCAGCAACGACAAGGGCGCAGATCAAGCAAGCGCATAGCTCAAGCCTGGTCAACTCTCCCGCAAAGCTGACGCATCTCATGAGCATGTATTGAAGTCCCCTTCGGGTCGGAAGCGGACATTAGCACCTGATCCGACGTCCGACCGATCCCAATGTCCGCTAACGGCCATAAGCGGACATTCGCCAGCGCCTGAGTTGAGCCGAGCCACGAAGCGGCTTCGGCTTGAATGAGTTGTTAGATGGTGAGCCAGTGAGGTCGTGGATGCCAACTGGCCGCAGTGGAAACCCGTCCGGCTGGGTACCAGGTGTATCTAACCAAAGGGCACCGTCCGACCGGGCCTCAATCCGCACAGGAGCATTCGCCCCGCCCGGGCAAAGAGCTTTCCTAGCGGGCCCAGTTTCGAACTCGTGAGCCATGGCGCCGAAGGTCCACCCAAACTGGGCTACTGACCACAAAGCGGCCGGTCTGACCGGGCTCCACTGAAACTGCTGTGTCTTTATCAGTAGGAATGGAGAGGCCAACGTTCGTGCTGTTTCGGATCTCCACTTCACAAGCATTTGCAAGTGGCGACAACAGCACGCAGCACAAGAGGAGAATGAGACGTGACATTCGCTTCCTCACCATCTAACGCCTGAGTTAAGCCGCGCCGCGGAGCGGCGTCGGCTTGAATGAACTGTTAGGTGGCAGCTTACTTGTCTGCAGCATGCCTGGCCTGTTGATAGAAGGCCTCCAGGTCGGCCGATGACATTGAGCTGAGGGTCTTATATGCCGGCTCTGTGGCGGACTTGGAACCTGTGCCTTCTCCGTGAAGCTCGATGCCCCCATTCCCGTCAGGTGTAACGATGAAAACGAACGGTGAAGCAGGATTCGGTGGTGCGGCTACCACAACTACCGAATGGCCATCAGCGCAGCCGTACATCAACCAGTCGTTGCCGCCCAATTGGGCGGTCGTTGGGCCGATGTTGCATTGAAGCGCGGGAGCTTGTGCTGCAGATACGTTAGCACCTGAGCTGGCCGCGAGCATCGCGATTGCAAGAGCCGAGATCATCTTTCCCTGCCACCTAACACCTGAGTTAAGCCGCGCCGCGGAGCGGCGTCGGCTTGAATGAATTGTTAGTCGCCGCCACCGCTGACTACAACAACGATGCCTTTGGGAGCTGGCAACAACTTTGGAACCCCCTCTGCGACTTTGCACTGTACGGCAAGCTGCTCGGCGGAGAGCCATTTGAGCTCTATCTCCGGCTTGCAGTACCCGGCAAAAACAAGGGTGGCGCTTGACCAATCCTGCATCCGCTGGTCGCGCAGGAACACGCCTTGACCATACGGTGCTGACGCGTCTCCCTCGGAGAGCAGGCGAACTTGAGCAGTGTAATTTCCAAGGGGAGGCTGCGAACTCTCAATGCCGAGTGGAGCATGCTCCTGTTCCCACATCCACTCCCGGCCCACGCGCCAGCCAAGAACTGCTAGGCAAACAGCGACTACGAGAATGGTGAGTGCAACGAGATATCTCATAGGCAGCTAACGCCTGAGTTAAGCCGCACCGCGGAGCGGTGTCGGCTTGAATGAACTGTTAGACATGCGGCCAGCGGACAGCAGCATCATCCGCGCCCCCTGAACAACCACATTGCGGTCCAAACAACGCCGCCCGTTGCCGCGCCAATAAGTGCAAGCGTGCCGGCCGCCGGCCAGGTGAACAGAAAGGACCCGAGCACATAGATGCCCGCAAACGCCGCAACAGCCCAGTCGAACAGCGAGAACCGCCAACTCCTTGCGGAAAGTGCCGTTAACGCGGCGGACACCAGCCACATTGCCGCCATGGCGTAGGCGAAACCAGCAGAAGCTAGTAAGCCCTTACCAATGCCGTGCTTGGCTACGAATGAGATCACCAGCAGAGCACCGAGTGCCAGAGAGATTAGCTTGTCTTGGTCAAGGCGAAGGTAGCGCTTCATGCAGGTCCAACGCCAGAGTTAAGCCGCGCCGCGGAGCGGTGTCGGCTTGAATGAATTGCTAGACCGCGTACCGACTGGGCCAGGGCACTTGTACCGCGTGATCTCCTGACCTGGCACGGTCGTGTCGTCAATTAGCTTCTGCCCATCTTTGGACAATGTGAACTTCGCGGTGGAAAGCCACGTTTCGCCCTCACCGGACAGCTCAGAGATCAACGCAATCTCATGGTCTCCGCGAACCACAGCGGCCTTGATTGGGCCTCGACTCTCCCAGTAGGCGACGTGGCGAGGAGTAATGCGAAGAGTAAGGTCATCCGCGTCCGACCCACAGGAATCAGGGCTTCCTGCCCAATAGCCAACAAACTGGTCCGGAACAGTGGCGCCGCCAACTACGGCCAGAGCCGGAAGCGGCAGCAGAAAGGCAGCGATTGCAATGGCAGTCTTCATTGCTCTTCCCGGCGGGCTAACTACCTAATAGACGGACCCGTCGGTCCGGTTATACGTCTGACGCCACACCCCAGCGAATGGGCTGTAACCCCCTGATTGGGCTTGAGCTTATGCAAGCTGGGTCGGGCTAACAAGCCGACGTATAACCGGACCCAGCGGGTCGGGTCGAATGGCCTGGCCAATGTCCGCTTTGGGTCGGAAGCGGACGTTACCACTGGTCCGGGTGCCCAAGTAGTCCGGTGCCCGCCATCAACGAGGCCATCGCACGACCTGTCGAAGCAACGATCGATGTCCCCTTGGAATCGGAAGCGACCCTGGGCGAACGGACGACGGTGGTGCGCTTATAGTGGCGACCTGACAGGAGCGCAGAACCATGCCGTTCGACCTCAGTCTTTCTTACCCGCAATGGCAGGGATCGGGGCGATACCAGAACTTGCCGCGCGGCGCCGAAGCGGCCTCGGAAATCTGCGGACGGTTCGCCCCGCTGGTCCGGGTTCCACCTGCCCATGGCGATGACGAGGCCGATGACGAACTGCTCCACGGCGTTCACCGCTGGCGGGCGATCTTCGCGCAGTTCCGCAATGCGCAGAAGATCCTCGCCAACTCGGGTGCCAGGCGCGTCCTGACCGCCGGCGGCGACTGCGCCGTGGATGTCGCTGTGATCGACTACCTGAAAGGCGTGCATCCTGATCTTCAGGTCATCTGGATCGATGCACACCTCGACGCCAATACACCGGAAACCTCGCCCAGTGGCAACTTCCACG
The DNA here is from genome assembly GCF_057656415.1 of Lysobacter sp. Soil_C_59. Taxonomy (NCBI): domain Bacteria; kingdom Pseudomonadati; phylum Pseudomonadota; class Gammaproteobacteria; order Lysobacterales; family Lysobacteraceae; genus Lysobacter; species Lysobacter sp. Soil_C_59. The sequence goes on along the minus strand of NZ_JBDGKK010000004.1, from coordinate 73,391 downwards.
GCATGCCGGTCAGCGCGATTCTGGGGCGCGCGCCTGGACCGATGCGACCGTACCTTGGAATGCCGCTAGAGCCGGGCCGCTTCCGCTACGTCGGCATCCAGGTGGGCGACGATGGCGATTGGGAACTGCAACGCGAGCTGGATCTGCAGCGACTGGGCCCGCAGGCAGCCATCGACGGACCGGTGCATATCCATTTCGACCTGGACGCACTGGACCCGCTAGAGTTTCCCTACGTTGCCTATCCCGACGGCAAGCTGCGCATTGACGATGCGATCGCGCTCGTGGGGCGCATAGCACGCGAAGCGGATCTGGTCGGCTTTACCATGACCGAGTTTGCTCCCGCCGACGAAGATGAAGCCCGCGCCGGCAGCCGGGTGATAGAACGCCTCTGCGAGGCGGTAGTCGCCGCGTCCTCTCAGGCCAAGTGAGCAAGCAGGTCAGCGGTGCGGGCACCCGGGCCAACAGCATGGCCTGCGCATGCCTCCCCGCATCTTGTCGATGCCGACCTCGATGCGACGCTTCCTGGTCGCCTCCTGCTTGGGTGACGTGACCCAACAGATCCACTCGTTCCGCGCCAGTGGCGTGATGTCGGCCCAGAGGGCCTTGGCCGTGCCATCGGACTCGATGGCTTCCCGGAAATCGGCAGGCAGCTTGTGAACCGTGCCGCCAGCGAGCTTTTGAGCGGTCATATGTCAATCCGTGTCCGTTTCGCACGACGCGTGGGAGCTTCCAGGGACAACCGCCCAGAACGACGGATGCTCATGGCCACTCCTTTCCGTTAGCCAGTTGGACCGCGTTATACACCCTGACTCCGCAAATGCCTTAACGTCACGGCGACCGCAATCGGCCAGAGCGGACATCGGACGCACCCTGCTTCGCGTAAGCCGTAGCTCCTGTCGGCCCACTCTGTTGAGCATTTGATCGCTGGCGGTATGCCAACCTCGTGCAAGCAGGAGCATTGCGCTATCGTCGGCGGCCAATCACTACAAGACAGTGTCCGCAACCATGGTGCGCAGTGCTTGCCGATGGAAAGGTTCATCCACCGCCTTGTTCGCGGTATTACTTACCTTATTGCCAGCGGCTGCCGCGAACGAACCCGGAACGGCCGGCTATGACTCGAACCTGCGCCGCAAGGTCATACTGGAAGGCGCGGGGAACCAGCGATTTGGCATCGAAGAGCGCATGCGGCATTACGGGGTGCCGGCGGTCAGCGTCGCGGTCGTGGACGGTTGCGAGATCGTGGATTCGCGCGCGTTCGGGCAAGCTAGACCGGACGGCACACCGGCGTATCCGGGCACGCGGTTCATGGCAGGATCCGTCAGTAAGGTCGTGGCATCGGCTGGCGCGTTGAAGCTCGTCGAGGACGGCACACTTTCCTTGGACGATGACGTGTCGCACTACCTTGGGGGCTGGACCCTGCCGCGGCCAGAGCCGTTCGACCAGATCCCGGTGACGCTGCGCCAACTGCTCTCGCACAGCGCCGGGCTGACCGTGCCGGGGTTCAAGGGATATGCGGCCGGCACCACGCTGCCAAGCCTGACGCAGATCCTCGACGGCACGCCTCCGGCCAACACTGATCCGGTGCGCATCAAGGTGCGGCCCGGTGCAGACTGGCGCTACTCGGGCGGTGGCTTCGTCCTGACACAGCTGTTGATGGAAGAGGTGAGCCACATCCCGTTCCAAGACTTGATACGCGATCGCGTGCTGCGCCCGGCGGGCATGCATCGCAGCGGCTACCACGCACCCCTGGCGACGACGCCTGCGCCGGAAGCCGCCAGCGGAACACTCGCCGATGGAACGCAGATGCCCGGCGGCTGGCGCCTGTATCCCGAACAGGCAGCGGCCGGGCTGTGGTCGACGCCAACCGATCTGTCGCACTTCGGAATCGCGCTGGTGCGTTCGCTGCGCGGCGAGAACGGAGCGCTCCTGACCAAGACCACCGCGAACGAGATGATGCGCCGCCAGGCGGGGGCGTGGGGACTGGGCGTCGAGCTGTCGCCAGACGGCGCGCCGCGCAAGTTCAGTCACACGGGTGCGCCCGTCGGCTATCGCACGCTGTGGCTGATGTTCCCCGACACATGCCAGGGGGCAACGATCATGACCAATGCCGATGAAGGCATGACCCTCGCACACGAGGTTGCTCGCGCAATCGCCGACCAGTATGGCTGGCCGGATCCCATGCACTCGGAGCGAGCGTCGTTTGTTCCGCTGACGGACGCCATCGCCGCGCGCTTCACCGGCACCTATCAGCTACGCGATTTTCCAGCTGAGCGCTTCGAAGTGGAACGACTGCTTGACGGTACGGTGACGTGGGCCCGACAAGGGCGCGGCCGCAAGGCATTGGCGGCATCCGGTCCGAACGAGCTGTTATCGCCGGACAGCGGCATGCGCCTGGTCGCGCTGGATCGCTCGCCTCGCGATGACGTCGTCACAACACTCGAGTTGCGCTTCCCAGGAGGGGTCAACATTGCCCAGCGGGTAGAGGTGCGTGCTCCGCCTGAAGCGTCGCACACCGCTGGTGATCGTCGCGCACCTTGACTTCTGTCCATCGACACGACGCCCCGAGCTCGCCCCTTTCGCTGAAGCCACGCAACAAGCAGGCCGGCCACACTGACGAGCTGTATCGCGCCGATGCAGGCCGCGACCCTGGCGGCGAGTCATGGCATGAAGGGTCCGGAGCGTCGTTGACGCTTCAGGGGGCTGCACCGATCTGCACCAGATACGATTGGTTGTCCCAGTAGAGCCATTCCTCCTGCATCACGCCGCCCTCCCAGCGACCGATCGTAGCCATCGGCAGGGTGAAGCGCTTCCCGGTCGCCGGCATGGAGGAGCCATCCCCAAGCGGCATCGGCCGGGTGAACGTGCCTTCCATGATTCCGCTGACGGCCGTCATGTTGCGATCGGCGATCTTGTGCGGATGGACCTTGATCCGCGTGTCCGGGGCATAGACGAACAGTTTCTTCAGGTCGGCGATGTGGGTATCGATGCCAACGGTCGTGCGGCCATCGGGCCAATGCACGATCACGTCCTGCGCATGGCTGTGCGCGAGCCGGTCCCACTTTTGATGGCTGAAGACGTTGAAGTCCAGGTCATCGAATGTCCGGAGGTTGCGCTGTTCGGTCTGCAGGTCATCGGCCGCAACTGGCTGCGCTTCGTCCTGAGACGCCACCTGATGGGCATCGCCGACGGATTGGACAGTCCCTCCAGGCGCGCAGCCGGTCGACAGCAGGAGTGCCAGCGTGGCCGGTAGCGCCTTAACGTTCGTTTTCATGATGGTGGTTGTTCCCGCTCTTTGGCGTTCTTTCGTGGGTGGATGCATCGAGGCCAGGCAGTCCGCGGCAGGTAGACTCAACGCATGCGACGCCCAATAACGGCATCGACGCTCAAGGCGCCAGCGCCATTCGCGGCGAGAACACAGAATCCACCTGCGATGGATAGGTTCTTCCAGAAGTTGTTGGCCTGCATCGGATCGGCGAAGTCGGCATGGAAGATCACGGCCGACGCCAGCGAGAGCAGCGCCAACGAGATGGCAGCCCAGCGTGTAAGCGATCCGGCGAGGATCGCCAGACCGCCGAGGATTTCGAGGGAGATGACCAGCGGAAGCAGCGTCCCTGGAACGCCCATGGACTCCATGTACTGCTGCGTTGCGGCGTAACCACCGAGCTTGCCCCATCCCGACACCAGGAAGATCAGGGAAAGACCGATACGGCCGAACAGGGACAGGTACGCACTCATCTGACTGCTCTCTTATTGAAGGGGCTGGATCGCAAAGTGGATATGCGCCGTCGTCCGGTCGCAGGTCCTTGCCATGCAGGCGCGAGGGAGTGGCCCTTCCTTGTTCCATGGCAAGGCGCAGATCAATTTCAGCGCCGCAGCCTAAGCATCGGCGTGACGCCGAAGTAGCCTCCTATCGCGCAACACGCCGGTGAGCAGATCGCACGTGTCTGCGGCGAACGATTCATTCGAAGCGTGGAGCCGTTGAGCGACTCGTCGTGAAATGGCCGCCCGGGCGGCTGCTCGGCTCGATGACCGTTATCGGCCAGGAGCGTCCTCGGAGGTCAACCAGTTCCTTGGGCATCTACGCCGAACGAACCCAACACCCGGAAGGTTGACCGACCTGCGCCGTCGCCCCCAGACCGCGCTCCTCATCGACCAGCAGCCCTACGTTCGGGTTAGAGCGAACATCCCTAGGTATAGCTGTCTGGCGCGCTTGCGGTGCGCTTGAATTGAGGCCAGATCCGCTCACATCGCGTCACGTTCGCGACAACGCTTAGGCCTGCAGATGCCTTGTCGCCAGCAGGCCCGACAGCGCAGCCGCCCATCGACGTCTCCTCCTACCACCGTGCCGAGGAACTTGCCATGCCCACTGTCGAAACCAGCGAAACCATCGACCATCCACGTCGCCGCATGATGAGCGCCGCCACGCTGGCGGCCGCAAGTGCCGGCCTGCTTGGTTTGCTTCCGTCACGCAAGGCCTTTTCCACTCCCGCAGCGTCCCCCGTCGGCAACGATCGGATCCGACCCTTCAAGGTGCATGTAGGCGAGCGCGAGCTGTCCGAGCTGCGCCATCGGGTGCGGGCCACGCGATGGCCGGACAGGGAGCTCGTCGCAGATGATTCACAAGGCTTGAACCTGGCGGCACTGCGATCGCTGGTTGCCTATTGGGGCAACGGATACGACTGGCGCAGGCTCGAAGCCAGACTCAACCGACTGCCGCAGTTCCTCACCCTCATCGATGGCGTGGACATCCACTTCATCCACGTCCGGTCGCCGCACCGAAATGCCTTGCCCATGATCCTCACGCACGGCTGGCCCGGTTCGATCCTGGAGTTCCTCGACACCGTCGGTCCCTTGACCGATCCGACCTCCTTCGGCGGTCGCGCGCAGGACGCCTTCGATGTCGTCATCCCGTCCATTCCCGGTTACGGATTCTCGGGCATCCCCACCGAACTTGGCTGGGGCCCGGAACGCGTTGCCGCCGCGTGGGACGTGCTGATGAAAAGGCTCGGCTACGACCATTATGTTTCGCAAGGCGGCGACCACGGCTCGGTCATCTCCGATGCGCTTGGACGCCAGGCGCCCGCCGCATTGCGCGGCATCCACCTGACCATGCCGGCGACGGTGCCGGGCGAGTTGATGACGGCCATCAACAGCGGCGCATCCGCTCCGGCCGGGCTCTCGGACAGCGAGCGCAACGCGTTCGACACGCTGAGTCGATTCTTCAGTCGCAACGCGGCGTACGGCGCGATGATGGTGACGCGGCCGCAAACCATCGGCTATGCCTTGAACGACTCTCCGGCCGGCCTGGCCGCGTGGATGTACGACAAGATCGTGCAGTGGACCGATAGCGACGGGATGCCCGAGCGCGTGCTTGGACGCGACGCGATCCTGGACGACATAAGCCTGTATTGGCTCACGGGCACCGCAACGTCGTCGGGCCGGTTCTACTGGGAGAACAACAACAACAACTTCAGCGCGGCCGCGCAGAAGACCTCGCAGGTCAAAGTGCCGGTCGCGGTTTCCGTCTTCCCCGGCGAGATCTACCGCGCACCCCGGACCTGGACCGAGCGTGCGTACCCCACGCTGTACTACTTCAACGAACCGGGCAAGGGAGGCCATTTCGCCGCGTGGGAGCAACCCCACCTGTTCAGCGCGGAACTGCGTGCGGCCTTCCGCCCGCTGCGCCAGGCGTCGTAACGAACATGAGCCGGCGCGCCGCGGAGCCAATGCCCTGGTCCAGTGCATAGGATCTGCCGGGCGCGTCGTCGGTGCTCGGCCGAAGGCCCCTCGGCCGTCGTATCCAAACGCATCGGAGCGACCGGTGATGCACTGGCTTACAAAGCGGCGTGGACGAGACACCCGCCGGATACAACGCCGAGGCGTAATGGTTGAAAGCCGGCGGATTGTCCGTCGGCACCATCCGAAGGACTCGAACATGACGAACGTGCCCACCCAGACTCCGAAGGCCGCATTGGTCTTCGGAGGTTCGCGCGGCATCGGCGCCGCCATTGCCCGCCGTCTCGCGCGTGACGGTTACGCGGTAGCCCTCACCTACGCCTCCCGGGCCGACAAAGCGGCGGAGGTGGTGGCCGCCATACAGGCCGATGGCGGCGTGGCCATGGCGCTGCAAGCCGACAGCGCAGACGCGGATGCCATCACGTCCGCAGTTCGCGGCGCGGTCGCGCAGTTCGGGCCCCTCCACGTAGCCGTGGTCAACGCCGGCATCTACAAGGGAGGCCCGCTGCAGGAGTTCTCGCTCGACATCCTCGACCAGATGCTGGCGATCAACATACGCGGCGTGTTCCTGGCGATCCAGGCGGCGGCCGCGAGCATGGCCGAGGATGGGAGGATCATTACCATCGGCAGCAACACCGCCGTGCGCGGAGGTGTCGTGGGCAGCAGCGTCTACGCGATGAGCAAGGCCGCAGTGGCCACGCTGGTGCGTGAACTGGCCCTGGACCTGGCGCCACGTCGGATCACGATCAACAACATCCAGCCCGGCCCGATCGAGACCGACATCACCGCCGACTTCCTCGAACCTCTGATCCAGCGCAACCCCTTGAAGCGGGTTGGCCGACCGGACGAAGTCGCCGCGCTGGCCGCCTTTCTCGCCAGCGCGGAAGCGGGATACATGACCGGCGCGAGCCTGACCATGGACGGCGGCTACTCGATCTAGCGAGCCAAGCCCCGTCACGCGCTCCGCTTGAGCCGGACCGCGTAGGCACGCGCGCGATTCCCGCTTTGGGACGGAAGCGGACATCAGCATCACGCTTACCGCTTCGCTACCTTCGATGTCCGCTATCGGCCAGAAGCGGACTTTGGAGGAAGGCGAGGTCCGGACGGGTGCAGATACTTCGTTTCGCCGACTCATACTTTGGTTTCGATCCGTGCCCATCCGGTCCGGCGGGGGTGCGTGCGGTGATAATGTCTCGCGCGACCGCCCAAACGGAGCCGCCCGTGTCCGCCCCGCCCCGCCCGCATCCGAATGTGCGTCCGCATCCGTCGCTCCCGCGCCACGCCGTGGGCGTAGCGGCGCGTGGACGCGCAAGCCCCCGGCTGCTTCGCACGTCGGCCGTGTTGCTGATGCTGGGCATCTTCCTGCTCGACACCTTCACCACGCTCGAGGGTGCGGTCGCGGTGCTGTACGTGGTCGCGGTGCTGCTGGTGGCCGGCACGCAGCGGCGTGGCGACATCCTCATGGCCGCTTCCGGCGCGGCGCTGCTGACCGTCTTTGCCTATGCAGACTCGCATGGACTCGAACACGTCGGCTCGCAGACCGTGCGCGCGTTCGTCAGCCTGTCGGCCATCGGCATCGCCGCGTTGCTGGCGCTGAAGAACCAGAGCGCGGTACGCACCCTGTCGGCGCAGGCCACGCTGCTGGATGTGTCGCACGACATGATCTTCGTGCGCGACATCGGGGGCGGCATCACGTTCTGGAATGCCACCGCCGAGAGCGTGTACGGCTGGTCGCAGGCTCAGGCGCTGGGCCGGAACGCGGACGACCTGCTGGGCACGCGTTACCCCGACCGCCGCGAGGACATCGAACAGTCGTTGCTGGCCACCGGACGATGGGAAGGCGTGCTGGAGCAGGTCACCCGCCACGGCCACACGCTCGTGCTGGACAGCCGGTGGGTGTTGCAGCGCGACGACAAGGGACGCGCGACCGGCGTGCTGGAGACGCACACCGACATCACCGAACGGAAGGCGGCGTACGCGGCCCTCGTGCGCAGCGAACGTCGCTTCCGCCGCATGTTCGACGAAAGCCGCATCGGCGTACTCCAGCAGGACTGGAGCGCGGTGCGCACGGAACTTGACGCGCGTGGACTACACGATGCCGATGCACTGGCGGCGCACCTGCTCGAACACCCGGAGTTGGTCGGACAGATGCGCCGCATCGCACGCATCGACGAAGTAAACCCGGCATTTGCCGCGATGTTCGGCGCTGGCGATCCGATGTCGGCACCGGCATCGGTGCAGGACGTCATCGGCGATGCCGACCGGACCTTCGCTGCCGCATTGCTCGCATTCGCGCGCGGCGATGCGTTCCATGAAGGCGAAACGGAGATCGTTCGGCGCGACGGCGCGCGTGCGCCGGTGCTGTTCACCATCACCTTCCCGTCGGCGGAAGACGGCGATGCGAGCGTGCTGGTGTTCGTGGTCGACAACACCGAGCGCCAGCGCGCCCAGGATGCCCTGCTGCTGGCGCAGACCGAGCTTGCGCACGCGTCGCGTGTTTCGACGCTTGGCGAACTGACGGCCTCCATCGCGCACGAAGTCAACCAGCCGTTGATGAGCGTGGTCACCTATGGCGAGGCCGGCATGCGATGGCTTCGTCGCGACCCGCCCGACCTGCACGAAGTCGATACGGCGATCATGCGCATAGTTTCGGAAGGCCGTCGCGCCGGCGAGATCGTGGCGCGGATCCGCGCGTTCCTCGGCAAGGCGCCGGCCCGGCACGAAGCACTCGATATCGCCGCCACCGTCGAGGACGCCGCGCGCCTGGTCCAGCACGAACTGGTACGGGGCAACGTCGAGCTGCAGCTCGAACTGGAACCCCAGCTGCCCGTCGTCCGAGGCGATCGCATCCAGCTGCAGCAAGTGCTGGTCAACCTGATGATGAACGCAAGCCAGGCGATGTCCGGGCAGGCGGGCCATCGTCGTCTCGTCGTCTCCGTCGGCGGCACGGGCGAAGCGCGCATCGGGATATCGGTGGCCGATACCGGACCCGGCATCGCGACCGAACACCTGGAGCGCCTGTTCGACCCCTTCTTCACCACGCGTCCCCAGGGCATGGGCATGGGCCTGGCGATCTGCCAGACCATCGCCGAAGCGCACGGCGGCCGACTCACCGTCGAAAGCGAGCCCGGCCACGGCGCGACGTTCCGCCTTTTGCTTTCCACCGCGTCCACGGACCTTCCCGCATGAACACGCCCACGATTTCCGGTGGCGTCGCGGCCCCCGTCCCACTCGTCGTGATCGTCGACGACGAGGCGCCGGTCCGCGAAGCATTGGACAGCCTGTTCCGTTCGATTGGCCTGCAGACGCTGCTGTTCGCCTCGCCCGCTGAACTGCTGCAGGCCACGGTGCCCGATTCGCCGGGCTGCCTGATCCTCGACGTGCGGCTGCCCGGCATCAGCGGCCTGGACCTGCAGGAACAGCTCGCGCGCAACGGCATCGCGCTGCCCATCGTGTTCATGACCGGCCACGGCGACATTCCAATGTCGGTGCGCGCCATGAAGGCAGGCGCGGTCGACTTTCTGCCCAAGCCGTTCCGCGACCAGGACATGCTCGATGCCGTGGCCGGTGCGATCGAACGCGACGCGCAACGCCGCGCCGACAACGCGGCACTGGACGACGTGCGCGCGCACTATGCGAGGCTGACGCCGCGCGAGCGCGAGGTGATGGCGCACGTCACCGCCGGCCTGATGAACAAGCAGGTAGCCGGCCTGATCGGGCTGAGCGAGATCACCGTGAAGATCCACCGCGGCAACCTCATGCGGAAGATGGGTGTGCGCACGCTCGCCGACCTGGTTCGCCAGGCCGAAGCCCTGGGGCTTGCGGCGGCGAAGTGAGCGCATGCCATACCTGCGTATGATTTCGTGGTGCCGCGGGCGCGGTTAACGTGTACGTGCCGCGTTCCAATGCACTTTCGTACCCAGCGCGGCCTGAAGGACCCTGATGAAGCGCGCACCCATGATCGCGATCCTCGATGACGACGAAGGCGTCAGGACGTCGCTTTCCAGCCTGGTGCGATCGCTCGGCCACGACGTGCGTACCTATTCGTCGGCGACACAGTTCCTCGCCGATGTCGACGCAGGCGATCCCGATTGCCTCATCACCGACATGCAGATGCCGGGCATGACCGGCGCGCAGCTGCTGGACGCATTGATCGTGAACGAAAGAAGATTCCCGGTGATCGTGATGACCGCATTTCCGTCCGACGCGGCGCGTGAACGCGTCCTCGCCGCAGGCGCTCTGGCCTACCTGGTCAAGCCGATGGACGGTCCGACCGTCGCGCGTTGCATTGCCGCTGCACTGGATGGCGGCGACCCTGCAGACGATCCCTATACATTGATCTGATTCCTGCGCCGCAGGGCGCGACGTAGTTTGTTCCGTGTGTCCAACCCCACGGAGAAACCTGCAATGAGCTTCATCACAACCGCCGACGGCGCCAGCATCTTCTACAAGGACTGGGGCCCGAAGACCGCACAACCCATCGTCTTCCACCACGGCTGGCCGCTGTCGAGCGACGACTGGGACACCCAGATGCTGTTCTTCCTCGCGAAGGGTTATCGCGTCGTCGCGCACGATCGCCGCGGCCACGGGCGTTCGAGCCAGGTCAGCGACGGCCACGACATGGATCGCTACGCCGCCGATGCAGCCGCCGTCGTGCAGCATCTGGACCTGCGCAACGCCGTGCACATCGGCCATTCCACCGGCGGCGGCGAAGTCGCCCGCTACGTCGCACGCCACGGCGCTGGACGCGTCGCGAAGGCAGTGCTGATCGGCGCGGTGCCGCCGATCATGTTGAAGACCGACGCCAACCCCGGCGGACTGCCGATCGAAGTGTTCGACGGCATCCGCACCGCGCTCGCCGCCAATCGCGCGCAGTTCTTCCGTGATTTCCCGTCCGGTCCGTTCTACGGCTTCAACCGCGCAGGTGCCAAAGTGGACGAGGGCGTGATCGACAACTGGTGGCGCCAGGGCATGATCGGCGGCGCGAAGGCTCACTACGAGGGCATCAAGGCCTTCTCCGAAACCGACTTCACCCATGACCTGCAGGCTATCGACGTGCCGACGCTGGTGCTCCATGGCGACGACGACCAGGTTGTGCCGATCGCCGATTCGGCGCTGTTGTCGGTGAAGCTGCTGCGGCACGGGACGCTGAAGGTCTACCCTGGCTATCCGCACGGGATGTGCACCACGCACGCGGACGTCATCAACGCCGATCTGCTGGCCTTCATCCGCGGTTGATCGATCGCAGCACCACCGGGAACACGGTAGCGGCAGCCATGACCGGCTGCCGTTCCTTGTTCCGGGAACAAAAAAAAGCCCCGGGCACGAGGCCCGGGGCAACGCGGGGAGCGAAGCGTGAGGGGGGTTACTTCGCTTCCGCAGCGCGCTCGATCAACCGGGCAACGACGTCCGGGTGCGACACCATCACCACGTGCGAGGCGCCGGCAACGACTTCAGTCTTGCGCGACTTCGCACGTTCGGCCATGAAAGCCAACGCCTTCGGCGGGATGTTGAGGTCCTTGTCGCCATAGACGAACCACGACGGGATGCCCGTCCACGTCGGCGCCCCCGACTTCTCGTTGAGCGCGGCTTCGGTGATGGGACGCTGCGTGGCGGCCATCAGCGCGGCGTCCGCCGCCGGCACGTCCGCTGCGAACTGCTGGTGGAACTTGTCCTGCAGGATGTACAGGTCGTTGCCGCCCGAGGACAGCTTCACCGGCGGCGCGATGGCCGGCCCGAGCGTGCTGCCGGGAAACTTGCCGGACAGGCCAGCCGCCGTTTCGCCGGCGTCCGGCGCAAATGCGCTGACGTATACCAGCGCCTTCACGTTGGATTTTTCGCGCGCGGCCTCGGTGATCACGCTGCCACCGTACGAATGGCCGACCAGCACCACCGGCTTGCCGAGGCTGTTCACGACATCACCCACGTACGCGCCATCGCTGGCGACACCGCGCAGCGGATTGGCGACGGCGACGACCGGATAGCCGTCCTTCTCGAGGATACGGATGACGCCGTTCCAGCTGGATGCGTCGGCAAAGGCGCCGTGCACCAGGACGACCGTGGGCCTGGGCGTTTGTGCGGACACGGCCGTCGCGGTGAGCGAGGCCGCGCACATGGCCATCGCGGCCAGCAGGTTCTTCATGTCGATCTCCTTTCGGGGGGTGAAGGTTCAGCGGGAAAGTCGGTGGAAACGCTCAGCTCGCGCCATCGCGCGAGTTCGTCCAGGCGCGCACGCTCGACGCGTTCGATCGCGGCCACGGCATCGCTGCCGAGCGCAAGCCGCAGCGGAGGCTCGGGCATCGCGGCGATGGCGAGGATCGCGCGGGCCGCGCGCGCCGGGTCGCCCGGCTGCCAACCGTCGTACTCGCGCTGCATGCGCACGGCGTTGCCGACTACGGCGTCATACTCCGGGCGGCCTTCGACGAGCGATGTCGATGCGCCCGCGAAGTCGGTGCGGAACCCTCCGGGCTCGATGATGGTGACGCGCACGCCGATCAGGGCCATTTCCTGCGCGAGCACCTCGGAGAACCCCTCCACGCCCCACTTCGCCGCCGAATACGGCGCCCGCCCTGGCGCGCCCAGGCGGCCGCCGACGGAGGAGAACTGGATGATGTGGCCGCTGCCTTGTTCCCGCATGAGCGGAACTGCCGCCTTCGTCATGATGATGGTGCCGAACAGGTTCGTTTCGATCTGGCGGCGGAAATCGTCGAGCGAGGTGTCCTCGACGGAGTTGACGTTGCCGAAGCCGGCGTTGTTCACCAGCACGTCGAGACCACCGAAGGCTTCGAAAGCCGCCTGCACCGCGGCCTCCGCCGCTGCAGGATCGGTGACGTCCAGCGCCACCGCGCGCGCGGCGTCGCCATGCCGTTCGACCAGGTCCCGCAACTGCGAGGGGTCGCGCGCCGTCGCCACCACGCGATGCCCCGCTTGCAGTGCGGCCAGCGTGAGTGCGCGGCCCAGGCCGCGGGAACTGCCGGTGATCAGCCATCGTTGCGTCATGTCATTGCGCTCCATCAGGCGATGCAGGATTCACGGCGCCCGGCGCGTGAACACGTAGTCGCGATCCTTCACGCGTGCTTCGTGGCAGGCGAAGCAGCTGCGGTGCTGGGCTTCGTCGGCGGGCACGCCGTCGATGTAGCGGCCGAAGCCCCAGCCACCGCTCGATGCATACTTCTTCGAATCCTTCACCATGACCTGCACGGTCGTGGCCGCGCCCGGAATCGTCGCCGACGCGAACTCCGGCGACTGCACCTCCTTCCAGGCCAGCTTCACCAGCACGCTGCCGTCGGGGAATGGCAACGTGCCCTTGCGGTACGCGCGCACCGCAATGTCGTTGCCCAGTACCACACGCAGTTCGTCGAACGGCGCGGCTTCGCGTGCAGGCGCGATGAGCTCCCAGGAACGGTAGCCATCGGGCACGGTGACGCCGTAGATCGGCGATGCCGGCTTGCCGGCTTTCGCATCATCGGCGGCCGTAAGTGCGATCAGGCCCAGCACGATCAGCGCGACAGGAAGCACTACCCATCGGGTTTTCATGTCGATTTCCCCCGTCGCTCAGAGGCGGTCCGCATCGATGATCGCTTGCGCAAACGCGTGCGGATCTTCCTGCGGAAGGTTGTGGCCGATGCCGCCGGTGACCAGGCGGTGTTCGTACTTGCCCGTGAAGCGCTTGGCGTACGCGTCGGGCTGGGGGTGCGGCGCGCCGTTCGCGTCGCCTTCCATCGTGATGGTGGGCACGCCGATGGATGGGGACTGCGCGAGGCGGCTCTCCAGGGCGTCGTACTTCGCCTCGCCCTGCGCCAGGCCCAGGCGCCAGCGGTAGTTGTGGACGACGATATCGACATGATCCGAGTTGGCGAACGACACCGCGCTGCGATCGAAAGTCGCGTCGTCGAAGTCCCATTTCGGCGAGGCGAGCTTCCAGATGAGCTTCGTGAAATCGTGACGGTTCGTGTCGTAGCCGGCGCGGCCGCGCTCGGTGGCGAAGTAGAACTGGTACCACCATTGCAGCTCCGCCTCCGGTGGCAGCGGGACCTGCCCCGCGGCCTGGCTGCCGATCAGATAGCCGCTGACGGACACCAGCGCCTTGACGCGCTCCGGCCAGAGCGCGGCGACGATGTCGGCCGAGCGCGCACCCCAGTCGAAACCGCCAAGCACCGCCGTGCGGATGTGCAAAGCATCCATGAACTGCACGACATCCTCGGCCAGCGCCGAGGGCTGCCCGTTGCGCAGCGTGTCAGCCGATACGAATTGCGTGCCGCCGTAGCCCCGCAGGAACGGCACGATCACGCGGTATCCGTGCTTCGCCAGCAGAGGCGCCACTTCGACGTAGCTGTGGATGTCGTAGGGCCAGCCGTGCAGCAGGATCACCGGCGGCCCGTCGGCAGGTCCGGCCTCGGCGTACTCGACGTCCAGCAGCCCTGCGCGGATCCGCTTCAACGTCGCGAACGAAATCGCCTGCGCGCGACGGGCCAGCGGGACGGCGGTGGACGGTGCCGCGGCGGCGTGCGCGCTGCGCACCATGGCGAGCGGGGCCACCGCCACGCCAAGGGCGGCGGTAGCCAGCATCTTTCGGCGCAGCGGATCGAACGACTGGGTTTCGCGATGGTCCATGGTGGTCTCCGTGTCGTTGAATGGCGCCAGTCCGCCGCACTGCGCGAGGATCCGCGGCTCTCCGGCGCCAGGCAGCGCCGTGTGCGTACAGCCTGGCTGGGCGGTTTATCCGGCGTGTGTCCGGACAGGCCGCCCTTCGTATCGAAATGCTCGGGCGATGGACCGACGTGTCGCGACGCGATCGGGGCGGTCGTCGCCATGTAATCAGCGCACGGCGCCGACGGCGATAACACCTAGGTATGGATCCATACCCATGTATGGCCCGCAGTCACCGCGGGAATGGGCAAGACGCAACCTCGTGCTCTTCAGGCGGGTCCGCAACGGTCGACGCATGCGTCCGAATGCGAACCCGGCACGGCGAGCAGCAGCACGGGAACCATGAGTTGGAAGAAGCAATTGTGGGATGCGTGGGCGATGACAGCAGCCCAGACTGAGCCGGAGCGCACCCTGGGGTCGCTGGAGAAGAAACTTGGCGCCCTGTCCCGATCGCGACGCCTCCGGGAAAGAGAACGGCCGATGCAATGCATCGGCCGTCCTCGTTCCACTCTGGTTCGCGATCACGCCTTCATGAGCGCGCGATCACCAGCGCACCATCAGAAGCGATAGTCCGCGCTCACGTACCAGAACGCACCCGGCAGGTCATACGTACCCGCGTCGTAGCCATTGAGCGAACAGGTCAGGCACACCGGCGGTTCCTTGCCGAAGATGTTGTTCACGCCGACCGTCAGCTTCAGTCCCTCGGTGAACGCATTGGACCAGTTGAACTGCGCGTCGTTGAACGTGGTGGACCCGAGCTCGTTGAACTCTGTTCCGCCCAGGCAGCCCGGTGCATTGGCGACCGGCACGTTGTCGCACGGCTCCTTCACCGAGGAGATGTAACGCAGCGTCCAGCCAGCGTTGAAATCACCCCTCGTCCAGCCCAGCTGCACATTGGTCTGCCATTCCGGGATCGCACTGTCGTCGACCTCGATGCCGACTTCGCGCTGCGAACGGTTGCCGTCGACGTCGACGGCCTCGTAGTCGTTGACGTAGGTCGACTGCAGCGACGCGTTCAGGCGACCCCAGCTCCACTCCGGACCGGCCCAGTTGGCCTTGATGTCGACGCCGTCGGTCTTGATCGAACCCAGGTTGTCGAGGAAGTTGTTGGGCGGGTTGAGGTTGCCGCCAGCGCCGCGCGAGAACGGCGTGCAGTTGACCGAGTTGACGCCGCCTTCCTGCAGGCAGGTCGTGAGCAATGCCTGCAGGTCGCGGGCCTGGATCGCATCCTCGATCTCGACGTTGTAGTAGCCCACTTCGAAGTCCAGGCGGTCCGACCACGACTGGTTGGCACCCCAGCTCGGCGCATAGACCACGCCGAAGGTCCAGTTGTCCGACGTCTCAGGCTGCAGATCCGGATTGCCACCGGTGAAGGTGGTGATCTGCGTGTTGGCCTGGACGAAGTTCGGCGGCGCACCCTGCGCCGCGCAACCTGCCGCCAGGTCAGGCGATGCCGGGCCCGGACGACCGGTGGAACCGCAGGGATCGACCAGCGTCGCGCCGAACTGGGTCAGGCCGAACAGCTCGCCCAGGTTCGGTGCGCGGAAACCGGTGGAGTACGTGCCGCGAACGACGATGTCCTCGATCGGCTGCCAGCGGAAACCGACCTTGCCGGTGGTTTCGTTGCCGAAGGTCGAGTAGTCGGAGTAGCGGATCGCCGCACTGAGATCCAGCGTCGCCAGCACCGGGAAACTGAACTCGGTATAGATTTCGTCCACTTCGTACGAAGCCGACACCGGCGCTGCGAACGAGTCCTGCGATTCGCCGGTCTGGCGCAGCGGATCGGGGTTGAAGTCGCCGCGATACCGACGGTGCTCCACGCCCGCGGCAAAGCCCGCCGTGCGATCGCCGATGTCGAACATGTCGCCGGTGATGTTGCCCTGGAACAGATCCAGCACCTGCTTGCTCGAGTCGATCTGGCGCGTGCGGATGTAGTCGATCTGGTCCTGCGTCATCGGCCGGCCCTGGCCGCCGAACAGGTCGAGCGGCGTGCAGCCTGCGACCAGTGCGCAGATGGCCGGATCACCCAGCGCGAGCTTCATCTTGGCCACGTTGTAGCCGTTGAGGAACTCCTGCGTGGCCTTGTTCTCGGAATGGGCGTAGTTGACGTCCCAGCCGAGCGTGCGGTCGCCCACGCCGAAGGTGCCGTCGAGGCCGACGTTGAAGTACGTCGTGTCTACGTCCTGGTGGAAGATGCGCGGGCCGACTTCGACCGGGCGACGCGTCACCACCAGGAGGTTCGAGTTCGCATCGAGCGTGTAGCCGAACGGGTTGAACGGGTTGTCCTGGTGGATGCTGATCGTGTCGGCGATGCCGCCGGTGCCGGCGCCGGGGCCGACGAAGATCGGCTCGGGTGCGGCCTGGTTGGTCGAGGTGCGGTTGTTGTACAGGCCCTTCACGTGCAGGCGGACTTCATCGCTCAGGTCATAGGTGGCGCTGGCGAAGATCGACTTGCGCTTGCTCGGTGTGAGCAGGAAGTTGTACGGCGCGAAGTTGAACCGATCCGACAGGTCGAACTGGTTGTAGGTGCCGCCATTGGGGTTGTTGGGATCGAACACCGGCGTGGTCGTGCCGTTGTTCAAGGTCATGTCGTACCAGTTCTCGGTATCGGCATCGCAACCGCCCACGCCGGTGGTCGGACGGGTCGGGTCGCAGAAGAAGAAGCGACCCTGCGGGATGCCCGAGCTGCCGCCGGTGACGCCGGTGCCCGGCGTCGGGAAACGCGACTGCTCCCAGCTCCCCGAGCTGATCTCCTGCTGCTCGAAATAGCTGGCAGTGAAGATGCCCGACCAGCGCTCGCCGCTGCCACCGATGGTCAGGCTGGCCTCGGTGGTCTCGCCGCCGTCTTCGTACTCGCCGTAGTAGGCATGCACTTCGGCGCCGTCGAACTTGCGGCGGGTGATGATGTTGACCACGCCGGCGATGGCGTCGGAACCGTAGATCGCCGAGGCGCCGTCTTCCAGCACTTCGATGCGTTCGACGATCGCCAGCGGGATGGTGTTGAGGTCGGCACTGCCGCTCACACCCGACGCGGAGGATTCGTTGACCCACCGCACGCCGTCGACCAGCACCAGGGTGCGCTGCGAACCCAGGTTGCGCAGGTCGACCTGCGCCGAACCGGCGCCGATGCCGCCGCCGTCAGGCGGATAGCCGAAGTTGCCGGAGGAATTGAACTTGGCGTTGAGCGCCTTGCCGCTCGAGCTGAGCTGCTGCAGCAGGTCGCCCACGCTCTGCAGGCCGGTGGCCTCGATCTTGCTGCGGTCGAGCACGTACACCGGCTGCGCGGTGACGACGTTGGTCTGCTTGATGCGGCTGCCTGTGACGGTAACCGTGTCCAGCGTCGTGGCTGACCCGGGCTGCGCGGGTGCGGGTGCGTCCTGGGCTGCTGCGATGCCAGGCAGGCTGAGCAGCAGTGAAAGTTGTATGGCTCTGGTGAGGGACTGCCGGCGTAGTGCTTTCATCGACTCTCTCCAAAAAAGAAAAAATCAGGCTGAACAGCTGTACGCGCCTCCCCCCCTACAGGCGGCGTTCCTGAGTTGTAAACAATTCGTAAAGCCGCCACAAGCGGCAAAAAGTCGGCGTCACTTTCGGCACAGTTGGCCGAGTGAGCTGGAATTTCTGACTTTTTGAGCGATAAGGACGGGAATTCCAAACCGTCTTAGCGACTTCGGTATGGAAATTCGATGCGAAACCGGGATCTGTCGCTCACTGCAATGAGATGAGCGTGCCGACCGTACGTCGGAAACCCGGGATGTCTCAGCCGCCAAGCACCAGGCTGGTGCCGACCAGGGCCAGGAAGCCGGCAAATACCCGCTTGAGTGTGTCGCCGGACAGACGGTGCGCCAGGCGCATGCCATACGGCGCCGACAACACCGAGGCGGCCGCCACGCCGATCGCCGCCGGCAGGTAGACGTAGCCGATTGCATGCTCGGGCAGGGCGCCGGCGGGTGCGTGCAGCGCATAGCCGACCGCACTGGCCAGGCCAATGGCGACGCCGCAGGCCGAAGAGGTGCCGACCGCGCGCACCGGGGCGATGCCGCGCCAGACCAGCAACGGCACGGTCATGCTGCCGCCGCCGATGCCGACCACGGCCGATACGGCGCCGATGCCGAGCCCGGCCGCCGACATCGCCACGCCGGTCGGCGCCGGCAGCTTGGCATCGCCCGTGCCGCGGCTGCGACCGAAGGTGAGCTGCGCGGCGGCGAGGAAGCAGTATCCGGCGACGATCCAGCGCAACACGCTGTCGTCCACGCGCACCGCCACGCCACTGCCGAGCCAGCCGCCGATCAGCAGTCCCGGCACCATCCACGCCACCGTCGGCCACAGCACGCTGCCGCGCGATGCATGTGCGCGCGCCGATGCGGCTGCGGTGAGGACGATGCTGGCAAGCGAGCTGGCCAGTGCGGCATGCATCGCTGCCTCCTTCGGAATGCCCATCCCCGGCAGCAGCCATGCGAGCGCCGCCACGAGCACCAGGCCACCGCCCACGCCGAGAAGTCCGGCAAGAATGCCGGCGATGCAGCCCAGCGCGAGGAAGATGAGCAGTGCGGTGATCATGGGACTCCCTGAGAATTTTCTTGCGGACGACAACGGCAACTGACTGCATCGCACGCGGTGGCGACAGCCACTTCACAACGCTGGGCTATAGTCCCACGCATGCTCCCCCGCCCGTTCACAATCGTACTCGCTGCGTCCATTGCAGCGGTTGCCGCAACTGCCTGTGCACAGAGCACGGCGGCGGCACCGCCGGTGCAATTGCCCGCATTGCCCAAGGCCACCGTCGATCCGCAACTGCCGCGCGTGCGCGCCGCGCTGGAGGC
This sequence comes from Lysobacter sp. Soil_C_59, assembly GCF_057656415.1. NCBI lineage: Bacteria > Pseudomonadati > Pseudomonadota > Gammaproteobacteria > Lysobacterales > Lysobacteraceae > Lysobacter > Lysobacter sp. Soil_C_59. The sequence continues at coordinate 54,186 of NZ_JBDGKK010000004.1, read as the reverse complement.
GGCCGAACTGGGCCGCTTCGATGCCGGGCAGTACGCCGACATCGCACGTCACCCGCTCTACGGCTGGGTCGAGTACGCCAGCTTGCGGCGTGACATCGACAACCTCAGCGCCGGCCAGGCGCAGACGTTCCTGTCGCGTTACCGCGGCCAGGCCGTCGCCGAATCGTTCCGCGAGAGCTGGCTCGCCGCGACCGCCCGCCGCCAGGACTGGGCGTCGTTTCTTGCCGCGTGGAGCCCACAGATCAAGAGCGCGGCACTGCGCTGCGGCGAACTGAGCGCGCGCCTCGCGCAGGGCCGCGCCGATGCCCAATGGACCAGTGACGCGCAGGCGATCTGGCGCAGCACCGGAAAATCCCTGCCGGACGAATGCGATTCGCCGATGGCGGCACTGTCGACACAGGGCGGCCTGACACCGGAGCTGCGCTGGGAACGCATCGACCTGGCCGCCGCCGAATGGCAGCCCGGTGTGATGCGCGCCGCCGCACGCGGCCTGCCTGCAGACCAGCTGGCGCTGGCCAATGACTACGCCGCCTTCCTCGATGCGCCGCACGAACGCGCGCTGACCTGGCCGAAGACCGCGCGCAGTCGCGCCATCGCCTCGCAGGGACTGGCGAAGTTCGGCAAGGCGTCGCCGGCATCGGCAGAAGCCATCCTGCCGCGCTATGCCGATGCGTTGGGCCTGAGCAACGAAGAGCGCGGCCGTGCGCTGTACCAGATTGCGCTGTGGTCGGTGGCTTCATACGAACCCGATTCGGCGCGGCGCCTCAACGCCGTGCCCGACGTCGCCTACGACGATCGCCTGCATGAGTGGCGCCTGCGCGAGGCGATGTCGCGCTCGGACTGGCCGGCCGCATTGGCCGCGATCAACAAGATGGGCGCCAAGCAGCGCGCCGACTCGCGCTGGATGTATTTCGAGGCGCGCTTGAACGAGCGCGCCGGCAGCAAATCCACGGCCGACCGCCTGTACCGCGAGGCGGCGAAGAAGCCCGACTTCCACGGCTTCCTGGCCGCCGACAAGCTCGGCCTGCCCTACGTGCTGTGCCCGTGGCTGCCCAATGACAGCGCCTCGGCGCAGGCGGCGATCGCACGCGATCCGGCGATCGTGCGGGCGATGGGACTGTTCAAGATCGATCGCGTCGGCTGGGCCGTGCGCGAATGGGACGACGCGCTGTCGCGCTTCAACGACGAGCAGCGCCGCATCGCCGTGGAAGTCGCACAGGGCAATGGCTGGTTCGACCGCGCGGTGTTCGCACTGGGCAAGGGCAATCCCGACGAATTGCGCCTGTACGGCCTTCGCTTCCCGCTGCACCACGAGGCCACGATCCGGCGCGAGGCAAGCAGCAACCGAATCGATCCGGCCTGGGTCGCGGCCGAGATCCGCGCCGAGAGCGTGTTCTATCCGCGCGCGCGTTCCAGCGCCAATGCGATGGGGCTGATGCAGATCCTGCCGGCCACCGGTGCCAGCGTAGCCGGCCGCACCGGCCAACCCTGGGGCGGCGCGGAGAGCCTCTACGACCCGGATACCAACATCATCCTCGGCACCGCCTACCTGCGTGAGTTGATGGACAAGTACGGCGGCCAGCCCTACCAGGTGATCGCCGGCTACAACGCCGGGCCGTCGCCGCTGTCGCGCTGGCAATCGCAGAGGCCGGGCATGGACCCGGACTTCTGGATCGAGACGATCAGCTACAAGGAAACGCGCGAATACGTGGCACGCGTGCTCGCCTTCAGCGTGCTCTACGACTGGCGTCTCAATGGCGACGCGTTGCGGGTCAGCGATCGCATGCGCGGCCGCGTCGACGGCAAGCGTACGCAGTTCGTCTGCCCGCAGCCGGCATCGCCGGCCGCACCGCCCCCGCCCCCGCCGGCGGCCCAACCACGGCGCCCATCACAGCGGTGAAGGCCGTGCGACCTTAAACTCGCGGCATGGCACAACGTCACGTCGTCATCCTGGGTGGATCCGGTTTTGTCGGCCGGCATCTGGTCGCGCGCCTGTTGCAGGCCGGCGATCGCATCACCGTGCTCAGCCGCGGCGTCGATCCCGGCAAGCGCGCGCTGCGACCGCCGGGCGCCAGCCTGATCGAAGGTGACGTCGGTGACCGCGGCTTCCTGTCGGCCGTCCTCGACGACGCCGATGCCGTGATCAACCTGATCGGCATCCTCAACGAGAAGGGCGATCGTGGCGACGGCTTCGAACGCGTTTTCGTCGGCATCACCGAGTCGCTGATCGCGGCGATGAAGGACATGGGCGTGCGCCGCCTGTTGCAGATGAGCGCGCTCAACGCCGGCCACGGCGACAGCCACTACCTGCAATCGCGCGGCCGCGCCGAACAACGCGTGCGCGCCTCCGGACTCGACTGGACCGTGTTCCGTCCCTCGGTCATCGCCGGCCCGGGCGATGGCCTGTTCTGCCGCTTCGACGGGCTGCTGCGATTCGCCCCGGTGCTGCCGATCGGCCGCGCCGACGCGCGCTTCCAGCCGGTATGGGTCGGCGACGTGGTCGAAGCGTTCGCGCGTGCGCTCGATGATCGCCGCAGCATCGGCGACAGCTTCGATCTGGTCGGGCCGGATGTGATGTCGCTGCGCCGCATCGTGCGCCTGGCGGCGCGTGGACGCGGCCGCTACCGCGCCGTCCTCGGCCTGCCGCAGAAGCTCGGCCAATTGCAGGCCAACATCGGCGAGTTCCTGCCCGGCAAGCCGATCAGCCGCGACAACTGGCGCTCGCTGCAGCTCGACTCGGTGAGTTTCGAGGATGGGCTGCGTCGCCTGGGCATCACACCGACGGCGATCGAACCGAAGCTGCCCGAGATCCTGGCGGGCTGCTGAGATGCCGTCATCCCCGCGAAGGCGGGGACCCAGTGGCGTTGACCGTCATCCCGGCGAACGCCGGGATCCAGGCTCGCAAGTCCCGCATGCTCAAGTGCAACGTCGCTGGGTCCCCGCCTTCGCGGGGATGACGGCCCCCTTTGCCCTACCATTCCCCCATGAAGACCTATCTCGTTGGCGGCGCCGTCCGCGACCGCCTGCTCGGCCTGCCACCCGGCGACCGCGACTGGGTCATCGTCGGCGAGACACAAGCCTCGATGGAGGCGGCCGGTTTCCGCGCGGTCGGCCTCGACTTCCCGGTGTTCCTGCACCCGCAAACCGGCGAGGAGTACGCGCTGGCGCGGACCGAGCGCAAGAGCGGTCGCGGTTATCGCGGCTTCGTCGTTGATGCCGATCCCTCGGTGACGCTCGAACAGGACCTGCAACGCCGCGACTTCACCATCAACGCCATTGCCCAGGACGAGGACGGCCAGCTGGTCGACCCCTACGGCGGCGCGCGTGACATCCAGGCGCGCGTGCTGCGCCATGTCGGGCCGGCGTTCGCCGAGGACCCGCTGCGCGTGCTGCGTGCCGGTCGCTTCATGGCCCGCTTCGCCCCGCTCGGCTTCACCGTCGCACCGGAAACGATGGCGCTGATGCGCGCGATGGTCGAGTCCGGCGAGCTGTCCGCGCTTGTGCCCGAGCGCGTCTGGAAGGAACTGCGGCGCGCCATTACCAGCCCCGCGCCATCAGCGTTCCTGCGCACGCTGCACGATGCCGGCGCCCTCGCCGTCGTGCTGCCGGAAGTCGAATCACTGTACGGCGTTCCGCAGCGCGCGGAGTTCCACCCCGAAGTCGACACCGGCGTCCACGTCGAGCTGGTCTGCGACATGGCCGCGCAGCTGGCACCGGGCGACGAGCTGATCGGCTTCGCCGCACTCACCCACGATCTCGGAAAGGCGCTGACACCTGCCGATGAACTGCCGCGCCATGTCGGCCATGAACATGCGGGCGTGAAGCCATTGAAAGCGCTGTGCGAGCGCCTCAAGGTGCCGACCGAACACCGCCAGCTGGCCGAAGCCGTATGCCGCGAGCACCTCAACGTGCACCGTTTCGACGAGTTGAAGGCGAAGACGGTGTACGAGCTGATCAGCCGTTGCGATGGCTTCCGCAAACCGGCGCGCATCGCCCAGATGGCGATCGCCTGCGAGGCCGACAAGCGCGGCCGCACCGGGCACGAAGATGACGACTACCCGCAGGGTCGCGCGCTGCGCGAGGCGCATGCCGCGGCGATGGCGGTGCGGTCAGATCAGGTGGCATCAGGGCTGAGTGGCCCTGCCGTGGGCGAGGCGATGCAGAAGGCGCGGATCGAAGCGATCGCTGCGGCGACCGGCAAGCGCTGAGGCAAAAAGCAACGCCGGGCAACCTCCCCGTCGCCCGGCGCTTCTCTCCCCTTTCGGATCCCTCAGGTCCGCGAGCTGAGTCGGCCCCGAAGGGCCGACCCGCCGCTACCGATTCCTAGAACCGGTAATCGAAACGGACGTAATAGCTGCCGCCATTCATGCCGAACGGCATTGTCTCCCAACCGTATTTGAAGCCCAACTGCGGGAACGGGGCACCGGTCACAGGATCCCACTTGTCGGGGTACTGGTCGAAGATGTTGTTGCCGCCGACGGTCACCGCCATCGAGTCGTTGATGGAATAGCGCACCTGCGCATCGAACAGCCACTTGCCGTCCCAGGTCTGCTTGATGCCGGGCGTGAAGCCTTCGCCCGAAACAGAACCGTAGTAGTTGGCGCGGCCGGTCCACTGCCACGGACCGTTGTCCCAGATGGCCTGGAACACATGGTGCGCACCCGGCTGGCCCTCTTCGAGCAGGGTCACCTGGGTGTCGTCGAACAATTGCGTCGGCGACAGGATCGGCGACTGCGAACGGCGCGAGCGCACTTCGGTCTCGTTGAAGTGGACCAGTGCCGTCAGGTTCAGCGTGCTGCCGCCCTGGAAGGTGGTGTTGTGGTTGACGGTCAGGTCGACGCCGGTGGTGCGGGTGTCGATGGCGTTGGTGAAGAACAGCACCTGGCCGACGCCAATCGGGGCGAGGATGGCCTGGATCGGGCAGTTGCTGTTGGTCGGCGTGCAGGGATTGCCGTCGGTGCCGACCGACTCGGGTGCGATGTTGCTGGAGAAGATGATGCGGTCGTCGATGTCGATCTGGAACACGTCCAGCGTCACCGAGAGGCGGTCATTGGGCGTGTAGACGAAGCCCAGCGTGCCGCTGGTCGAGGTTTCTTCCTGCAGCGGCTCGATGCCGAACGCGCGGGTGACATCGCTGTCCTGGCGTGCGGTCAGCGTGTCGGTCAGGATGCCGTCGGAGTTGAGGTTGGTCGAACGCTGGCTGTAGAACAGCTGCTGCACGCCCGGGGCGCGGAAGCCGGTCGACAGCGTGCCGCGAACGGCGAAGGCCTCGGTCGCGTCGAAGCGCGCCGACAGCTTGCCGGTAGTGGTGTTGCCGAAGTCCGAGTAATCCTCGAAGCGCACCGCCGCGCCGAGCAGGAACTTCTCGCTCAGGTTGGTTTCGGCATCCAGGTAGACCGCCCAGCTGTCGCGACCGTCATCCACCGCTTCGGTCGGCGAGAAGCCCGGGAAGCCCTGCATGCCCGGCTGCGCGATGTCGCCGGTCTGGCCGACGATGACGATATCGCGGTTGTTGGTGCGGCCATAGGTGTACGACACCGGATCGCCCGGACGGATCTTGTAGTCATCCTGGCGCCATTCCAGGCCGGTGGCCAGGTACAGCGGCGTGCCGCCGATGCCGTCGACGTAACCGCTGAAGTCGAGGTTGAAGGTGGTCTGGTCGCTCTGCAGCTCGCCGGTGTCGGCGCGGGTCGGCGAGGCGCCGAAGATCGGGCCGGCGGGGTTGGCCGGATTGATCGGCTCGTACCACCAGCTGACGTTGACCGAGTTGCCTTCTTCGAACCCGAACTTGTTGCGCGCGGTGACGACCGAAATGTCCCAGTCCCAGCGCTCGTTGATCGGCTGCTTGAAGCCGACCGCGATCGATGCATCCTCGACCGTGGTCAGGATGTTGGGCAGGAAGCCATTGGGGTACAGGTCCGGCACGGTGCGGTTGTCGCCGGCACTGCGGAAGAAGCCCGACGAGTCGCCTTCGCGCTTGGATGCGCCGCCGAACAGGTACAGCTCGCCACCGGCCAGCGGCAGGCCGCTGTTGAACCACAGGTAGTAGTCCTTGGCATCGGCATCGCCCAGGCGCTGGGTAACGCGCGGCGGATCCACGCGCAGGCTGTCTGGGCCGGCGCGGTTGGTCTCGTTGCGGTTGCGCGCTTCGGCCGACAGGTTGATGAAGCCGTCGCCGCCGAGCTTGAAGCCGGTGTTGACCGAGCCGTGCAGCATCTCGCCGTCCCCGGCGTAGTACTGCGAACCTTCCACCGAGATGTCGGTGTGGTCGGTCTGTTCCTTGAGGATGATGTTGATCACGCCGGAGATGGCGTCGGAACCATACTGCGCGGCGGCGCCGTCACGCAGCACTTCGACGCGCTCGATCGCCGACACCGGGATCGAGTTGATGTCGGTACCGGCCGAACCGCGGCCGATGGTCTGCTGCACGTTGACCAGCGCCTGCTGGTGACGGCGCTTGCCGTTGACCAGCACCAGCACCTGGTCCGGACCCAGCGCGCGCAGCGTCGCCGGTCGCAGGATGTCGGTACCGTCGCTGACGAAGGTGCGGGAGAAATTGAACGACGGTTCCAGCATCTGCAGGATCTGGCCGAGCTCCATCGCGCCGGTGGCGTTGAGCTCTTCCTTGCCGATGACGTCGACCGGTGCGGCCGTGTCCTCGGCAGTACGACCGCGCACGCGCGAACCGGTGACCTGGATGCGGTCGAGGGTGGTGGCCTCGGAGCGGATTTCGGCCGCAGTGGGCTCCTGTGCCAGGACGGCGGGGCTGAACAAACTAGCGGCCAGGCTGGCCGTGACGGCCAGGGCCAATCGGTTGCGGGCGATAGAACGGGTGATCGCAGGCATCGGTGCTTCCTTCACTCAGGGTGGGCGGACTCCCCCTGTTGAGCCCGACCCAGAGCTTTAACCACCTTTTAACCTTTGCGCAATACCTAGCCTCGCTGTGCCTTATCTGGTGTGATGGCGGTTTTCCCGCCAAATGACGCCCGTCACACTAGCGGAGCCGGGCTTCCAGCCATTGCAGCGTGCGGGAAACCGGTGTCGCCGCGAGCACCAGCCCGGCCAGCACGCCCAGCGAATTGGCCAGGGCATCGGCCGAATCTGCGCGGCGGGAGACGGTGAGGGCACCCTGGGCGACCTCCAGGCCCACGCCCAGGGCGATCAGCGCCACGGCGACCAGCGCCTGCGGCCGGCGCCGCTCCAGCAGCATCACCGCATAACCGCTGAGCACGAAGTAGGCGAGGAAGTGCTCGAGCTTGTCGACGCCGTCGAACGGCGGGGGCGGCAGGTCGGAGGCCGACAGCAGCGAGGTCACGATCACCGCCGCGACCATCAGCAGCCACAGGCCCGACCACAGCCCGCGCCAGCGCAGATCGCGGAACATGCGCGCCGACGTCACAGGCGGAAGCTCAGGTCGCCGGCGAGGAAGGCGGCGCCGAATTCGACACCCTTCTCGAAGCCCATGACCTGGAAGCGCTCGCCCATCTCGGACGGCAGGGTCAGGCGTTTGACCTCCTGGGTCCGGCGCAGTCGTTCGCCCTCGTCGGCGATGCGCTCGATGCGTTCGAGCACGCCGGCCAGGCCATTGCCGAGCAGGAAGCTGGCCTGGGAGCAGTAGCCGGCGAAATCGAAGCCGGCCGCCACGCCGGCTTCGGCCAGCGCGGTGAAGTCGACCGAGGCGGTCAGGTCCTGCAGGCCCGGCCACAGCAGCGGCTCGTTGTGCATGCGGTGGCGGTAGAACGCGCGCAGCGTGCCGTCGTTGCGCTCGGGCAGGTAGTACTCGCTGCGCACGTAGCCGTAATCGACGAACAGCATCGCGCCGGTGCGCATGCCGCCGGACACCGCCTGCACCCAGTAGGGCAACTGCGGCAGCGTCTCGGAGCGGAAGCCCTGGTCGAACTCGCGCCCGAGGTTGCGCTCAAGATGACGCACGGCATTGCCCAGGAACGCGTCGGCCGGGCGCAGCACGCGGATCAGCGCGCCGTCCTCGATCGCCACGTGCTCCTCATACACCTCGCCCGCTTCCATGGCGAAGCGCGGCGTCGGCAGGGCATCGATGACTTCGTTGGCGAACAGCACGCCGTCCCAGTCGTCGTTGAAAGGCGCATCGAGCCATTCGACCAGCTCGAACAGCGGCGGCGTCAGTCGCTGTTGCAGTCGCTCGCGCTGGCGCTCGCGCAACTCCGCGCTGGGTTCGAGGATGGCGTAGCGGTCGGGCAGCGCATCGAGTTCCATCAGTCGCTTGAGCGCGACCTCGGCGAAGGCGCCGGTGCCGCCGCCCAGCTCGAGGAAGCGGCCGCCCGCACCGATCTGGTGGAAGACCGGGGCGACGCTTTCGGCGACGCAGGCGGCGAAGATCGGACCTATCTCGGGCGCGGTGACGAAGTCGCCAATTTCGCCGAACTTGCTGGCGCCGGCGCTGTAGTAACCCAGGCCCGGCGCGTACAGGGCCAGCTCCATGAAGCGCGAGAACGGGATGGCCCCGCCGTTGCCGGCGATCTGGGTGCGGATGAGGGTGTCGAGGCGGGCGCTGTGCGCCAGGGCGTCGGCGTCGGGGGGAGGTAGTGACGACATGGACGCGATTATCCCCGACCCGGGCGCAGGAAAGATGCAGGCACCCTAGAATCGGTGCCATGCCAGCACCCCGCCCCGTCGCCCTGATCACCGGCAGCGCCAAGCGCATCGGCGCGCAGATCGCCCGCACCCTGCATGGCGCCGGCTACGACCTCGCCTTGCACTACCGCAGCTCGCGCGCCGACGTGGATGCGTTATCGGCGGAACTGGAAAGCGTCCGCGCCGGCAGCACGCAGCTGTTGCAGGCCGACCTGGGCGAGTTCGACCGCCTGCCGGAACTGGTCGCACATGCCGTGGGCCGCTTCGGCCGGCTCGATGCGCTGGTCAACAACGCGTCGAGCTTCACCCCGACCCCGATCGGCACGGCGACGCCGGCGCAGTGGGACCAGCTCTTCGCCAGCAATGCTCGCGCGCCGTTCTTCCTGGCGCAGGCGGCCGCGCCGCACCTGCGCGCCGCGCACGGCGGCATCGTCAACCTCACCGACATCTACGGCGAGCGGCCTTTGCGCGAGCACTCGCTGTACTGCATGGCCAAGGCATCGCTGCTGATGATGACGCGGTCGCTGGCGCTGGAACTGGCACCGGAGGTTCGCGTCAATGCGGTGTCGCCGGGTGCGATCCTGTGGCCGGAAGAGTCGGCGAATGTCGCCGCGCAGGAGGCGATGCTCGGACGCACGCCGATGGGGCGGACCGGCACGCCGGCGGAAGTCGCCGAAGCGGTGCGCTGGCTGCTGGTGGATGCGCGTTACAGCACCGGACAGGTGCTGCATCTGGATGGCGGCAGGCTGCTGAACGCCTGACACCCCTCTCCCTGGCGCTTCGCGCCGGTCCCTCTCCCACAGGGGGAGAGGGCAACGCCCGGCACCCCGTACTCCCTCTCCCCTTGTGGGAGAGGGACCGGCCACGAACGTGGCCAGGGAGAGGGGCGCTTTTGCTTACTTCGCCGCGAACGCCTGCTCCAGCCGCAGGTCCTGGAACTCCGGCGGCGTCTCGCCCTGCGTCGCGTAACGGTACAGCGCGGCCGAGTAGATGCCGGACAGCGCCGCCTGATACACACCCAGCAGCAGCAGCGCGATCACGAACACGATCACGATCGCCACCGCCAGGCCGATCGACAGCTGCGCGGCGACGAATGCGATCAACGCGCCCACCAGACCCACGCCGATCATGATCAGACTGAAGGCCAGGCCGATGCCGACGTTGCCGATGGCGTTCTCGCCCCAGGTGTGGCGCAGCAGGCCGGCGCTCTTCTTCAGCGCTTCGACCGGACCGATCTCCTCGCTGACCAGCACCGGTGCAACCAGGAAGGTCGCCAGCGTCCACGCCGCACCCAGGCCACTGCCGAGCATGCGCACGAGGAAGTTGTTCTCCTTGTTGCGCAGCGCCTGCAACAGCATGCCCACCGTTGCCGCGATCGCGGCGTAGCCCAGGATCGCCGGCAGTCGCGCCTTGGCGGCATTGATGCCGTCAGCCAGCGTCGGATCGCCGCCTTCCAGGCGGATCATCGCCGCGCCGACCAGGGCGCAGTTGAAGAAAATGATCACCGTGTACTGGCAGAAGTAGAAGATGAACATCCAGACCATGCCGGTCACGCCGAACCCGTGCTGGAAAATGCGCCAGCCCAGCATCGGCACCATGAACGTCGCCAGCACCACCAGCGTGGCCAGGGCGGAGACGATCGGGAAGATCATCAGTTCCTTGTCCGAGCGCAACACTGCCGCGCTCGCCTTCACCAGCTCCCAACTGCGCGAGAACTTCTCGAACATCGCAATCCCCTTGCGGATGCCCATGGAGCTGACCCCCATGGATCGAGAGCGCATCCTCGGGCCCCGCGGCGGCGAGGGCAAGTGGGGCGCGGGTGGAAACCGGACCGCCGACCCATTTGGGCCCGTCGTTCATGCCTCCCCAACACCGTCATTCCCGCGAAGGCGGGAACCCAGCGACGTCTGCTCCTGGTCCGAGAACCGACCGCAGTTCGAAGCAGAGCCAACGACGCTAGGTTCCCGCCTTCGCGGGAATGACGGCACGAGGGCGACGTCCCTGGATTCCCGCCTTCGCGGGAATGACGGGGCCGGGGCTCAGAGAGCAACCGCCTCCCACACCGCGCCATGGTCCGGATGCGCGGCCCACAGCTGCGCCAGCGTCTGGCCGCTGCCGGGCACCACTACATCCGGCGCGATCTCCGCCAGCGGCCGCAGCACGAAGGCATGCTTCAGTTCCGGCCGCGGAATGCGCAGGTTGCCGGTGCCTTCCAGCACACGGTCATCGAACAGCACGATGTCGATGTCGAGCGTGCGGTCGCCGTAGCGCGGACCGCTGCGGTCGCGACCGTGCCGGTCTTCCAGTTCGTGCAGCCAGGTGTTGAGCGCCTGCGGCTCCAGCTCGGTGGCGATGATCGCCGCGGCGTTGAAGAAGTCGGGCCCGTCGAAGCCGACGGCGCGCGTGCGATACACCGCCGACATCACGACGTCGCCGAAGCGCCCGCGCAGTTCCGCGAGCGCGGCAACCAGATGCGTAATGGCGTCGACGTTGCTGCCGAGGCTCAGGTAGGCAAGGCTCATGCGTGACAGTCAGCCCGCCGTACGGACGATGGACACGCCGACCGCGCGCGCACCGCGCACCGCGCCGGGCTTGCTGAGCTTGAGGCGGACCTGCTTCACGCCGAACTCTTCGATGATGATCGCCGCCACGCGTTCGGCCAGCGTTTCCACCAGGCCGAAGTCGGACTGCGACACGTAGTCGACGATGCGCTTGCTGACCGCCTTGTAGTTCAGCGTGTCCTCGATGGCGTCGCTGGCCGCCGGGATGCGGTTGTCGAAGGCCATCTCGATGTCGAACACGAGTGGCTGGCGGATGCGCCGCTCCCAGTCGTAGATGCCGATCAGCGCCTCGATCTCGAGGCCTTCGATGAAGACGTGGTCCATGGGGGCGATGGCCGCAGCGGTGTGTCAGGGGTGGGGAATGTTACGGCGAACCCACGACTTCCAGCGTCGCCATGTCCCAGCGCGGCGTCACCCGCACCGCCAGGTCGCCGTGCTGGCCGGCCTGCAGACGCAGCGCACCGGCGAAGGCGATCATCGCGCCGTTGTCGGTGCAGAACGCCGGGCGCGGGAAGCTGACGCGGCCGCCGCGCTTGCGTGCCATCTCCTCCAGCCGTGCGCGCAGCCGCTTGTTGGCGCCGACGCCGCCGGCCACCACCAGGGTCTCGCAGCCGGCCGCGTCCAGCGCCCGCTCGCACTTGATGGCCAACGTCTCGACCACCGCATCCTCGAAGCCGCGGGCGATGTCGGCGCGGGTCTGCGCGGCCTGGTCGCTGTCGCGCCAGGCCAGCAGCACCTGGGTCTTGAGGCCGCTGAAACTGAAGTCCAGGCCGGGCCGGTCGGTCATCGGCCGGGAGAACCTGAACGTCCCGGGTGTGCCCTGCTCGGCCAGCGCCGCCAATTGCGGCCCGCCCGGGTACGGCAGGCCCATCAGCTTGGCGGTCTTGTCGAAGGCCTCGCCGGCGGCATCGTCCAGGGTCTCTCCCAGCAAGCGGTATTGGCCGATCGCCTCGACGTGGACCAGCTGGGTATGGCCACCGGAGACCAGCAACGCCACGAACGGCGGCTCCGGGCGGCCGCGCTCGGGGTCGTCCTCGAGCAGTGGAGCCAGCAGGTGGCCTTCCATGTGGTGGACCCCGATCGCCGGGACGTCCAGCGCCCAGGCCATCGAACGGGCCACGCCGGCGCCGACCAGCAGCGCCCCGACCAGGCCGGGGCCGGCGGTATAGGCGACGCCGTCGATGTCGGTGGTGGCCAGGCCGGCCTCGGACAGGGTCTGGCGGACCAGCGGCAGCAGCTTGCGGACATGGTCGCGGCTGGCCAGCTCCGGCACCACGCCGCCGTACTCGGCGTGCAGGGCGATCTGGCTATATAACGCGTGCGCGCGCAGCCCGGTATCGGTGTCGTAGACGGCCACACCGGTCTCGTCGCAGCTGGTTTCGATGCCTAGGACTTTCAAAGGTCGGGTTCCGGGGGGATTAAAATCTGCCGCAGCGCGCCATGGAGGCGGTTGCGGACTGGAATCAGGCGTCAGAGCCGGGGCCTGCGCACTTGATGGGGGAACCATGTTGCACCTTCAAGGCGGCCATCGCTATAATGCGCGGCTCTTCCCCGGCCTGCCCGGGCCGGTTCCCGAAACGAGATTACGTATGCCCAGCGTCAAAGTCCGCGAAAACGAGCCTTTTGAGTTTGCTCTGCGTCGCTTCAAGCGCACCTGCGAGAAGGCCGGCGTCCTGGCCGAGACCCGCAAGCGCGAGTTCTACGAGAAGCCGACCCAGGAACGCAAGCGCAAGGCCGCCGCAGCGGTGAAGCGCCAGGCGCGTCGCGCCTCGCGCGACGTGACCAAGCGTCAGCGCCTGTACTGATCGCCCCAGCGGGCCCCGCGCAACGCGCGGACCCGTCAACGAGCGCATCACACAAGCCGGCCGCGCCGATGCGCCGCCGGCTTTTTGTGTTCCTGAAATTTATGTTCCGAGATTTGTGTGCCGATTTAGCCAGGGAGCAGCCCGATGAGCCTCAAGACGCGACTCACCGATGACATGAAGGCCGCGATGAAGAGCGGCGACAAGCACAGCCTGGGCGTGATCCGCCTGATCAACGCCGCCATCAAGCAGCGTGAAGTCGACGAGCGCATCGAGCTCGACGACACCGCCGTGATCGCCGTGCTCGACAAGATGGTCAAGCAGCGCCGCGACTCGGTCAGCCAGTACGAGGCAGCCAACCGCGAGGACCTGGCCCAGGTCGAGCGCGAGGAGATCGTGGTGATCGAGCGCTACGTCCCGGCCAAGATGGGCGAGGCCGAGATCCTGGCCGCCATCGACGCCGCCGTCGCCGAGACCGGCGCCACCGGCCCGGCCGACATGGGCAAGCTGATGGGTCCGCTGAAGGCCAAGCTGGCCGGCCAGGCCGACATGGGGCTGGTGTCGGTACTGGTGAAGAAGCGTCTGGCAGGCTGAGGCGCTCCCGCGGTACAAAGCTCCGATGGCCCGCATCCCCGACGCATTCATCGACGACCTGCTCGCCCGCGCCGACATCGTCGAGCTGATCGGGTCGCGGGTGCCGTTGAAGCGCCAGGGCAAGGAGTACTCGGCGCGCTGCCCGTTCCACGACGAGCGCTCGCCCAGCTTCACGGTCTCGCCGACCAAGCAGTTCTACCACTGCTTCGGCTGCGGAGCCCACGGCACCGCGATCAGCTTCCTGATGAACTACGACCGCCTCGAGTTCCTCGACGCGGTCGAAGAGCTGGCCAAGCGCACCGGCATGGAAGTGCCGCGCGATACCCAGCAGCGCAACGTCAATCCCGACAGCGTCGACCTCTATGCCGCCGTCGAGGCCGCATCGAAGTTCTTCCAGAAGCAGCTCGCCGGCAGCCCCAAGGCGCAGGCCTACCTGGACGGCCGCGACGTCAGCGCCGCGGTCCGCACCCAGTTCGGCATCGGCTACGCGCCCGACGGCTTCAACGCGCTGCGCGATGCGCTCGGCACCGACGCACGACGCATGTCGCTGCTCGAACGCGCCGGCCTGTTCTCCAAGAACGACAGCGGCCGCGTCTACGACAAGTTCCGCGACCGGGTGATGTTCCCGATCCACGACCGGCGCGGGCGCACGATCGCTTTCGGCGGTCGCGTGCTGGACAAGGATGACGGCCCCAAGTACCTCAACTCGCCCGAGACCGCGCTCTTCCACAAGGGCCGCGAGCTGTACGGCCTGTGGCAGGTACGCCAGGCGCACAACAAGATCGACAAGCTCATCGTCGTCGAAGGCTACATGGACGTCGTCGCCCTGTTCGAGCACGGCGTCGACTGCGCCGTGGCGACGCTGGGCACGGCGACCACGCCCGACCACGCCGAGCTGCTGTTCCGCAACGCGCCCGATGTGTACTTCTGCTTCGACGGCGACCGCGCCGGCCGCGGTGCGGCATGGAAGGCGGTGGAGTCGGTGCTGCCGCGCATGAAGGACGGCCGCCAGGCGTTCTTCCTGTTCCTGCCCGAAGGCGAGGATCCCGATTCGCTGGTGCGCAAGGAAGGCCGCGACGGCTTCGAAGTGCGCCTGCGCGAGGCCACGCCGCTGTCGCAGTTCTTCTTCGACTCGCTCTCCAGCGACGTCAACCTGGGGACGCTGGAAGGCCGCGGCCGCCTGGCCGAGCGCGCCAAGCCGCTGCTGGCGCAGATCCCCGACGGCGCCTTCGGCGACCTGATGAAGCAGCGCCTGACCGAGCTGACCGGCGTGGGCGCGCGCGCCAACAGCCCGGAATCGACCGCGCAGCGTCCGCAGCGCCCGAGCACGCCGACGGCCAACAAACCGTCGCTGGTGCGCAGTGCCATCACGATGCTGCTGCAGCAGCCGGCCATCGCGCTGGCGGTACCGTCGTCGCTGCATTTCGCCTCGCTCGACCAGCCCGGCGTCGGCCTGCTGGTGGAACTGGTCGAGCTGGTGCACGAGCGGCCCGACATCTCGACCGGCCTGATCCTCGAGCACTTCGCCGATCGCGCCGAAGCGCCGGCGCTGACCAAGCTGGCGACAGCGCGCGCGGTGGAAACCACGGCGGCGACACCGCTGGATGCGCGCGTTCTCGACGATGCCGACAAGCGCCAGCAGGCGTTCCTCGATGCGGTCTCGCGACTGGAGGAGCAGGCGATCCAGCAGCGCATCGAGGCGTTGCAATCGCGCCGCACCTCGGAGCTGGACGAGGCCGAGAAGCATGAAATGCGCGAGCTGCTGAGCCTGCGCGCGAGCCGGGCGCGGGCGATCCCCCGCGGCTAGGATTCGTCACGGTAAGCTCGGCCCTTCATCCCAGGGGACCGACGCGATGACGCCACGCTTTTCCACCCTCCTGCCCGCACTGCTGCTGTCCTGCGCCCTGCCCGCCGCGGCGCAGTCCACGTCGCCTCAAGTCAAGCGCGAACAGGTTGGCAACCGCACCAGCGAGAACATCCCGGCGATTCCGCCGGCGTTGACGGAGCATCTCAACCGCTACCAGAACACCCGCGGCGCGACCTTCGCCGGCTGGAGCGGCGACTGCATGCTGATCAGCACGCGCTTCGCCGAGACCGCGCAGGCGCACCGCGTCTGCCAGCCGCTGGGCATGCGCGAGCAGCTCACGTTCTTCGCCGAGCCGCTGGCCGCGATCGAGGCCGCACCGGCCGAGTCGAAGCTCGACGGCTTCGTCTTCGGCAAGGACGTCGGCGGCAACGAGTTCTGGCAGCTGCACTGGTTCGACCTGAAGACGCGCGCGACCACGCTGCTCAGCGATGGCAAGGCGCGCAACCAGGGCCCGCTGTTCGCCAATGACGGCAGCCGCTTCGCCTGGAGCAGCACCGCGCGCAACGGCAAGGACACCGATCTGTGGGTGATGGACTTCGCGACGAAGAAGTCACGCGCGCTGATCACCGAAGGCGGCCTGTGGAACGCGATGGACTTCTCGCCGGACGGCAAGCAGCTGCTGGTGCTGAAGTACGTGTCGGCAGCCGAGGCGTATCCGGGCATGGTCGATGTCGACAGCGGCAAGCTGACGATGTTCCCGGTCGACGGCGGCAAGGCGTCGTTCAAGGCGTTCAAGTTCGCGCCGGACGGCAAGTCGGTGTACTTCATTTCCAACGAGCAGATCGATGGCAAGGCGCAGGAGTTCCATAGCCTGCG
This sequence comes from Lysobacter sp. Soil_C_59, assembly GCF_057656415.1. Classification (NCBI taxonomy): domain Bacteria; kingdom Pseudomonadati; phylum Pseudomonadota; class Gammaproteobacteria; order Lysobacterales; family Lysobacteraceae; genus Lysobacter; species Lysobacter sp. Soil_C_59. The sequence goes on along the minus strand of NZ_JBDGKK010000004.1, from coordinate 37,933 downwards.
CTTCCACAACCCGGCCACCGGCAAGTTCGAAGTGCTGACCGCCGGCACACCGTGGGACGTCGAGGACCTGGAGATCGCCGACGACGGCCGCCACCTGGCCTACACCACCAACGAGGACGGCATCTACAAGCTGCACGTGCTGGCCCTGCCCTCGCACAAGCCGGTGAAGCTGCCCGAACTGCCGATCGGCCTGGTGGTTAACCTGGGCTTCTCGCCCGACGGCAAGCGCCTGGCGGTGACGATGAACTCGGCGACCTCGCCCAGCGATATCCACGTGGTCGACCTGGGCAAGGCGTCGCTCACGCGCTGGACGCAAAGCGAAGTCGGCGGGCTCGACCCTGCGAAGTTCGTCGCCCCTGCGCTGGTCCATTACAAGACCTTCGACAGCGTCGACGGCAAGCCGCGCATGATTCCGGCGTTCTACTACCGTCCGGCCAACGTCCCGGCAGGCAAGCGCATCCCGGTGGTGATCAACATCCACGGCGGCCCGGAGGGCCAGTCGCTGCCGACGTTCAACCCGACCGCGCAGTTCCTCGCAAATGAACTGGGCGTGGCGATGCTGCTGCCGAACGTGCGCGGCTCGGAAGGCTACGGCAAGACGTTCCTCGACCTCGACAACGCGGCCAAGCGCGAGGATTCGGTCAAGGACATCGGCGCCCTGCTCGACTGGGTCGGCCAGCAGCCCGAGCTCGATGCCAAACGCGTCGGTGTATATGGCGGCAGCTACGGCGGCTACATGGTGCTGTCGTCGCTGATGCACTACAGCGACCGCATCAAGGCGGGCATCGACGTGGTCGGCATCTCGCATTTCGGCACCTTCCTGAAGAACACCGAGAGCTACCGCCGCGACCTGCGCCGGGCCGAGTATGGCGACGAGCGCGACCCGCAGATGGCGCAGGTGTTCGAGCAGATCTCGCCGCTCAACCACGCCGACCGGATCGCCTCCAAGCTGTTCGTCGCCCAGGGCAAGAACGATCCGCGCGTGCCCTACAGCGAGGCCGAGCAGATCGTTAAGGCAGTGCGCGGCAACGGCCAGCCGGTCTGGTACCTGCTGTTCGACGACGAGGGCCATGGCTTCAGGAAGAAGTCCAACGTCGACTACTTCGGCGCCGCCTCGATCCTGTTCTGGCAGCAGAACCTGATCGGCGCGGAGTGACCGGTTCATGATCAGTGGCCGGGTCGACGTCGCCGACGTTGACCCGGCCACGACACGCAGGCGCCTACTCTGGCCACATTCACTGGAGTGTGGCCATGCGAAACCTGTGGTTGGTCATTCCCCTGTTTATTCTCCTGGTCGGTGGGTGCGCGAAGCATTCCACCACCACCGTGCCTCTCGCCATTCAGGCACCGGCGCCCTTGAATGAGAAGGAGCGGGCGCAGGCAGCGCTGACGGCCTTCCTCGCCGCACGCAGCATCCGCGAGGTACCGGCGCACCGCGACGGCACCGTCGATCTCGACGGCGACGGCATCGACGACCTGCTGATGCTGCTGGACGACCAGAACTGGTGCGATGCCGGCGGCTGCACGCTGCTGGTGTTCCGTGGCGACGCGGCCGGCTACAAGCTTGTCAGTGATTCGGTATCGACGCGTGCACCGATCGCGGTTGCCGACCGCCGCAACCGCGGCTGGCGCGACCTGCTGGTGACCGTCGGCAGCGATGGCGAGTCGGGCCAGGTCGCGCTCGAGTTCGACGGCACGCGCTATCCGAACGATCCGACCATGGGCGCGCTGCTCGATCCCGCGCGCCTGGTCTCGGCCAAGCCGGTCATCGTCGGCTTGCCTGCCGCCACCGTCGCGGCCCAATAGCCCCCCTGAATGTAGGAGCGAGCTTGCTCGCGAACAGCGCCCGGCGACTTAAAGGCTGTTCGCGAGCAAGCTCGCTCCTACGGGTCGGCCGGGCCGTTTATTCGGCGGTGGCGCCCTTCACCACCACGCCGCCCTTCATCACGAACGGCACCGACTCCAGCACCGTCACGTCCTGGGCCGGATCACCGCTCACGGCGATCATGTCGGCCCAGCGATTGGCCTCCACCGCGCCGACGTCGTCGCGACCCAGCGCCTGCGCGGCGTTGACCGTGGCCGCCTGGATCGCCTGTGCCGGCGTCATGCCGTAACGGACCATCACCGCGAACTGCTTGCCGTTGTTGCCGTGCGGATAGATGCCCGCGTCGGTGCCGAAGATCATCTTCACCCCGGCCTTGTTGGCCTTGCGGAAGTTCTCGCGCTGGATGTCGGCGACCTCGCGATCCTTGCGCAGGTTGTCTTCCAGCACGCCGTTCTTCTTGCCTTCGGCCTGGGTGTAGTCGGTGTTGTAGATATCCATCGACAGCCACGCGCCGCGCTCGCGGGCGAGGCGGATGCCTTCGTCGTCGATCAGGCTGGCGTGCTCGATGGTGTCGACGCCGGCGCGGATCGCATCCTTGATGCCGCCCGCGCCATGCGCGTGCGCGGCGACCTTGAGGCCCCACAGGTGCGCCTCGTCGGCCACGGCCTTCATGTCGTCGAAGCTCATCTGCTGCTGGCCCGGCTCGGTGTTGCGCGAGAACACGCCGCCGGTGGCGCAGATCTTGATCACCTGGGCGCCGTACTTGCGCAGCTCGCGCACGCGCTTGCGCGCTTCTTCCGGGCTGTCGGCGTTGAACTCGCTCTGCTGGTGCATCGACGGCGGGAAGAAGGTCGAGTCGCAGTGGCCGCCGGTGGCGCCGAACGAATAGGCGGCGGTGACCACGCGCGGACCGACGATCTTGCCCTCTTCGATGGCCTGGCGCAGGCCGACGTCGTTCCAGGCATCGGCACCGACATTGCGCACGGTCGTGAAGCCGGCCATCAGCGTGCGTTGCGCGTGCGGCACCATCAGCATCGACCAGAAGCGGTCGTTGAACTGCAGGCCGGTGTAACCGCCGTAGCTCGGGTCGCTGTCGAGGTGCACGTGCATGTCGATCAGGCCCGGCAGCAGCGTCATGCCGGGCAGGTCGACGCGGCGCGCGCCGGCCGGCGCGGCATCGCCGGCATGGCCGACCGAGACGACGCGGCCGTCGCGGATCAGCACCTGCGGGTTGTCGACATAGCGGCCGCTGCGCGCATCGAACAGGCGCTGCGCGGTCACCACCACCTCGCCCTTGCCTTCGGCGGGCTGGCCGGGGGTGACGGGTTGGGCCGGCGCGGCGCCGGCGAAGGCCAATGCAACAAACAGCGAGGACAACGACAGGGTCAGGCGATCTCGCTGAACATTAGGCATGGCCGGCATTTGGGCTTCCGTTGGTTGGGTTGAAAAAGTTGTCTCAGCGTACCGGTTGCAGTTCCATCACGGCCGCCGGCTGCAGGAACGGCAGCAGCCAGTGATCGAGCAGCAGGAATGCGAACAGTGCCATCAGGTAGACGATGGAGTAGTTGAAGACCTTCATCGCGTACATCTCGTCCGGCGGGTCCATCAGCTTCCAGGCATAGCCCAGGAAGACCGCGCCCAGCACCAGCGCGCCACCGAGGTAGAACAGTCCGCTCATGCCCGCCACCCACGGCAGCACGGTCACGGCGACCAGCAGCACGGTGTAGAACAGGATCTGCCAGCGCGTGTACTGCACGCCGTGCGTGACCGGCAACATCGGCACCATGGCGCGCGCGTAGTCGGCACGGCGGAAGATCGCCAACGCCCAGAAGTGCGGCGGCGTCCAGACGAAGATGATCAGCACCAGCAGCAGCGCGTGCGGCCAGTCCCACTCGCCGCGCATGCCGGTGATCGCCGCCCAGCCCAGCAGGGGCGGCGCCGCGCCGGCGATGCCGCCGATGACGATGTTCTGCGGCGTGGCGCGCTTGAGGAACACGGTGTAGACCACCGCGTAGCCGATCAGCGAAGCAAAGGTCAGCAGCGCGGTGATGGTGTTGACCCAGATCACCAGGATCGCCATCGACAGCGCGGCCAGGATCAGCGCGAACACCAGTGCCTGCGCCGGCGTGATCTGTCCGGCGACGATCGGGCGCCACGAGGTGCGCGCCATCTTGGCGTCGATGCGCGAGTCCAGCAGCTGGTTGATGGCGGCAGCGCTCGATGCGGCCAGCCAGATGCCGAGGAAGCCCAGCACCGATTCCTTCAGCGGCGGCAGACCCGGCACCGCCAGGAACATGCCGACCAGCGCGGTGAACACGATCAGCGCGACCACGCGCGGCTTGGTCAGGTCCCAGTACTGCTTGACGGTGCCATGCGGCATTGGGGCTTTGGACGGGGATGCGCTCATCACGGCTCCGGAGTGCGCAGGCGCGCGAGCAGCGAGACCAGCACGAACAGCAACAGCACCGCGCCGGCGTTGTGCAGCACGGCCACGGTCAGCGGCAGGCCGAGCTTGACGTTGGCGATGCCCAGGCCCACCTGCGCCAGCGCCAGCAGGCCCAGCAGCGAGCCCCAGCCGCGCATGCCCGGCGTGCGCACCAGCTTGAACGCCAGCCACATCAGATAGACGAACACCACCAGCGCCATGCCACGATGCGCGAGCTGGATGGCGATGCGCGCCTCGCCGTCGAGGATGCCGCCTTCGTAATCGACGCCGATACCGCGCCACAGCACGAAGGCTTCGCGGAAGTCATGCGCCGGCATCCACTGGCCGACGCAACGCGGGAAGTCGTTGCCGCAGGCGAGCGCGGCGTAGTTGGCGCTGGTCCAGCCACCGAGCGCGATCTGCACGCCGAGCAGCACGATGCCGGCGATCACCAGCCGGCGCACCGTCACCGCTTCGGCCAGGCGGATCGGCAGGTCGGTGGCGCGCCACGCCATCCACAGCAGCAGCGAGAACGTCAGCAGGCCACCGAGCAGGTGGCCCATCACCACGATCGGCTTGAGCAGCCAGGTCACGGTCCACATGCCGAGCAGCGCCTGGAAGATGATCACCGCCAGCGTGATCACTGCGACGCGGGCCAGGTCGAGGTTGCTCCAGCGCAACGCGGCAAACAGCAGGATCGCCTCGCCGGCGATTGCCAGCGCCGAGGCGGCGACGTGTTCGCCGTGCATGTACATCGGGATGCCGATGGCGACCAGCGCGGCCGCAGCCAGCACCTGGGCGATGCCGAAGCGGCGCTTGCGCGCGGCCAGCAGTGCCAGCGTCAGCGTCAGCACGCCGAGAGCGCCGGCGATCATGCGGTGGAACTGCTCGCGCCAGGCCTTGTGCACCTCGACCGGGCGGATGGCGGTGGCGGCGTGGTCGACGATCTCGTGGGCGACGGTCGGCCAGGCGGCACGGCCGTAGCAGGTCGGCCAGTCCGGGCAGCTCAAGCCGGCGTTGGACAGGCGCACGAACGCGCCGAACACGATCACGCCCAGCGCCAGCGCGACGGCCAGCCAGGCGATTCGATGGAAGTGACGGTACGTGGCCGGTCGATACTGCACCGCGCGCGGGGCGCGGTTGTCGGCTGGCTTGGAGTCCACGGCTTGGTTCATGGTTGGCGTCTTGATGAGATCACTTCAGCTTGAGCAGCTTGGCGACATCGGCGCGCAGCCCGGCCGGATCGAAGCCGGGAGGGTAGCGCAGAATGACGAAGCCGTACGGGTCGACGACGTAGACGGGCAGATCGCCGTCCTTGCCCGGCACGCGCTCGTCCAGGCGCGGCAGGCCCGCGCGCAGGCGCGAGTCGGGCTGCAACAGCTTGAGCGTGGCCGGTGCCGGCGTGCCCACCGGCCATTTGCAATCGGCCGTGGCGCACGACCACAACACATGCACGTCGTCAGCATCCTTGCCGAACAGCTGCCACACCGTATCGATGTCGTGGGCGAGCTTGCTGCAGCTGGCGCCGCAGTCTGCCGGCGGCGCGATCACTATCCGCCACGTGCGCTCGCCGCTCTTCCACACGTACTCGCCGCCATCCAGCAGGCGCGGTGAAATCCCGCGCAGGTCGCCCGGCGGCTTGAGCAGCTCACCGAAGTTCTTGCTGCCCTGCGGGCGCCAGCCTGAGAAGCGCAGCAGCCCGGCGACCAGCATGGTGCCGAAGAACAGGGCGAAGATCAGCAGCAGCGCAATGCGATTGCGCTTGCGGTTGTGGTCGTGGGTGTCGTGGGCGGCGTGTTGTTGGTCTGGCATGTTTCGTCCTTCAGGCCTGGCGGCGCTTTCGGAAAGTCAGGATCAGCGCGGTGGCGAGCACCGCCAGGGCCAGTGCGAACCACTGCACGGCGTAGCCACGGTGTTTCTCCGGCGGCAGGGTGTTGGGGAGCAACTCCAGGTCGCGCTCGTAACCCATCTTCATCGCCGGATCCAGGCGCAGCACGCGCGGCGCCAGCGGCACCGACAGGCCAGTGGCCTTTTCCATTGCGCCCAGGTCGACGCGCGTCATCAGCCAGGCTTCGTGGTCGCGGCCCAGTGCCGGCCCCAGCGCCAGCCCGGTCGACGGCGGCGGCGCCAGCAGGCCGCGCAGCTCGAGCGTGCCTTGCGGTCGCGGCACCGGCGGCAGCTTGCGATCGCCGGGCAACGGCAGCCAGCCAAGGTCGACCAGCAATGGGCCGCCGTGTTCGGGCAGGAAGATCCGATAGGCGCGCACGCCGGCCTGGCCGTGGCGCTGCTGGTTGTCGAGCAGCAGCACGTCGCGCTTGTCGAACTCGCCGCGGCCCAGCGCCCAGTCGTAGGCATGGGCGCGCGCGACATCGTCGGCGACGGCCAGCGACTGCGGAACGCGCCGCTCCAGTACCTGTGCGGCGGCGGCGAGCATCGCTTCCTTTTCGACAGCGCGGTGCGTCTGCCACAGGCCCAGGCGCACGAAGCCGGCAATGACGAGCACGGCCAGGACCCAGCCGACGACGAGGTTGCGGCGCCTGCTCACGCGATCGCTCCGCGCGGCTGCAATAATGAACGCCTCGCCCTGCCATGGAGCCGACTGGAGGCCGCCATGAACGATTCACTCAAGACCCTGGTGATCATCGCCTTCCTGATCGTCATTCTCTGGAACCTGGGCGCCGGTCTCTACTACATGCTCGTGGACAAAGGCGAGAGCAAGCGCACCGTCAATGCGCTGACCCGCCGCATAGCGCTGTCCATCGCGCTGATACTGCTGGTGGTGCTGGCCAACTACATGGGCTGGATCAAGTTCCACGGCGGTCCCTGAGGCAGAGCGACGGCGGGAACGGGGAATAGGGAATAGGGAGCTGCAAAAGCAAAAGAGCGACGGCATGCCGTCGCTTTTTTGCGTGGGGCGGAGAACCCAGCGGCAGCGGCGTTGGCCGTTCCGGTTCCCTATTCCCTGTTCCCTATTCCCGCTTCTGCCTTACAGAACGTAGACGAACAGGAACAGGCCGAGCCAGACCACGTCGACGAAGTGCCAGTACCAGGCCACCGCTTCGAAGGCGAAGTGCTGGTCCTTGCTGAAGTGGCCCTTCAGGCAACGGAACCAGATCACCGCCAGCATGATCGTGCCGAGCGTGACGTGCGCGCCGTGGAAGCCGGTGAGCATGAAGAAGGTCGAACCGTAGATGCCCGAGCCCAGCGTCAGGTTCAGTTCCTTGTAGGCGTGGATGTACTCCTCGGCCTGGAAGAACAGGAACAGTGCGCCGAGCAGGACGGTCAGGCCCAGGAAAACCAGCAGCTGCTTGCGGTGGCCGGCCTTCAGCGCATGGTGCGCGATGGTGACGGTCATGCCCGAGGTCAGCAGGATCAGCGTATTGAGCAGCGGCAGGCCCCAGGCCGGGATGGTCTGGTAGACGCCACCGATCGCGCCCGGGCCGTTGCTCGGCCATGCGGCGCTGAATTCCGGCCACAGCAGCGCATTGGTCATCACGCCGTCACCGACGCCACCCAGCCACGGCATCGCCAGCTGGCGGGCGTAGAACAGCGCGCCGAAGAAGGCGCCGAAGAACATCACTTCCGAGAAGATGAACCAGATCATCCCCATGCGGAACGAGGTGTCGACCTGCTTGTTGTAGTTGCCTTGCACCGACTCGCGAACGACGTCGCTGAACCAGCCGAACAGCACGCCGACGATCAGCGCCAGGCCGAAGAAGAACGCCGGCTTGCCCCACGTGCCCAGTTCCGAGAACCAGGCGGCGATGCCGATCATGGTGATGAACAGCGCGATCGAACCGAGGAACGGCCAGCGGCTGTGGTGCGGCACGTAGTAGTGGCTGGCGTCTGGCGTATGGGCTTGGGCCATGGCGGCGTTCCGTCTGAGTGGTGCGATTACGAGGAAAGGGTCAGCGTCACGGTGCCGACACCGGCGTGGTCGCGGCCTTCGCCGTGCCTTGCGCCTGTGCGGTGAGCGTGTCGTTCTTGAAGAAGGTGTACGAGAGGGTGATCGTCTTCACGTCGGCCGGCAGGTTCGGATCGACGATGAAGCGTACCGGCATCTCGCGCACTTCACCGGCCTGCAGGGTCTGGGCGGTGAAGCAGAAGCATTCGGTCTTGCTGAAGTAGCCCGAGGCGCGCGCCGGCGCGACCGACGGCACCGCGCTGCCCACGATGGTGCGCTGCGCGGTGTTGCGGGCGTGGTAGGTCGTCTCGTACTGCTCGCCGGGCACGACCTGCATCGTGACCTGGTTGGGGGTGAAGTCCCACGGCAGCTTGGAGTTGACGCCACCGTCGAACTGCACGGTGATCACGCGCTTGGCCGCCGGCACCTTGGCGTCGGCAACGCCTTCGGCGGCGGTGCGCTCCAGGCGGATGCCGAAGACCTTCTCGCAGGCGATGCGGTACAGCGGCACCAGCGCGAAGGTCAGGCCGAAGGCGAAGATCGCCACGACCACCATCTTGGCCAGGCCGGCGCTGTTCTTCTTCTGCTGCACGTCGTCGCTCATTTGCCGAGCACTCCGCTGAGCAGGAACAGCGCATAGATCGTGACCGCGACCACCGCCACCCAAATGGCGGTGCGACGCGCCGCCTTGCGGCGCGCTGCAACGTCTGCGGGGTCGGTGATCGGGGTCATGTCGATCAATTTCTTAGTGCGTGATGTCGCCGTGGGCGAGGTCGCCGTCACGGATGACCGGCGGCGTGGTGAAGGTGTGGTGCGGTGCCGGGCTCGGCACGGTCCACTCCAGGCCACGCGCGGTCGGCCAGGCGCGGGCTTCGGCCTTGACGCCAACCGCCTTCGAGCGCCACAGGATGAAGGCCATCATGAACGGCGTGGCGAACATGCCGAACGCGCCGATCGAGCTGACCAGGTTCCAGTCCGCGAACACCACGTTGTAGTCCGGGATGCGGCGCGGCATGCCGGCCAGGCCCAGGAAGTGCTGCGGGAAGAACAGCAGGTTGACGAAGATCATCGTCCACCAGAAGTGGAACTTCGCCATGCCTTCGTTGTACATGCGGCCGGTCCACTTCGGCCACCAGTAGTACACGGCGGCGATGATGGAGAACAGCGCACCGGTCACCAGCACGTAGTGGAAGTGCGCCACCACGAAGTAGGTGTCGTGGTACTGGAAGTCAGCCGGCACGATGGCCAGCATCAGGCCCGAGAAACCGCCGATGGTGAACAGGATCACGAACGAGATCGCCCACAGCATCGGCGCCTCGAACGAGATCGAGCCGCGCCACATCGTGGTGACCCAGTTGAACACCTTCACGCCCGTCGGCACGGCGATCAGCATCGTGGCGAACATGAAGTAGATCTCGCCACCGAGCGGCATGCCGACGGTGAACATGTGGTGCGCCCACACGATGAACGAGAGGAAGGCGATCGAGGCGGTCGCGTACACCATCGCCTGGTAGCCGAACAGCGGCTTGCGGCTGAAGGTCGGGATGATCTCCGAGACCACGCCGAAGGCCGGCAGGATCATGATGTAGACCTCGGGATGCCCGAAGAACCAGAAGATGTGCTGGAACATCACCGGGTCGCCGCCGCCAGCCGCGTTGAAGAACGAGGTGGCGAAGAACTTGTCGGTCAGCAGCATCGTCACCGCGCCAGCCAGCACCGGCATCACGGCGATCAGCAGGAACGCGGTGATCAGCCAGGTCCAGCAGAAGATCGGCATCTTCAGCAGGTCGATGCCCGGGGCGCGCATGTTGAGCACGGTCGCGATCACGTTGATCGCGCCCATGATCGAGCTGATGCCCATCATGTGGATGGCGAAGATGGTGAAGGCGACGTTGCTGCCACCCTGCAGCGACAGCGGCGGGTACAGCGTCCAGCCGCCGGCGGGGCCGCCACCGGGCAGGAACAGCGTCAGCAGCAGCAGGCTGAAGGCGAACGGCAGGATCCAGAAGGACCAGTTGTTCATGCGCGGCAGCGCCATGTCCGGCGCGCCGATCTGCAGCGGGATCATCCAGTTGGCCAGGCCGACGAAGGCCGGCATGACGCCGCCGAAGATCATCACCAGCGCGTGCATCGACGTCATCTGGTTGAAGAACTCGGGACTGACGTGCTGCAGGCCCGGATGCGCCAGCTCGGTCCGGATCACCACCGACATGCCTGCGCCGATGATGAACATGATGAAGCTGAAGATCAGGTACAGCGTGCCGATGTCCTTGTGGTTGGTCGAAAAGAACCAACGCTCGATGAAGCCCTGCTTGTGGGCGTGATCATCGTGATGGGTGTCAGCGTGCGTGACGGCCATGGCCTACCTCAGAGAATTCTTGACTAAATGCCGCGGGCCGATCAGCCCGCAACCGCGACAGCGGCGACGGCTTCGGTGTTCGGGGTGGTGCCTTCCGGCTGCGGCTGTTCGGCCGGGGCAGCGGCAGGCTCGGCGGGAGCGGCCGGTGCAGCGGGCGCCGCAGCCGGGGCCGGGGCGTTCTTCGCCTTCTCGGACGCCAGCCACTGCTGGTACTCCGCCTTCGGCACGGCCTTGACCACGATCGGCATGAAGCCATGGTCCTTGCCGCACAGTTCGGCGCACTGGCCGCGGTAGATGCCCGGCTCCTTGATGTCGGTCCAGGCCTCGTTGACGATGCCCGGGATCGCGTCCTGCTTCCAGCCCAGGGCCGGCACCCACCAGGCGTGGATCACGTCGTCGGCGGTGATCACGAAGCGGATCTTGGTTTCGGTCGGCAGCACCAGGACGTTGTCGACGTCGAGCAGGTAGTGCGGGTTCTGGGCGGCGGTCGGGACGGCCTTGCTCTGGCGGATCTCGTCGCTCTTGCGGTCCAGGCGGCTGGTGAAGGCCACGTTCTCGCCCAGGTACTCGTACTTCCACATCCACTGGTAGCCGGTGACCTTGACGGTCATCTCGGCGTTGCGGGTGTCGTACATCTTGATCAGCTTGCTGGTCGCCGGGAACGCCATGGCCACCAGCAGCACCACCGGGACCACGGTCCAGATGATCTCGAGCTTGGTCGAGTGGGTGAAATCCTTGTCCGGCACCGCACCCTTGGAGTGGCGGAACTTGAACATGGCCACGGCCATCGCGCCGAACACCAGGATGCCGATGACCACGCAGATCCACAGCGCGAGCATGTGGGCCTCGTAGGCATTGACGGACTGGGCGGTGACGCCCTTGCCCATGTTCAGCTGCCACGGCTTAGGGTCGGCCGCCTGCGCAAACGCAAGGACCGGCAGCGCCATTGCGGCGATGCCCGCTGCCCACTGCTTGAAACGACCGACTTTCATCTGTTCGAGCCCCAGAAAATATCAACTAGGTAAGTAAGTAACCGACCAAGCAACCGAGCCAGGTTGATTGGCGTGCTCCGCGGGCTGCCTTTCCCGGCACCGGCCGCGCAACACGCGGGGACCGTCCGGACGAAGGTGGCTGGCGAGCCCCTGACACGTGATTCGGGGCCCATCACGCCGGGGCGGACAGCCCCATAGCGCTACGGATAACCGAGAAATGGTAGCCGCCGACCACTGTTGCGGCAACCCGCGCGACGCATGATGGTGCTCACAGACCTTGCAAAAACGGCTCTTTGCCACGCTTGAGGGCCTTTTGGACTCGCAGGGGCGTACCGCGCCGCCTCCCCGGACCCTCACCCTCGCCACCCCTCATCGTCATCCCCGCGCCCCCACACCTTCAATCCCCGCGCCCCCCACCGTCATCCCCGCGCCCCCTCACCGTCATCCCCGCGAAGGCGGGGATCCATGGACGTCGCCCCGGCCCTCCCCGCGACCCCGTTCCGGCCCCCAGCGCACAGGCCAGAGACATCCATAGCCTCTAAACTATCGGGCTCCCCACGGCAGTCTCCCCGGGCCCGATGACCATCAACGCTTCCCCCGCCGTCGGCAACGACGGCCCGCCGCCGACACGCACGCTGCTCAGCCCCGAACTCCCGCCCGCGCCGGCCGCGCCCCGTGCCGCGATCACCGCCGGCTGGGTCCGCGACGAGGCCGGGCATGTGCGCGACCTGCTCGACCTTGCACGCCTGCCCGACGCCGAGCGCGAGGCCGCCCAGGCCACCGCCGCCGGCATCGTCCAGCGCGTGCGTGCCCGCGCCAAGGACCAGGGCGCAATCGAAGCCTTCATGCGCCAGTACGACCTGGGCAGCGAGGAAGGCGTGCTGCTGATGTGCGTGGCCGAGGCGCTGCTGCGCATCCCGGACCAGGACACCGCCGACAAGCTGATCCGCGACAAGCTCGGCGATGCCGACTGGAAGCGGCACATGGGCCAGTCCGACTCGGTGCTGGTCAACGCCTCCACCTGGGGCCTGATGCTGACCGGCCACCTGGTCGACCTCAACGACGAGACCAAGCGCGACGTGCACGGCGCCTTCAAGCGCCTGCTCGGCCGCGTCGGCGAGCCGGTGATCCGCCTGGCCGTGCGCCAGGCGATGAAGATCATGGGTCACCAGTTCGTGATGGGCCGGACGATTGGTGAAGCGCTGGCGCGTTCGGTCAAGGGTGCCAACGCCAGCTACCGCTACTCGTTCGACATGCTCGGCGAAGGTGCGCTGACCACCAAGGACGCATTGCGCTACCTGCAGGCCTACCGCGATGCGATCCATGCGATCGGCAAGAGCGGCAATTTCGTCGGCACGGATGTGTTCGCCGCGCCGTCGATCTCGGTCAAGCTCTCGGCGTTGCACCCGCGCTACGAGCATGCCAAGCGCGAGCGCGTATTCGCCGAACTCACCCCGCGCGTGCTCGAACTGGCGCAGCTGGCCAAGTCGTACGGCATCGGCTTCACCATCGATGCCGAAGAAGCCGACCGCCTCGAACTCTCTTTGGACGTGATCGCCGGCGCCTACGCCGACGCTTCGCTCAACGGCTGGGAAGGCTACGGCCTGGCGATCCAGGCCTACCAGAAGCGCGCACCGGAAGTGATCGCCTTCATCGCCGACCTCGCCCGCCGCCACGGCCGCCGCATCCCGGTGCGCCTGGTCAAGGGGGCGTACTGGGACAGCGAGGTCAAGCGCGCCCAGGTCGACGGCCAGGCCGGCTACCCGGTGTTCACGCGCAAGCCCAACACCGACGTCAGCTACCTGGCCAACGCGCGCCGCATGCTCGAGGCCAGCGACGCCATCTACCCGATGTTCGCCACCCACAACGCGCAGACGATCGCCACGATCCACCAGCGCGCGAAAACAATGGGGCGAGCGAAGCACTTCGAGTTCCAGAAGCTGCACGGCATGGGCGACGACCTGTACGCCGAAGTGATCCCGGCCGAGCGCCTGGACGTGCCGTGCCGCGTGTACGCGCCGGTCGGCAGCCACGAAGACCTGCTGCCGTACCTGGTGCGCCGCCTGCTCGAGAACGGCGCCAACTCCAGCTTCGTCAACCGCATCACCGACGAGGACATCGCCATCGATGACCTCATCCACGACCCGGTTGCCACCGTTTCCGCATTCGAATCCATCGCGCACCCGCGCATCCCGCAGCCGGTCGATCTGTACCGCAGCTACGGCATCGACAGGACCAATTCCATGGGCATCAACTTCGCCAACGACGATCAACTGCGCGCACTCGCCGAGCAGGTCAACCAGGCCACCCGCAGCGACTGGCGCGCGACGCCGCTCGTGCCGGGCGCGACTGTCAGCGGCCCGAGCATCGCCGTGACCAACCCGGCCGACCGTCGCGAGACCGTCGGCCAGTGGCAGGCCGCCGACGCTGCCACGGTCGAGCTGGCGCTGAAGAATGCCGTCGCCGCGCAGGACAGCTGGAACACCCTGCCGGCCGCCAGCCGCGCCACCATCCTCGAATACGCCGCCGACCTGCTCGAGCAGCGCATGCCGCAGTACCTGGCGCTGTGCACCAAGGAAGCCGGCAAGACCCTGCCCGACGGCGTCGCCGAAGTGCGCGAGGCGGTCGACTTCCTGCGCTATTACGGTGGCCAGGCGCGCAAGCTGTTCGCGGTCGAAGCACTGCCGGGCCCGACCGGCGAGTCCAACACGCTGCAGCTGTCCGGCCGCGGCGTGTTCGTCTGCATCAGCCCGTGGAACTTCCCGCTGGCGATCTTCGCCGGCCAGATTGCCGCCGCGCTCGCCGCCGGCAACAGCGTCATCGCCAAGCCGGCCGAACAGACCAACCTGATCGGCTACTACGCCGTGAAGCTGCTGCACGAAGCCGGCATCCCCGAGGCCGTGCTGCAGTTCCTGCCGGGCGACGGCGCCACCGTCGGCGCCGCACTCACCCGCGACCCGCGCATCGCCGGCGTCGCCTTCACCGGTTCGACCGACACCGCGCGCGCGATCAACCGCGCCCTCGCCGCACGCGACGCCGCTATCGGCGTGCTGATCGCCGAGACCGGCGGCCAGAACGCGCTGATCGCCGACTCGTCCTCGCTGCCGGAACAGGTGGTCAAGGATGCGATCGGTTCGGCCTTCACGTCGGCCGGACAGCGTTGCTCGGCAGCGCGCGTGCTGTTCGTGCAGGACGACATCGCCGACAAGGTCACCTCGATGCTGGCCGGCGCCATGGCCGAGCTCAAGGTTGGCGACCCGGGCCTGCTGTCGACCGACGTCGGCCCGGTGATCGACGAGGACGCGCTGAAGATGCTGGTCGACCATGCCGCGCGCATGGACGTGGAAGCGACGAAGATCGGCGAAGTGGCGGTCGACGCCGACGCCGCGCACGGCAGCTTCTTCGCGCCTCGCGCGTACGCGCTGAAGTCGCTGGACCAGCTGCACAAGGAAGTCTTCGGCCCGGTGCTGCACGTGATCCGCTGGAAGGCCGATCAGCTCGACGCCGTGATCGACGCGATCAACGCGACCGGTTACGGCCTGACCTTGGGCATCCACTCGCGCATCGACGAGACCATCGAGAAGATCAGCGCGCGGGTGAAGGTGGGCAACTGCTACGTCAACCGCAACCAGATCGGCGCGGTCGTCGGCGTGCAGCCCTTCGGCGGCCAGAACCTGTCCGGCACCGGCCCCAAGGCCGGCGGCCCGCACTACCTGCCGCGCTTCACCACCGAGAAGACGATCACCGTCAACACGACGGCGGCGGGTGGCAATGCGTCGCTGCTGACGCTGGGCGACTGACTCCCTCTCCCTGGCGCTGCGCGCCTGTCCCTCTCCCACGAGGGGAGAGGGCAACGCGGATGCTGCCAGGGCTGCTGCAAACCTCCCTCTCCCCTTGTGGGAGAGGGACAGGTCGCCAAAGGCGACCAGGGAGAGGGGGAGCGCCTATCCGACCCCCATCCCCTTCAACGCCACCACCACCAACTGCAACGCCAGCGCCACCTGCTGCACCGCCAGCACCGCGCCGAATATCTGCAGCAGCAGCGGCCCGACGCCGCGCATCACCTGGCGAACGAACATCATCGCCAGCAGGTTGATCGCCATCACCGCCATCACGCCGGCCAGCAGCGTCGTCGAGCGCGCCGTATCGCTGCTCAGCGCCATCAACGCAATCAAAGCGGCGATGCCGTAGGGCGTCACGACGATCGGAAAGACCAGGTGCATCAGCCGCGGCTCGGAAGCGCCCGCCGGCGGCGCGGGATCGCCGTATTGCTCCAGCACCTGCTTCAACGCGACCAGCAGGAAGACGATGCCACCAGTCAGCTCCATCACCGGCACGCTGATGCGCCACTTCTGCATCATCGCGCTGCCCAGCAGGCCGGCGATCAGCAGCGTGGCCGCACTGATCAGCGCGACCTTGATTGCCATCCTTCGCACTGCCCTTGGCTCCAGCGCCGCGGTCGCGCGATAGAAAGGCGCCAGGATCTTCACCGGTCCCAGCATGATGAAGAACAACAACATCGCGTTGGCGGTTGTCAGGATGTAGACGGTGTCCTGCGGCGCCTGCTGGAGCATCACGTCACCTCATCTCACGAAGAGCCATACGGCCGTCAGTCCGCCCAGTAACAGCAGGCCGATACTGGCGGCGATCGTGCCCTTCTGGTGGGAGACGTACTGGCCGCGCTCGATATCCCGGCCGACCGCCCAGTAGCGGTAGATCGACCAGAGGAGCAGCAGCAATCCGAGCACGACCATCCCCAGGCCGGCGTTGCCGGCATCGCGCAGGAAATGCCGGGAATGCTGCTCGGCCAGTTCCTTCTGCTGCACCAGGTACATGCTGAAGCGGTTGAGGGTGATGCCGAACCCAACCAGCGACACGGTCGTGCGCAGGTAGCTCAGATGGGTGCGTTCATTGGCCAGGTGCGAGCGCAGGTTCGACACCTGCGTGCGGTACACCGACAGGCGCGTGCGGTAGATCGACAGCCGCGTCGAAGAACTTGCAACATCCGGCTTGCCATCGATCTCCGAGGCGATCTCGGCCGGTAGCTGTGGCGGGGCGGGAACGTCCATGACAGCTCCTGTTTTTGCTGCGGAATACCCGCCGCGTCAGGAGGGGCGGCCGTGGCCACCCTCACCATCTGCGCGCGCCAAGTTCAGTTGCTGCTGCCGTGCGGGGTTTCCATCTTCCGCTGCGCTTCTTCCAGTGCCTTCTTCATGCTCAGCGTGTCGGCTCCCTGCGACGGCGGGAAGTCCATGAGGCTCTTCAAGTGCGCGGCGATGATCGGGCCTGCCGCCGTCGGCGCCCACAGCTTGGAAGCAAAGAACTTGCGGCCGATATAGCCCCATTCGTGCGACTGCGGGTCCATCTTCTCCATCGGATCCATCAGCAGGTTGATGATGTACGGGACGCTCGGATAGTACTTCGCGTCCCACCAGCTGCCTTCCCGCTTGACGCCGATGTGCATCTTCCATGCGTCGACGCGGATCGCCATGAGGTCGGTTTCGTCGTAGTAGAAGATCTCCCGGCGCGCGCTCTTTTCGCTCTTGCCGGTCCAGTAGTCCAACTGGTTGTAGCCGTCCAGGTGCACCTTGTACTTGGTGCCGTTCATCTCGTGGCCCTTGAGCAGCTTTTCCTTGATGTCCGTCAGGCCGGCGGCGGCGGCCAGCGTGACGTAAACGTCCTCGTGGTTCTGGATCTGATTCGAAACACTGCCGGCCTTGATCTTCGCCGGCCACTTGACCAGGTGCGGAACGCGCACGCCGCCTTCCCAGGTCGTGCCCTTCTCGCCGCGGAACGGTGCATAGCCTCCGTCCGGCCACAGCATCAACTCGTTGCCGTTGTCGGTGCTGTAGACGACGATCGTGTTGTCCTCGATGCCCAGCTCGCGCAGCTTGTCCAGCAGCGCACCGACGTGTTCGTCATGCTCGAGCATCTTGGCGCGCACCACGTCCTCTTCCGCGCGACCTTCATCCACGGCCATCTGGATGTATTTCTTCGTGCAATGCGAGTGAATGTGGATGGCCGTGGTGTTGAACCAGCAGAAGAACGGCTTGTCGCCCTTGCCCGCGCGGTCGAGCCATTCCAGTGTCTTGTCGAGCACTTCCTTGTCGAAGGTTTCCATACGCTTGCGCGTCAGCGGGCCTGTGTCCTCGATCTTCTGCTTGCCTACGCGACCAAACTTCTCGTCGGTGCTGGCATCGTCCTTGTCGCTGGCCCAGGCGTGCAGCACGCCGCGCGGCCCGAACTTCTTCTTGTACTCGGGATTCTTCTGGCCCGGATAGTCGAGCTCTTCGGGCTCTTCCTCGGCGTTGAGGTGGTACAGATTTCCGAACCACTCGTCGAACCCGTGCACCGTCGGCAGGAACTCGTTGCGATCTCCCAGGTGGTTCTTGCCGAACTGGGCAGTGGCGTATCCGGCCGACTTGAGCACCTCGGCAAGGGTCGGATCGCTCTTCTGGATGCCGCGGGTCGATCCCGGGATGCCGATGGTGGTCATGCCGGTGCGAATCGGCAGCTGACCCATGATGAAAGCCGCACGTCCCGCGGTGCAGCTCGGCTGTCCATAGTGGTCGGTGAACAGCATCCCGTCGCGGGCGATGCTGTCGATGTTCGGCGTGCGCCCCATCATGCCGTGGGTGTAGGCGCCGACGTTCCATGTGCCGATGTCGTCGCCCCAGATCACCAGGATATTGGGACGCGCGGAGCCTGCCTCCGCTGCTTTATCCGACTTGCTTGCGGCGGGCTTCGCGGCCATTGCAGTCTCCAGGATCGCCGCGGGCGGCGGCGGCGGATTGTTGTCCTTCGCCGGTTAAGCCGGTGTCGCGGCAGAGCGCGCAAACATGCGGATCACAAACCTTAATCAGGGCATCGTGGTGCGTGACTGTGCTCGTGCGGCGCTTGCGCGACGAGTAGCGAGACGGATCGGGCGCCGCTACAGCACCGGCTCGGTCGCCGCATCACGCTCACCGCGCAACGCCTGCATCTGGCCCTGCGCGGTCGCCTCCATGGCGCTGTCGCCCAGCGCGCGATACAGGGCCAACGTCGTCCACGCCACGCGATAGTCGGTAGCGGCGAATGCATCCAGGTCGCCCAGCACCGCCGAGGCCTGGTCGGTCTGGCCCTGTTCCAGCAGCAGTCGCGCCAGCACTACGCCGGCCTGGATCCTGCTGTCGGGAATACCGCCATTGACCGACTTGCGGTTGGCCTCGCGGGCCAGGTTGATCGCCGTGTCGGACTGGTTCCCGGCACGTGCGACCATGGCCCGGGCCAACTGCAGCGTGGCCGAGTCATCGGTCGCTACGCCGGGTTGTGCGAGCCAACGCTTTGCCGTCGCCAGGTCCCGGCCACTCAAGGCGCCCTGCACGGCCGCCAGCACCAGGGAATCCGGGACGCCGGTCGCGGCCTTCGGCAGCTGCAGCGACAGCGCGCGCGCCCGCGCACCATCGCCTTGCGCCAGCCGGAGTCGGATCGTCGCGCTCTGCAACGCCTGCTCGTTCCCGGTCGCGTCCTGTGCGCGCAACGCGTCGATTCCGCGCTGGACCTCGACGAGCCGTCCCAGCGCCAGCATGGCCTCGATTCGAACCAGCGCGCAGCGGGTCGCCAGCTCCTTGTCCTCCAGCGACTGGCTCAAGGTATAGGCGCGTTCGATCGTGGTGGCGGCATTGGCCGCCTGCGCCAGCCTGAGCTGTGCATTGGCCTTGCTCATCAACGCCGCCGCCAGGTAGTCGCGGACTTCGAATCGCTCGAACACGGCGATGGCGCGATCAAATTCCTGCAACGCCTGCGCATGGTGGCCGCGCTGGAATTCCAGCAGCGCCAGGTTGGTGCCGACCGCGGCGGCCTCGACGGTGCTCCCCGCCCGTTGCATGGCGATGCGTGCCATGCCCAGGTCGCTGACGGCGCCTTCGACTTTCTTCTGCTGGATGCGGGCCACACCGCGCCCGTTGTAGGCATTGCCGATCAAGGCCGGATCACGCTCCTGCCCGGCACCGTTCTCGAGCACCGCGAGCGCTTGCGCATAGTCGTTTTCCGCCGCGACCGGATCGCCCCGGCGGATGGCAATGGCGCCCTTGCCCATCAGTGCCCGCGCACGAATGTCGCCCGGCACTTCCGGCTTGCGATCGAGCAACTGCTGGAAGATCCCGGCAGCCTTGTCCATGCGCCCGGCGCGGTACTCCAGCTGGCCTTCGCGAACTCGCAGTGCAGGATCGTCGCGCTCGCTCGCCGGTGCCGAATCGATCAACCGCCGCAGCGTGTCGAGCTGGCCGGTGATGAGCTCGGCATCGATCTGCTGCACGCGCTCGGTCAGCGCACTGGGGCCGGTGTTGCCGTCCTTCTGCACGCGGCCGAGCCGGCGCAACCAGGAATCGGATGCCGCCGCAGCTGCGGCAAGCGGGGTATTGCCATGCGCGTCGATGGCTCGCGCGCCATTGGCGTCGTGCAGGTTCAAGCGCACGCGCCAGCCACTGCCGTCACGCGTTGCCTGCGGCCATACGATCACGCCCGCGCCGCTGACCTGTGCGACCTCGCGCAGGCTCGCGCTGTCGAGCGAGGGATCGCGATCACCGATCCGCTTCGACAGATGCATGGCCTGGTCGCTGGGCAGTACCGTCAGGCCACTGCTGCGCAGGCGACTGGCGATGTAGTCCATGGCACCCAGGCGGACCCAGGCATCGTCGCCTTCGACCGGGGCTATCGCGACCGGAAGCACCAGGACGACATTGCGACTCGCTGTTTGCGGCGCGACGGGAGTCGGCGAAGGCCAGAAGCGAATGGCCACGACTGCCGCAGCAACCAGCAGCGACATTCCCAGCAGCCAGGGCCAGAGCACTCGGCGTGGTTCCGATTCGCGCGACGCAACGAGCTGTGGCGCATCAGCACTGTCGAAAGGCACTTCAACTGCGACGGGCCCCGCTTCACTTGCAGGTGCGACATCCACCGTCTCCCTGCCTTCCTGCACCGGCGCGACCCACTGATAGCCGAATCTGGGCACCGTGCGGATCGACGATTGCTTGCCTCCCGTATCGTCGAGCGCCTTGCGGGCGCGCAGCAGCGTCTGTGCCACCACCGCATCGCTGACTTCGACCCGCCCCCACACCGCGGCAATCAGTTCGTCACGCCCGACCGCGCGATCGCGATTGGCGATCAGATAGGCCAGGCATTCGAAGGATTTCGGCGGCAAGGCGACGAGTTCGCCGTTGCGGAAGAGCTCACGCGATGCCGCGTCGAGCTCGAACATGCCGAATCGGTACTTGGGGAGGCGCATGAGGCCGGTCTGTTCCTGTCGTTACCCGACAGAGGGTCAGGCAGCACCTCCCGATGCTAAGCGATGTGTCGCGGCGATGCCGCGTGCGCGGTCAGCGAATCTCGACGCGGAAGGTCTCGATCCTCGCGTCGGGCGCTGCCGTTTCCCAGGGCCGGGTGTAGCGGAACTGGAGCAGGTCCGTGCCGGCTGCCCGTGCGCGAAAACGCCAGGACATGATCCCTTCGCTCGCCCTGGGGGGAGCGAAGGTCAACGGGTCGCCGCCAGGATCGGCCTCGATGCTCAGGAAAGAGGGCGGTCCTTGCTGCAGCTCCCAGCCATAGCCGGTGGCCGGACTGGCCGGAAGGTGGATCCGCAGGACCTGGCCGACCTCCAGCCGGATCGGATCGCCTGCGTTGGCCATGCCGATGTCGAGCGTCGGCGCTGCCTGCCGTGCCTGCATGGGCGAAGGATCCGGCGCATGTTCCTGGGAGGGCTGGCATGCGGAGAGCATCAACAGCATCCCCACACCCGCCCCGCGAAACGACCAGATTGCGATGACACGTCTCCATTGTGGTGCTGACCGGAGCGGACACGCGTCCGCTCCGGTCGACTTCTGCCGCTTGGATCAGAGCGCCCGGACGCGCAGCATCACGCCATTGCTGGCCGCAGTCGCCGAAACCTTGATGAAGTAGCGACCGACCGCGGGCGAGTTGATGTTGATGATCTGGCTGGTGCCCGGCCGCGTGGAGGCGCCTGCATTGTTGACGGCGTTGGGCTCGGCCTCGTAGGCGGCGTAGACGACGACCGCGCCGCGACCACCAGCGGTCGTGATCTCCAGGCGGCCCGCACCTTCGGGCACTTGCACGACGTACTGCACCGACTGACCCAGGGCCAGCGTGGGCACGGCCTGGGCGACGTTGAGCGCGAGCGGCGTGCCGGCCAGCGGTTGCCCGAAGGAGCGCGCGCGATCGGCGGCCGCGGCGGCGTCGACGATGCCGGCACCGATCGGCTTGCTTCCTGGCGAGACGCCGAACGGCCGCGCCGATGCCTTCAGCAGTCCCTCGATGGCCGACGGCACCAACGGCGACGGTGCAACGCTCTGCATCAGGGCGACGATGCCGGCCACGTGCGGCGAGGCCATCGACGTGCCGGTCATGCCGCCGTAGCGGTCACCCGTCGCCGTGTCATCCGGTGCCTGCTTGCTGAAGTTCACGGTCGACCAGATGTAGCCCTGCGGAACGCCCTCGACGCCGGCACCGCCCGGGGCCGACACGTCGACGCCCGCACCGTAGTTGGAGTAGCTCGCACGCTGGCCGCTGGCACCGGTCGCACCAACGGTGATGACGTTCGCGCAGCTGGCAGGTGCGTGGGTCGCCACGTCGGAGTCGTCGTTGCCGGCGGCGACCACCACGGTGGTGCCCAGCGACACCGCCAGGTTGATCGCGGCCTGCGTGTCGACGTCGCAGGCATGGTCGCCACCCAGGCTCATGTTGATCACTTCCGCCGGATTGGCGTTGTCCGGCACGCCGTCGACATGACCGCCCGCGGCCCAGACGATGGCGTCATTGATGTCGGACGTGTAGCCGCCGCAACGTCCCAGTACGCGCACCGGCAGGACCTTGGCATTGGGTGCCACGCCGGCGCCGCCGATGGCATTGTTGGTCACTTCGGCGATGGTGCCGGAGACGTGCGAGCCATGCCAGGAACTGTTGCTTGCAGGGCTGCCTTGGCCGCAATCGCCGGCCTCGGTGTAGTCGCCCAGGTCCCAGCCGCCCGGCGCGCGCTCGTCGGTGCCGCGGCGCGACATCGCGCCGTCGGTGATGAAGTCGTAGCCCGGCAACAGGTTCGGCTCGAGATCCTCGTGGTGGGTGACGCCAGTGTCGAGCACCGCCACCACCACGCCCGCGCCCGTCGCGCCGGCGTCCCAGGCTGCGGTCACGCGTGCACCACCGGCACCGGTGCCGTAGTGCCACATCTGGTGCGTCAGGAAGAGCGGATCGTTGGGCGTGGCGGTCGGACGCATGATCCTGTCGACGCCGACGTACTCGACGTTCGGGTCGGCGGCGATCGAGCGCATCAATGCTTCGGCTTCGCTGCGCGTCAGGCGCTGCGATGCCTTGACGACATGCTTGCCGCCCGTGGTCGCGCGCAGCGCCTGCATGCGCAGCATCGCGCTGCCGCGTTGCGCGGCGAACTTCGCGCCCATCTGCGGACGCGCACGGTCGGTCGCATTGTCGAGCGCGCGCTGGCGCGCCGCGGGCTGGACGCGCTCGGCGCTGCCGTTGCGGTACTTGACGATGAAGCGCGGCGAGATGGTTGCGTCGTTGATGGACGCGAAATCGATCTGTGCATCGGCGGCGAACGCCGGCACGCAGGCACTGGCGAGGAGAAGGCTCAGGACGGTACGGCGAAGGATCATGATCGGATTCCCGGGGTAGTCAGAGGTGTCGCGGTGCCCGCAAGGGGCACCGCGATCGATGCGTGATGATTAAAGGTCGATGCCGAAGCCGACGCCGGCGGAGCTGTCGTCGCTGCTGAAGGCACCGCCGATCGAGAACGAGGCGCGCTCGCCGACTGCCTTGGAGTAGCCCACCGACAGTGCGCTTTCGCCGTTCTGCCAGCCGGCACCGACTGCCACGCGACCGCGCGGGGTGCGCGCGTTGGCGGCATTGATCGCCATGTTCATCATGGCCGAGCTCATCGCACCCTGGCGGTCGATGCGCTCGTCCTGCTTGCCAAGGCGCAGGCCGATCTCGTTGCTGAGATTGCTGAAGTTGTCGTCCAGCGCCTGCAGCCTGCTGTCGGTGTAGCTGTTGGCGCGGGTCAACGTCTGCGTCGCGGTGGTGTCGGTGTAGGCGTTGGCCGAAGCCACCGCTGCCGCGTCACCGTCCTGCATCTGCTGCACGTTCACGGCGTCCGTCGCGGCGGCGCCGGCGGCGACGTTGGTCACGCGACGTTCGCTGCCCGCGCTGCCCATCGACACGGTATTGGCCTGGCTGGCTACCGAACCGCGGCCGAGCGCAACCGCGTTGTCGGCACTGACCGACGCGCCCTGGCCCAGGGCCGTACCGGACGCAGCGGTCACGCTGCTGTCGGCACCGACAGCGACGGCATTGGTTGCCTCGACGCTGATCGTCGCGTTGCTGCCCACTGCCGTGCTGCCGTCGGCGGCGACGGTGGCGCCATTGCCGTACGCGCTGTCGCTGGCGTCCTGCGCATGGCTGCCATCACCGATGGCCAGGCCGGCGCCGCTGCCGGCCGGCATGCCCACGCCCGGCGTCTGCTCGAGCTGTCCGAGTCGGGTGGTCAGCGTGCCGAATGCGCTGCCGATGGCATCGAACGCGGCGCCGACGTTGCCGTAGGTGGTTCCGTCGAACGAGTAACCGGGCATCGTCAACGTGCCATCCACGCCGATCGTCGCACCACCGCCGAGGGCGGCGGCGACCGTGTCGAGCTGCGCGACATTGCTTGCACCGACCGCGACCAGCGCGTTGTGAAGCTGGCTCACGTTGACCGCGTCGGTGTCTTCCGTGCCGGCAGCGACGTTGGTGACCTGGCGTTCGTAACCCATCGAGCCGACGGAGACGGTGTTGGCGCGGTCGGCCAGCGAGAATGCACCGATGGCTACACTGTCGTCCTCCCATGCGGCGCTGCTGTAGCCGAACGCGGAGCTGTTGATTCCGAGTGCGATGGTGCTGGCGCCAATCGCGGTGGCGTTGTCACCGCCGGCGTGCGAGTACGCGCCAAGGGCCGACGAGTTCAGCGCCAGCGCCTGGCTGGAGTCGCCGAACGACGACGCGCCATCGGCCATTGCTTCGGCGTTTCCACCGAAAGCCATCGCGTTGTTGATGTCCGGACCACCGCTTTCGCCGACATGCGCGCCGTTGCCCAGCGCGGTGTTGCCTGTGCCGAAGCCGCCCCACACTTCAGCGCCGTTGCCGATGGCGATGTCATCGTGCCAGGTGGCGATGGCGGCATTGCCCAGTGCAAGACTGTTGATGCCCCAGGCCACGCTGCCGCTGCCGATGGCCGTGGCGTAGGAGTCATGGGCCATGCTCTGCTGGCCGATCGCGATGCTGGTCTGGCCCTGCGCATAAGCCACGAAGCCGACCGCGATCGAGCCGTTGATGACCTTCTGGTCATTGGACTGGTAGCGCGTCAGGTTGTCCGAAGCGCTGTTGAAATCGCTGGTCCTGGCTGCCGGGCCCAGTGCCGTGTCGTAATTGCCCCAGGTGCGCGCGTTGGCGCCGAACGCCTGCGATGCCAGGCCCGGCGTATTGGTACCGAAAGAGAAGCCGCCGGGAACTGTATTGAGGGGCGTAGCGCCGAAGGCCGCATTGACGTCGAACCACCCGCCGACCGCGGTCGAGCCGGAACCGACAGCGTAGGTGCCGGTACCGATTGCGGTAGTCCCGTAGCCGTATGCGTACGCGCGATAGCCCATCGCAGTACCCCAGCCACGCACCGTTCCCGCCCCGGTGCCAACGACCGTGTTGTTCTGGTCCTTGAGCAGGATCGTGCCGGTGGCATCAAGGCCGTCGCCCTGGGTCGAGGCACCGTTACCGATCACCACGCTGTTGATGCCCCTGGAGACGGCACCACTGCCGACGACCGTGGAGTTTGTGGCCGGCGCCACGACGTTGGTGACCACATACGAACCACCGAATCCATTCAGGGCCACCCGGGTAGAGGCCTCGGCCTGGGCGCCGGCGCCAATGACCGTAATGCCGTCGCCATTGGCGCGCGAGGCGTTGCCGATGACCACCGTATTGTTCACCGGGCCGACCGTGGTGGTCTGGGTTTCCTTGCTGCCCGTCGGCGCCGCTGCCACCGAGAAGGAGTTGCTGATCTTTTCGGCGCTGGCGTTGGGGCCGATCACGATGCTGTTGTTGCCGTTGACTCGGGCCTGCGAGCCCATCGCGATGCTGTTGCTACCCGAGGCGGTGAGTGCGGTGGGCGGATTGGTCGTCACCACGGTGCCGGCACCGATGCGCGCGGCGCCTTCACGGGTGGTCACCGTGCTCGTGCCCACCGCTTGGGTCTGAGCCTGGTTGCCGATCGCTACGCTGTTGTCGAGGTTGGCCACCGATCGCACACCCAGCGCGACGGTCGCCTTGCCCAGCGCCTGGGCGGCCGCACCGACGGCGGTGGCGTTGTCGCCGCTGGCCCAGGTGATCTCGTTCGCATCGACCAGGCCGTCACCGTCGAGGTCGATCCAGGACCCGACTGCGGTCGTGTTCTGGCCAGTGGCGGTGCTCTCGTCACCGACCGCGGTCGCGCCGGCGCCGATGGCCTTTGCGTCCGGACCGCAGGCGACGGCCTCGGCACCCGGGGCGGCGCTGTCGACTGCGATGGGTGCGCCGGCGTCATCGACCAGCTGGCAGTTGCTGCCGGCCAAAGCCGGCAACGAAAGGGCCGAAAGGAGGGCGGCAGTCAGGGCATGGCGTTGCAGGCGATGCAGGTGCGGCAGTTTCGCGGTCATGACGGTTCTCGAAAGGAATGGACTGGGACGGCCCCGGCGCAGACCTCTCCCCTGCCGAAACTCCCTGATCCAAACCTGCTCCGCCCTGGCCCGGATGACTTCAACCGGCCATCAAAATGCGGCGACGCCGCATCACAGATCGATAACAGCGCGATGACAAGCAAATGACTTTGCTGGTTTTTTTCGAAAACCCGCACGGCGACGGTGTCGGTCGCCCAAAAAGAAACGGCCCGTCGAATGACGGGCCGTCCTTCAATGCAGTGGCGACACGTGGGAGCCGTCTCGACTCCCGCGTGTGACGCCAACGCTCGATCAGAAGTTGTACTTGGCCGAAACGCCGTACAGGTTGATCGTTGCGTCGTACTCGCCGAACAGCGTGTGACCACCCTCGATCAGGCCGATCTGCGGGTTGCTCACGTCGAGGTAGGTGTAGGCGAAGTTGACCTCGAGGTTCTGGGTCGCCTGCCAGCTGGCGCCGACCGAGTACCAGGTGCGGTCCTCGTCCGGCAGGCGCGGGGTGCGCGTGGCGAACGTGGTCGGGGTCTCGTCGTAGGCCCAACCAGCACGGAAGGTCCATGCGTCGTTGAACTTGTACTCGCCACCCAGCGAATAGAAGCGGGTGTCATCCCAGTTGAAGTGCTCGACCGAGTTCGGGTCCGGATTGGTGAAGTCGATGTTGATCTGCTGCAGCGACTTCCAGCCGGTCTCCGAGTAATCGGCCAGCAGTGTGAAGCGGTCGGTGAACTGGTACGACACCGAGACGGTCAGGACCGACGGGGTGGTCAGGTCAGCGCGCGCGCCACCGTCCTGGAACAGCGGGCGGGTGGTCGGGCTGGCGCCGAGCACGGCCTGCACGTTGCCCGGAACGGTCCAGTCAGCGGTGCCTTCGATCTCGTGGTCGATTTCCGAGCGGTACGACACGCCGATGCCGAGCTTCTCGGTCGGGCGCAGCGTGGCGCCAACCAGCCAGCCCATGCTGTTGGAGTCGCCTTCGATCTCGGCGTGGCCGTCAGCGGCCTGCGGGCGTGCGAACGGCAGCGGACGCGTCGCCGGGTTGGCGAACAGCAGGCTGCCGAAATCGACGGACTTCGACAGCGTCACGTCGGCGCGCTCATAGATCAGGCCGAGGCCGACCGAGAACTTGTCCGGGATGATGTCCAGCGCGGCCGACAGGGTCAGGTCGACGGTCTTGAGGTCGGACTTGTCGGCGTAGTAGCGGCCGACCCAACCTGCTTCGTATTCGGTCTTCAGGCCGAACGGTGCATCGACCTGGGCGCCAACGGCGAGGCCGTTGTCGAACTTGTGGATGAAGGCCATCGACGGGACCGGGATCACGTCGCCGGCGTCGCCGCCGTCACCGCCGGTGATCGGACGGCCCAGCGCGTCCTGACCGTTACCGGTGAACTCGAACCCGAGGTCGATCACGGTGACGTCAGCCTGGAAAGAGGTGCCTTCGAACTGCGCCATGGCGGCGGGGTTGTTGGCGACAACCGAGACATCGCCCGGGGCGATGGCCGAACCGGCGAACGAGCGGCCCTGTGCCTTGACGCTGTTTTCCTTGATCTGGAACGCAGAAGCGTGGACCTGACCGATTGCCAGTGCGCCGGTGATGCCCAGAGCCAGCGCCGACAGGCGGGTGAAGCGGTGAACGTGTTGCATGCGTGTAGTCTCCATTGGAGTATTTATGTCTTCCGCGGCCGTCATTGCCTTGGCACCCGGCCGATTCGGGCGCCAGATGCGCGCCGGAAACCCCTCCCGACGTACGACGCCGTATGCACTATAGCGCGGCAGTTAACCCGAAGCTAACAATAGCCGGCATGCCCGTCCGCACTTGCACGCAGCCCGAAACGCCGTCTGTCCTTCGCCTCCCGGGCCGAGGGACCTGAGCAATGTTTGTCTCGATCCCGACGCGCGAGCGCAGTCCGCTGCGCTGGGCCACGCCAGCCCTGTTCAGCGTCCTGTGGATCTGTTTTATCGGCGTCGAGCTGCTGCCGGACTCCGATCAGCGGCGCCTGTTGCTGGAATGGGGCGCCCTGTCGGGCGGACTGACTTCGCCCGATGAGTGGTGGTCGTCACTGCGCAGCGGCGTGCTGCTGCGCCTGTTCACGGCGTTGTTTCTGCACGCCGACTGGGCGCACCTGCTCGGCAACCTGGTGTTCCTGCTGATCTTCGGCCTGCCGGCCGAGCGGGCCATGGGACCGTGGCGACTGTTGATGCTGTTCCTGCTGGGTGGCGCGGTCGCCAACCTCGCCGCGGTGATCGCGATCGGAACGCCCGACCGGCTGATCATCGGCGCCAGCGGCGCGGTATCGGCGCTGATCGGCGCCTACCTGGCGCTGTTCCCGAACGCCAAACTCGGCGTGGTGGTGCCGCTGGGCCTGTTCCTGCAGTTCGTGAAGATGCCGGCGCCGCTGCTGATCGGGGTGTGGGCACTGCTGCAGTTGCTATTCACCTTCATTGGACCGGCCTTTGGTGCAGTGGCCTGGTCGGCGCACCTGGCGGGTTTCGCCTTCGGCGGGGCGTTTGCGCTGATTGCGCGTGCGGGCATTGCCCGCCGGCTTCGTCGAAAACGCGGCCTGTAGGAAACACCGCCACATCCGGCGAGCTGCACGAATTTGAGAAGACGCAGCTCCCGCCCCATTGTCTGGGCAACCGCCGCGCTCAGCGCAGGCGGATCCCCACGTTGGAACCCACTGCACCATGGCCAAGCCGCTCTACAAAGTGACCTTCCTCAACGCCGGCAAGGTGTACGAGCTGTATGCCCGCCACGTCGGTTCCGGTGCGCTGTGGGGTTTCACCGAGGTCGGTGAGCTGGTGTTCGATGTGCACGAAGGCGTGGTGATCGATCCGACCGAGGAGCGCCTGCGCGACGAGTTCGGCAATACCCGCGTGCTGCACCTGCCGATGCACAGCATCGTCCGCGTCGAGGAAGTCGAGCGCAAAGGCCAGTCGGCGATCCGTGACGCGACCACTGGCGAAAAAGTGGTCACGCCATTCCCGCTGCCGGCAAAGCCGCGCTGAGGCCACCGATCCTGTGGGAGCGAGCTTGCTCGCGATCAGGCCGTTCCACGTTCGGCAAGCCTGATCGCGAGCAAGCTCGCTCCTACGGCAATGGGTTATTGCTTGGCCGCCGGCCTGGCGTTGCTCGCCACCGGCTTCTTCAGCTCGACCAGCGCCGCAGTGATCGGCGCATCGCCGTCGAGCACGTCACCAGCGTTGTCGCCTGGCTGGCCGTCGCCTTCCTCATCGCCACGCAGGTGGCCCGGCAGGCTCGCCTCGCTGAGGTTGCGCACGCTCTTGTCGTCTTCCTTGGGCGGATGCAGCACCACGTCGGGGGTGATGCCCAGCGCCTGGATCGACTTGCCACTGGGCGTGTAATAACGCGCGGTGGTCAGCTTGACCGAGTCGCCATTGTCCAGCGGCAGCACGGTCTGCACCGAGCCCTTGCCGAAGGTGCGACTGCCGACGATGCGCGCGCGACCGTTGTCGCGCAGCGCGCCGGCCAGCACCTCGGCCGCGCTGGCCGAACCGGCGTCGACCAGCACCACCAGCGGTGCGCCATCCAGGCGGTCGCCCGGCGTGGCGGAGAATTCGGCGTCGCTGATGGCGATGCGCCCACGGGTGCTGACGATCTTGCCGCTGTCGAGCAGGTCGTCGGCGATCTGCACCGCCGAGGTCAGCAGGCCACCCGGGTTGCTGCGCAGGTCGATGACCAGGCCGCGCAACTTGCCGCCGCCCTGCGCCTTGAGGGCTTCGATCCTGGTTTCGAAATCGGCCGCGGTGTCGGCCTGGAATGCGCTGATGCGGATGTAGCCATAGCCAGGTTCGAGCATCTTGCTGCGCACGCTGGCGATGCGGATGGTCTCGCGCTGGATGGTCACGTCGAACGGCTTGTCCTTGCCTTCGCGAACGATGGTCAAGGTGACCTTGCTGCCGGCGCTGCCTCGCAGCGGGCCGGAGTTGTCGCCTTCGTCGGGCTTGAAGGGCTTGCCGTCGATCGCGGTGATCACGTCGCCGGCCTTGATCCCGGCACGCGCAGCGGGCGTGTCGTCGATGGGGGCAATCACGCGCAGGCTGCCGTCGGGCTGGCGCATCAGCTCGACCCCGACGCCGTCGTAGGCACCGCGTGATTGCTCTTCGAAACTCGCCGCGTCGTCCTTGTCGAGGTAGACGCTGTGCGGGTCCAGGTCGAACAGCAGGCCACGGATTGCCGAATGCATCAGCTTGTCGTCGCCTACCGGTTCGACATAGGCCTGCTTGACCGCGTTGTAGACCGAGACGTAGCGGCGGATCTCCTCGAGCGGGACCTTGGACTCGGTGGTTTCGGCATCGGGCGATTCGATCGGCGCGTCCGTCGATGTGGGCGGACCGGCTTCGGGCGGAGTTTCCTGTGCCGCAGCCGGCAACGCGACCGCAATGGCCAGGGCGAGCGGAACCAGAACCAGTTGGCGCAGGGACATGCACGAAACTCCACGGTCGTACGTCTGACAGGACTTCTTTGTTCGGCGGCGTCGACCATCCGGGCCGGTCGCGCTGACGTCGATTATGGGCACGTTGGCGGCGGGCAATGGAAGCCTTTCGTTAATCCGTCGGACCGGCGGCTACATGCATTCAGCGTCATGCATTCAGCGTCAGCGCCGCAGCCACGCACCCGGGTTCACCGGCGCGCCGTTCCGGCGCAGTTCGAAGTACAGCGCAGGCCGGCCCTGGCCGCCGGAATTGCCGACGGTGGCCAGGGTATCGCCGCGCTTTACACTGGCGCCGACGTCCTTGAGCAGCGCGTCGTTGTGCGCGTACAGGCTCATGTAGCCGTTGCCGTGGTCGACGATCAACAGCAGGCCGTAGCCGGTCATCCATTCGGCGTAGACCACGCTGCCATCGGCCACCGCCTTGACCGGCGTGCCGGCACTGGCCGCAATAAGCAGACCGTCGCTGCCGCGGCCGTCGGGCATGGTCGCGCCAAACCCTGCCAGCAGCGAGCCCGACACCGGCCAACCCAGTCCGCCCACCTGCGGCGCCGGCGCGCTGGCCACCACCACCGGCTTGCGCGGCGGCGTCTCGCCATTGGCCCGGCGCGCTTCCTCGCGGGCGGCGCGTTCGGCGGCGGCGCGGCGCTGCGCTTCGGCGCGGGCGGCGGCCACGCGCAACTTCTTCAGCAGTTGCTCCAGGCCCTTGGCATCGCGGCCGAGTGCGCGCTCGCGCGTGCTGCGATCCTTGTATCGCTGGTCGAGCGAGGCGACCAGCGCGGCGCGCTGCTTGCGATCTGACTGCAACTCGCCCAACTGGCTGCGCTGCTGCTGGCGCGTGCTGTCGAGTTCGCTGCTGCGCTGCGCGATCTGCGCCTGCAGCGTGTCGAGTTCCTTGAGCTGCGAGTTCAGTTCAGCGATACGACGGGTGCGGTCGCGCTGCAGGTAGCCGTAATAGGCCAGCGTGCGGCTGCCTTCGGCGACGCTGTCCTGCGCCAGCAGCAACTTCAAGGGTGCGTCCTGTCCCTGCAGGTAGGCGCCGCGCAGCAACTGCGCCAGTTCCTGGCGCTGGGCCGCCATGCGCGCCTGCAGCGATTCGCGCTCCTGCTGCAGTTGCTGCAACGAGGACTGCTCGCGTGCCAGCCGCGCCTCAATCTCGCGCAGGCGACGATTGGATTGCCCGACTTTTTCGTCGGCATCGCGCAGCTTGCGCGAGGCATCACCGCGCTGGCCCTCGATCTCGCGTCGCTCGTCGGCCACCGCCTTCAACTCGCGCTGGATCTTCTCCAGCTTGCGCTCGGCCTCGCGGCTGCTCTGTGCGACGACCGGCGTCGCCAGCGCCGCGGCGAGGCAAAAGGCAACGATGGCGAATGCACGCAGCAGTCGCATCGTCGAGAAAGTCGGCATCGGCGCGGTCAGCCCGCCAGCAGGCTCGTGCCGCTCATCTCCGCCGGTTTCGGCAGTCCGAGCAGGTCGAGGATGGTCGGGGCGACGTCGCGCAGGGCACCGCCGTCGCGCAGCGTGGACTTGCGCGGGCCCAGGTACACGAAGGGCACCGGACCGACCGTGTGCGCCGTGTGCGGCTGTCCGGTGCTGGCGTCGCGCATCATTTCCAGGTTGCCATGGTCGGCGGTGACCAGCAGCGCGCCGCCGGTGTCGCGCACGGCCTGGGCGATCGCGCCGATGGCGATGTCGACCGCCTCGGCGGCCTTGATCGCCGCCGCAATGTCGCCGGTATGGCCGACCATGTCGGGGTTGGCGATGTTGCAGATGGCGACATCGATCTCACCGGAACGGATCGCCGCGGTCAACCTGGCGGTGACTTCCGGGCAACTCATTTCCGGCTGCAGGTCATAGGTGGCGACCTTGGGACTCGGCACCAGGATGCGGGTCTCGCCCTCGTAGGGATCCTCGCGACCGCCACTGAAGAAGAAAGTGACGTGCGCGTACTTCTCGGTCTCGGCGATGCGCAGCTGCTTGAGGCCGTTGGCGGCCAGCACTTCGCCCAGGGTGTTGCGCAGATCGTCCGGGCCGAACGCGACCGGCGCCGGCAGGCGCGCGTCGTACTCGGTCAGGCAGACGAAGCGCGACAGCGCCGGACGACGCGCAGCGAAGCCGTCGAACGTCGGCGAGACGAACGCCGCGGTCAGCTGGCGCGCGCGATCGGCGCGGAAATTCATGAACACGATCGCGTCGCCGTCGGCCATCGGGACGCTGCCCTCGATCACGGTCGGCGCCACGAACTCGTCGTTCTCGCCACGCTCGTAGGCCTGCAGCAATGCTTCCACGGCACCGGTGGTGACGTGCTCGCTGCGCGCTTCGACCATCGCATCCCAGGCGCGGCGCACGCGGTCCCAGCGCTGGTCGCGGTCCATTGCGTAATAGCGACCGCTGACGCTGGCGACGCGGGCGTTGCCCAGCTTCTGGCAGACATCGAGCAGGCGCTTGAGGCTGGGCTCGGCCGACCGCGGCGGCATGTCGCGACCGTCGAGGAAGGCGTGCACGGCGACCTTGGCGACGCCGGCCTGGCGGGCCAGCTCGAGCATGGCGAAGATGTGGTTCTCGTGGCTGTGGACGCCGCCGGGCGAGAGCAGGCCCATCACGTGCAGCGTGCCGCCATTGTTCTGGGCCGCCGCGCAGGCCGCGCGCAGCTCCTGGTTGCCGAAGAAGCTGCCGTCCTCGATGGCGGCGTCGACCCGGGTCAGGTCCTGGTAGACGATCCGGCCGGCTCCGAGGTTCATGTGGCCGACCTCGGAATTGCCCATCTGCCCGTCCGGCAGGCCGACATGGCGGCCCTCGGTGTGGATCAGGGTGTGCGGGGCACTGGCCAGCAGGGCGTGCCAGTTGGGCAGGGTGGCCTGGGCCAGGGCGTTGTCGGTCGGGTCTTCACGGTGGCCCCAGCCGTCGAGGATGAGCAGGACAACGGGTTTGGGGCGCACGGGGGAGGCTGACACGTCGGGAATTCCCTGGTCTGTAAAAGGGTGGGACTCTACGAAAGGTGACTTCGGGCACGGGCCTGGCCCGGCGCTGGCTGCGATTGTAACGAAGCGGCGTAAACCGAATCCGCCCTCACCGCATCTCCTGAATTGAAGACTGTCCCAATACGGAATCCCGAACGATGCGCATCCGCCCGGTTCTTGTACTCCCCCTCGCCCTCGCCCTGTCGGTCCCTGCGGCCTTTGCCGCCCAGGACATCGAGAAAGTGAACGGCAGCATCACCGTTGATGACGGCCAACAGGCCGGCAACCTCGAGACCGTCAACGGCAGTATCAACATCGGCACCGGTGCCCGCACCGGTGACGCCGAAACCGTCAACGGCAGCATCCGCGCCGGCGACAACATCCAGGCCGGCGGCCTGGAAACGGTCAACGGCAGCATCCGCGTCGGCGAGAAGTCTCGCCTGGACGGCAAGCTGGAAACCGTCAACGGTGGCGTCTTCGTCGATCGCAGCGGCGAAGTCCGCGGCAGCATCGAGACCGTCAACGGCGCGATCGGCCTGGTCGACACCGATGTCGGCGGCGACATCACCACCGTCAACGGCGACCTCACCGTCGGCGTCGACTCGCACGTGAAGGGTCGCATCCACTACACCAAGCCGAGTCAGAGCTGGTTCTCGATGAACAAGCGCGATCCGAAGGTCATCATCGGACCCAACGCCGTCGTCGATGGCCCGCTGGTGTTCGAGCGCAAGGTCACGCTGTACGTGCACAACACCGCCAAGACCGGCGCGATCACCGGTGCCACCGCGATCCGCTACGACGGCGCCCTGCCGCCGGAATAAACCGGCTGCGGTTGTCCGGTCACGGCGAGGGACCTGTCTTCTGCGCAAGCCGCGCTGAAGCGGGTCCCTCGTTTCGTTCGGGACGGCGGCCGGGCTGGAATGGCGCGACAAACTGTCGGACCCGGCACGTCGCCGCCCCGGAATTGGGGCCTAGAATGGAAATCCGCAGCTGCCGTCTCACGGCCTGGTGCGGTTGGTCCATTCCGGAGGTCTCATGTCCCGCACGTCCCTGCTCACCGCCGCCATCGTCGGCACGCTGGCGCTGGCCGCCTGCTCCAAACCCGAGGCCGATGCGCCGACGGCCGCCACGCCCGCCCCTGCGCCTGCCGACCCCGGCAGTAGTCATCCCTTCGGCGACACGATCAACGCCGCCGATTTCGCCGAGCACGTGAAGACGCTGGCGTCGGACGAGTTCGAAGGCCGCGCCCCCGGCAGCGCCGGCGAGGACAAGACCGTCGCCTACCTGGAAGCGCAGTTCAAGCGCATCGGCCTGCAGCCCGGCAACGGCGACAGCTACGTGCAGACCGTGCCGATGGTGGAGACCGTCGCCAACGAAGGCACCGTGGTCAAGCTCGACGTGAAGGGCCAGCCGCGCGAGCTGAAGTTCGGCAGCGACATGGTGATCGGCACGCGCACCGGCAAGAACGAGGTCAAGGTCGACGGCAGCGAACTGGTGTTCGTCGGCTACGGCGTCAACGCGCCCGAGCAGAAGTGGAACGATTACGCCGGCGTCGACGTCAAGGGCAAGACCGTGGTGATGTTCGTCAACGACCCCGGTTTCCACGGCCAGGATCCGAAGCTGTTCGAAGGCAAGCGGATGACCTACTACGGCCGCTGGACCTACAAGTTTGAAGAGGCCGCGCGCCAGGGCGCGGCCGCGGCGCTGATCATCCACGACAGCGACGGTGCCTCCTACGGCTGGGACGTGGTCAAGAATTCCTGGTCGGGCGCGCAGTTCGACCTGCCGGCCAAGGACGATCCGGAACCGCGCCTGCCGGTGCAGGGCTGGATCACCGGCGATGTCGCCCGCACCTTGTTGTCGTCGCTCGGGCAGAACCTCGACGAGCTCTACAAGGCGGCCGGCAAGCCCGGATTCAAGGCCATCCCGCTGCAGGCGAAGCTGTCGGTCGACCTGAAGAGCACGATCAGCGAGAAGTCCTCGCGCAACGTGGTCGCCCGCCTGCCCGGTGCCAAGCGCCCGGACGAGACCGTCGTCTACATGGCGCACTGGGATCATCTCGGTAACCACGGCCACGAAGGTCACGGCGAAGCGGCTCCGTCCGGCAGCGACACCATCTACAACGGCGCCGTCGACAACGCGACCGGCGTGGCCGGCATCCTCGAGATCGCTGAGGCCTTCAGCAAGCAGCAGCCGCCACCGGATCGCTCTCTGCTGTTCCTGGCTGTGACCCTCGAAGAGTCGGGCCTGCTGGGCTCCAAGTACTACGTCGCCCATCCGACCGTCCCGCTCGACAAGACGGTAGCCGTGATCAATCTCGATGCGATGCCGGTGATCGGCAAGGCGCGTGACATGACCGTGGTCGGTTACGGCAGCTCCGAGCTCGAGGACATCCTCAAGACCGTCGCCGATGGCCAGCAGCGCGTGCTGCATGCCGAAGCGACGCCGGAGGATGGCTTCTACTTCCGTTCCGATCACTTCAACTTCGCCAAGGCCGGCGTGCCGGCGCTGTATGCCAAGGGCGGCGATGACCTGATAGACGGTGGCATGGAGGCAGGGCAGAAGGCCCAGGTCGACTATCGCGACAACCGCTACCACAAGCCGGGTGATCAGTACGATCCGTCGTGGAAGCTCGAGGGCGTGATCCAGGACCTGGATGCGCTTTATGGCGTCGGCAAGACCCTGGCGGGCAGCGAACAGTGGCCCAACTGGTACGAGGGCAATGCCTTCCGCGCCGCCCACGACAAGCTGATGAAGCCCGCGGCGAAGTAAACGCCGGCGCGGCTGCAACAACTACAACGGCGCCCCGGCAGTGGGGCGCCGTTGTCATTTCGGATACGCTGGCGCCTCATTCAGCCGGGGAATGCCATGACGCTTGCCACTGCCTACGTCTGTGTCCTGATCGCCGCCGTGCTGCCGTACCTGTGGGTTGCCATCGCCAAAGCGAGCGGCGAGCGCTACGACAACCGCGACCCGCGCCGCTGGCAGGAGCGCCAGCAGAGCCAGCGCTCGCTCCGGGCCAGTGCCGCGCAGCTCAACAGTTACGAAGCGTTCGCGCCATTCGCAGCGGGCGTGATCATGGCCCAGCTGGCGGGCGTGCCGCATGCGCAGATCGGCACACTCGCCATCGCGTTCGTCGTCTTGCGCGTGCTGCATGGCCTGCTCTATATCAGCGGCCACCACCTGCTGCGAAGCGCCGCCTGGTTCGCCGGCTACATCTGCGTGCTCTGGCTGCTGGTGCAGGCGGCGCTGCACATCACTCCCTGACATCCCTGTAACCGCGCGCGGCGGTTCCGCCGCGCCCTGCCTGTCGTCCCCCACATGCAAACCCGCGCCGAAACCACTTTGTCCGCCTTGCACGAAACGCTCAGGCGTGACGGCTTCAGCTTTGTCGCCGGCAAGGTGATGCAGCAGTTGTTCGAGCGGCGCCACGCGCTCGACGACTGGGCGCGTTTCGCCGCCAGCTGGGACCACCTGGCACCCGATGCCTACCTGGCCAGCGTCGGTCACCACCGCAGTCGTCGTTACGCCGTATTTGCTGCGGACACCAGCGGCGCGATCGTCCGCCAGCCGCATCAGCCGCATTACCAGAGTCGCGACTACAACAACCTTCAGGGCGGCATCGAGCGGTGGTTCGAACCGGTGCTGCCGGAGGTCGCTGGAAGCTACAGCCTCCGCACGGTCCTGGAGTTCTGCCGTGACTTCTATGGCGAGCTGTCGCCGGACGTTGCGGCCTGGCACATCGAAGTCCATCAGTTCCGCATCGAGGCCCGCCCCGGCGAGCCCGGCCAGCCGACCCCGGAAGGGGTGCACCGCGATGGCGTCAATTACGTCCTGGTGTTGCTGATCGACCGGCACAACATCGTCAGCGGAACCACCACCATCCACGCGGCCGACGGCCGCGAGCTGGGCAGCTTCACGCTGACCCACGCGATGGACGCGGCACTGGTCGATGATTCGCGGGTATTCCATGGCGTGACCGCCGTGGAAGCCCACGATCCCACGCAACCGTCGCATCGCGACGTGCTGGTGGTGACGCTGCGCGCTGTGGCCTGATTACCCCGGAGATAATCCGCGGCAACGCCAGCATTAACTTTCCGGAACGAGCCTTGTAGGAGCGAGCTTGCTCGCGACCTTGCGTCTGTGATCCCGGAACCGCCCGATCGCGGGCAAGCGCGCACCTGCGCACCGGTTTCCATCGCGCAAAAAGAAACCCCCAGCCTGTTGGCTGGGGGTTTCGGGGTAAAGCCCCTGGCGATGACCTACTCTTGCATGG
>NZ_JBDGKK010000003.1:0-560896 GCF_057656415.1 Lysobacter sp. Soil_C_59 | reverse complement strand
AGGCCGGATATACGTGCGCAGTCGACTAGGGCGCCGGATGCAGGATGCTTGCAGCAAGAGGAGGAGTCCATATACGGACATATGGCCGGGAGGGACGGCGGCGGTGCTGCTGGTGTCCGCTCCCGACCCAAGGCGGACCATGACGCAGCGAATGTAAGCCTCGTTCGGTATCCCTTGTCTAAAGGGTTGTTTCTGCGCATCTGCAGATCACATGAGGTGCATGGCCTCGACCCCAAAACAAGATGGCCGGCCCCGCGGGCCGGCCACGTTGGAACAAGTGCTGCAACCTAATGAGCGGCCATGCTTCCACGTCCCCGACAACTCGTGTCAGTTCTGCGTGCCTGCTTCATGACGCTGCTTCTGCTGGGGCTGGCGACGCAGCCGGTCTTGATTGCTGCCGGGCAGCTACACGAAGTCGAACACGCCGCGGCCGCCATTTGGGGCCACGACCATGACCATGACCATGGGGCGGAGCTCGGGAACTCTGCCTCTCCTAGCCCAGATCCCGGCCACGCATCAGGATCCCACGGCCTTCTGCACCACCACGCCGTGATCATGGCGGCCGATGTCCATTCGGTCTCCCCGATGTGCGTAATCGTGATGACAACGTCCACGATCTTCAAACTGCCTGGCCGCGACGTTCCTGCCGGCAGATGCGCGGTGCCATTCCGTCCGCCAATCGCTTAGGTTCCCAGACTCCCCGTCACTGATCGAAGAAGCTTTCGGCGCCTAGCGTGTCCGGCATCTGCTGGAGTGTCCATCGACCTGCTTGGTTGAAGGCGGGCCGTGGGTGCGCCTGTAGCTACTCGGTGCCCCCCGGCATCGAGCAAGGCGTCCGGATCGGTGACCAATCCCCCGGATTGGACGATGGACACCATGAATATCAATTCGAACGGGCAGCTCGCAGCCCCGCTGTTGACGTTTGCGCGCCGATTCTGGCAGCGACTTCCTCCTGATGTCCTCGCGAGCAGGCCAATGCGCCGTTTGGGAGGCGCCATCTACAACCATTACGTGCGGCACACCGACCTATCTCAGTCTCACTACACGTGGTTCTTGCGCAATCCGCCACAGATGGCATTGGCGACGGATCTGATCTGCAGCGCACGGCATGCAAGGACGCCCCTGCGCGTCATATCGGTTGGCTGCAGTGTAGGGGCTGAGCTCTACTCATTGCTTTGGCTCTTACGCCAACAGCAACCGGACATATCAGTCGACGCGAGAGGCATCGACATAGTTCCTGACGCTGTTGCATCGGCACGGCAAGCAACCTATCGCCTAGAAGCGCCGTCGTCATCCGGTGGTACTTTGTGGGTCGATGGGAACAAAGTTCTGTCGACATCAGCAGAAGCCATCAATGAGATATTTGACCTCTGTCCGAACGGTGCCTATCGGGTCAAGGACGCCATCCGTGCCGGCACATCCTGGTACGTCGACGACGCGGCCGACCCTGGGCTGTCAGATCGGCATGGACTGCAGGACGTCGTACTCGCCTGCAACTTCCTCGGGCCGATGGGGCCGGAATTGGCGGAGAGGTGCCTTCGCAATGTGGCGAACCTACTCACGCCGGGAGGCCATCTCATCGTAGACGGGATCGATCTCGACCTGAAAGCACGGGTGGTAAAGGTGCTCGGGTTGCTTCCCATAACGGAGGATGCGCAGTGCATCCACGAAGCCGATCCGACCAAGCAAGATTGGCCTTGGACCCGATGGTCTTTGGAGCCCTTCGATGAATCGCGGGCTGACTGGCCTTTCCGCTATGCAACGATCTTCCAACGTCCCATGTTGCTGGAACGAGCACGCCACGTTCTCCGATCCTCTTCTCCTGCTATGACTGTGGAGTCGGTTGACTCATTGGCGACGACGTCTTCACACAGAAGTTAGGTCGAGTGCTGCGGGCTAAGCTCCATGTCCGCTATGGCCGAGAGCGGACATCGGGGCAGGGCGGAGACCAGGGCCGGTGCTAATGTCCGCTTCCGACCCAAAGCGGACAGGCCGCGCTACGGCAATTCCCGCGCGGAGATCAAGGAGCGGGTCGGGAAGGACCGACGTGCCAAGCCCTAAAGCGTCTCTAACCCGCTGAGGCGTCGTCACTGTTCTGGCGCTGCTGGAGAATCTTGGCCACCTGTGCGTCGGCGGCCGCCCGATGCTGCAGGGACTTGCACATCTCAATCCCGGCCGAAGTCAGTGCCAGCCCTTCCTCGTCCTCAACCACCAACCCACTCTCGATCATTCGGTCTCGGACGACGGAGTCATCATCAGTCAGAGCGGAATGCTGGGAGATCCTTGTTAACACCTCCAATAGTGCGAGGTCTTCGAGCGAAATAGGATCCTTGGTCGTCCGGAGAAGTGGGCATGCGACGTGTTGCCGCAACTGGGACTATACCAAGTGAAATTCTGGCAAATGTGCGGGGTCCGCATTCAGTCTCAGAACGGCTTTGCGTGGGAGTCTGCCGTAAGTCGTGCTGACTCAGCCCCTACAGGTGAGGCGCCCTTCATAGCATCCGCCGAAGGACGCCGTCTCGGCGAACGATCTGGTGCCAAAGCGCAGCTAGCACGTGCAGGCCAATTACCCCATAGAACACATTGCCGATAACCTCGTGCAACTCCTCGAGTGTCCCCTCCATTCTCTCGCCCGCTATCAGAAGTGGCGGAATCTCCCAGCCCAGCAGTGGCACGGTCAGCGGATCCCCATCAGCCCATGAGATCAGTAGCCCGATTGCAGGCTGCACTACCATGAATAGCAGCAATGCCAGATGCACGGTGCGTGTCAGGAACCTCTCCATCAGGCTGGAATGCATGCTGGGCACTTCCCGTACCCACAATCGCGCCAGCACTCGTGGCACGAACATCACCAGCACGCCAAGTCCGGCAAGTACGTGCCAGTTTGTACTTGCTTCACTGGACCCGCCATGCCCTTCTGCTGACTCAGTACTGACGTAGGCAATTGTGATCAGGACCACGCTGAGCCAGTGAATCCAGCGAAGAAGCAGGGGATATCGGTACTGGGGGGCAGCATTCATTGTCAGCCGAACTCGTGAGGCTGGCGCTACCAAGCCGCGCGCCAGGTTGCATGGTGCACCCTAAGCCCGGAACCGCTACCCGAACTTGATCTGGGTCAATCAATCCACCGGTATGGACTGGAAGCTACGTATCGATGCTTGCCCACTGTCTTGAGAGGACCAGGTCGCGCCGAGGGATCTACGGTCGCATGAATCCAATCGAGAATCTTCACCGGTTGGCGGGGGACATCGCGTCCCACTTGATGGATGTAAGAGGACCACATGCAACATCGCGTGCCACCAGACCGCCTTCCGTTCCTGTCTTCTGGTAAGGCAGGCCTCGATAGTGAAGCTGCGGCAGAGGCGCTTCGCCACTTCGGCAACAACGACATAGTCGGAGCGGCCACATCGGGCTGGAGCGCCATTGTGCTCGACACCATACGCGACCCTATGCTTTGGTTCCTACTGGCCACAGCAGCACTGTTCCAGTGGCTGGGAGATCACGCGGAGGCGATGGTACTTGCGGCCGCGCTGCTGCCCATACTGGGTATGGATGCTTGGTTGCACTGGCGCACGCAGGCCAGTACTGCCAGCCTGGCAAGCCGGCTTGATCCGCATGCTCGAGTGCTCCGCGATCGTAGATGGATCGAAGTTGCCGCTACGTCCGTCGCTCCCGGAGACCTGTTGGAGGTACGACCTGGCGATCATGCTGCGGCGGATGGTGTCGTGGTTCAGGCAGAGAACGTCCAGTTGGACGAATCTGCACTCACCGGCGAGTCGATGCCGGTGCGCAAGCATGCACTGTGTGGCGTTCCTGAGGACGACCGAGTTGACGACGAGCACTGGATCGCAGCCGGCACCCGTATGCTTGCTGGAACTGCGCACGTGCGCGTTTTACTGACGGGAAAGGACACGCTGTACGGCGAGATCGCGCGACTGACGAAGACGGGAGGCGTCGAGAGGACGCCGCTGCAGCGATCGCTTGATCGACTCGTCGGTCGACTTGTCATTGCGGCAGCCGCCCTTTGCCTGCTGCTCGCCGGAGTGCGGCTAGGCCAGGGCCATGGCGCAGTTGATGCCCTTGTCAGTGGGGCGACGCTTGCCGTCGCCGCCTTGCCCGAGGAGTTTCCAGTCGCTTTCGCATTCTTCCTGGGTGTGGGCGTGTATCGGCTAGCCAGACGCCAGGCGCTGGTACGGCGTGCCGCAGTGGTCGAGAACATCGGAAGGGTGACCTGCCTGTGCACTGACAAGACTGGAACCCTGACCGTTGGTGAGTTGCGACTGGTGGCGCTGCTGGCAAGCGATGACAGCAATGAGGAAAGTCTCATCGCGGCTGCAGTAGCCGCGTCACGCCAGGACAGCGGCGACCCATTAGATCAAGCGATTTTCGCCTACCAGGCACGTGCAATGGCTCCCGCCCGGTTGTCACCGGCGTCAGCTTGCATGGCTGATTTCCCCTTCACCGAGCAGCGTCGCAGGGAGGTCGCGGTTCTGCGAGATGCAGGGGGACGCCATCTGGCCTTTGCAAAAGGGGCGCCAGAAACGATCTTTGAACTTTGCGATATGTCAGTCGAGATGCGCGGTCGCTGGCGCGACGTGCTCGTCCAGCAGGCGAAAGAAGCTCGTAAGGTGATTGCGTGCGCTACACGTGAGATCACTGGCTGGGATGGAAGTGAACCTTCATGCGGCTTCGCCCTCGTTGGACTGCTCGCATTCGAGGATCCGCTGCGACCCGAAGCGAGGGAAACCGTCGCTTCCGTCGCGGCCGCTGGACTGAGGCTGATCATGCTAACGGGAGATCACGCCGCGACGGCCAGCGCGATTGCCGGTAGATCCGGCTTGGGGGCAACTCCACCACGCCTGATCGAAGGCGAAGCCCTTGAGGCCGCGCTACGTGAGGACCCTCGACTGAGGTCCGTGGACGTGGTTGCTCGTTGCCTGCCAACCCAGAAGCTTGCGCTCGTGCAGTCGTTGCGGGGCGCTGGGGAAATTGTTGCGGTAACCGGCGACGGAGTGAACGACGCGCCTGCCTTGTCGGCGGCTGACGTCGGAATATCGATGGGGCAACGGGGAACGCGCAGTGCTCGCGAAGCCGCCTCCATCGTCCTTCTCGACGACGACTTACGATCACTTGTGCGCGCCATCGCTGAAGGCCGGCAGCTGTTCCGCAATCTCCAGTCTGCCTTCGCCTACCTCTTATTGGTGCACATTCCGCTTGTACTAACCGCAGCATTAGTGCCGATGTTTGGACTACCGTTGGTCCTTCTGCCGATTCACATTGTGTGGCTCGAGCTTGTCATTCACCCAACGTTGCTTCTGGTCTTTCAGGAGCTTCCACAAAGCTCTGGTTGTGAAGCTCGCGTGGCGACTCAGACTGCGCGGTTCTTCAGCAACTCGCAAGCAACCACGATCGGAATCGGAGGGGCCGTGCTCACCGCGATTGTAGCGGGCGCCTACGTGGCTGCATTGCACGAAACGTCCGATGCAGCTGAGGCCAGGACGTTCGCGTTGTCGGCACTGCTCGCTGTTAGTGCTGGAGTCACGGCGGGTCTAACCAGCTTGCGGACGCGAGCATCTCGTGCGGCCGTCGCGACAACGCTCTTAACGACTGCCATCGCGGTGAGCACTCCGGCGATTGCGTCGACCTTATCGCTTGGTGTCGCCGGATTAGGCGTGATTGCCACGTCCTTGGTCGCAGCTGTCTCGTCGGCATTGATTGCATCACGCGTTCGCCAACCGTAACCTGTTCGCAGATTGCGGCCTGTGTTCACAGGGCCGTGACGTGATCGGGCTACACGTGGTAACGGGTATCAACCTGGACCTTTCGATCAGCGAATTGTCAGTCGATCGACAACCGCTCGTACGCCGGGCGCCGACCAGGCAGCGCGCTCGGCCGCCATACGGCCG
Source organism: Lysobacter sp. Soil_C_59 (assembly GCF_057656415.1). Classification (NCBI taxonomy): domain Bacteria; kingdom Pseudomonadati; phylum Pseudomonadota; class Gammaproteobacteria; order Lysobacterales; family Lysobacteraceae; genus Lysobacter; species Lysobacter sp. Soil_C_59. Next base: position 554,990 of record NZ_JBDGKK010000003.1, on the reverse strand, counting down.
CTCCATGTGTTGACTTCGCCATCGAGGCTTACCAACCCCTCCAGTACGCCGACCCGGATCTGACGAGCCTGAACTTCGCAGCTCCTTCTTAGTGCGTACTCGATGCACTGCCTGGCCCGAAGCGCCTGTTCAGCAACCGGCTCGACGGCAACCGCAATGTTGTTGGTGATACCCGTAACACCAGAGAGGTGCGAAAGAGCTTGCTCCGCGTCGTCGCGCTGGGACTGCCGAGTGACCTGTCCTGTCAGATTGATCCAGCCTCGGCTGACCGTCAGTTCGATGGTGTTCGGGAACCTACAGTCCCACTCCAGGAGCGCCCGGCCTCGCGCCTGGATCTCTTGGTCGCCAACCTGTTGCCCATCCCCAGGGCGGACAATGATGCCCTGTACCAGGGCCTTCACGCCTTTCACCCGCCAGGCCGCGCATTCGGCAGCAAGCTTCTGACTGTAGGTGCATGTGTAACCGGCCAAGGTGATGGTGCCATTCTCGGCCTTCACGACGACACTGCTCGCGTCGATGCGCGGCTCAAATGCCAGCTCGTCAACGACGCGCTGGCGCAGTTGCCTATCATCCATCTGGAGTCTCCGACCGTCGACCCTCATCGGGCAGCTCGATTACAGGTGCATGAGGGGCCTTTCATCTTGATCTGGATCAGATCTTTGCGCAGATCTGCCACGGATCATCGGAGGGTCGCCGCAAGGCGGACTGTTCAATGCGATTCAACGGAGACACGTCATGACATTGGTCGAGATAAGAGAACTCCTGCTCTGGTGCGCGGTGATCAATTACACCGTCCTGCTGGTTTGGTTCTGTGCCTATGCGTTTGCCCGCGACTGGCTCTATTCGCTGCATAGCCGCTGGTTCAAGCTGTCGCCGGAAGGTTTCGATGCTATCCACTACTCGGGCATGGCTGTCTACAAGATCGGTATTCTGCTGCTCAACCTGGTCCCGTTTTCTGCGCTGTGCCTGGTTCCATAACGGGAGCATGCCGCCGAGATCAGAACGACAAGACGCCGCGTCGCACTGGACATTGACGCCGATCAACATCACCTCGCCGGAGCCTGGCGATAGTGATCGTGGCGAAGCTCTTGGAGTGATGTATGCGAGTTGGTGACATCTGTACAGGCGAAGTGGCCTGCATCCAGTTGAATGCGTCGATCCGCCAGGCGGCCGAAGCCATGCGGCGGGCCCATGTGGGTACGCTTGTCGTGGTCGCAGGCGACGAGCGCATTCCTGTGGGCATCCTGACCGATCGCGATATCGTGCTGTCTGTGGTCGCTGCCGGCCTCGACGCGGATTTGGTGAGCGTGGCAAGCACGATGACAACGTCAGTTGCGACCTGCCGTGAGCTGCAAGATCCGTTCGACGCGATCGAGATCATGCGCTGCCGGGGCGTTCGCAGGTTGCCGGTGGTGCGAGAGGACGGACACCTGGTCGGTATCGTATCGGCCGACGACATCTGCGCGGTCATGTCCCTTCGCTTGCGTGGGCTCAGTGAAGCAATGCTGAAGGAACAGGTCCGGGAAATGGAATGCGACCAGCGCCGGGCGCAGGGAGCCGTGTGAGGCACCGCCGTCAGTGACGCATCAGCATTGGCAGCTGACTGTGCTCGAGCATGTAGCGAGATACACCGCCCAGGACCCACTCGCTCAGCCGTGAGCGTCCGAATGCGCCAAGGACAATCAGGTCGGCACCAATATCCAATGCCGCGTGCAGGAGAGGCGCACCATCGTACTCATGGCGTCCCAGATCGACTGGCTCGCGATTGCACGACAAACCGTGCCGCGCGAGATGGCGCTCCAAGTCCACTTGTGGCACTCGCGACACTGCCGGAGGTGGCAAGTCGTTGGCGACCAATGCGACCACCCTCCGGGCTCGCTCCATGAGCGGGAGAGCCGCGTGCACCGCGCCTGCGGCCGCAGGCGAGCCATCCCAAGCGATCGCGATGCAGGCGGTGTCTGGGGATAGCTGGCACTTCTGGGGCACCACCAGACAAGGCAGCTGTGACGTCACCAGGATCTCCGCCAAAGCCGGTTCCGAACCCCAGGGCACACCCTGACCAGCAGCCAGCACAAGCAGGTCATGCCATCGTCCCAGCGATTGCAGCGCGTAACTCGGGTCGGTCTGGCAGATCAACAGATCACTGTGCGCGACCCCGATCGAGGATGCCCAGCTTCCGAAACGATGCTTCTTCCCTTCCAGTGCGTCCAAGTCAGGAGGAGGCAGTAACGCCGCCAACGCGACCGTGCCGCCGACATCGCCGGCCATCCCGGCACCAACAGGAGGGATGCACAGTGCTCCGGTCAACGATGCCTTCAATTTCGCCGACAGACGCGCAGCATACAGGGCGCTGCTGTCCCATTCGTGGTGCGACGCAAGAAGTGTGAGGACATCGCGCATGAGGGCACCTCCGGTGTTGAGCCGGACCAAGTCTCGCCCCAACGGTGCCGGGCATTGCTGATCCAGGTCAATCTCCGCGACCGATGCGCCTGCCGCCCTGCGTTGGTAAGCTGGGTCCACCAACGAGCCCGAGCCGCCGCCGTGCATGCTTCCGAGGGTCCCGTCAGCGAAACCCGGTCACACGTCCTGATCGTGGACGACGATCCGGATGTGTGCGCTCTGCTCATGCGCTACCTGGCCGGAAACGGCTTTCGGACGAGCATCGCTGGCAGCAGCTTGGAGCTCGACCTCGTCCTCAAGAGCGGCCCTGTAGACCTGATATTGCTCGACCTGGGCCTGCCTGATGAGGACGGCCTGATGGTGTTAAGACGTCTGCAGCCCTACGGGATCCCGGTGATCGTGGTCACTGGTCGTGGCGAGCCCGTTGAGCGGGTGGTCGGTCTGGAACTTGGGGCGGACGACTATGTCACCAAGCCGTTCGACTTCAGGGAGTTGCTCGCCCGCATGCGATCGGTGATGCGCCGCGTCCAGCCCGAGGAGCGCTCCGCGTCGACCTCTTCGCGTCTGGTTGCATTCGATGGCATGCAACTGGATGTGGCGACGCGCCGGTTGACGGATCGGCAAGGCGCTGCGACGGCGCTGACGACGGGCGAGTTCGCACTTCTGTGCACGCTTGTCGACCACCCAAACCAGACCTTGTCGCGCGACCAGTTGATGAACTCGCTGCACGGGCGCGATGTCGGGCCGTTCGATCGCTCGATCGATGTGCAGATTGGCCGGTTGCGCCGCAAGGTCGAGCGCGACCCCGCGCACCCGCAACTGATCCAGTCCGTTCGCGGCGTCGGCTACCTTTTCGCGGTGACGGTCCAACGGTCATGAGCCTTGGCAACCTGCTCGCGCAGTTGTTCGAGATCATCCCGGATGCGCTGATCCTGGTCGACGATGACGGCAAGGTCGTACAGGCCAATGCCAACGCCGAGCGCCTGTTCGGCTTCGCCCCGGGGCTGTTGCTCGGTCTGGAGGTCGAGGCGCTGATGCCCGCAGCCTCGCGCCACCGTCATGGTCGTCATCGTCAGGACTACATGAGCAACCCACGCGTTCGCCAGATGGGTGAGACCGGCCAGTCCCTCATCGGCCAGCGCCTGGATGGACAACAATTCCCAGTGGAGATCGCCCTCAGCCCGGTGGATACGGAGTTGGGTACACGCTACCTGGCGTCGATCCGTGACGTGTCGGAAAGCCAGCGCGCACGGCAGGCGATCATCCGTGCCCGCTACGATGCGCTGGTCGCGAGGCTCGGCCACCTCGCGCTGGAATCGACGGACGAGAAGCGGCTGATCCAGACCCTGCCGCCTTTGCTGGCAGGCGAACTGGACGTGGATGTTGTGGCGCTGGCTCTGATCGGGCTGGATCGCCTTATCACGGAGGTTCCCGCTTCCTTCGGGGCGGAACCGGAGATCATCCAATCGTGGGCGGTCCGACATTGGTCCGAGCTCAGCCACGGCCTGTCGGGCGACCGACCAGAGATCGTGCACGACGTATCGCTGCAGGCGGATGACAAGCCGTTTGCGCAAGGGGTATTGATTCCATTGCTCGGCCGGGACCGCCCGGTAGGGCTGCTGATCGGGTTGTCGCGCCGCCCCAGTGGCCTGGACCACGACGCGCTGCACCTGTTGCAGTCCTCGGCCCATCTACTGGCGGCGTTGATGCAGCGCCGCCACACCGAAGATCAACTTGCGCACGCGCAGCGACTCGACGCGATCGGCCAGTTGACGGGAGGCGTCGCACACGACTTCAACAATGTGTTGACAGTCGTGTCCGGTTGCCTGCAGTTGCTGGAGCTGGAGTGCCAGGATCGCCCCGGTGCCCAGGAACTGATTGCAGGTGGCCTGCGTTCCGTATCCCGCGGCGCGGAGCTCACCACCAAGCTGCTGGCGTTTGCCCGACGCCAGCACCTGACGCCCGATGGCGTGGTGCCGCACTCGCTGCTGCAGGGATTGGGGATGCTGCTCCAGCGCACGCTGGGCGACATGGTCAGATTGACGATTGACTGCCCGGACTCGGTGCCGGCCGCTTACGCCGATGTCGCTCACCTGGAGACGGCGCTGGTCAACCTCGTGCTCAATGCCCGAGATGCGTTGCCGGCCGGTGGCGACATCACCGTTTCCGCGCAGGAGAGCTGGATCGCTGCCGGACAAGGACTTCCGGACATGGCGCCGGGCCACTACGTGGTCTTCCGCGTCGAAGACAACGGCACGGGCATGTCGGCCGAAACGCTGGCCCACGCGATCGATCCCTTCTTCACAACCAAGGATCCAGGGCGCGGCAGCGGACTGGGTCTGAGCATGGTCTATGGCTTCGCCCGGCAGAGCAACGGCTACCTCGGTATCGAGAGCCGAATCGGGGAGGGCACGTCAGTCGCGGTCTATCTGCCTGTGGCGCGCTCCGCCAGCCTTGCTGCTCGTCCCACACGGTCATCCCTGCGCGGCGACGGCGAGACGGTGCTGGTGGTCGAAGACGAGGCCGATGTGCGCGCGGTTGCCATCGCCTTCCTGCAATCCCTGGGGTACCGGACCCTGTCGGCCGACAGCACGACGCAGGCGATGGCGCTGTTGTCGGAAAACCCAGGAATCACGCTGCTCTTCAGCGACGTCATCCTCGGAAACGGAATGACCGGCCATCAGCTGGCGCAGTGGGCAAAGGAGCAGCACCCCAACCTGCGGGTGCTGCTGACCTCAGGCTATGACGAGAGTACCGCCACGACCGATCACGATGTGCGCAGCGACTTCGAGCTCCTGCGCAAACCCTATCGACGCGAGGACTTGGCGGAAGCGATTCGGGAGTGCCTGCAGCAATAGTGTCACTCCATGACTTCCTCACCCAACGAGGCGCGCAGGCCGGCGGCGTTGAGGATCCGAATCTCGCGCCGGTCCACGCGGATCAGCCCCCGAGCCTGGAGACGTGAAAGCGCGCGCACCACCGTCTCGAGCTGGATCGAAAGAAAGTTTCCTACATCCGCACGGGTCATGCGCAGCATCATGCTGCTGGCACTGAAGCCGAGGGAATGCAGGCGCGCCGACAGGTCCAGCAGGAACGAAACCACCCGCTGATCGGCGTTGAGGCTGCCGGTCACGAGCATCCAGTTCCAGTCTCGCCGGATCTCGCCGGCCAGCATCGCCGTCAACAGTTCCTGGAACTGCGGCAGGCGCTCGCGCAGCTCGCCGTAGGGCAGCTCCCAGACCTCACCGACGTCCAGCGCGATCGCGTCGCAAGTGAACCGGGGCATGTCAAGCGCGTCCATCCCCAGCAAATCGCCGCGCAGGCGGAAGCCGGTGATCTTTTCCCGGCCGTCTTCGCTCAGGATCCGCGTCTTGAAGAAACCGGCATGCACCAGGTAGAGCGCGTTCCGTGCCTGCCCGGCGCGGAATACATACTGACGTGCGCGTACGCGCCGACGGTGCAGTGGCAAGTCGGCCACCAGGGTCTCCAGTCCCGGCAGGTACGGTGCGCAGCGAGTCAAGGCCGGCAGCGAATCCAGAACCGGCGTGGCGATCGCGAAGTCTTCATGGATGCTCTGCGAATCCAGCATGACGGCAACTCCGATGCGGGGATCTCAGGGGCCACGGTAGCTCGCGATTGAAACACCAGAACCCTGGTTCGGTAACGGTTTGTAACAATCGGTAACGGGCCGCTGCCCTGATCCAGATCAATACCGGCAGGCCACCCGATGCCAAGGTGGATCGGTCATCCGACCCGGCAATGGGGCGCTCATGGGCATCCGATCACCGAACAACAATGGTCTAAGGCTGCGCTTCCTCGGGGCCAATGCCACCGTGACGGGTTCCCGTCACCTGCTGGAGATGGGCGGGCGTCGAATTCTGGTCGACTGCGGCCTGTTCCAGGGCTACAAACCGCTTAGGTTACGCAACTGGAAGGATTTCCCCGTCGAGCCATCGTCCATCGACGCGGTGGTGTTGACCCACGCCCATCTGGACCACAGCGGCTACCTTCCCAGACTGGTGCGCTTGGGGTTCCGCGGTTCGATCTGGTGCACGTTGGCCACGATCGATCTGTGCCGGATCATGCTGCCGGACTCCGCCCACTTGCTGGCAGAAGAGGCCGAGTACGCCAACCGTGTCGGTTCATCGCGCCACCATCCTGCTGAACCGCTTTACAGCGAAGCAGACGTGGAGAGCTGCCTGGAGCAGATGCGCGGTATGGCGTTCGACCAGCCGTTCGAGCCAGTACCAGGAGTTCACGCACGCCTGCGGCCCCAGGGGCATATCCTCGGTGCGGCTGCCGTACATGTGATCGCATCCAAGACCTCCATCACTTTCAGCGGCGACATTGGGCGGCCGGCGGATCCGCTAATGCCGGCGCCCGTTCCGCTGACCGATTCCGACTGGATCGTCACCGAGGCCACTTACGGCAATCGGGCGCACCCGCCCTTGTCGCTGAGCGATGAGTTGCGCGCAGCACTCGCTCCGGTGCTGTCTCGCGGTGGCGTAGCGGTGATTCCTTCCTTTGCAGTCGGGCGCGCGCAGCTACTCCTGCATTCGATCGCCCAGCTGCTGGAGGAGGGTCAGTTGCCTGCCGTGCCCGTCTACCTGAATAGTCCGATGGCGACCGATGTCAGCGGGCTTTACCAGCGCTATGGCTACCTCCACCGACTGAACTCGAGCCAACTTTCGGCCATGAAACGGATCACGCGCCTGGTTAACACGGCCGAAGAGTCGAAAGCCCTTAATCGGCGCAAGGGTCCGATGATCATCGTCTCGGCCAGTGGCATGGTCACCGGCGGGCGGGTGGTGCACCACCTGAAGGCATTTGCGCCGGACCCACTCAACGCAATCATCCTGTGCGGATACCAGGCGGGCGGCACGCGTGGCGCGGCACTGGCCGGCGGCGCCCAGTCGCTGCGGATCTTTGGCGAGGACGTGGCGATCAATGCCCAGGTCAAGCAATTGCAAACGGCCTCGGCACATGCCGACGCCGACGAGATCATGGCATGGCTACGGACGGCCCCACGCCCGCCGCGCGGTGTCTTCATTACCCACGGCGAACCGGATGCTGCGGACGCTTTGCGCGTTCGCATCGGGCACGAACTGGGATGGTCGGCACACGTCCCAGAGTATCTGGAAGACGTTGATCTGACCTGATGGTGGCGGCGACGCCCCCGGGCGTGTTTCCAGATGAAGGCGCAGAGTTGATGCAGGTCAATATCGCCGCAGGCGATGACTGACATCGTATCGGCGAGCCATACCGGTGCTGTGCCATGAGTAGTGAACTTCTTCGCCAGAGGATTCTCGATGAGCTGGATTTCGATCCAAGCATCGAGGCGTCGGCCTTGGGGGTCGCCGTCACCGATGGTGTAGTCACCCTGACCGGGCATGTGTCGAGCTATGCGGAAAAGCTCGCCGCGGAGCATGCCGCGTGGCGCGTCAAGGGTGTCAGGGCAGTGGTCCAGGATATCGAGGTCCGCTTTGGACGAAAGGTCCCTGGCGATGAGAGCATTGCCTTGCAGGCAGTCGAGCGACTGGCATGGGATGCCACATTGCCGGCGGACTCGATCCGGGTCACCGTGCACGGTGGCTGGATTACGCTTGAAGGCAAGGTCAACTGGCAATTCCAGCGCGAGAGCGCGGAGAGTGCGCTGAAGAACCTGCACGGCATCGTCGGCATCACCAACAACATCACATTGCTGCCTCGCCCCCAGGCGCCAATGGTCAAGCAGCGCATCGAAGAGGCGCTGCGACGCCGGGCCCGCGAAGAGGCAAACGGCATTCGGGTCCGGTCCGACTCCGCCGGGGGTGTGGTGTTGGAGGGAACGGTCGACAGTTGGTTCGAGCGGGCTGCGGCCGAACACGCCGCATGGTCGGTGGCAGGCGTCACGTCGGTTACCGACCACATCCGGATCGCGTAGCGCGCGGAGGGCGGCATGAATCGGCTCAAGGGCAAGGTCTGCATCGTGACCGGGGCGGCCGTCGGCATCGGCAAGGCGTGCGTGCAGCGGCTGGCGGAGGAGGGGGCAAAGGTAGCGCTTTTCGACGTCCGGGATGAGCAGGGCTCGGCGCTTGCCGAGGAGCTGCGCGCCAGCGGTGCGCAGGCTCACTACTGGCACGTCGACGTCGCGAACGAGGAGGCTGTCGGCGCGGCCACCGATGGCGTGGCCGATCGCTTCGGTGCCATCCATGTCCTGGTCAACAATGCCGGGGTCGCCGGCGTCACCAAGCCGACCCATGAAGTCACAGAGGCCGAGTGGGATCGCGTCCAGGCCGTCAACGTCAAGGGCGTGTTCTTTTGCACGAAGCACGTCATTACACATCTGCGTCAGTCCGGCGGCGGTAGCATCGTTAACCTGTCCTCGATCTACGGGCTGGTTGGCGCAGCCGATGTACCGCCTTATCACGCCTCCAAGGGGGCGGTGCGGCTGATGAGCAAGACAGACGCGATGTTCTACGCGAAGGACGGCATCCGCGTGAACTCGATCCATCCCGGCTTCATCTGGACTCCGATGGTCGAACAGCACCTGCGCGATAGCGGCGCAACCGACATCGAGAAAGCCCGGCACGATGTCGAATTCCTGCATCCGCTGGGCCACATGGGGGAGCCCGACGACATCGCCTGGGGCGTGGTCTACTTGGCTTGCGATGAGTCCCGTTTCATCACCGGGTCCGAACTTGTCATCGACGGCGGCTACACGGCACGTTGATTGCCGCCGTGCGCCACGGCACTGCCTCAATGCGCGAAGAGGACGGGCAACGTTGCCAGGTCCAGAAGATCCCGGGTCGTGCCGCCAAGCACCCATTCGCGAAACCGCGAATGCCCGTAGCCGCCGGCGACCAGAAGTTCGGCGCCGGCGCGGCTGCAGTGTTCCATTAGTTCGCCCGCTACTGATCCCCCTCGCTGGTGGAGGATCACTACGCGCACGTTGACTCCGTGCCGGGCCAGATGGGCCGCAATGTCGGCACCCGGTTGCTGGCCGTCGTCACTGCGTTCCACTGGCCCTGATTCGACTTCCGCCACGTCGACCGATGCGCAGGTACGCAACAGTGGCATCGCATCATGCAGCGCCCGCGTAGATTCGCGGGTCGGTCGCCAGGCCACAACGGCGTGGCGCGGCGGAAACGAGACCTTCCAACTGGGAGGCACGACCAGCAACGGTCGCCCGGACTCGAGCAGCAATGTGCCGAACAATGTATGGATGGGCAGACGATCGGCCTGGCTCCCCTGAGCTGATGTCATCACCACCAGATCGGCGTAGTGAGAATGCATCACCGACTGCGGCAGCGCACTTGCGGCCATGGACTCGATCAAACGCACCTCAGTGGCGACCAGTTCGCTTGCCAAGCGTTCGCGTAGGCTGGCCGCCTGGGCTTCGGCCGCGGCGCGGATCTCGTCGTAGATCCGTTGCATCGACGTGGCGTCGGGTGGGACGCCCCACGGGCCGGGTACTGGCGCGGGAAGGTAGATCGTCCGGGCTACCGCCAGATGTGCATTAGCATGCCTGGCCAGTGCTAGCCCGGCCTCAAGTGCGTTGCCGTCGCCTGGAGAATCAGTCAGCGGGAGAATGAGGTCCTTGAACATGTCGATGGCTCCAGTCAACGATGTCCGCATTACGAGCCGTCCGGCACAGGACCTTCTGATCTGCATCAACAAACCGGCGCGGCCCCGCGTCGTCGTCAACGGCCACCACCGCTGCGCAATATCGACCCCAGCAACCAGATTCCCGCCAGCGACGCGCCGACGAAACCCAGCAACCCGAACAGTGGCAGCCCCAGCAAGGTTGGACCGCCCGTGACGGTCATGGTGATCGACGACCCGACGATCAGGGCCGCTATCACAAGCGCGCCGGCGAGCCGGTTCGCCGAGTGGCTCAGCTGCCGGCCGACGTCCTGCAGATCATCGACCTGCAAGCGCAGGCGTCCGCCGCCCTGGAGCATCCGCAACGCCCTTCGCATCTCGCGCGGCAGCGCCACGATCAGGGACAGCGTGTCGGCAATCGCGCGGTCGCCCCTGAGGAGCATCGCACGCGGGCCGTAATGGGTGAACATCGCTCGGCGCAGGAAAGGCTGAGCCTGGCGTGCCAAGTCGAAATCCGGATCCAGGCTTCGCCCCAGCCCGTCCAGGGTGAGACAGACCTTGATCAGCAGGGCCAGATCCGCCGGCAGTGCGAGCCGGTGCGACCGCAGCAGCGCCGTCACTTCCAGCAGCATGCTCGACAGGTCAAGTTCGCCCAGAGGCACGCCGTGATAACGGTCCAGGAATGCGTCTACATCAATCGCCAGTTGCGCATCGTCGATATCGGAACGCCCGGTCCAGTCCAGCAGGACCCCGGTTACACGATCGACATCTCGCTCGACCAGCCCGTAAAGCAACCCGACCACCTGGGCCCGGCGCTCCTGCGACAGGTGCCCGACCATGCCGAAATCGATGACAGCGATGCGTTCCTTGCCCAGCACGAACACGTTGCCTGGGTGTGGGTCCGCGTGGAAGAAGCCATCATGCAGCAGCATCTTGAGGACCAGCTGCGCACCGGTGCGCGCGACTGCGCGCCGGTCGATTCCGGCAGACTCCAATGCGGCCACATCGGCCACCGGAATGCCGGCGACGAAATCCTGGACATTCATGCGCTCACTGGTGAACCGCCAGTGCACCGCTGGAACCACCATGCGCGGATCGCGAGCGAAGTTCGCGGCAATCCGCTCGGCATGGCGACATTCGGCGGCCAAGTCGAGCTCGCGCGTCAACGATGCCCGGAACTGACGCACCATGCCGACGGGATGAAAGCGGCGCATTTCCGGGAACTTCGCCTCGATCTTGCCGGCCGCGTACTGCAGCAGGCGCAGGTCGGCTTCGATCAACGGCCGTATGCCGGGGCGACGCACTTTGAGCACCACTTCCTTCCCATCAGCAAGACGGGCGCGGTGTACCTGCGCGATCGAAGCGGCGGCTAACGGAATCGGATCGATGGCCTGGAATACCGACTCGGGGACGTCGCCGAGTGCCGCGAGCATTTCCCCGCGAATCGCGTCGTAGGGCACCGCCGGTGCCGCATTGTGCAGACGACTGAGCTCGCCGATCCATTCGGGCGGGAACACATCCACGCGCGTAGCCATCACCTGGCCCAATTTCACGAAACATGGGCCCATCTCCTCCAGGGCGAGGCGAACGCGCACTGGCGGCGGCAGCGCAACGAACTCTTCCAGGCGTTCAAGCGGCAGCACCCGCCCAGCACGGACGAGTGCGCGTGCCATGCCCGATCTGCGAATCAGATCGCCGAAACCATGACGGATGAGGATAGCCGCGAGTGCCTGAAGTCGGGCGCCATCGTGCGCGGCAATCAGCGTGTCCCACATGGTCCGGGATCCTCGTGCGGCAGGGTAAGGCCGGCGGGATCTCAAGGCCTTCCGGATCTCGACGCCCAGCGCCAATCTCGCCCGGCCGCCGCTCTCAGGCATTGATCTGCATCAACGATAGGGCGCATGGATTGGGCAGGATTCGACTTGGTAGTCCGCAGGAGCGACCGTGACCGTCCTTGGCAATCGTGGCGACAAGCCAGCCTTCCACGCGTTGTTCGCTTCGCGGCCAGGCCCGGTCGTCCCGCTGACACTGCTGCTAGTGTTCATCGTGGTCTGGCTGGCGCTGGCGATTGCTCCGCGCTACCGCCAGGACTGGCTGCTGGAGAACCTGGCCGTTGTGGTGGCGATTCCACTGCTGGTGTGGTCGTACCGGAGGCTGCGACTGAGCAACCTCAGTTATGGGGCCCTGTTCTTGTTCCTGTTGCTGCACGAGGTCGGAGCCCACTACACCTACTCAGAGGTCCCTTACGAGCAATGGGCGCAGTCGCTGTTTGGCTTCTCGCCTCAGCATGCGTCCGCACCCTCGCGGAATCACTACGATCGCCTGCTGCACTTTCTCTATGGCCTGCTGGTGACGCCGGCCGCGGTCGACCTGCTGGCAGTCCGTGCCCGGCCGGTCGGCATGTGGCGCTGGATACTGCCGGTGACGTTCGTGATGTCGCATTCGGTTGTGTATGAACTGGTCGAATGGTTTGCGGCGCTGACCTTTGGCGGCGATCTCGGCGCAGCCTATCTGGGAACCCAAGGCGACCCCTGGGATGCCCAGCAGGACATGTTGTTGGCAATGCTGGGGAGCGTGGTAGCAATTGCCGCGCTGGCGCTGTGCGTCCGGCGCGCGGCGTGAAGGGCTGGGCCTGCTCGATTGCGGCCTTCGCGCTGCTACTGGCCGGCCCGTGGCTTCCAGCGACCGCACCCCCCTCCGGAACGGATGCCCGATCCGCGGCCCTGCCTTCGCCTGGCTACTTGTGGTTTCCGGAACTCGCACCGAAAGGGCCCGTGGTGATCGTGATCAGCCTCTTGGAACAGAAGGCGTACGCGTACCGCAATGGAATCCGCATCGGCGTTGCCAACATCAGCAGCGGCCGGCGCGGCTACGAGACGCCTGCCGGGGTTTTCACCATCCTGCAGAAGCATCGAGAGCACTACTCGAACCTCTACGATGATGCCCCGATGCCATACATGCAGCGGCTGACCTGGAGCGGGGTGGCGCTGCACGCAGGCAAACTTCCCGGATACCCGGCTTCGCACGGTTGCATACGCCTGCCATACCCGTTCGCCGAGAAACTCTATGGCATCACGGCAACGGGTATGACCGTGGTGGTGGCCAATGGCAGCAGCGAGCCGCCAGGCGTGGCGGCGCCTGGACTGTTCTCCCCAGTGGAAACAGGTACGGGCCTCCCTCGTCCACGCGCAGCCCCAGCCAACGCGCAATGGTCGTGGCGACCCGAGCTTGCACCGGCCGGGCCAATGACGATCGTGTTGAGTACCCACGACCGGGAAATGGTCGTGATGCGCAATGCCGTTGAAATTGGCCGTGCAACCATCGACTTGCGGGGTGACCCGGCGCTCGGCACGAAGGTGTACGTGCTGCTACAGGGCGCCGAGACAAGGGACAGCGAGCTGGTTCCGGGGCGACCGGCACTGCGCTGGCAGCAGGTCGACCTGGCCGTTGACGGCAGCATTGCCGGCGACGACATTCGCCACGCCGTGCAGGCAGGAACCTTGAGCGTGCCGGTCGAGTTTGCGCGCCAGGTCTACGATGCACTTTCACCCGGCGCCACCGTCGTGGTGACGAGCGAGCCGACCGGCACGGGGCAGGGCGATGCCCACCCGGTCATTGACGCCGATGGCTACGTTGGGCACGAGCGCTAGTGCGAGAATAGCACGGGCACGGTCGCATGACGCAGCAGCGTCTGCGTGACTCCGCCGAAAACAATCTCCGATGCCCGTGTCCTGCCGTACCCCCCCGCCACAATCAGATCAGCGCGCATCTCCCGGGCATAGTGGAGGATGGCCTCGCCGGTTGACGCCCCGGCGTCGTTGCGGCGGACCAGGGTCACGTCGACGCCGTGACGGAGAAGGTGCGGCGCGATCTCCACGCACCCGGCATCGTGCATCGGCGGCGATTTGAAACTCCCTTCGACCATCAGCAGTTCCACCGAGCCGGCGCGCTGGAGTACAGGCAAGGCGTCGTGCACCGCGCGGGCCGCTTCGCGACTTGGCTTCCAGGCAACGAGCACGCGATCGAACGTTTCGACGGAGGATTCTGCCGGCACCAGGAGCAGCGGACGACCACTTTCCATCATCAGGGCGGCGAATGCCCGGTCCTCCAGCGACGGGCACTCCCTTGCAACTCCCAGGACGGTCACGTCCGCACAGTGTGCGTGCGGGATGATCTGTTCGGCCGGTGTCATCCAATACTGCTCAGAAACACGGATCTCGCTATCGCCCTCATTCTGCGCAAGGCGTTCACCAATAGAGCTCGCCAACGCTTGGGTGGTGGCCTCGGCACTCTCGTGCATGGTCGCGTAAACGCCAGCGGGATAGTACGCCCAGGCAGTGGGCACCGGCGCGACAATGCTCACCCCGGCGAGCGCGATCACGCGGCCGTTGAGCGGCCCAGAAAGCGCACGGGCGGCCCGTAGCGCCTGCGGCTGGAGGTTGCCAAAGAAGCAGGGAAGAAGGATGTCTTTGTACATGTCGGCTCTCCAGTTGTTGCATGAAGACTGCCGCGGATAACGCCCCCTCGCGTTGACGCAGATCAACGGCGAAACGCCTCGCCGGAGATCGAAGGTTGACCCACGTCAACGATCAATGGCTGCCCCGGGCTAGGCTGGATGCACACCAATGAAGCGGGGCACCCATGAACACACAGCCTCCCGTCGCTGCGCACGCGTCCGAACAATCATTTCCGCGCTGGCTGGAAACCCTCCGCGACCGCACCAAAGTCCTGATCCGACCCATTTCGGCGGCAGACAGACAGGCGGAGCGTGAGTTCATCGAGGGTCTATCCGACCAGGCCCGCCGATTTCGATTCCTCGGCCAGGTACGCAGCCCTGACGATGCACTCCTCAAGCAGCTCACCGAGATCGACTATGTTCACCAGGTGGCTTTTGTCGCCGTAGTCAGCGATGAGGGCCACGAGCGCATCATCGGCGTGAGCCGGTACTGCCTGGATGCCACCGGCGTCCACTGCGAGTGTGCCGTGACTGTCGACGAGCAATGGCAGCATAAGGGCCTCGCTACGGTGCTGATGCGACACTTGATTGCGGTGGCCCGGTCGATTGGCGTGCTCACCATGTTCTCGATCGACTCTGCGGAGAACGCGCCGATGCGGGACCTGGCTGCTTTCCTCGGATTCAAAACTCGCTTGGACCCGGACGATGCCAGCCAGGTCATTCATGAACTTGACCTCACCGACTCCGAGAAGCGCTGATGCGCAGCGGAGGCCGGCCGAGGCAAAGGCAAAGGAAGGGGATAGGAAGAAGGGCATCTGCGCCGGCAGATGCCCTTGATATGTTGCTCAGTGCGAAAAGAGAACCGGGATCCTGGCGTACTGGAGTAGCTCGCGCGTAACTCCACCAAGCACCCACTCGCGGAAGCGTGAATGCCCATAGCCACCAACGACGAGCATCTGTGCACGAGCCTGCTCGCAGTGCCGCAGCAATGCCGAGGTCACAGCCTCGCCCGACTGCTCATGAACCACCACGCGCACCTTGAGACCGTGGCGGGCCAGGTGCGCCGCAATGTCGGCACCTGGCTCGTCCCCGTCGCCGAGGTCGCTGCGCGGCGGACCCACTTCCAGCACGTCCACCTGTTCGGCCAGAAGCAGCAGGGGCAGCGCATCGTGCAGCGCGCGGGTGGCCTCACGGGTCGGACGCCATGCGACGACGGCGCGCCTTACTGCCGCCTGCACCATGTACCCGGAAGGTACGTAGAGAATGGGTCGGCCCGATTCCAGCAGGAGGGTGCCGAAGTAGTTGCGGACCGCTGACGCTTCGGGGGCGCTCTCTTCAAAGCCGCCCATTACCACCATGTCGGAATAGCGCGCATGGAGGGCAGCCGTGCGATCCGGCTCCACAAACAGCGATTCGACCACGCGAACCTCGAACGGCACTTCCTGCCTGCCTAGGTGTTCACGGAACTTCGCCGCCCGGGCTTGCGACTCGGATCGGATGACCTCGTAAACCGCGCTCATCGATGTGCTGGGGGTCATGCCCCACGGTCCGGGGGTTGGCAGCGGCAGATTTACCGGTTCGATCACGGTCAACCTGGCGCCCCACTGCAGTGCAAACGCGGCCGCCGCATCGATGGTCGCGAGGTCGCCCGGGACATTCATCATCGGAACCACAAGGTCCTTGATCATCGTCATCTCCGGCGTTGTTGGTGACCAAATGGTGCGCCTCCGCGCATCGGTCACCTTGACCTGGATCAACTGCCCGCACCCGCGACTCTGAACCGGATCAAGCATTGATCCAGGTCAATGATGTCCCGGAGCGTTGCGCCAGCATAGGGACCAGTCTAACCAAGCGGAGGAGCCGATCATGCGTATTGTCGTGACGACCGACGGCAGCAAGGCATCCGAGGCAGCTTCACGCCACGTCGCAAAACTGGCCACCGAGTTGGCCAAGCCACCTCAGGTGCTGCTGGTTTACGTTGACGAGCCGTTGCTGCAACGCGTTGCCATCGAGCTGGGCGTCAAAGGCGTCGATCGCTATCACAAGGACAACGGCAAAGTTGTCATGAAGGGAGCGAAAGCGCGGCTAAGCCGAGCGGGAGTCAACTTCGAGGAGCACCTGCTCATCGGCGATCCGGCCGAGGAGCTGATCAAGTTCCTGAAGAAATCAAAATGCGATCTTCTGGTCATGGGTTCGCACGGCCGCAGTGCACTCAAGAGTCTGTTCCTGGGTTCGGTCACCATCAAACTACTCAGCCGCTCGGAAGTGCCGGTCGTGGTCGTTCGTTGATCCGGCAGACCCTGCTACTGCTGGCCGAATCAACCTGTCGTCGACAGGCCGAACTGTTCGCCGATCAGCGCGGTCGTCAACATCGCCAGGGCGCCCCAAATGAAAACGCGCAGTGCTCCCCTGACGACCGGAGCACCGCCGAGATGCGCGGCAGACCCGCCCAGCACCAGGAGGAGGAGCAGCGAAACCGCGGCGATGGCCCAAGTGCCATGTTGCCCCTGCCAAAGTACCGCCGTGGCCAGCGGGAGGGCCGCTCCCACGCAGAAGGAGGCGGCGGACGAAAGCCCTGCCTGGACCGGGCGCGCCTTGACCAGCTCGGAGATGCCGAGCTCATCGCGCAGGTGCGCGCCTAGTGCATCGTGGGTCATCAGCTGCCGGGCAACCGTCATGGCAAGATCCGGGTTGAGACCGCGCCCTTCGTATATCTCGGCCATCTCGCGTAATTCCGCTTCGGGTTGAGCCAGCAACTCCCGGCGTTCCTTCTCCGTTTCGGCGCGCTCCGCGTCTGATTGAGTACTCACTGACACGTATTCGCCTGCGGCCATGGACAAGGCGCCCGCAACTACTCCGGCCGTGCCGATCATCAGGATGTCACCGCTGGCGGCATTGGCCGCAGATACGCCGATCACCAGGCCGCTGGTTGAAATGAGGCCATCGTTGGCTCCGAGCACGGATGCCCGCAACCAGCCCATTTGTTGTCGTCGATGTCGCTCAAGGTGAAGCATCGGACTCCAATCCATCGAGCAGCCGCGGCCGTCGGACGGAGTTCTACGCTCTTTCGGCCGGTTCAGCCTGACTGATTCTCAGTTGAGTTCCCTGCGCGGGCGACAAGGGCTGAGCGGCGCGCCTGTGCCCACCCGCAGGTCGAAAGGCAGGTCTTCATTGACGTGGATCAACTTCGTCCACGCCGGATCGGCCAATCTGAATCGCAACGGCAGTGGAGGCGCGCCATGGCACGTAACAGACTGGCCGGCACCCGTATGGCCCTGGTCGTGGGTGTGCTCCAGGCAGTGGTCGCGTTGGGCTGTGCCTCCCAGATATTCCTTGACGATCAGCGGTCGCCGGATAGTCAGGCGTGCGATGTGGCCCGGACTGCAGCATCGTCCTCCAACCAGGTCCGGCAGCCAGATGTCGGCCGGGCAGCATGCATTTCCCCCTGAGTGCCTGCTTGAGGCTTCGAGCTGCGGCGATAGCCGTGGTGGCATCCGCTGCGGCCTTCAATGCCTGTGCGCAGGCTCCGCTGGAAGCATCGTTGCCGCGCATCGTTGAAGTCCGCCTCGTCGGCAACGAGCGGACACGCGATAAGGTGATCCTGCGCGAGCTCGACCTGGTGCCCGGTGACATCGCCGACCCGGTCGCGATCGAGAGCGGCCGCCAGGCCGTGCTCGACCTGGGACTGTTCCGCGAGGTCAAGGCAACCACGCACGCCGTGGCCGGTGGCGTGGTGCTGGAGCTGGCGGTGCGCGAGAAATACCACCTGCTGGTGCTGCCGCGCATGGACGCCAGCTCCGACAGCGACTACAGCTATGGCGCGCAGTTGCGCTGGAGCAACGTGTGGGGGCTCAACCACCGCCTCAACCTGACGGTCGAGAAAGGCAAGTTCCCGAACGAACGCGACCGACTGGAGGAAACCAGCGCACGCCTGGGCTACCGCGCGCCGTACATTTTCGACAGCCCCTACGAACTGCGCGTGCGCCTGGAGCGCCGCGAGCGGGTGACGCCGATCATCGACCCGGTCAGCAACGAAGTCAGTGACGACAGCTTCGATGAAACCTTCGACCATTTCGAAGTGGGCGCTGCGCGCGACTTCCGCGGCAACCGCCCACGCAGTGGCTGGATCCTGGGCGGCGCACTGTTCTGGCAGCGCCAGGACACCGAAGGGGAATTCGCGCCGCCTCCGGACGGCCAGGCGCTTGCCCTGGTCGGGACGGCCGATTACGACGACATGCGTTTCCACGTCTACAGCGAGACCGGGCGCCGCTTCAATGCGCGCATCGAACTCGCCGCCGAAGGCGTGGCGTCCGACTACGACTACACGCGCAGCACCGCCAGCTACTTCCAGTCACGCGCGATCGGCAATGTGCCGCACCAGACCGTGCATGTGCTGGGCAGCGCCGGCGTGCTCACCGGCGGCACCGGCAGCCGCAACGAGTTCTCCCTCGGTGGCTCGGGGCAGATGCGCGGCTACGACTCCGACTTCCTCGAGGGCAACTATTACTACTACGGCTCGCTCGAGTACCTGCGCCCGGTCAAATGGGACTGGCTGAGGCTGCTCGCATTCGTCGAAGTAGGCGGCAGCGGCGACGACCGCGAAGGCCTGCGCGACGGTTCGCCGTATGCCGACATCGGCATGGGCGTACGCATCCGCCTGAGCTGGTTCGTCGGGGTCGAGATCGAACTGGGCTGGGCCTATCCCCTGCGCGGCGGCGAGGGGGCGAACTTCTTCGCGGGCGGCAACTGAGTGGCGTGCCGAAGGGTGGCTTGCGCAGTGCCGATTACAACAACCTGTTCGTCTCGCTGGCAAGCGAGGCGCTCAAGTGGCAATCAGACCAAGTGATCGACCGTCAGCGCCGCGGATGGCGGGGTTCATTGCCCGCCACCCAGGTGCATCCCCACAGCGTCGGCGATGAGTGGTGCCAGGCCGATCGCATTGCTTGAGTGCTTGATGCTGTCGGTGCTGACGATCTTGACCGCTCCGGCCGCCTGCAAGGCTGAGTATGCGTCGCCAGCGAACACGCCATGGATAACGACGCACACCGGCGGGGCAAGGCCGAGTTGGCGAAGCCAGGAGGTTGCCGCTATCAGCGTTGCTCCCGATGACACCATGTCATCCACGAGAACCGGCGTACGTCCTCGCAGACCAATGACATCGGGCACACTCACCGCAACGGAACGGTCGCCGTGGCGAATCTTCTGGAGTATCTGGAATGGCGCGGACGCCCCCCCAGCGATCTCGGAGACCCACTGCGCGCTTTCCTCATCGGGTCCAATCAGCGCAGGGGAGGGGACTTCTCGATGGATCCAGCGGGCCAGTAGCGGCGCCGCTCTCACGTGCGTGGTCGGGAATCGAAACAGCGCATCCAAGCGGGGGATACGATGCAAATGCGGATCGACAGTGACGAGCCAGTCTACGGTTTCACTTATAAACTCTGCGAACCAACGCGCATTGACCGTTTCGCCGGCATGAAAGCGGGCGTCCTGGCGCATATAGGCCAGGTACGGAGCCACCAAGCCGACCCGACGTGCTCCAAACTCCTTGGCCGTGCGCGCTACGAAGCGCAAGGGCAGAGCCTTGCGGTCCGGGTCGCGCAAGCTGGCGAACAGCACGACGTCGCGATCCTCCAGCGCACTCTCCATGGTGACCAAGGACTCTCCGTCAGGAAAGTGCCGCCACTCCAGTGCCCCCAGGGGTAAATGCAGGCGTCGCGCCACGTCCCGCGCGAGGTCGTGATCATCCGGAAATGGCAAGACTATGGCGGTCATGAAAGTTCATTGGAAACGGCGAGGATGTCCATGTGAAGACGCGCGTAGTCCAGTGCGTAGTTCAACTCGCCACGGGATTCGGCATGGACCTCAAACAGAGGCGTACCGCGGTCAACGTCGTCGCCTTCCCGCAAAGAACAGACTACGCCTGCCGCCGTCGCCAGCGGCGCGCCTGCCAGTTTTGCCACTTTTGCCAACTTCCGGTTATCGATGCGTTGAATGCGTCCGTGGTGAGGAGCCAGCACAGGCTCGACGAATGGCGCACGTCCGGGCTCACGAAACCCGCCCTGGGCATTGCAGATGGCCAGGAACTTCACCCACGCATCGCCGGAATCCACCGCGGCTTCCGCGCGTGCCCTACCGGTGCCCGCTCGAGTGGGCGGTAGCAGGTCCAGCACCGCACCTGCCACATCAAGTGCGCGCTCGCGAAGGTCCACAGGCGCATCCGGCAGGTTGAGCAGAACCGCCATCACATCGTGTGCCTCCAAGGCAGGGCCGATGCCTCGACCCACGGGCTGACGACCATCGGAAACGTGAACTCCCACCCGCAATCCCAGCGCTTCACCAACGAACGCCAGACGTCGACCCAAAGCATCTGCGGCGGCGTGCGAGCGCACCTTTGCGGTGGGCCCTACCGGCATGTCGATGAGCACGTGGCTGGAGCCTGCGGCTGCCTTTTTGGACAGTATGCTCGCAACCAGTTGCCCATCACTATCGAAGTCGAGTGGACGTTCGATGCGAATCAACACGTCGTCAGCGGGGCTCAACTGAAGCCTTCCTCCACCGGCAAGGCATCCGCCTTCGCGCTCGACCACCCGACGCAAGCAGGCAATGTCCAGGTCTACCGTGGTCATTGTCGCCATAGTATCGGCGGTACCCGCGGGCGACGTGATCGCCCGCGAAGACGTCTTCGGAATCCGGTAACCCAGAGCCGCCACGATCGCGACCACGATCGGGCTCGTGCGGTTCCCGGGCAGGCCGCCGACGCAATGCTTGTCAAGCACCGGTCCCGTCCCCCAGTCGATGCGTTCGCCCACGGTCAGCATCGCCCGCGTGAAAGCAACGGTTTCGTCCAGGTCCAGGTGATCGCCGGCGCAGGCGGTGATCAGTGCTGCCAACTCGATATCCGACATCCGGGCTGACAACGCATCGCGCATCAGCGCGGTGAACTCGGGCTCACCCAGGCGCGTTCCGAACACTTTTGCGCGAAGTGCACTGGCTGATTCCGGCGGTTCGGCGTGAGCGAACTCCGCAATCGCGCCCGGAACAGGGTCCAGCGCTTGCCAGGCTGCATCGGAGAGCGCGGCTTCTTGCGGGCTCATCCATGGACCCGTCACGACGTTGAGCACGGCCACCACCTGTCGGTCACCACAGCGCACGTTGACTCGGGTCAATGCCGCAAACCCTTCGGCACGACAGACCGTACAGTCCGCATGCAGGTAGAGCACAGGCTGGCGGTAGGTGTCGATGCCGGCCCGGCGAATCGGCAGTCCCGCACGATGCTCAATCGCCATGCTCATGCAGGGGCTCCTTCGACGGCAACGCGATCACGGCGAGCGTGCGGGGCGCTGTTCCCGCGCGATTCGCGCGGCTTTTGATCCCGCAGGGTGCCCGTCCTCTTCACTGAACCGGAGGTCGGTACGCTGGCGCCGGCACGCGGCAGAGCAGGGGGCTGTCCAATGTTCATCTCGCGTCCCATGGGGTATTGCTGTAACAGCACATGGACACTGACGGTAGCCGGCTCCACGTTTGGAATGTTGACCCCAATCAATGGGAGTAGCGCTTGGCCTTAGGCATCACCCCACATTCCTCACGGCACGAGGACTGCGGCGCCCTGAAGGCGTCCTTCCCGAAGCGCGGCCAGCGCCATGTCTGCGTCCGCGAGTCGGTAGGAGGTTGTATGCGTGCGAACGTCGGCTTTGGCTGCGGCGGCGAAGAAGGACGTCGCGTCCTCCCGGGTCAAGTTGGCTACCGAGACCAGCTGCCGCTCCTGCCAGAGCAGGTGGTAAGGGAACGATGGAATATCGCTCATGTGGATGCCCGCGCACACAACGCGACCGCCTCCGCACACGCCGCTCAGTGCACGGGGCACTAGTTCGCCGCTGGGGGCGAAGATGATGGCGGCATCGAGGGGGCAAGGTGCTCGCTGATCACTGTCGCCTGCCCAGACTGCCCCTAGCCCGCGCGCGAACTGCTGGGCCTTGAAGTCCCCGGAGCGCGTGAATGCGTACACTTCGATTCCTTGCGAAATGGCGATCTGGACGAGGATATGGGCAGCAGCGCCAAATCCGTAAAGCCCCAGAGAACGGCAGGCACCGGCAGCACGCATCGCGCGCCAGCCAATCAGACCGGCGCAAAGCAGCGGCGCGATCGCCGCAGGCTCGCCCCTCGTCGCGGACAAAGGGATGCACCATGCGGCGGCCGCGAGCAGGTGGGTGGCATAGCCACCGTCCCGCGTGCAGCCCGTAAACTCGGCCGCTGCGCAGAGGTTCTCTCTGCCGGCGAGGCAGTATGGGCAATGTCCGCAGGTTTGCCCCAGCCAGGGCACACCGACGCGTTCGCCAAGCCTGGGCGACGTAACTTCGGCCCCGGTGCTGTCGACAATACCAACCACTTCGTGGCCGGGCACGACGGGGTACTTCGCCTGAGCCAGTTCGCCGTCGGCAATGTGCAGATCCGTGCGACACACGCCACAGGCCTCGACGCGCACGCGCACCTGTCCGGTACCCGGTCGTGGAAGGGGGCGGAGGGTCTCCTCCAACGGCAGCCCCGGATGGCGCAACAGCATGACGTGGCAAGTGTCCATGAATGAGTGCCTCAACGGACCCAGATGACTCTTCGTAACCCCTCTCCGGCGCGCCAGCCTCACGTCGGAGCGGACCCGATGCGTGGTCGTCGCCAGAAATTCATGGCTTCCTCCACCATCTGATGCTCCTCGTCGATGGCCAGAACAAGCGTAGAAACGGAGGCGCCCGAGGCGGTGAGTTCCGCCCGGTTCGACTCGTTGGCGGCGGGGTCGACACGCGTGCCCATCCAGTCCAGTTGCTTGCAGATCGCAGCACGCACCGCGGGGGCGTTCTGCCCTATGCCCCCGGAGAATCCCAGCACGTCGATCCCGCCGACGCATGCGGCCATCGCCGCGACGCCTTGCGCCACGAGCGACACGTAGACGGCAATCGCCCGGCGTGAACGCGGTGCGTCGGACGCGAGCAGCCGCCGCATGTCGCCGGATTCGCCCGACATGCCGCGCAAGCCGCTGTTGCGCCAGAGCAGATGGTCGATCTCCTCGTTGGACATTCCCAGTGCGCGCTGCAGATGCAGGACGATACCGGGGTCCAGCGAACCTGGACGCGTGGCCATCGGGACACCGCCAAGCGGCGTCATGCCCATGGTGGTGCTGATCGATACGCCGTCGCGGACGGCACACAGGCTGCTGCCGCCGCCAAGATGCGCCAGAACGACACGTTTCCGCGCCAGGTCGGGCGCCAGCTCCGCGACGCGCACCATGCCCGAGGCGAAGGCCAGGCCATGGAACCCGTAGCGTTGCACGCCGCGTTCGTGCAGCGCGTCGGGTAACGCGAACCACTGATGCACTTCGGGCATCGTGCGGTGCCAGCATGTGTCGAACACGGCGATGTGCTCGCAATCGGGCCAGCGTCGCATGGCCGAGCGTGCAAGCGTCAGTTCTGGGGCCTGGTGCAACGGCGCCAGCGAAGAGAGCGTCTGGAGCGAGACCAGTTCATTATTCGTCAGGCGCGCAGGGCCGTCGCGATCGCCGCCGTGCACCACGCGATGGGTCACCACGTCAGGAGCTGTCTCCAACACTGGCAATCGCCCTAGCTCTTCGAGCAGTGCGTCGCCGCGATCAACCATTGAAAAGGCCTCGTCACTGGATTCGATGTTCGCACCGCTGCGCTTTCGTAGCCGTCCAACGCTATCGGCATCAAAGGAGCCTGCCTTCACGCCGGTCGAGCCCATGTTGAGTGCAAGAACGCGCACCGCCTCATCCTCCGATCGTGCGCGCCAGGGCTGGGTCGCCACGGCCTTCGAGTGTCGCGACCTCGTCCGGGGAGAGCAGATTCCCCCATGCCATTCCGAGCACGTCCGCCGCGGCGGCGACCGCATGTAGCCACGTGCACCGATTGGCGAACAGCATGCCGTCCACGTCCAGCGTGCCGCCGTGGTTGATGTAGCCCAAAGCACGTGTTGTGCGGGGCCCGGTGTCCACGCGCCGCAGCACGCCCAGATACGGCTCTGGTCGCGTATGTGAGATGAACACCCGGGGTACGTCGGCAGGATAAAGCGCCGCAACAAACGACTGATTGGCAACGTATGCAGCTTCAAGGGCATCGCGCGGGATCCGCAGGCGCCCGGGTTCCGCCAGGTAGACGACCGCAGTCGCGATGCCGCGCTGCTCCAGACGCTCGCGAGCCAGGCGCGCAGCGCAAAGTTGGTACGCTCCGGTGGCCGTCACGACGATCGCACTTCGGTCTGGATGCCCATGCAGGCGGACGGCACCGTCGCGAGAGAGCTGCCGTGCCATCTCCGGCGTGAGGACGCCAGGGACTTCGCGCTTCGGGACCACCATCGCGATGATTCGCCCGCGAGTCGCGTAGGCCTGTGCCAATGCGGCCATCGCGGCATTCGCATCGGGAGGGAACACAACCATGGCGGTGTCCGCCATCTCGCCGAGCAGCGCCTCGGCCAGGGTGGGATCCTGGTGCGAGACCTCGTTCTTCGCGTTCTCCCAGGTCTGCGAGGTCAACAGCACCGGCACGCTGAGCCAGCCAGGTGGGCGGCCGGCCTCCGTGAGCTGACGGCTGAAGGTGATCTCCTGACGCAATGCACCGAGCATCTTCGGTGCAAAGGCCTCGTACGTGACGACGAGGTTGATACCGCCTTTGTTGCCGAGGGCTGCGCAGACCACCGCCTCCTCGTTCAACGCGGTGATCACCGCGCCTGTCGATGACTCTGCAACACCTGGCTCGGCGTCGAGCACCCGATGTTTGAGCAGGTCGAGCGTGCGATCGAGCTTGTTGCTGCGCAGTTCGTCCGGGTTGCCCACACGGGGTCGCAGGTGCGGGTTGGCCGTTACGGCGGCGCAGAACAGGCGGTCGATTCCGGCCATCGGTGAACTGGCGCGGGTAGTTGGCTCCCACGCGATCTCTGGAACGCGCTCGAGCCGGACGTCGCGGCGGGCAAGGGGATGGTCGCGTTCACGCGGACGCTGCTGGTCGTCATGAGTCGACAGCGTGGCAACGGCCTCAAGCAGTTCCGATAGAGGCACATGGAGACCTGCCACCGCATCATTGAACAGGGCGCGGGAGGCAGGGTCATCGCGCGGGCTTGCCGGGAGCGGCAGGTTGTGTGCGCGATTGCTGCCCGCACCGGGAAAGCCATATCCCTTGATGGTCTCCGCAATGCCGTACTGAAGGGGCTCGTGCGTGTCGTAGCATCCGGCGCTTGCCCTGGCCGCGGCGTCCACCTGATGCCGTTCCATCGAGTCAATGCCCCAGGCGATGCTCGCCGGGTCGCGTCCATCAAGACCCAGCGGTTCGAAGCCGTTGATGCGCAAGTGGTGGTGCAACCAGGGTTCGCCACCAAGCTGGTCGATCTGGGTGCGCTGCTCGATACGCCGCCCGTTGAGAATCATCACCGGCGAGACCAGTCCGCAGTCCTTCGGCCGCCACCAGCGCGGTGCCCAGTCGCTACCACGCTGTTCCTCGAAGGCGCCGTCGCTCAGGAAGGTAACGACTCGTTCGCCGGGCAGTGGGGCGTGGACATACTGAAGTTCGGTAAAGCCGAGATATCCCCCCTCCTGCGTGCCTCCGGCAGTGTGCGCATTCACGTGCGATCCCAGCGGCGACTCGGGTCGGCCATCCGGGCTCACCGCGAACGAATAGAAGTCCGATACGAATCGCGACAGCCGTTGATCGTCCAGCCCGTACCGCTTCGCATGCACGGGCGACATGTTGCCGGCGATCACATTGAGCGCATCGATTGCCGCCACGCAATGGCCTTGACCCATCATCCAGCTGCGTGTGCGTCCATCGAGAGCATTCATGGCCAGGTACGCCGCATAGGCGATGACCATGTTGAGAGACCCACCCGTGTGTCCTTCCGGGTGGGTCTTGAAGTCATCTGCTTCGAGCGAGCGGCCGTCGAGATGCACTCGGCGCGCGTACGTCATGTGAACTACGAGCCAGAGCCCCGCGCTGGCGATGCGGTCTGCCGCAGCCAGACGCGCCAGGCCGGTCTGGATGTCGGGCAGGCCTCCTTCGCCAACAATCTGCTCCAGCATTGCGTACACACGCACCTGCGTCAGATCGTCATGGCGAATGGCGCCAAACCCCGCCGCCCAGTGGGCAAAGTTGCCTTCGGCGCGATACTCCTCCGCCAGGCGACGCACGCGCTCGCTTTCATGCGTGGGAAGGCCTGCACAGCTGCAGTTTGCGAAACGGTGGTCCATGATGCGGCACGGCGCTTCCCGGGGAGGCGGTCAGGCGGATGGTCCGCTTCGATCGCAGGCAATCATTGATCCAGGTCAAGGTCAGGGCGCCGCGCCTGGGTTGTTGACGTTGCATCGGCCGGATCGTGACCATCCGCTTGTCGGGTCGCCTTCGCCAGTGCCTCATACCGTTGTCGGTAAAGGTCGAGCGTCTGCTCGTCCAGCTCTTCCAGATCCATCAGAGCGTTGTTTGCAGATGCGGTCGCGCGGATCAGCTCATCCAGCTTGATCTGAATGGCCTCGGTGTCCCGGTTCTGGGTGTTCTGGATCAGAAACACCATCAGGAAGGTGACGATCGTGGTGCCCGTGTTGATCACCAGCTGCCACGAGTCGCTGTACTCGAACACCGGTCCCGTGAGGAGCCAGGCCGCCACCACAAGCGAGGCCAGCGCGAACGCAGCAGGCCGTCCTGCGGAACGCGCGGCCTGTTTTGCGAAGCGGTTGAAGATCGAGCGTGTGCCCATGCCTTGCGTCCTGGTCCCGCAGATGCAAGGTCAGTAGGCGCCAACGGCGACATTCCATGTTGACGCACATCAACACCTCAGCCGAGATCGAAGGACCTTGCCCGAGAGGCGCACGGCAGCTCGGGCGACGCAGGACTGCTGCAACAGGTGCGAGGCTCACAATGGCAGGGCGGCTGCGGCTTCCCCGCTTGTTGCGCTCGCTGGCGCCACCTGCGGACCGCTCGCATCGACCTGGGCCAGACCATTGACCGCAGGCGACAACAGCGCGCTTCTTTGATCCTCGTCAACGTATCCGGGAAGGAGTGCATCACCCTGACGTGGCGAATCCCGCGTAACCCCAGGAGACCGATCATGGCCCTCCCCACTCGTTGGAACCCCCTGCGGCAGATCAGCCGTTTCGACCCCATTGGCGACCTCGAGGACGTGTTCAGATCGCTGGGCGCGCGCTCGCTGCCGCGTGATCTCGAGAACGTCCTCGAGATGCGCATGGATATCACCGAGGATGACAAGGCCTACAAGGTCGCTGTCGATGTGCCCGGCGTGCGTAAGGAGCACATCGACGTCAGTATCCAGGGCAATCAGGTCCAGATCTCGGCCGAGGTCAAGCGCGAGCAGCACCAGGACCAGGAGCGACAGGTCTACAGCGAACGCTACGAAGGACGCGCATTTCGCTCCTTCAGCCTCCCCGCAGAGGTCGATAGCGAGTCTGCGAAGGCGGAATACGACGGCGGCGTACTCAAGCTCACGCTGCCGAAGAAGACGGGCGGCGGCAGCAAGCGGCTGCCCATCAACTGACAGGGGTGGAAGCGGTCATGAAGCGAGTCCCCTGCATCGCCGCCGCCATGGCGGCGCTGATGAGCCTGGCGGCGAGTATTGGTGCCCAGGAAGTCCAGCAGCAGAATCCGCCCGGACAAAGTCGACCAGAGAAGAAGGAGCAGGCTCAGCGCGAGGAGGTCAAACAGGAAGTTGGCGAGGCCGTGGATTCCATCCGAATCTACTCCTACGAGCGCCGACAGGAGGCGATGGCCGTGGCCAGACGTAGCATGGACGAGCTCGATGCCCAGCTCGACAAGATGCAGGCGCAAAGCCACGCGCAATGGACCGCGATGAGCGAAGCCGCACGCAGTCGCTCGCAACGTTCGGCCGGGACATTGCGGCGCCAGCGCAATGCGTTGTCCGAATGGTATGGCGGGATGCGCCAGAGCTCTGCGGCGGCCTGGGACGAGGTGAAAACCGGCTTCATTGCCAGCTACCACGAGTTGTCGACCGCCATGCGCCAGGTGCGCGACGACGCTCGGAAGGCCGACGGACAGGATCAGGATGAACGTCAGAAGCCGGAGCAGCGCCGGTAGCCGCGACTACCAGGGCGTCCGCTTGATTCCGAGCCAGTAGGAGAGGCGATTCACCAGCAGGTCCGCCACGAACGTCATCGCAAGGACTGCGATGACGTTCCACCAGGACATCACGATGAAGGGCGCGGCGAGCAGGAGCGAACCCACGACGAAGTCGAGCTGGTCGAAAGGGATCCAGGGCGCCCCGGGCGCCCGATGAAGGCGCCGCTTCACCAAGCTCTTAAGCGCATCGCCACCCGCCGTTCCAAGTCCAAAGGCGAGACCGAGCCAGGGCCAATCGTCCGGCGACCGCCAGTATGCGGACGGCAACGCGATCGACTGCATCGCCGTGGCCAGAAATCCCACCCCGACCGCGAGGACGAAGCCAATAACGGTCTTGTGATCGCCCAGCAGGTTGCGGTGGATCGGGCGATTCCAGCCACGCCAGAACCGCGCGAACGGCGGGGCCATGTTGGCCAGCCAGGCCGGAATCATGAAGTAAGCCAATCCGGCGAGTTCGGTCGTCCAAGCGTGCACGTTAACCCCGGCGCATCCAGTACATGCCCATCATGCCGTTTCGCGATCGCCGTAGGGCGTGCCCCGCAGCGCCCGCGTTGGCAGTGTCTGCCGGCGGGGCAGCTTCATCGGCCTGCGGCGGCGCATCGATGTACGCGGCAAGGCGATCGTCGAGAGTCAGCAGCGACTGCTCGGCGGCGAACCGCAGCACATCCAGAATTGTTGCCGCTGCGGCCGCGGTCATCATCTCAGCCAATGCCTCGGTGGCCTGCTTGAGGCGGGCGAAGACGGCACGCGGATCTGGGAACGGTTTCGGCCCCAGGCGGACATTCCTGAAGGGTAATCTCTACGAATTTTTGACGACCCTTAAGAATCGCCAACGGACCTGCATCCCCCGCTTGAAAAGACGCGTCGGCGCGCTATTTTTCAGCCCGGATGGGACCTGCCACATCCGGAGATCAACGCTTTTTGGGAGAGATGCGATGAATCAGATGGCTCGCTTTCCGCAGTGGGGCGGACAGGGAACCACAGACCCAGTCCGCCAAATCATCGATCGCCTTTTTGAAGGAAGCTTTTTGCAAGGCGGCTCTAGGGACGAATCGTCAGTCGTGACTAGCCAATGGATCCCGTTAGTAGACATCAAGGAAGAGCAGGACCGCTTCGTCCTCTATGCCGATATTCCCGGCGTGGACCCCAAGAACATCGATGTGCAGATGGATAGGGGATTGCTCACCATTAAGGGAGAGCGTACCTCCGAGATCGAAGAAAGCGAACGCTTCTCCCGCATCGAGCGCCAACACGGAAGCTTCCACCGCCGTTTTGCCCTCCCCGATAGCGCCGACCCTGAAGGGATTACGGCGACCGGTCACAACGGCGTGTTGCAGATCATGATCCCGAAGCGTCCCGAGACGACCCCTCGCCGCATCCAGGTGGGATCAACCTTCAACAACTGATCTAGTAGCGCCCCGCAGAGGCGGGGCGCTTTCTTTACCTCAATGTTGGTGGGCGCCTATGGACCGACTGACGGAGGAAGCGCTTTGCGATTTGCAGGCTCAGGTTCTTGTCCTTCGCATGGCACTACGGGCTTTGATTCGTACGCATCCCGATCCGGACGCCTGCTTGGCTGCATGGCGCACGACAGTTTCGGATATTGCGTCCGGTCCTGCGGTGTTGCCCGTGTACGCTCGTGGCAGCGAATACGTCACCGAGAGGTGCTTTGCGTTTGCTGAGGACTGGACAGCCGAGTTGGTCGAACACGCGGTTGCATGCAAGGGCAGTTAGTGCGTCTCCATGCGCCAGGAGAGACCGGATGACGGCGGGGATGTCCGCTTCTGGCCGGTAGCGGACATCGGGGATTACCTGAGCGCCGAGACTGGTGCTAAGGTCCGCTTCCGACCCTTAGCGGACACCGCGCCGCGGTGCGTCTCCATGCGCCGTGCGAAGTCTTCACGCTGGCTTGACGAACCTGATGCCTCGATAACGTGTGCTTCGCGCCCGACACTCCGGCGCGACGCCTCCACACGAGGGCACGGTCATGCACAGCTGGCGCATTGCAGCAGTCGCTTCTTTCTCCGTGGCCGCGCTGGCCGCGACTTCATGCTCAAAGGCGCCCGATGCGCCCCCTGCGCATTCGACCGAAACGGCCACAAAAGATGCCGCGAAACCTTCTGCGTCGACGAACCCCGAACGCAACGCCTATTTCGGCGACTTGCACCTGCACACCGGTTACTCGGCCGATGCGGCATTGATGACCGACAGCACGCCCGATGATGCCTACCGTTACGCGAAGGGAGAGGCGATCGCGCGCTTCGGCAACCAGACCATCCAACTCAAGCGACCGCTCGACTTCCTGGCAGTGACCGATCATGCCGAATATGCCGGCGCGGTCCAGGAGCTGCGTCGCGAAGGCGGACCGCTGTACGACACTGAGCTGGGCAAGGCCTTCCGCAGTACCGACTTCGACACGCGCATGAAGGCGTACTTGTCGCTCGTTCAAGATATCGCCACCGACAAGCCGCGGCCCGAGCTGGTGCAGCCCAAGCTCATCCAGTCGGTGTGGACGCAGTACGCGGACGAGGCGAAGAAACACTACCAGCCAGGGAAGTTCACCACGTTCATCGCGTTCGAATGGACGTCGATGCCGGACAACAATAACCTGCACCGAAACGTCATCTTCGGCACCGATAAGGTACCGGGAATGCCGTTCTCATCGCTTGATTCGCAAAAGCCGGAGGACCTGTGGACCTACCTGGAGACGGCGCGAAAGGACGGCAGCGACGTGGTCGCGATTTCGCACAACGGCAACATCTCAGGCGGCCTGATGTTCGCCGAGTCCGACTCCTACGGGAAACCGCTCGATGCGGCCTACGCCAAACGCCGTACGCTCAACGAGGTCGCGCACGAGATCATCCAGGTAAAAGGCGAGTCGGAGACGCACCCACTGGTGGCGCTTAACGACGAGTTCGCCGGCTTCGAGGCAGACACCTTCCAGCTGGGCACGTTCGCTGACCTCTCCAAGCAGCCAAAGTTCGACCCGAAGCACAGCTACCTGCGCGAGGCGTACAAGAACGGCCTGGTGTACCAGCAGAAGATTGGCGCCAATCCGTTCAAGTTCGGCATCGTCGCCGGCAGCGATTCGCATGCCGGTGGCTCGCAACCGGAGGAGAACAACTTCAAGGGCGTGCATGGTGACGCCGATGCCACGCCGGAGGCGCGTATCGTCAAGCCCGAGAACCCTTATGCGTTCGCAATGGGCAGCGGCGGATTGACGGGCGTGTGGGCCGACCAGAACACGCGCGAGTCGATCTTCGCAGCGATCAAGCGCAACGAGACCTTTGGCACCAGCGGCGTCCGGGTGCGCCCGCGCTTCTTCGGCGGCTATGACTACGCGGCCGATCTGGTGCGCCAGCCGGACTGGATCAAGACTGCCTATGGCGGCGGTGTGCCGATGGGCGGCAACCTGCCCAAGCCGCCGGCGGGCAAGGCGCCGACGTTCGCGGTGGCGGCGACGAAGGATTCCGAAGGCGCCAACCTCGATCGCATCCAGATCATCAAGGGCTGGGTGAAGGACGGGAAGGCGCTGGACCGTATCTACGATGTCGCGCTGTCGGGCGATCGAAAGGTCGACCCGGTCACTGGAAAGGCGCCAGCAGTGGGCAACACGGTCGACATCAAGACAGCGACCTACACCAACGACATTGGCGCCGCTGAGTTGTCGGCGGTATGGACCGACCCGGACTTCGATCCTACGCAGCCGGCGTTCTATTACGTGCGCGTGTTGGAGATCCCCACGCCGCGCTGGAGCACGTTCGACGCGGTCAAGCTGGGTATCGCACCGCGCAAGGACGTGGAGGCGACAATTCAGGAGCGTGCCTGGACGTCGCCGATCTGGTACACGCCGTGAAACCCCACCTGCGCCGACTGCTGCGCGAGCCGTTGCTGCATTTTGTGATCGCGGGAGCGGCCTTGTTCGCGCTGTACGCGTGGGCGAAGCCGCGAGCATCAGGCGAGGGAGACAGCATCGTCGTCAGTACCGATCGCATCGCCGCGCTCGACCAGCAATTCCAGCTGGTTTGGCAACGCGCGCCGACTCGCCACGAGCGCGAGGGGCTGGTCGAGCAGTACGTCCGCGAGGAAGTCCTGTACCGCGAAGGGCTCGCGCTGGGGCTGGAGCGCGACGACGCGGTGGTGCGTCGCCGCGTGGGGCAGAAGGTCGCGTTTCTGGTGCAGGAGACGCCGCAGCCGCCGACCGAGCGCGAATTGCAAGAATGGCTCGATGCGCACGCCCAGCAGTACCGGCGTCCGGCGCTCTACACGATGCAACAGGTCTTCGTCGATCCATCACGCCGGGGCGAGATTGCCGCCGTCGGCACCGCCCTCGCTGCACCGGGCACCGACTGGCGTCGAGCCGGCGACGGCACCATGCTGCCCGCGATGCTGGATTCGGCCACCGCTAGCGATGTCGAGAATGTGTTCGGCCCCGGGATAGCCCAGGCTTTGGATGACGCTCCGGTCGGCGCATGGATGGGGCCGATCCAGTCCCAGTACGGGTTTCACTTTGTCCGGGTGACGGTGCGCGAACCCGGCTCGATGCCCTCGCTCGACGATGTGCTTGAAGAGGTGCGGCGCGACGTGCTCGCCAGCCGCCTGCGCAAGGCGCAGGAAGACATGTATCAGCGTCTGCGCGCCCGCTACGCGGTGAAGGTCGAGTCGCCGGCGGAGACCGCACCCGCGCTCGTGACGACGACGCCATGAAGCGCGCATCGGCCAGCAACAGGCGCTGGTCGCTGCTCCTGCTGCTGTTGCTCTCGTGGCCTCTGCTGGCGGATGTGTTCCGCCCGGCTTACCTGGAACTGCGCGAAACCGGCACCAACCGTTACGACGTCCTGTGGAAGGTGCCCGCGCTGGGCGAGTCCCTGCGCGCACCAGCCCGCCTCGTGTTCCCGGCGGGCACGGAAGACGTGGGGGCGCCGCAGTCTTACGCCGTGCCGGGGGCTGTGATCGAACGGCGCAAGATACATCGGCCGGGCGGGCTGGTCGGGCAGACGATCCGCATCGAGGGCGTGTCGGGCAGCATTACCGACGTACTGGCGCGCGTCGAGCGGCTGGACGGCAGCAGCCAGGTCGAACGCCTGATGCCGGACGCGCCAGCGTTCGTCGTTGAAGCGCCGGCTGGTGCGTTCGCGGTGGCAAGGACGTATCTGGTGCTCGGCATCGAGCACATCCTCGCCGGCTTCGACCACCTGCTGTTCGTGCTGGCGTTGCTGCTGATCGTGCGCGGCGGTCTGCGCATCGTCGCCACGGTCACCGCGTTCACGGTCGCGCACAGCATCACACTGGTCGCGGCGACGTTGGGCTGGGTGCACGTTCCAGGTCCTCCCGTCGAGGCCACGATCGCGCTGAGCATCGCCTTCGTCGCCGCCGAAGTCGTGCATGGGCTGCGGGGCAAACCTGGCCTGACCGCGCGGGCGCCGTGGTTCGTAGCCTTCGGCTTCGGCCTGTTGCACGGCCTGGGGTTTGCCGGGGCATTGGCGGAAGTCGGCCTACCCCAGAACGCTATCCCGGTGGCGTTGCTGATGTTCAACGTCGGCGTAGAGATCGGGCAACTGATGTTTGTCACCGCCGTGCTGTTACTGCTCGCCCTCGCGCGCCGCCGCAACTGGACACTGCCAGCCGCAACCGAGCTCGCGATGCCGTACGCGATCGGCACCATCGCGATGTTTTGGGTGATCGAGCGGGTCGGGGCGTTCACTGGCTAGATATTCCTGGCAGGCAATATCCGCTTCTGGCCGTTAGCGGACCTTGGAAATCTTCCCGTTGACAATGGCGGAGCCTGACGAGGCTATAGCTCAGCGATCGGGCAGGCACGCGAAGCTTTCGTTCTAGACCTTAGATGCGTCCCAGGCCGGGGAAGGAAATGCGTCGCGTAGGCCGGGTTGCCGTCGATGCGCCCCGGCTGACCTGCGCAAGGGGGCATTCTCGTCGTATTGTGCGGTCCACACTAGGCCACTAACGCAACGAGCGTTACCTCGGCGTTACTTGGCGCCAGACCGGCATGCGATCCATACACTGACGAAAACCACTCCCACGCATTAATGTGGGTGGTCTTAGGATCCCTGCCTGACCCATTTTGAGGGGGCATATTTGGGGGCATGTAATCCGGCTTGCCAGTGGAAGCGTCTATTTTGAAGCGGGTTTATCATATTGTTCGAGTCCTCTCCTGGCACCACTACAAGACGGTCGAAATGTATCTCGACCGGAACGATCACCCGCCGACAGGCGGGTTTTTCGTTTCTGCGGCAGGGGTCGCATCCGTGCCTTCGCGCACGTCCGGCGACACCGCGTTCATGGCGATGTGCGACCATGGCTGAATGAGCAAGAAACCCCCGAGTCGCGGCAAGTCCGGCACCAAGTCCCCCTCGCGCAAGACCTCCGGCGCTCCCGCCAGGTCGGGCAAACCCGGAGGGGCAAAGAAGCCCGCCAAGCGCCCTGGCTGGATGCCTGAACCGCCGCCGCATTTGCCCGCGCGCAGCGGAGCCGGTGGTGGTGGACCGGGTGGTTTCCACGACCCCTACGCCGAACGCGAGGCTGCCCGCTACGCCGAGCCGATCGCCAGCCGCGAAGTGATCCTGCAGATGCTGGCCGATGGCGATGGCCCGATGCCCGCCGAGGAACTGGCCGAGCGCCTGGGCCTGGCCGCGCCGGAACGATTCGACGCGCTCGGCAAGCGCCTGGGCGCGATGGTTCGCGACGGCCAGCTGCTGCGCAACCGCATGGGCGAATTCCTTCCGGCGCAGCAACTTGCGCTGGTGCCGGGCGTGGTGATCGCCAACCCCGACGGCTTCGGTTTCCTGCGCCTGGAAGGCGGCGGCGACGACCTGTTCCTGCCGCCGATGGAGATGCGCAAGGCCATGCACGGCGACCGCGTGCTCGCCAGCGTCACCGGCGTCGATCGCCGTGGCCGCCGCGAAGGCGCGATCACGCGCGTCCTGGAGCGTCGACTCAATCGCCTGATCGGCCGCTTCGTGCTCGAGGCCGGCATCAGCTATGTCGTGCCAGACGACCGCCGCATCCAGCGCAACGTGCAGATCCCGCCGGACGAGCGGCTGGGCGCGCAGAACGGCCAGCTGGTGGTCTGCGAGCTGCTGCAGGCGC
This sequence comes from Lysobacter sp. Soil_C_59, assembly GCF_057656415.1. Lineage (NCBI taxonomy): Bacteria > Pseudomonadati > Pseudomonadota > Gammaproteobacteria > Lysobacterales > Lysobacteraceae > Lysobacter > Lysobacter sp. Soil_C_59. Next base: position 519,305 of record NZ_JBDGKK010000003.1, on the reverse strand, counting down.
CCGATCCGCAACGGCCGCCGATCGGCCGCATCCTGGCCGTGCTCGGCGATCGCCTCACGGCCTCGCTGGCGGTGCAGGCGGCGATCCACGGCCACGAGATTCCGCACGAGTTCCCGCAGGAAGTCCTGGACGAAGCCGCGGCCGTGCCGCTGACCGTCGATGCCGCCACCGCGGCGCAGCGCGTCGACCTGCGCGCGCTGCAACTGGTCACCATCGACGGCGAGGACGCCAAGGACTTCGACGACGCGGTCTATTGCGAGCCCAACCGCGACGGCTTCCGCCTCATCGTGGCCATCGCCGACGTTTCCAGCTACGTGCGCCCCGGCACACCCCTGGACGACGAGGCGCAGAAGCGCGCGACCTCGGTCTATTTCCCCGGCTTCGTCGTGCCGATGCTGCCGGAGACGCTGTCCAACGGCATCTGCTCGCTCAATCCGAAGGTCGACCGCCTGTGCTTCGTCTGCGACATGCAGGTCGACCGCAATGGCGAAGTCGGCGAGTCGAAGTTCTACGAAGCGGTGATGAACTCGCACGCGCGCCTGACCTACACCCAGGTCTGGAATGCGGTCGGCGAGGGCATCGCCGAGGATGCGCGCGAGGAAGCACTTGGCCAGATCGGCTCGCTGCTGCCCAACATCCAGCGCCTGCACCAGCTCTACCAGATCCTGTCGAAGGCGCGCGAGCGCCGCGGCGCGATCGAGTTCGAGTCCAGCGAAGTGCGTTTTGTCCTCGGCCCGCAGGGCGAGGTCGTCCAGGCCGGCATGCTGCAGCGTAACGACGCGCACAAGCTGATCGAGGAATGCATGATCGCGGCGAACGTGCAGGCCGCCAGGTACCTGCTCGAGCACCACGTGCCTGCGCCTTACCGCATCCACGAGCGCCCGCCGGAGCAGAAGTACGCCGACCTGCAGGAGTTCCTGAAGGAATTCAAGCTGCGCATGCCGCCGTGGCCGAAGGTCGAGCCGCGCGACTTCACCATCCTGCTGAAGAAGGTGCGCGAGCGCGCCGATGCCGCGCTGATCGAGTCGGTGCTGCTGCGCAGCCAGTCGCTGGCGGTGTACTCGCCCGACAACGTCGGCCACTTCGGCCTGGCGCTGGAGGCGTATGCGCACTTCACCTCGCCGATCCGCCGCTACCCCGACCTGCTGGTGCACCGCGCGGTCAAGTACGCGCTGACCGGCGGCCGTCCCGAGAAGTACCGCTACTCGCCCAGCGAGATGGCGGCCCTGACCCTGCAGTGCTCCGAGCGCGAGCGCCGCGCCGACGAGGCCGAGCGCGAAGTCGACGAGCGCTACCGTGCCGCGTGGATGGAGCAGCACGTCGGCGGCGAGTTCGACGGCGTGATCAGCGGCGTCACCAGCTTTGGCCTGTTCGTCGAGCTCGACAACTCCAAGGTCAACGGCCTGATCCACGTGACCCAGCTGCCGCACGACTATTATCATTTCGATCCGATCCGCAAGACCCTCGCCGGCGAGCGCACCGGTCGCGAGTTCCGCCTCGGCGACCGTGTCAGCATCGTGGTGATGAAGGCCAGCGTCGAGGACCGCAAGATCGACTTCCGCCTGGTCGAGGAGCGCGGCGCCAAGCCGTTGCCGCCGCGCGGACAGCCGGCCAAGCGGACGAAGAAACCCTACTGAACGCCACACCCCGCGCGGCATCGGCCGCCGGGCCATGAGAGAAAGCAATGAGTCAGAAGCAGTGGATTGCCGGCATCAACGCGGTCGCGGCCGCACTCGAGCACGATGCCGAGCACGTCCGTGAGGTGCTGATCGAGGCCGGCGCCAAGAACCCGCGCATCGTCGAGATCGAAGCCAACGCGCGACGCATGGACATCGACGTGCGCCGCGTCGCCACGCAGGCGCTCGACGGCGTCGTCGGCAACCTGCGCCACCAGGGTGTGGTCGCGCGCTATGCCGCGGCCAAGACCTGGAACGAGAACGAACTCGAAGCCATCGTCGAAGCGGCCGAGGGTCGCGCGCTGCTGCTGATCCTCGACGGCGTGCAGGACCCGCACAACCTGGGCGCCTGCCTGCGCAGCGCTGCCGCGGCCGGTGTGACCGCGGTGATCATTCCCAAGGACAAGTCGGTGCAGGTCAACGCGACCGTGCGCAAGACCTCCGCCGGCGCCGCCGACAGCGTCGCGGTGATCCCGGTGACCAACCTGGCCCGCACCATGCGTGACCTGCAGAAGCTCGGCGTGTGGCTGTATGGCCTGGCCGGCGAAGCCGACACGTCGCTGTACTCGCTCGACCTGCGCGGCAACGTCGGCCTGGTGCTGGGTGGCGAGGCCGACGGCCTGCGCCGCCTCACGCGCGAGAACTGCGACCAGCTGGTGAAGATTCCGATGCCGGGCGCCGGCAGCCTTGGCGTTGAAAGCCTCAACGTGTCGGTGGCCGCGGGCGTGACGCTGTTCGAAGTCGTGCGCCAGCGCGGCGTGCCGAAGTAGCGGCAACAAACACTAGGAAGCGGGGACGACCCCGCCTCTCCATGATCGCAAGGGGACGGCCCCACCTTGGATTGGAGACGTTGTCATGCCCTGGATCATTCTCGTACTCGCCGGCCTGTTCGAAGTGGGCTGGGCGATCGGCCTCAAATACACCGACGGTTTCAGCAAGCTGTGGCCCACCGTCGGCACGGTGGCGGCGATGGCGATCAGCCTGGGCCTGCTCGGGATCGCGATGAAGTCGCTGCCGGTCGGCACCGCTTATGCGATCTGGGTCGGCGTCGGCGCGGTCGGCACCGTGATACTCGGCATCGTGTTGTTCAACGAGCCGGTCAACGCGCTGCGGATGATCAGCGTCGGCCTGATCATCGCCGGACTGGTAGGTTTGAAGCTGGCCTCGCCCTGAGGTTTCAGCTGGATGCAGGCGCCGGTGGTGGCATCACCACCGGCAACGGTTTCGGCCACGCATTGACGATCTTGCAGAACAGCTGCGCGGTGCGCTCGGTGTCGTACACGGCCGAGTGCGCCTCTTCACCGTTCCAGTCGAAGCCGGCGGCCTGCACGGCCCGCGCAAGCACGGTCTGGCCGTAGGCGACGCCGGCGAGCGTCACCGTGTCGAACACGCTGAAAGGGTGGAACGGGTTGCGCTTGTGCCCGCTTCGCGCGACCGCGGCATTGAGGAAGTTGAGGTCGAAGTGGGCGTTGTGGCCGACCAGGATCGCGCGCTGGCAGCCGTGCTTCTTCGCCGCCGCGCGCACCGGCGCGAACACCGTTTCGAGCGCCGCGCGCTCGGGCAGGGCGCCGCGAAACGGGTGGTCGATGTCGATGCCGGTGATCTCCAGCGACTTCGGGTCGATCTCCGTCCCGGCCGCCGGCACGACGTGGCTGCTGGTGATCTCGCCGACCACCAGCAGGCCATTTTCATCAAGATCTATGGGTGCTACCGCGATCTCGAGCAGCGCATGCCGGTTCCAGTCAAAGCCGCCGGTTTCGACGTCCACCACCACCGGCAGGAATCCGCGGAAGCGGCTCGCGAGCGTCGGATGGGCGGGAGCAGCGGGGGTCTTGGGGGAGGAGCCAGCATCGATCATGGGCAAAAGCCTAGCAGACACGCATATCAGCGTAGCCAGCGCCGGGCCAGCAGCGGCACGCCGGCAGCAGCCATCAGCGCCCCCGGCAACGGCAGCAGCATCGCCACCACCGGGCCGCTCACGAGAAGGACCATGCCCCAGCCCTGGGCGTCACCCCGCGGTTGCGGCGACGGCATTGCCAGTCGCGCCACCAGTGCATCGACGCTCAACCGGCCGGCACCGTTGAAGATCTGCGGAACCAGCATCACCAGGAAGATCAGCGGCAGCTTGTAGTTACCGGCGCCGGCGTCGCTGATCGCATAACCCTGGGCCAGTTGCGCCAGGCCCATCCAGTTGCTCGGCCAATGCACGGCGGCGATCGCCACTACGGTGAGCACGAACAGCGAGGCGGCGAAGAACCGCGTGCACAGCCCGATCAGCAGCGCGATGCCGCCGATCAGTTCGAACCAGGTCGCCATCGTCCAGCTCAGGTTGGCCGGGATCCGGTCGAACGGGAAAGGAAACGCCTCCATGATCTGTCCGAACCAGTTCTCGCCGTGCAGCTTCTCGCGACCGGCCTCATAGAACTCCCAGGCCAGGACCAGGCGCAGTCCCAGGGGCGCGACCCAGGCGCCGATGCCTTCGAGGCGGTTGCGCAGAATGGCCAGACCGTTGTTGCTGTCGAACATCGTGGAGCTCCGTGCAGGACGACGCCGGCATTGGCGTCAGTCCTTACAAGAGGCACCGATCAGGCAGAAGGATTCGCGCGACTGACGCCAAGCACGACGCCGCTTTCGCGCATCTGCTCCAGCAACGTGGCGCCCTGTTCCACGAACCCGGCCGAATCGCTGCTGCCAGCTTCGGCAGCCAGGGCCTGCAGCTGTTCGCGCCCACTGAGCTGCGGTGCTTCGCCCAGACGCTGGACGAGGCGGAACGCCAATGGGCTGAGCTCGGAAAACCGCACCGTGCCCTCGTCGTCGCGACGCAGCAGCAGCAGCGTGGGCGTCGCGGGAGGCCGGTCGGGCTGGAAGTCCGGGCCGATGCGGTGCACTGGCCAGGCGTATGCCAGCGGCCAGGCCAGGGGCGACAGTGCCGGCGCACCGTCGAGCAGATCACCGCCGGGGTCGGCGCCGATGTCGTCATCGACTTCGGCGATCTGCAAGGCCAGTTCGACCCATTCGTAATGCGCCAGTTCCTGCAGGAACGGCGGGTCGTTGGCCTGCCCACTCTCGCCGCGGTCCTCCAGGTAGCGCAGGAACTCGCGCGCGATCTCGGGAAACAGTGGCGTATGGCAACGGTAGTCGCGGTAGAAATCGCGCACCAGCGCCTTCCAGGCGCCCTCGCCGAGCAGCTTGACGATGACCGGGAAGTTTCCGGACAACAGCCCTTCGATGTTGTTGAACAGCAGTTCGCGATAGATCGCCAGGCGACGATCCTCGAAGCCTTCGGGTGCCGGGCTGGCTTGCGGGTCGCGCAGGTGCCGGGTCAGCGCGAACTGCTGCGCGCGCAGGCGATCGGGTGCCTCAGCCATGTGCACGCCTGGCGTGCCGCGGCGACACGTCGTCCATCACCTTGCGGATGGTCGCCAGTTCGCCGACCAGTTCGGCATAGGGCGGAAAGTTGAAATCGCGCTCGAGCAGCGTCGGGCGCAGGCCGTGGAGCCGGTACGCCTCGCCGAGCAGCGACCAGACCGCGTCCTTGACCGCGGCACCGTGGGTGTCGACCTTGAGGTCGTCGGCTTCGTCGTAATGGCCGGCGACGTGGATGTAGGCGATGCGTTCGCGCGGCAGCGCGGCCAGGAATGCGCTGGCGTCGTAGCCGTGGTTGATCGAATTGACGTAGATGTTGTTGACGTCGAGGAGCAGGTCGCAATCGGCCTCGACGAGAACGGCATTGATGAAGTCGATCTCGCTCAGCGCCGCCTGGTCGTCGTCGGCCGGGGCGGGAGCGTAGTAGGAGACGTTCTCGACCGCGATGCGGCGGCCGACGATGTCCTGGGTCTGGCGGATGCGCGCGGCCACGTGCTGCACCGCTTCCTCGGTGAAAGGAATCGGCAGCAGGTCGTAGAGGTGGCCGTCATCGCTGCAGTAGCTCAGGTGTTCGCTGTAGAGCGGCACGCGGTGCTGGTCGAGGAAACGGCGGACGCGGTGCAGGAAGGTCTCGTCGAGCGGTGCCACGCCGCCGAGCGACAGCGACAGCCCGTGGCAGACCAGCCGATGGCGGGACGTCAGGTCCTGCAGCGCTTCACCGAACTTGCCGCCCACGCCGATCCAGTTTTCCGGCGCGCATTCGAGGAAGTCGAAGTCGCCTTGCGGCGCCGACTGCAGCGGGCCCAGAAGGGCCCGCCGCAAGCCGAGGCCGGCGGCACCAGTATCAAGCTGGCCGATGCCGTCCGCGGTCATGGCTCAGGCCGAGCCACCGCACTTGCCTTCGCCGCACTTGCCTTCACCGGCCTTCTTCTTGTCCTTGTCGGCGCCGCACTTGCCTTCGCCGGTGGCCTTGGCTTCGTCTGCGCTGATGAAGCCGTCCTTGTTGGTGTCGTGGGCGGCGAACTTGCTGGTATCGCCCTTGTGGGCGGCGCCGAACTCGGCCTTGGAAACCTTGCCGTCCTTGTCGGTGTCCATCTTCTCGACGCCGCAGCTGCCTTCGGCAGCCTTGTTGTCGGACGCGGCTGCGCCGGTGCCAAGCATGTAGCCAGAGGCCAGGTCGCTCATTGCGAACGCCGAGCCCGACAGGGCAAGTCCGCCGACAATGGCGCCGAGGGCGAGGGCGATGGGCTTGTTGGTTTGCTTCGACATGTGTTCTCTCCTGCGGGGTGGTGGCGGAGGATCCGCCTTGGATAACAGTCCGGGTCGAACTCGTCGCTAGCCGGGCTTGCTGATAAGAGGCACCGGTAAGGCAAAACGATTCACTGGCTGAGGTACTCGCGTGCCAGTGCCCGCGCGCGATGCAGTCGTGATTTGACCGCTTCGCTTGTTAGCGTGAGGTGGTCGGCGATTTCAGCAATCGTCAATCCCTCCAGGTCCCGCAGTAGTACCACTTCCCTGTAGTGGGCGGGCAGCGATTCCAGCGCGGCGGCGACATCGTGGCGCCATTCGGCCGGTTCCGGCGTGACCACGGGCATGATCTCGTCGGTGATTTCCTCGCCGCTGAGCCAGCGGCGGCCGCGCTTGAGCCGGTTGCACTCGCGCTTGACGATGCGGAACACCCACGAGGTGAAGCATTCGAGCGTGCGCAGGTCGCAGAGCTTGCGTGAAACCGTTATCAGGCTTTCCTGTACGGCGTCCTCGACGTCGTTCACGACGCAGTGGAATTCGGCGTAGCGGCGCAGGTCCTGGCGCGAACGGCACAGCACCCGCTCCAGTGCGAGGCAATCGCCCATGTGCGCTGCTTGCAGATCGCCATTGGCCATAAGTTGCTTCATGCCGCGGGGTTCTCCTGCCAGAGCTTGGGGCCGGGTAGCGGTCGGCGCATAAGCCATGAGTTGGGGAGAGGGCGGAATGATTCGGCGCGGGACATCAAATCGCGCGGTTATTTAGAGTCCGTTCAGTTCCGCCGCTCGGTCGGGGCGATTGCTCGCCGGCCCCGTATCGGGGGCGAGGGAGCATGGTAGCCAGCGTCCTGGCCGGCGACTTTCCGTTCGAGGACGGGTTCTTCGCGTTCGGGCGGCCGGAGAGTTCACGACCGCGAATCCAACGGTTTGCAAAAACGGCTGTAGGAGCGAGCTTGCTCGCGATGACCGTTGCGGGCCCTGTCGCGAGCAAGCTCGCTCCTACCGGGGTTGGTGGGTCAGACCGCGCCGGTGGTGCTGCTGTCGTCGCGCTTCTCGCGCGGCGGCAGCAGTTCCTCGCCCCTGACCAGGAACCAGACGTTCTCGGCGATGTTGGTGGCGTGGTCGCCGATGCGCTCGATGTTCTTGGCCATGAACAGCAGATGCGTGCAGGCGGTGATGCTGCGCGCGTCTTCCATCATGTAGGTCAGCAGCTCACGGAACAGGGCGGTGTAGGCGATGTCGATCTCGGCATCGCGGGCGCGCACGCGCTGGGCCAGCTCGATGTTGTTGTCGCGGTAGGCGGCCAGTACGTCGCGCAGCTGCTGTACCGCCAGCGTGCCGATCGCGTGCAGGCCGCTGATGTGCGGCAACGGCGGCGACAGGTTCAGTGCGGTGGAGCGCTTGGCGACGTTGGCGGCATAGTCGCCGATGCGCTCGATGTCCGCCGCGATCCGGATCGCCGACAGGATCTCGCGCAGGTCGCGCGCCATCGGGCCGCGAAGCGCGAGCTTCATCACGTCGTGGCTGATTTCCTGCTCCATCGCGTCGATGGCTTCGTCGTTGGCGATGATGCGTTCGGCGGCCTTGTCGTCGCGACGCTGCACGACGTCGAGTGCGGCCTCGAGTTGCGAGGCGGCCATCTCGCCCATGCGCAGGGTTTCATTGAGCAGCCGGCGCTGCTCTTCGTCGTAGCTCTTGACGATGTGATCGTGCATTTGGGTGCTCATGTAGTTGTCCTGATCGAATGCATCAACCGAAGCGACCGGTGATGTAATCCTCGGTCTGCTGCTTGCTCGGGTTGGAGAAGATCGTTTCGGTGTTGCCGTGTTCGATCAGGTCGCCCAGGTACATGAAGGCGGTGAAGTCCGACACGCGCGCGGCCTGCTGCATGTTGTGGGTCACGATCGCGATCGTGTAGTCCTTCTTGAGCTCCTCGACCAGCTGCTCGATGCGGCTGGTGGAGATCGGGTCCAGTGCCGAGGTCGGCTCGTCGAGCAGCAGCACGTCCGGGCGCAGGGCCACGGCGCGGGCGATGCACAGGCGCTGCTGCTGGCCACCCGACAGGCCAAGTGCGCTCTGGCCGAGCTTGTCCTTGACCTCGTCCCACAGCGCGCCCTGGCGCAGGGCGTGCTCGACGCGGTCGTTCATGTCGGCCTTGGACAGCTTCTCGTGGTGGCGGATGCCGTAGGCGACGTTCTCGAAGATCGTCATCGGGAACGGCACCGGCTTCTGGAACACCATGCCGACCTTGCTGCGCAGCCGGTTCATCGGGTAGCGCGGGTCGAGGATGTTGTCGCCGTCGAGCAGCACTTCGCCCCTGGCTTCCAGCTTCGGGTACAACGCGTAGATGCGGTTGAAGATGCGCAGCAGCGTCGACTTGCCGCAGCCCGAAGGCCCGATTAGCGCGGTGACACGCTTTTCCGGAATCTCCAGGTTGATTTCCTTCAGCGCATGGAACTTGTCGTAGTAGAAGTTCAGTCCGCGCGCGGCGAGCTTCACCGGTGCCGCCGCGGCGCTGGCGCGCTCAGGCGTGGCGACCGTAAGGCGGGAGTCGTTCATGGCCGGAGTCCGGGCGATTCGGGAGGGCGTGAGGTCAGTCATGGCTGATCTTGTTTCGAAGCACGATGGCGCGGGCCACCAGGCTGATTAGGAGGACGAACACCGTGAGGACCAGCGCGCCGGCCCACGCCAGCACCTGCCACGACTCGTAAGGACTGCCGGCGAACTGGTTCATCACCACCGGCACGCTCGCCATCGGCTGGAGGACGTTGCTGCTCCAGTACTGGTTGCCGAAGGCGGTGAACAGAAGCGGCGCGGTCTCACCGGAAATGCGTGCCAGTGCCAGCAGCACGCCGGTGACGATGCCGGCCGAGGCGCTGCGGTACAGCACCTGCACGATCACCTTCCACTGCGGCACGCCCAGCGAGAGGGCGGCTTCGCGCATCTGCGCCGGCACCAGCCGCAGCATCTCGTCGGTGGTGCGCACCACCACCGGCAGCACGATGAAGGCCAGCGAGATCGCACCGGCGAGCGCCGAGAAGTTGCCGCCGGACTGCATCACCACCAGCGTGTAGACGAACAGGCCCAGCACGATGGAGGGCGCCGACAGCAGGATGTCGTTGACGAAGCGGACCAAGGTGCCGATCTTGCGCGCGTTGCCGTATTCGGCCAGCCACGTGCCGGCGGCAATGCCGAGCGGCGTGCCGATCAGGATCGCGATCGCGCACATCACCGCGCTGCCGAAGAAGGCATTCATCAGGCCGCCTTCCTGCATCGGCGGCGGCGTGCTCTGGGTGAACAACGCCAGGTTGACGCCGCCGATGCCCTTGGCGACCAGCGTCCACAGGATCCAGCCGAGGAAGAACAGGCCGAACAGGGCGGCCGCGCAGGCCAGCACGATGGAAACGGCGTTGACGATGCGACGCCTGCGGTACAGGCCATCGGCGACGCGGTGGTCGGTGGCCTTCAGGGACTTGGCGGTGGTGGCGGTCATGGCCATTAGTTGCCTTCCTTGCGCGACAGCTGCATCAGCATCAGGCGGGCAATGGCCAGCACGACGAAGGTGACGATGAACAGGACGAAGCCAAGCAGCAGCAGCGCGGAGCGATACGTTTCGGTGGCTTCACCGAAGTCGTTGGCGATCAGCGCGGCGATGGTGGTGCCCGGCTCGAGCAGCGAGGTCGAGAAGTTGACGCTGTTGCCGATGACGAAGGCGACGGCCATGGTCTCGCCGAGTGCGCGGCCCAGGCCGAGGAACACGCCGCCGATCACCGCCGAGCGGGTATACGGCAGGACGATGTCCCAGCTCACTTCCCACCTGGTCGAGCCCAGCGCGTAAGCCGATTCCTTGAGTCGCGTCGGCACGGTCAGGAAGACCTCGCGCATCACCGAAGAGATGAACGGAATGACCATGATCGCCAGCACGATGCCGGCGGTGAGCATGCCGATGCCCAGCGGCGGGCCCTGGAAGAACTGGCCGATAACCGGCCAGGTGCCGAGGTTGTCGTTGAGCCAGGGCGTGACGTACTCGGTCATTACCGGCACCAGCACGAACAGGCCCCACATGCCGTAAATGATCGACGGGATGCCGGCGAGCAGCTCGATGGCGGTGCCGATCGGCCCGCGCGCCCAGCGCGGCGCGACCTCGGTGAGGAAGAAGGCTATGCCGAAGCTGACCGGTACCGCGATCAGCATGGCGATGATGGCGGTGACGATGGTGCCGTAGATCGGCACCAGCGCACCGTACTTGTCCTCGACCGGATTCCATTCGGTGGTGATGAAGAAATCCAGTCCCGACGCGGCCAGCACGTGGCGACCGCCCCACAGCATCGACAGCGCGGCGCCGGCCAGGGCGATCAGCACGAAGACCACCGTGCCGGTCAGGATGTAGCGGAACAGCTTGTCGTTGCGCGCGTCGTGGTGATCGCGCGAACCAGGCACTGCCGCGGGGATGGTGGTGGCGGACATGGGTCAATCCGTCACTTGAACTCAGCGGCCCAGTACGCTTCCACCTGCTGCACCAGCGCCGGCGGCAGCGGCACGTAGTCCAGCGACTGCGCCTGCGCCTGGCCGTTCTCGAAGGCCCACTTGAAGAAGGCGAGCGTGTCGGCGCTGCGCTTGGCGTCCTTGGGCTGCTTGTACATCAGGATGAAGTTGGTCGCGGTGATCGGCCAGGCCTGCGCGCCGCTGGCGTTGGTGATCACCAGGTTGAAGTCCTTGGCGTTGGCCCAGTCGGCGCCCTCGGCTGCTGCCTGGAAGCTGGCGGCATTGGGCTGCACCCAGTTGCCGGCGGCGTTCTGCAGCGAGGTGTAGGTCATCTTGTTCTGCACGGCGTAGGCCAGCTCGACATAGCCGACCGAGCCCTTGATCTGCTGCACGTACGAAGCGACGCCTTCGTTGCCCTTGCCGCCGACGCCACCGGGCCACTTCACCGTGGTGCCCTCGCCAATGCCGCTCTTCCAGGTCGGGCTGACCTTGGACAGGTAGTTGGTGAAGTTGAAGGTGGTGCCCGAACCGTCGGAGCGGTGGACGATGTTGATCTTGGTCGAGGGCAGGGCGAGGCCCGGGTTGACCGCGGCGACCGCCGGGTCGTTCCAGGTGGTGACCTTGCCCTGGAAGATGTTGGCCAGCAGCGTGCCGGTCAGGCGCAGCTTGCCCGGCTCCATGCCTTCGATGTTGACCACCGGCACCACGCCGCCGATGGCGGAGGGGAACTGGCCCAGACCGGCCGCGGCCAGGTCTTCGGTCGTCAGCGGCTTGTCGGAGGAACCGAAGTCGACGGTACCGGCCTTGATCTGGGCGATGCCGCCGCCGGAGCCGATCGACTGGTAATTGACCTTGGCGCCGGTGGCCTTGTTGTAGTCGTCCGACCACTTCGAGATCAGCGGGTAGATGAACGTCGCGCCGGCGCCAGTGATCTGTACGGCGACCTTGTCGCCAGCGGGAGCTGCGGTCGGCGTGCCGGCATCGCCAGCAGGTGCCTGTGCCTCGCCCGACGGCTTGCAGGCGGTCGTGGCCAGGACAATGGCGAAGGCGAGGGCGGCAACGCGGGCCGTCGTCGTGTTCATGCGCAACTCCGTGTGGGGAGGGAGATATGAATCGGGATTCCAAGGCTCTCGCCCCGGGCTGCGCCATTTGATGATCTTTTTGTTACACCCCGATGACATGGAACGGTCACATTTCTGTAGCCAAGCCCGGGACGCCTCCCGGAACGAAAAAGCGGGCCCGAAGGCCCGCTCTTGGGTGTTGCCCGAGCCGGAAGGCTCAGTAGTTCATGTTCGCCGACCAGTACTTCTCGATCTGCTGCACCAGCGCGTCCGGCAGCGGCACATAGTCGAGCGCCTTGGCCTGGGTATCGCCATTGGTGTAGACCCAGCGGAAGAATTCCTTGGCGTTCTTGGCGCCGGCGGCGTTCTTGGGCTGCTTGTACATCAGGATGAAGTTGGTGGCGGTGATCGGCCAGGAGTTCGCGCCCGGGGCATTGGTCATGACCAGGTAGAAGTCCTTGGCATTGGCCCAGTCGGCGCTGGCAGCGGCGGCCTGGAAGGTCTCGTCCGACGGCAGCACGAAGTTGCCGGAGGCGTTCTTCATGCGGGTGTAGGCCATCTTGTTCTGCAGCGCGTAGGACAGCTCGACGTAGCCGATGCCACCGACGATCTGCTTGACGTAGGCGGCCACGCCCTCGTTGCCCTTGCCGCCGATGCCGACCGGCCACTTGACCGCGGTGCCTTCACCCACGCCGCTCTTCCATTCCGGGCTGACCTTGGACAGGAAGTTGACGAAGTTGAAGGTGGTGCCCGAACCGTCCGAACGGTGGACGACGGTGATCTTCTTCGCCGGCAGCTGCACGCCACCGTTGAGGGCGACGATCGCCGGGTCGTTCCACATCTTGACCTTGCCCAGGAAGATGTTGGCGAGCGTATCGCCGTCGAGCTTGAGCGCGCCCGAGGCGACGCCCGGCACGTTGACCACCGGCACCACGCCGCCGATCACCGACGGGAACTGCGCCAGGCCGTGCTGGGCCAGTTCTTCGGGCTTGAGCGGAGCGTCGGACGAACCGAAGTCGACCGTCGCGGCCTTGATCTGGGCGATGCCGCCGCCGGAACCGATCGACTGGTAGTTGACCTTCTTGCCGGCTGCCTTGTTGTAGTCGGCCGACCACTTCGACATCACGGGATACACGAACGACGCACCGGCGCCGGTGACATCGGCGGCCTGAGCGTTGGCTACGAACGCCGTCGCCAGCGCAAGAGCGGCGAGGCGGAACTGGATGGATTTGAACACTGTGGTCTCCTGGAGTGACGACGAGCGGGTTCGACCAGGGGCCTGACCCGTATGGGGCGCATTTGATAACGGTTCGATGACAGTGCCGGGACGGCTATGTGACACCGGAGTGACACGTGAAACAGAGCGCGCAATGCCTTGCAGGCTGCCGGCGTGGATCCCGGCGTACGCCGGGATGACGTTCCCCAAAAAAATGGGCGCGGCTGAGCCGCGCCCGAGGGGGAGGAAAGAGATGCGGGAAGTCGGGGCCCGACAAGGCCAGGCCCCCGATGCAGCCTTACCAGTACAGCTGGACGCGGGCTTCGAGGATGTTCGGGTTGTCGTCGACCTTGCGGTTGACCAGCACGTTGTTGTTGGCCGGGATGTCGGCGTACGGAGCGGCCGGGGTGCGGACGAAGTAGCGCGAGCTGTCGACCATCACGTAGTTCAGCATGAACTTGAAGTTCGAACGCCAGTACCAGTTCACGCCGACGGTCCAGGTGTCCATCTGGCCGCCGAGCACGCCGTCGACCACCGACGCTGCGGTCGGGGTGGCGCCGGCGATGGCGCGGCCGTCATCCAGGTCGATCGTGTCGAAGCGCAGGCCGGCCTGCCACATGCCCGAAGCCGGGCTGTCGGGCAGCGGGGTGGTCGGCACGCCGTCCTTGTAGCCCCAGGTCTCGCCGGTGATGTTCCACAGGCCGCTGACGTACCAGCTGTTGGCGTCGTAGTCCTTCGACTGGCGCGGGTTGCCGTTGTTGTAACGGTCGACCGTCGACTGCATGTACTCGCCCTGCAGCTTGAACGGACCGGTGACCCACATCGCCTCGGCACCGAGGGTCGACTGGCGGTCGGCATTGGTCATGTTGCCGGTGTCGACGATGCGCTGGCCGGCCAGGTCGGCGTCCGGACGGGCGCGGATGCGGACCGTGTCGGTGAAGGTGTCGTAGTCGATGTACGACAGGCCGAAGTGCAGGATGTTGCCCTTCTCGTTGATCGGCGCCCAGTTGCCGCGGAAGCCGAAGCCCGGGCCGTGCGGCGTCGGAGCCGGATGCTCGGTCAGCTCGCGGGTGAAGTAGCTGGCGGTGATGCCCCAGTCGTTGGTGCCGTAGTGGTAGGCGGCGCCGAGGCGACGGGCGATGCCGAAGGTGTTGGTGACCAGCGACTTGGAGATGAAGTCGTTGTTCTTGGTCGACGACAGTTCTTCAAGGCTGTTGGGCTGCTTGAACTGACCGGCCTGGAACCAGTGGTTGGCGTCGCCGCCGAGCTTGTACTTGGCGTTGACGTCCAGCCACTTGTCGGCCTTGGCGTCGTAACCGACGACCCAGTCGATGTTGCCCGGGCCCTTGCCCTTCAGCACCAGCTCGGCGCGACGCAGTTCGTTGTCGCTGTCCTTGCCGTCCGGGGCGTCGCCGTTGAGGTTGGCGAAGTCGTTGTCGAAATAGTTGTAGTCGGCCTGGACCAGGCCTTCGAACGAGATCTCGGAACCACCGATGACGTCGAATGCGATTTCGGCGTGGGCGGCAGGAGCGGCTAGAACGGCGAGCAGCGCGACGGAAAGGGTGCTGCGAGACAGTTTCATGGACGTAGCCCTTGGGGCGTTGGAAGACGCTGCGCAGGCTAGGGTGTGAAAGTTGCGTAAATATGACAGCCCTGACTTATTTCGTCGGGATGACGCTGGCATTACCGCCGCCAGCCGGCAGCCATGGCAGCGATCAGCCCTGGATCGGCCTGGCCGTCATTCCGACAGACGGTCGGGTTCGCCGGCTGTCTTTTCTTTGAAACGACACAGATCGCGCAGCACGCAGTGCGGGCAATCGGGCTTGCGCGCCTTGCAGACGTAGCGACCGTGGAGGATCAGCCAGTGGTGGGCGTCGTGCAGGTACTGCGGAGGTATCACCTTGAGCAGGCCGTCCTCGACCGCGCGCACGGTCTTGCCCGGCGCCAGGCCGGTGCGGTTGGCGACGCGGAAGATGTGGGTGTCCACGGCCATCGTCGGTTCGCCGAAGGCGGTGTTCATCACCACGTTGGCGGTCTTGCGGCCGACCCCGGGCAGGGCTTCGAGGGCGGCGCGGTCGCGCGGGACTTCGCCGCCGTGGTGCTCCAGCAACTGCCGGGCCATGGCCACCACGTTGGCGGCCTTTGTGTTGAACAGGCCGATGGTGGCGATGTACGGCTTGAGACCCTCGACCCCGAGGGCGCCGATGGCCTGCGGGGTGTTCGCCACCGGGAACAGCTTGCGCGTGGCCTTGTTGACGCCGACATCGGTCGCCTGCGCCGACAGTGTCACGGCCACCAGCAGCTCGTAGGGCGTGGTGTATTCCAGTTCGGTCTTCGGGCTGGGATTGAGCACCTTGAGGCGGGCGAACATCGTTTCGATTTCCGCGGCACTGAGGCGGCTGCTGCGACGGGCTCGCGTCGGAGCAGCTTTTTTCGCTTTGGCGGCTGGCATGCGGCGGATGGTGTCCGATCAGGGCTTGTGGCGCGCGGCGGCCTTGGCGCGTGCGCGCGCCAGTGCGGCGGCGGCGGCCGAGGGGAGGGCGGTTGCAACGGGTGCCGGTGCATCGGTGGCGACACTTGCAGCGACGGGCATCGCCGCGGCGCGATGTTCGGCGCGCTCGCGTGCGCGTCGCTCAAGGCGTGCGTTGCGCGTGCGGTAGCGATCGCGTGCGGCCAGTGCCTGCATGCGTTCCGTGCGCGCCGCTTGCAGGCGCGCGCGGCAATCGTCGCTGCAACTGGTACACGACGGTGCCGCATCGCCCGCAACCAGGCCAAGCGTGATCGCGCGATCGAGATCATCCTGGGCGAGCGCCGCGGCAATCGCGTGCACCGCTGCGCCTGCGCCCTCGCGGCAACCGCAAACGCAGGCGTGGTTGCTGCCGGTTGCCATCACTGACCGCTGAAGCTCGGCTTGCGCCGCTCCAGGAAAGCGGCAGTGCCTTCGCGCATGTCGTCGGTGGAGAACATCAGGCCGAACTGCGCGGTCTCGTACTCGAGGCCTTCCTCGATGCCGCATTCGCCGCCGACGTTGACGCAGTCAAGCACGCCACGCAGCGCCAGCGGCGCGGATGCGGCAAGCTGGTCGGCGAGCTTCATCGTCTCCGTTTCCAGCTCGGCAGCAGCGACCACGCGATTGACGATGCCCAGTTCGCGCGCACGCGCGGCATCGATCGGCGCGCCGGCGAGGCAAAGCTCCAGCGTCGCGGCGCGACCGGCCAGGCGCAGCAGGCGCTGCGTGCCGCCGAATCCCGGGATCAGCCCGAGGTTGACCTCCGGCTGGCCCACCTTGGCATTGTCTGCGGCGATGCGCAGGTGGCAGGACATGGCCAGCTCCAGACCCCCGCCCAGGGCGAAGCCGTTGATCATGCCGATCACCGGCTTGGGCATCTTTTCGATGCGGCGCATCAGCTTTTGCCCGCGCAGGGAGAAGTCGCGACCCTGCACCGGCGTCAGGGTGTTCATCTGGGAGATATCGGCGCCGGCCACGAAAGCCTTGGATCCGGCCCCGGTCAGGACCACGCAGCGGACCTCCGGCGCGGCCTCGGCGGCCTCGAAGGCGGCCAGCAGGGCATCCAGGGTCTGTGCGTTGAGCGCATTCAGCTTGTCGGGGCGGTTCACGGTAATCAGGCGCACGGCGCCGCGATCGGCAGTCAGGACGGGCGTTTCAGACATGTCGGAGGGTCACTGGGAAAGTTTCTGGGGTCGGTTCGGGGCCGTCGAATACTTCTGCGGAACTCCCGGCCAGGAGCGCTGTCAGAGCAGGACGGCCTCAGTGGCGATTAAGCCTTGGCGCCGTTATCCTAGCGCGTCCATCCGGGCCGATTCGACCGGTGCGGGCTTCACACATCAGGCTTTACACAGACGGTGCGGCCAACCCGCCCCTCGATCCACCACGGAGATTCCACCGAATGAAGTTGCGTTTGATTGCTGCCGCCGTTGCGGCCCTGGCACTGACCGCCGGCAACGCCGTCGCGCAGGACACTTCGACCGAGAAAGGCAAGCTCAGCTATGCCCTCGGCTATGACCTTGGTCGCAACTCCGTGGAGAGCGGCGAGCAGGTTGATGTGAACACCATCATCAAGGGCCTGCAGGACGGCTACGGCAAGAAGCAGCCGGCCGTCCCGGTCGACCAGCTGCGCACCGCCGTGCAGAACATGCAGCAGCGCCAGCAGGCCAAGGCCAAGGCCGAGTGGGACAAGGCCGCCGCCACCAACAAGACCAAGAGCGACGGCTTCATCGCCGCCAACAAGGCCAAGGCCGGCGTGAAGTCGCTTCCGAGCGGCGTGCAGTACCGCGTCATCGAGACCGGTACCGGCGCCAAGCCGACCCAGGCCAACACGGTGCAGCTGGAAGTCGCAGGTCCCTACGCATGGGGCGAGCGTCCGCAGCAGCCGCGTCCGGCGCAGGCGATCCCGGCGATCAAGGTCAGCGAGATCGAGATGGCGGCAATGCGCGAAGCACTGCTGCAGATGCCGGCCGGTTCGAAGTGGGAAGTCACCCTGCCGCCGGACAAGGCGTACGGCGCCGACCCGCGCACCCCGTTCCCGCCGAACGTCGCCGTCCAGTTCGAAGTGAAGCTGGTCAGCGTGAAGTGACGAATTGGCCCGCGACCGCATAGCGGCCACGGCTCTGCCAATTCGTCATCCCGGCGAAAGCCGGGATCCATCTGGATCCTGACGATCCGGATCGTGACGACAGCAACACCCATTGAGCCGGCCTCGTGCCGGCTCAATGTCTTTATGGGTCCCGACAACCATCCAACGGTTGAAACCCGCGCACTCCCGCCTTACGGTTGTCAGCTGATGAATACTCTTTTCCGCGCCGTGCTCAGTCCGTGCATCGGCGTCTGCGCACTCGACGATGAAGGCCTGTGCAGCGGCTGCCATCGCACCAGTGCCGAGATCGCGCGCTGGCCGCAAATGAACGATGACGAGCGCTTGCGCATGATGGAAACCACCTTGCCCGAACGGGAGCACAGACGAGGGTGAAGCCGCTGCCCGCCGGACCGGTTCTGCCTGACTGTCCCGGCCTGATGGCCGCGCTGCACCCGTTGCCGTCGCCACCGCAAGGGCCCGGCTGGAATCTCGCCGAGCTGCACGACCTGGTTCCGGACGGAACGGTGTCTGTTGCGGCGGCGGTACTGGTCGGACTGATCCCCCGCAGCGGCGGTACGCAGGTGCTGCTCACACGTCGCACCGATGCCCTGCGCCAGCATGCCGGGCAGGTCAGCTTTCCCGGTGGCCGCGTCGAACTCGACGACGCCGATGCCGTCGCCACCGCCTTGCGCGAGACCTGCGAGGAGATCGGCCTGGCGCCGGCGCAGATCGCGCCGCTGGGTTACCTCGATCCGCTGGCCACCATCACCGGCTACCGCGTGCAGCCGGTCGTGGCGCTGCTCGACGACGACTACGTCGCCCGTCCCGATCCGAACGAAGTCGCCGACGTGTTCGAGGTGCCGCTGTCGTTCCTGCTCGATCCGGCCAACCTGGCCACGCATACGCTCGACTTCCGCGGTCGCCCGCGCGAAGTGCTGGAGTACCGCTATCCCGCGCAACGCATCTGGGGCGCGACCGCGTCGATGCTGTTCAACCTGCGGCAACGACTGGAGGCCATCGCATGAGCACGACGCAATCCTGGGGCACGTTGATTTCCGCCGCGGAGCTGGCGTCCGCGCTTGGACGCAGTGACCTGGTCGTGATCGATGCTCGCTCCAGGCTGGGCGATCCCGCTACCGCCGAAGCGGCGTACCGCGAGGCACACATTCCTGGCGCGCGCTATGCGCATCTCGAACGCGACCTTTCCGCGCCGCCGGGCACTGCGCCGGCCATGCAGATCGATGCCGGCCGTCACCCCTGGCCGCAACTCGATGACTTCCTCGCCGCACTCGGTCGCTGGGGCATCACGCCGCAGACCCAGGTCGTGGCCTACGACGCCGGTGACGGTGCGCTTGCGGCTGCACGCATGTGGTTCCTGTTGCGGATGCTTGGCCACGAGCGTGTTGCCGTGCTCGACGGTGGCTGGGAGCAATGGCAGGCGCAAGGGTTGCCCGTCGACTCCGACGTGCCGCAGCCGACGCCGACTCATTACGCCGGCACGTTCGATGAGTCCCGCCTGCTCGATGCCGGCGCAGTGCAGGCGCACCTCGACGAAGGCGGACTGTTGATCGATGCGAGGGCGCATGAGCGCTTCCGCGGCGACATCGAACCGATCGACCGCGTCGCCGGCCACGTGCCCGGCGCACGCAACCGGCCTTACGCACTGAGCATGCGCGATGGTCGCTTCCGATCGTCCGATGAGCTGGCCGGCGAACTGTCGGCCATTCTTGCCGGTCGCCCGGCCAGCGACGTCGCGGTGATGTGCGGCTCGGGAGTCACTGCCTGCCACCTGCTGCTGGCAATGGAGCACGCGGGCCTGAAGGGCGCGAAGTTGTTCAAGGGATCATGGAGTGGATGGATCGGCGATCCGAGCCGTCCGATTGAGACAGGCGAGTAGCCAGCTGTAACAAGAATTCGCACGCGGTAACAAGAACGTCATCGAAGCTCCCGATGCTTGCGTGTTTTCGCATTGGGGGCGTGCGCGATGTCACGTATCGCACGGATTGTGTGGGGTTTGCTGCTTCTTGGAACATGCGCGATGGCGCAGGCGCAGGTGGATGCCGAGCGGGTGCGCATCCACGGTTCGCAGACGCTGGGCGCACGGCTGGTGCCGACAGTGGCCGAAGCGTGGTTGCGCGACATCGGCTATCAGGACATCCGCCGTGTGCAGGCGGCGCCGGCGACGACCGAGATCCACGCCGTTCGCGACGGCCAGCCGCTGATCGTCGAGATCGCAGGCAGCAACACGGCGCAGGGGTTCGCCGACCTGGTCGCCGGTGAGGCGCAGATCGCGATGATGACGCGGCGGCCGACCACCGCCGAACTCGATGAGGGCTGGCAGCTCGGCGACCTGGCCTCGCACGACCAGGAGTTCGTGCTGGCGCTCGACGGGGTCGCGGTCGTGGTCCATCGCGACAATCCGGTCAGGCGGCTGGACATCGCACAGATGCGTCGGCTGTTCTCCGGACAGATCCGCGACTGGCGCGAGGTCGGTGGTCGACCGGGCCCGGTGCGCCTGCAGATGGTGACGGGTGCGAACTCCGCGCGCGACCTCGTCGATGAGCAGGTGATGGCGGGCAGCGCCTATGGCATGAGTCGCGAGCACCCCGACGGACCGGCGCTGCTGGACGCCGTTGCGGCCGACCCGCAGGCAATCGGCTTCATCACGCTGCGCCAGCGCTGGGGCGCGGGCGTCAAGCCGTTGGCGATCGCTGAAGGCGGCCGTGCCGTCGCACCCACGCGCTTGAACGTGCTCAGCGAGGACTATCCGCTGATGCGCCGTCTGTACATCTACGGCAGTCAGATGATGGGCGCACTGGCCCGCAGCTTCGCGCTGTATGCGATGGGCCAGCACGGCCAGGACGCAGTCGCCTCGGCAGGTCACCTGGGCGTGACTTTGCGGCCGGGCTACAAGCCGCCGTCGCTGTTCGGTCCCGCCGAGTACAAGGCGCTGATCGGCAATGCCATGCGTCTTCCGCTCAGCCTGCGCTTCAACTTCACCGGCAACAACGACAGCGGCGTGGCCAGCAGCGTGTACGACAGCCGCTCGGTGCGCGACATCGAGCGCCTGGCTGCCTTCATGAAAATGCCGGTGAACCAGGGGCGGCAGTTGCTGGTGGTTGGCTTCGCCGATGTCGGCACCAGCTCGTCGGTGGCAGCCACGATGATGATGAGCAACGACCGTGCCGACCTGGTCGCGCACGAGTTGATGGCGCTGGGACTGCCGGTGCTGCATGCACGTGGCATGGGCGCACAGGTGCCGTTGAAGGCACCGGCGGATGCCCGCGCGCGCCTGCGCAACGAGCGTGTCGAGATCTGGCTGCTGTAACTGTTCCGAGGTGAGGGTGGCGGCGCTGGGCCGCCACCTTCGCCGGATTACTTGCCCAGGCGCGCCACCAGCGCCTGCAGCGCTGCCTGCGTGGCCGGGTCGCTCCAGGCATCGATGAAGCGCGGCAGCTGGATCTGGTCCGGATGCAACGCGGCGACCACGTCGGCGCGGGCGATGGCGCGGGTCTGGCGCATCACCGGCTGCGGCAGCGCCAACAGCGATGCGAGCCACTCGCGCGAACGCGTAACCACCTCATCGATGTCGACCAGTTCGTCGACAAGGCCGAGGCGATGGGCTCGATCGGCGGCGACCATCTCACCGGCCACGACCAGGCGCTCGGCCTGGTAGATGCCGACCACGCGCTGCATCAGGCGAAGGATGCCGACCGGCACGACCAGTCCGACCTGGGTTTCGTTGAGGCCGATGCGGAACGGCTTGGCCGGGTCTTCGCTGCGCGCCATCACGCGGTAGTCGCAGCACAGTGCCAGCACGCAGCCACCGGCGGGGGCGTGGCCGCCGATCGCGGCCACCACAGGCACCGGGCACTCGGCCAGGGTGCGTGCGGCGAAGAAGAACGACTCCCAGGCCGACATCAGCGCATCGCGGTCGTTGCCGAGCGAGACCAGGTAGGGCACGTCGAGGCCGGCCGAGAACACCTTCGGGCTGCCGCTGAGGATCAGGCCCTGCGCACCGTCGGCGACAGCCTTGCCGATCGCGGCGGTGAGCTGATTGCACAGCTCCGGGTTGAGCGCGTTGACCGGCGCGCGCGCCAGCTGGATCTCCACGATGCCGTCGGCGGAATGGGTCTGGATCATGCTCATGGCGTGGGGCTCATTGAATAGTGATGATGCAAGGTCTCATGGGGTGACGTCCTTGCTCCAGCGGTAGCGCACGGTGTAGGTGAGCGTGGTTTCGCCCTCGGCCGCGACCGGGACTTCGAATTCCGCGTGCTGGGCGTCTTTCTTCTTGCCAGGCACGCTGCTGGCTACCAGCTCCCAGTCGCTCCAGCGCGGCAGCGGCTCGATCACGCGAATGGTAGCCGCGGTCTTCTTGCCGTTGGTCAAGGTCAGTTCAATCGTCTCGGTGATGGTGCGGCCGGCGCGATCGAGGCGGAAGTCCCTGGGCTCGCGCTTTGCACGCAGGTCGAAGGCTTTGCCGAGCTGGAGGCGGATTTCTTCGCCGGTGGCCGTATGCGGAAGCATGGATTCGCCGAGGAAGTCGTCATCGACGAAGGCACGCACGCGGCCTGCCGGCAGCGGTTGGCCGAGACTGGCCTCCCTGGAGTTCTTGATGGAGACCGTCGTGGTCACAGGCAGCACGCCGGTCGCGCCACGGAACGAAGGTTCGATCACCGGTTGCGGTGGTACCCAGCCGCCGCCGTCTGCCTCGACCACATAGGCACGCTCGCACGCGATCGACGGCCGGGGCGCGAACAGCGGCACGCGCTCGTTGCTGCCATGGGCCAGACGCACCCGGCCGGGAAGATCATAGGCGTGGTATTCGCCGGACTCGCGCGAGGTCGGTTCCGGCGGTGGCGCCGGTGCCGCTGCCGACATCTCCATGCGGTCCATCGTCACCCGACTACCTGTGACCTGTATCCGCTCAACATTCGGTTCGCCGGCGACCAGGCTCACTGCGGCGCCATCGAACGTCACTCCGGAGCGATTGGCGATCAGCGCCGCACCATCGAGTGCGAGCTGGCAGCCGTCGCCCTTGGCAAGCCTTGCCAGGTACTCCGCGCGCCAGGCCATGCCGCCCATCGGATAGCTCAGCTGGAAATCGGCGTCACCGGCCGTGGGCGCGGCCACCGTCCATTGCAGCGCGGCGTGGCGCGGCAGGCGTGTTTCCCCGTCGACGAGGCTGAAGCTGTCGTAGTTGCGGATCACCTTGATGCCGCCGTCATCCAGCGCGAGCGTCAGGCCGTCGCCGGCAGACAGCAGCGTTCCGCTGTCGGTCTGCCTGGAACCGCCGGCGGTGTGCTCGACGGTGACCTTGTTGCCAATGGCCTGCGCGAGCACGTCTTCGGTACCCGACAGTGCAGCGACATAACGCTGGCCGACGATGCCGATGCCATCCGTCAGTGGTCGCAGCGACGCGGCCTCCACGTCCATCGACGGCGGAACGTCGTCGGCGGTTATCGCGTTCTCGCCTTGCTTGAGCGTGCGCTGCAGCTTGCGGTCGACCAGTGCGTACCCGGGCATGCCGGCCTGCGGGACACCGCTGTTGGCCAGCTGGTCGTAGCCGCCGCTGTAGACCGTCAGCCGGGTCGTCGTGGCATCGCCACCCTCGGCGCCTTGCCGGGTGGTCGCCGGTGCCGGGGCGGAGGCGCTGCCGCTGGCCGGTGGTGCCTTGGACCCCGAGCAGGCGGCGAGGGAGCAGGCGGCCACCAAGCAAGCCGGGGCAAGCAGCGAGAGCGGATGCTTCATCGGCGACTCCTTCAGCATGTGGGAAGTATCATAGGCCCATGAACGCATCACGCTTCCGCCTGGGGTTACTGGCCCTGCTCGCCGCCTTGTCTTCCTCGTCTGCGCTTGCAGCTGAGTGCACGCCGGTCGTGCGCGATGGCTGGGTGCGCATGCCGCCGATGGCGATGCCGATGATGGCCGGCTTCGGTCGCATCGAGAATCCGTGCGCCAGGCCGATGACAATAGTCGCCGTCAGCAGCGTCGCCTTCGGCGATGTGTCGCTGCACGAGACCCGGGTCGTCGACGGTGTCAGTCGCATGCGTGCGCTGCCGGAGTTGCGCATCGGCGCGGGCGAGTCCGCCGTGCTCAAGCCCGGTGGCATGCACCTGATGCTGATGCAGCCGGGCGCGACGCTGAAGCCTGGCAGCAAGGTCGCGGTCGAGTTCGCCCTGAAGGACGGCGGCAAGCTGCTCGGCGAGTTCGTGGTCCGCTCCGCGGGCGAATAGCGGGACATCGGCGGCACCGACACTGGCGTCACGGCCGGGTGCAACACAATCCGGGCACATGCCACGATCCGACTCCGCACCACCACGGAGATTCGATGGACACCCGCCCCGAGCAGCGCCTCCTCAAGCTTTCCATCGCGATCACCATTGTCGTCGGCGTCGTCGGCATCGCCAGCGGGCTGCTGGTCAATTCCGACGCGATCATCTTCGATGGCATGTACAGCCTGGTCGACGTCGTGCTGACGGTGGCATCGCTGAGCGTGTCGCGGCTGGTGGCCTTCGAGGGCAGTCGTCGCTTCCAGTTTGGTTACTGGCACCTGGAGCCGATGGTCGAGGCGTTTGGTGGTGCCACGCTGGCGTTGTCGTGTCTGTATGCGGCGTTCACCGCGATCATCGGCCTGACCTCCGGTGGCAACGAGGTGTCGTACGGCCTGGGCGCGATCTGGGCGGGCGTGCTGTGCATCGTCGGCATGGGCATGTCGGCTTACATGCGCGGCCACGCGCGTCGGCTCGGGTCGAATTTGCTGGCGCTTGATGCGCGCGCCTGGCTTGTCAGCGGCTCACTCAGCCTGGCCCTGTTGCTGGGGTTCGGCGTCGCCGTGTCGATGAAGCGCAGTGGCCATGAAGCGTGGGTGCCCTACATCGACCCGGCGATCCTGCTTTGCATCGCGCTGGCGATGCTGGCCGTGCCGATGCGATCGACCTGGCGCGCGATCCGTGAAGTCCTGCAAGTCGCGCCGGGGGACCTCGATCGCGAGGTCAAGCAGGTCATGGACGCGGTCGTCGCCGAGCACGGGTTCCTGGAGTACTCCAGCCACGTGGCGAAGGTGGGGCGGGGCAGGTTCGTGGAGATCCTGATCCTGGTGCCAGCCGACCACCAGATCGGGCCGATTGCGCGCGTCGACGCGATCCGCCGGGACATCGCCGCGCGCCTCGGCGCCGACCGGCCGCAGTTCTGGCTGACCATCGAGTTCACCGGCGACAGATCCTGGATGTGAGTCGCCCGGATGTGAATTGTCGTCAAATGTGAAATCAGCGTGCAGGGCAGCTTGCCGGAGCATCACGGTCGCTTCACGTTAGGCCGCATTAACGTTGGTGCTCGCGCTGCCAACCAGGCGACCCACAGTGGGAGGGAAAGGATCATGCGACATGATTTCGCAGCTTCCTCGCTGGCCGTAGCAGTCGCAGCCTGTGCTGCATTTTCCTCGCTGCCTGCGCAAGCCCAGTCAACCGCCTCGGCCGAGCAACTGAAGGCCGAACTTTCCCAAATGCGTCAGCAGCTGCAACAGCAGCAGCAGATGATGCAGAGGATGCAGCAGCGCCTGGACGAACTGGAATCGAAGGAGGCGGCGCAGGCCAGTGCAGCGCCGCCGCCGGCACCGACTCCGGCCGCTCCATCGGCACCGCTGGTCGCCTCGGCAACCGGGCCAACGCCTGAAGAGACGCGCATCCATCGGCCGCCGTCGGCATTGCCGGCAACGGCAGAGCCGCTGCCCGAGGGCTATGTCCAGCTCGGCGACACCGGCAACCTGATCAAGATCGACGTCGTCGCTCAGTTCGACATGATGTTCGACAACAAGTTCATGGGCGCCAAGGACCTGTTCGTGCCTTCGTCGATCCCGGTGCAGGGACAGCCGTTCCACGATTCGGACTCGCGCAGCAACCTGAGCGCCAAGCAGAGTGTGTTCCGCCTCGACTTCCGTCGCCAGACCGACTACGGCCTGCTGAAGGTGGTCTACAAGAACAACTTCTTCGGCAGTGGCAGCGGCGACATGCCGTACAACATGCAGTACCTGTACGGCGAACTGGAAGCGAAGGACTACTCGCTGATCGCCGGCTACTACCTGTCCGCGTTCACCGACATCGACGCCTTCCCGAACACCCTTGATTACGAGGGGCCGAACTCCTTCACCTTCAAGTACACGCCGCAGGTGCGCTATTCGCCGATCGTGTACCGCGCGGGCGAAGGCAAGCTGACCGTGCCGATGTCGATTGAGAAGCCGAACGCCGACATCGCCCAGATCGGTGATTTCGAAACCTATTCGCGCATTCCCGACCTGACCCTCGGCCTGCGCTGGGAAACCCCGGACTGGCACATCCAGTGGGCCAACCTGTTCCGCGACCTGGGCGTGCAGAGCGCGATCGGCGACGAGCAGCGCAACACCGATGCCTACGCCACCCAACTCAGCTTTGCCGCCGGCCTGTTCGACAACGACAGCGTCCAGGCCTGGGCCAGCTACGGCTCCGGCTACGCCAACTTCCTGCAGGACATCTCCGGGTTCGGGCTGGATGCCGCATTCAACGCCAATACCGACCTGAAGGCCATCGATGCCGGTGGCTGGGGCCTGGGTTACACCCATGGCTGGTCCGACAACGTCAGTTCGAGCGCGTCCTACGGCTACCTGCGGATCGATCCGGACGAGGACATGCTGATCGATCCGAGCCTGCCCAAGAGCACCCGGTTCGCATCGCTCAACCTGGCCTGGCAGTTCTCCGAACGGGCCATGCTCGGTGCCGAATACCTGTGGGGCAAGAACACCGACCTCAACGACAACGACGGCGAAGCACAACGCGTGCAGGTAACGCTCCGCTACGACCTCAACCCCTGATGAGGGGCGCGCACACCTGACCTGACGGCGCGACAAGGACCACCGACATTCGCCGGACGCGGGCAGGTCGCGTCCTATCCGTGAGCCAGGAGTGCATTGCCATGCTTCAGCGTCGCGCCCAGCGTCAGAAGTTCCGCGTCCTCATCGTTCACCCGAAGATCGGTACCGACACTGCCGGTGGACGGGCCTGCAAGATGCTGGTTGACGAGTTCCACGACCGCAACGTCGAGACCGTCACCGCCACGCACGTCGAGGACGCGCGCGCGACCATCATCTCCGATGCCTCGATCCAGGCGATGCTGATCGACTGGTCACTGCCCGACGAGGAAGGCAAGGAGCGAGGCAACGCCGCCGCCATCGACCTGATCACCACGATCCGCGCCCGCAACGAGTTCGTGCCGATCTTCCTGCTGACCGAGCGCGACAAGGCCAAGTCGCTGACCATCGAGCTGGTACAGGCGATCGACGAGCTGGTCTGGCTGCTGCAGGACACGTCCACCTTCGTCTGCGGTCGCGTGATGGCGGCGGTGGGCAAGTACGTCGGCGGCTTGTTCGGGCCGCTGGTCAGTGCGCTCTACAACTTCAACCAGGTCCACGAGTATTCCTGGCACACACCGGGCCACACCGGTGGCACCGCGTTCCTGAAGCATCCGGCGGGTCGCGCGTTCCATGACTTCTACGGCGCGCACGTCTTCCAGACCGACTTGTCGATCAGCGTCGGCGAGCTGGGTTCGCTGCTCGATCACACAGGTCCGATCGGCGCCAGCGAGAAGTACATCTCCACCGTGTTCGGCTCCGACCGCAGCTACACGGTCACCAATGGCTCCTCGACGTCGAACCGAATCATCTTCATGGCCTGCGTCGCGCGCGACAAGGTCGTGCTGTGCGACCGCAACTGCCACAAGTCGATCGAGCATGGCCTGACCATGA
This sequence comes from Lysobacter sp. Soil_C_59, assembly GCF_057656415.1. Lineage (NCBI taxonomy): Bacteria > Pseudomonadati > Pseudomonadota > Gammaproteobacteria > Lysobacterales > Lysobacteraceae > Lysobacter > Lysobacter sp. Soil_C_59. The sequence goes on along the minus strand of NZ_JBDGKK010000003.1, from coordinate 491,884 downwards.
CCGGCGGCGTGCCGCAGTACCTGGTGCCGTCGCGCAACCGCTACGGCCTGATCGGACCGATCTACCCGGAGCGCCTGGCCAAGGCCTACCTGACCAAGGCCATCGCCTCCATCCCGATCAGCAAGGGGCTCAAGGACAAGCAGCCGGTATTCGCGGTGGTGACCAACTCCACCTATGACGGCCTTTGCTACAACGCCACGCGCGTGCTCGAGCAGCTCGGCGGCTGGGTCGATCGCGTCCACTTCGACGAGGCCTGGTTCGGCTACGCCCGCTTCAACCCGCTTTATGCCGGGCGCCTGGCGATGCATGGCCCGGCCACCGACCACGACCGCAAGGGGCCGACGGTCTTCAGCACGCATTCCACGCACAAGCTGCTGGCTGCGTTCTCGCAGGCGTCCTACATCCACGTGCGTGATGGTCGCGATCCGATTCCGCATGCGCGGTTCAACGAGTCGTTCATGATGCACGGCTCGACATCGCCGTTCTATCCGATCATCGCCTCCAACGAGATCGCCGCGTCGATGATGGACGGCGCCGGTGGCCTGGCCTTGACGCGCGAGAGCATCGACGAGGCGATCAGCTTCCGCCAGACCGTGGGTCGCATCAACGCCGGTTTCGCCAAGAAGAAGGAATGGTTCTTCCGCACCTGGAACCCCGACAAGGTCAAGATCGGCGCCAAGCGCGTCGCCTTCGAGGACGCGCCGCCGGAAGTGCTGGCGACCGATCCGTCGTGCTGGGTGCTGCATCCGGGCGACACCTGGCATGGCTTCGACAAGCTCGAAGACGACTACTGCATGCTCGACCCGATCAAGGTGTCGGTGCTGACGCCTGGCATGGGCGACGACGGTGTGCTGGCGAAGCAGGGCTTCCCGGCTTCGCTGCTGACCGCGTACCTGGATTCGCGCGGCATCGAGGTCGAGAAAACCAGCGACTTCGCGGTGCTGTTCCTGTTCTCGATCGGCATCACCAAGGCCAAGTGGAGCACGCTGTTGGCGGCGATGCTCGACTTCAAGCGCGACTACGACATGGACCAGTCGCTGGCGCGGGTGATGCCGAACCTGGTGAAGGACTACCCGGAGCGCTACGAGGGACTGGGACTGCGCGGCCTCGGTGACCAGATGTTCGCCGAGCTGCGCAAGGGTGGACAGACGGCGCACCTGCAGAAGGCCTATTCCAACTTGCCGGACATCAAGCTCACGCCGGCCGATGCCTACCAGGAGCTGATCCTCGGCCGGGTCGAACGCGTGCCGTTGCCCAAGCTCGCCGGACGCACCGTAGCGACGAGCATCGTGCCGTATCCGCCGGGCATTCCGATGGTGATGCCGGGTGAATCCGCTGGCGCGGCCAACGGCCCGCACATTGGCTACCTGAAGTCGCTGCAGGGCTGGGACGCGGCGTTCCCGGGCTTCGGCCACGACACGCACGGCGTCGAGGTAGAGGACGGCGAGTACTACGTGCAGTGCCTGACGACAGGCTGAGGCGACGACGATGCACGGTGGCAGCAACGGCAAGATGGGGCTGCTCGGGGCGTCGTCGCTCGTAGTGGCGAACATGGTCGGCACCGGGATATTCCTGTTGCCGGCCAGCCTGGCTTCGATCGGAAGCATTTCGATCTTTGGCTGGATCGCGGCCGCGATAGGGGCCTCCGCGCTGGGTCTTGTGTTCGCGCATCTGGGCATGGTCGACCCGAAAGCGGGTGGGCCGTACGCGTACGCGCGCGACCATCTGGGCCCATTCGCGGCATTCCAGACCAACTTCCTGTACTGGGTGGCCAATGTCATCGGCAACATCGCCATCGCGGTGTCGGTGACCGGTTACCTGGGGGTGTTCTTCCCGGTGCTGGCGAACCCGTGGCTTTCCTGCGTCTGCACGGCGGTGGTGATCTGGGTGTTCATCTGGCTCAACCTGCGCGGCGCCAACGCGGTCGGCCACTTCGCTGCAATCACCACCGTGGCCGGCATCCTGCCAATCGCGGTGATCGGCCTGCTGGGGTGGTTCTGGTTCCGCCCTGAAGTGTTCATGGCGGGCTGGAATCCCGGCTCCGTCCCCGAGTCGACGGCCATCTTGCACAGCGCGTCGATCGCGCTGTGGGCCTTCCTGGGCGTGGAGAGCGCGGCGGTGTCGGCGGGTGTCATCGAGAACCCCAGGCGCAACGTGCCGCTGGCGACGATCATCGGACTGGTGGTGTCGACGTTGATCTATGTTGTTTGCTGCACGGTGATCATGGGGTTGCTGAGCAATGCCGAGCTGAAGGCCTCGCACGCGCCGTTCGCGGATGCGGCGCGGGTGATGCTGGGGCCCTGGGGGGCGATCATCATCTCGCTGGCGGCGATCGCGAAGGCGACGGGTGCGCTGACCGGGTGGATCCTGATCGTGGCGCAGTCGGCGCAGGCTGCGGCGGAGGACGGGATGTTCGCGCGGGTGTTCGCGGAGAAGAATGCGCGCGGGATGCCGGCGCGCAACCTGATCATCACCGGGGTGCTGATGACGGGGTTGCTGGTGCTGACGGTGTCTCCGACGGTCGCCGACCAGTTCACGCGCATTACCAGCGCCACGGTCGTGCTGATGGTGATTCCGTATGTGTATTCGGTCGTGGCCATGTGGCGCCTCAACATGACGCTGGACCTGACCGCCTCGCGTCGCTGGCTGCTGGGTGTGGTGGGGTTGCTGGCGTGCGTGTACTGCGGCGGGGTGATCCTCGGGCAGTCGGCGGAGCTGGACCGCAATGCATTCGTCGTGCTGCTGTTGAGCATCCCGTTCTATGCACTGGTGGGGCGCAGGGCGGTGAAGGTGGGGGCTAAGCTGCACTGAGGCGTGTGTCTGGGCTTTCGTCTGCGGTGCGGCGTCGTCCGCCGTGCCGGGGATTGCTCCGCCCCTTAGTCGGACATCCTGTCCGATGCGGGGCGCGGGACATCCATGTCCCGCTGCGGATCAATCCCCGACCCGTCGAACGACGCTTCGGCATTTCATCTCCCGGTCTCCGATGACGCCCATCAACCCGTCATTCCCGCGAAGGCGGGAACCCAGCGACGTTGCTTTTCCGTCATTCCCGCGAAGGCGGGAATCCAAGGACGTTGCTTCAGGCTTCTAAAACCTCCTCCCCCACTGACCGCGCACGCAAAAGAAAACGGGCCGCATCGCGGCCCGTTTCACCCTCACCTCATCCCCTCTCAAGCAGGAGAGGGGCTCCGAGATCAGGTCTGGAACGACTTGCCCGGGTTCGGGATGTGCGCTTCCTGCTCCATGCGATAGAAGCGGTTGGCGGCGAAGAATCCGAACAGGGTCCAGCCCAGGAAGATGCAGATGCCGCCCAGCACGATGGCTTCTGTGCCGGAGCTGTAGAGGGCATAGAAGCTGTAGAGCGTCGCGATCAGCGCGATGACGTTGGTCATCCTTGCCTTGACCTTCGGAATGCCGGCCACGTTCTGGATAGTGACGATGGCGGCCATCGACATCACGTAGGGAACCAGGTTGGTCACAACGGCCAGGTTGACAACCTTGCCGAACGTCTCGCTCAGTTCGGGGCTCGCCGTCATCAGTGCAAGGCCCGTCTGCACCGCCAGCAGGATCAGCATGCCGGTGATTGGCGTGCCGATCTTGGTGACCTTGCTGAAGACCGAAACGAAATAGCCGACGTCGGCCGAGCTCTTGAACACCTGGGCGACGGTGAACTGCCAGCCCAGCAGCGAGCCGATGCAGGCGATGACCATCAACGCGGTGACGGTCTGCCCGACGATCGGGCTGAACATGTACTCGTACGCAAGCCCGAACGGTGCGCTGGACTTGGCCAGCACCGCGTTCGGGATCATGCCGGCAATGACGTTGGTCGAAATGATGTAGACGGCGGCGGCGCCGATGGTCGCGACCAGCACCGCGATGGGCACGTTCTTCTCGGGGTTCTCGACGGCGTCGGCATTCGCGCAGGCCGACTCAAGCCCGAGGAACGCCCACAGGGTGACCGAGATCGAACTGCCGACAGCGGACCAGAAGCCCATCTCATGCGGGTTCCACGCAGCCGCCCAGGTGCTCGGGCTGAACCAGAACCAGCCGATCAGGCAGATCAGCACCACCGGCAGGATGACGCCCCACACCGTGACCGAACCGATCTTGCCGGTGATGCTGGCGCCGCCGAAGTTGGCGAACGTCGTGATCCACAGCAGCACGATGGTCCAGAAGCAGGTCTGCATCGGGCTCAGGGTCGCGCCGAACAGCACGGTGGCGTAACCCACCGCGGTGACGCCGATGGCGACGTTGCCGATCACCAGCGACAATCCGTAGGTGTAGTTCGCCATGTAGTTGCCGCCCTTGCCAAAGGCGTACTCTGCATAGCCACCCATGCCGCCGGGTTTCTTGCTGAGCATGCCGCAGCGGGCGAAGACGTAGGCAAGGGCGAGCGAGCCGCCAGCGGTGAAGAGCCAGGAGAAGATCGTGATCGTGCCGATCTCGGCCAGCTTGCTGGGCAGCAGGATGATGCCCGAGCCCATCATGTTGACCAGCGTGATGACGGTCAGCTGGAACACATTCATTTTCTGATGGGACTCGCTCATGACAGGCTCCGTTGGGTGGATCGGAACTTCAGGCGTTGCAAGTCGTGCTGCTCTCGATTCGCGCAATGGCGGGAACTACGCGCAGGAAAATGGATGCGCGCGAAACGGAGGCGGAGATTCGAACCTGGCAGTGCCTTGGACGTGGCGGACAAGGCCCGTTGGCGGCAATGCGTCCCCCGGTTCATGTGGAGATCGCCGCGAGATTTTCATAGCGCTTGTAATCTCCGTGTGAAGTCACGACCCGCGTAAGGCGGGGCAGGCGAACGGTCGCCTTCACACGGCCAAAACGCTCGCAAGTGACATGGTTCGGTGCGAGCATCGTCAACCTGATGACCGCCGACGCGCGCCCGATGGATGCCGCGGTGCCGGCGGGGAGTGATTCGAAGCTTGTAGCGCCAGCAGTGCCCTGGCCGCCAATCTGCTTGCCAGACGACAAGGAAGAGGACTCCCATGAGCATTCCCCTTGAACGCTTCTTTCGCATCCTGGTTGTCGGCGAACACACTGGTGTTGTCGCCCAGGTGATCGAGCACGAGCTGCACTTCCCGGTGACATCGATCGACCTGGAACAGATCCCGCAGGCGATTCGCGGCGGTGCCGACCTGGGCGCGATCATCGTCGCCCGCGAAGGGGCCCAGGCAGTGGTGGATGCGCGCGACGAGCGCGGCCTGCGCATGCCGATCTTCATGATCAGCGGCCGCGATGACGAAGCGCTGGACGAGCCCTTCCTGAAGTCGCTCGACGGCGTGCTGATCGCCGACCTGGAAACCCGCGATTTCTACGAGAAGCGGCTGGTCGCCTCGATCGAGCGCTACGCGCTGAGCCTGCGCACGCCGTTCTTCGGCGAACTGATGAAGTACGACTACGACGCCAACCGCACCTGGGCCTGCCCTGGCCACCAGGGCGGGCAGATGTTCATGCGCCATCCGGTCGGCCGTCTGTTCTACGAGCACATGGGCGAGAACGTGTTCCGCGACGACATCTGCAACGCGATGGTGGCGCTCGGCGACCTGCTCATCCACGAAGGTCCCGCGCTGGCGGCGCAGCGTGGCGCGTCCAAGGTGTTCCAGTCCGACCGCACCTACTTCGTCCTCAACGGCACGTCGTCGTCCAACAAGGTGGTCAACACCTCGTTGCTGCGCAGCAAGGACATCGTGCTGTTCGACCGCAACAACCACAAATCCAACCACCACGGCGCGCTGATGATGGCCGGCGCGATTCCCATTTACCTGGAGACCGACCGGAATGGCTTCGGCATGGTCGGTCCGATCGACTGGTCGGCATTCGACGAGGCATCGATCCGCGACAAGCTCAAGAACCACCCGCGCCTGGCCGGGACCGACGCCTGGAAGCGCGAGCGCCCGATCCGCGTGGCGATCATCGAGCAGTGCACCTATGACGGCACCGTCTACAACGCCCGCAAGGTGCTGGAGAAGATCGGCCACCTGTGCGAGTACATCCACTTCGACGAGGCCTGGGCGGGGTTTGGCGCGTTCCATCCCCTGATGAAGGATCACTTCAGCATGGGGCTCAAGCTGGACGCCGATTCCCCGGGCGTCATCGCCACCCAGTCGACGCACAAGCAGCTGGCCGGCTTCTCGCAGGCCTCGCAGATCCACGTGCGTGACGCGCACATCCGCGACAAGCCATTCCGGGTCAACCACAAGCGCTTCAACGAGATGTTCATGCTGCAGGCATCGACATCGCCGTTCTATCCGCTGTTCTCCAGCCTCGACGTCAACGCGCAGATGCACGCCGACAAGGCAGGCCGCGTGCTGTGGGACGACATGGTCAAGCTCGGCATCGAGGGCCGCAAGGCGGTGCGCAAGCGCTTCGCGGGCTTCATCAATCCGTTCGTGCCGGACAAGGTCGAGTACCAGGGTCGCAGCGTGCCCTGGGAGGACGTGCCGACCGAGGTGCTGGCGCGCGAACAGGCCTATTGGCAGCTGGCGCCGGGCGCGTCCTGGCACGGCTTCCGCAATCTGGGCGAAGACGCGGCAATGGTCGACCCGACCAAGCTGATGCTGACCACGGCCGGGATCGATGCGGCCAGCGGCAACTACGCCAAGACGGGAGTGCCGGCCACGATCCTCGCCAACTTCCTGCGCGAGAACAATGTCATCCCGGAGAAGAACGATCTCTACAGCATCCTGTTCCTGATGACCCCGGCGGTGGGCGAGGGCAAGATGGCGATGCTGCTGGCCGCGCTCGAACGCTTCCGCGACCACTACGAGGCCGACAGCCCGCTGGCAGCGGTCGTGCCCGGCCTTTACCAGCGCAACGAAGCGCGCTATCGCGACTACTCGCTGCGCCAGGTTGCGCAGGAGATGCACGACTACTTCGTCGCCAAGAACATCAAGGAGCTGCAACGGCTCAGCTTCCGGTACGAGTCGTTCCCGGAACAGGCGATGTCAGCGCGCGAGGCGAACGAGGCGCTGGTCGGCGGCGAGGTGGACTTCGTGCCGATGAGCGAGGTGTCGGGCCGGATCGCGGCGACGCTGGCGCTTATCTACCCACCGGGCATCGGCATCATCATTCCCGGCGAACGCTATGACGCGAAGGCCCAGCCGATGATCGACTACTTCCTGGCGTTCGAGGAGAACTGCAACCGGTTCCCGGGGTTCTCGTATGAGGTCCAGGGCGTCTACCAGGTGCACGAAGAAGGTCGCATCCGCTTCTACACTTACGTCGTGCAGGAATGACTGCCGGCGTGGTGCCGGCAGGTTTCATCTGGAATTGACGTCGCGTGGGATGAAGTCCCGCGGCACGTTCCGTCACCGTCCGCTCGCCACCTACCGCTGGCCAGTGCCAGCCGGGCCAGGCATACAGAGGAATCGCCATGTCCATGACCAACCCCTGGGTGTTGTATGTGACCACCGATCTCCCTGACCAGGGCTCGGCCTATGCGCTGGCGCTGACGCGACTGGGGCAGGCTGTCCAGGACCAGGGCATCGAAGTGCTGCGCGCCCACAGTTGCGAGGACGGGCTGATCATCGCCCAGGGTTCGGCCTCCTACTCGTGCGTGGCGATCGACTGGGACCTGGGTGAAACCGCCGGCATGAGCGAGAAGGCGGTGCTGGAGATCATCCGTGCGGTGCGCGAGAAGTCGCTGCGAATCCCGATCTTCCTCCTCAGCCGCGGCGTCACCACGCGCAACCTGCCGATGAGCGTGATCCGCGAAGTGCGCGAATACGTCAACCTGATCGGCGAGACGCCGGAGTTCTTCGCCAAGCGCGTGCGGTTCGCCATCGACGACTACCACAACGGCATGCTGCCGCCGTACTTCAAGGCGCTGAAGAAGCTGACCGAGGAGGGTACCTACCAATGGGATGCGCCCGGCCACATGGGTGGCGCGGCGTACCTCAAGCACCCGGCCGGCGCCGAGTTCCACCGCTTCTTCGGCGAGAACATCATGCGCGCCGACATCGGCATCTCCAATGTCGAGCTGGGATCATGGCTGGACATCGAAGGCCCGCCGGCGGAATCGCAGCGAATGGCAGCGCGGGTGTTCGGCGCCGACTGGACCTTCTACGTGCTGGCCGGCTCGTCGGCCTCCAACCGCATCGTCGTGCAGGCTGCGGTCGGCAACGACGAGATGGTGGTGGTCGACCGCAACTGCCACAAGTCGCTCAACCATGCGATGACGCTGGCCGGTTCGCGGCCGGTGTATTTCCAGCCCAGCCGCAACGGCTACGGCATGATCGGGCTGATTCCGCCCAAGCGCTTCGCCAAGGCGCACATCGACAAGCTGGTTGCTGATTCGCCGCTGGCCAAGGGTGCGAAGTCGAGTGCGCCGGTGCACGCGGTGGTCACCAATCCGACCTACGACGGCATGCTCTACAACGTCGACAAGGTCGCCGAGATGCTGGCCGCGAGCGTGCCGCGCGTGCACTTTGACGAAGCCTGGTACGCCTACGGCAAGTTCCATCCACTGTTCAAGCACCGCTTCGCGATGGGCGTGCCGCGCGACATGAAGAACCGGCCGACGGTTTTCGCCGTGCAGTCCACGCACAAGATGTTGCCGGCGTTCTCGATGGCGTCCTACATCCACGTCAGCAACAGCGAGCGCGGCAAGGTCGAATGGGCTCCCCTCAAGGAAGCCTTCATGATGCACGGCACGACTTCGCCGTTCTATCCGCTGATTGCCTCGCTGGATATCGCCAGCGCGATGATGGACGAGCCGTCGGGCAGCGCGCTGCTGCGCGAGACGGTCAGTTACGCGGTCGAGTTCCGCAAGGCCGTGGCCTCGGTCAACAAACGCTTCAAGGAAGAGGGCGAGTGGTTCTTCTCGCTGTTCCAGCCCGACCAGGTGCCGGTCGGCAAGAAGAAGGTCGACCTCGCCGACGCGGCGAGCGACGTGCTGTGCAACGACCCCGCATGCTGGACGCTGCGCGCCGGCGAGAGCTGGCACGGCATCCCCGACGAGGTCGTGGCCGGCGACTTCTGCATGCTCGATCCGACCAAGGTCACCATTCTGTGCCCGGGCACCGATTCGAAGGGCAAGATCGCCAAGCGCGGCGTTCCCGGCACGATCCTGTCGAAGTTCCTCGATGCGCGTCGCCAGGAGATCGCGCGCACCGGCGACTACACCGTGCTGGTGCTGTTCTCCGTGGGAACCACCCAGGGCAAGTGGGGCACGCTGCTGGAAACGCTGATGGCGTTCAAGCGCCTGTACGATCGCAACGCCTCGCTCGAGGAGGCGCTGCCGGAACTGGTCCACGCCTATCCGCAACGCTATGGCGGCATGACGTTGCCGCAGCTGTGCGACCAGATGCACCAGGTCATGACCGAACTCGATCTTCAGGCCATGGCCAATGCAGCGGGCGAGGTTTTGTCGGAACAGGTGCTCACGCCCTCGGAGGCCTATCAGCAGCTGATCCATGGCACCACCGAAGAAGTCCGGATCGCCGACCTGCCGGGCCGCGTGGCGGCGTTGATGATCGTGCCTTATCCGCCGGGCATTCCGGTGCTGATGCCTGGCGAACGCGTCGACCCCAAGGGCGGCACGATCGTGAAGTACCTGATCGCCGTCGAGGCCTTTGGCAAGCGCTTCCCCGGCTTCGGGCGCGAAGTGCAGAACGTGCACCCCGACGACAATGGCGACCTGTGGGCAAAGGTCACGCTTGAAGGTGCGGCGGGCAAGCCGGCGAAGGCGGTCAAGGCCAAGGCCAGCAAGGCGAAGCGCTAGCCGGTACATGCGCCGCTCTCGCTGGAGAGCGGCGCCCGGGCATCAGTGTTGCGAGCAGGCCTCGCGCACGGCCTCGGGCAGCGGCGCGGCGCGACCGTTGCCTCGATCGATCCACACCATCACCACGTTGCCGTCGCAATACAGCACGCTGTCATCGGCGGCATCGACGATGCGGTGGCCGATGCTGACGCTGCTGTTGCCGAGCCGGTCGACGAACAGCTCGATGGCGACTTGCGCCGGCCATTCGATCGGGCGACGGTAGTTGAGGTTGGCCGCGGCGACGACCGGGGCGACGTGCTCGTCCAGGCCCTGTCCCGGCACCGACAGCATCCAGTGCAGGCGGGCTTCCTCGAGGTAACTCAGGTATTTCGAATTGTTGACGTGGTTGAACGCGTCCAGGTCGCGCCAGCGCACCGACATCGGCACGCGGATCAGAGCGACGGGTGCGGGCGACATCGATGTCTCTGGTTCCGCCGCAGGCGCGGTTGCCGGCTGGATTTTGTCAGTGCTGGTCTTGACGGACTTCTTTGCAGCCGGCTTGCGCTTGCGTGCGGTGCTGCGACCCGTTTTGGACGGGTCGCCCTTTACAGCGGGGGTGTCGCTCATGCGGCGGTTTTCTTCTTGTTCGTCTTCTTGCCGGCGGCTTCCGGTTTCGCGCCGAGCAGCGGGGCGAGGAAGCGGCCGGTGTGGGAGTGGGTCAGGCTGGCGATGTGCTCCGGCGTGCCGGTGGCGAGGATGGTGCCGCCACGGTGGCCGCCTTCCGGGCCCAGGTCGATGACCCAGTCGGCGGTCTTGATCACGTCGAGGTTGTGCTCGATCACGACCACGGTGTTGCCGTCGTCGCGCAGGCGGTGCAGCACGGCCAGCAGGTGCTCGATGTCGTGGAAGTGCAAGCCGGTGGTCGGCTCGTCGAGGATGTAGAGCGTGCGGCCGGTGTCGCGCCGCGACAGTTCCTTCGACAGCTTGACGCGCTGCGCCTCGCCGCCGGACAGCGTGGTCGCGCTCTGGCCGAGCTTGATGTAGCTCAGGCCGACGTCCATCAGCGTTTCGAGCTTGCGCGCGATCGCCGGGATCGCCTCGAACAGGCCCAGCGCATCTTCGACCGTCATCTCCAGCACGTCGTTGATGTTGTAGCCCTTGTAGAGGACTTCCAGCGTCTCGCGGTTATAGCGCTTGCCACCGCAGACGTCGCACGGGACGTACACGTCGGGCAGGAAGTGCATCTCGACCTTGATCAGGCCGTCGCCCTGGCAGGCCTCGCAGCGGCCGCCACGGACGTTGAAGCTGAAGCGGCCCGGCGAGTAACCACGCGCACGCGCTTCAGGCACCTGTGCGAACAATTCGCGCAGCGGCGTGAACAGGCCGGTGTAGGTCGCCGGGTTGCTGCGAGGCGTGCGGCCGATCGGCGACTGGTCGATGTCGACGACCTTGTCCCACAGCTCGATGTTCTCGTACTCGCGGTGCGGCGCCGGCGTGTGCGAGGCGCCGTTGAGTTCGTTGGCGGCGATCGCGAACAGGGTGTCGTTGATCAGCGTCGACTTGCCCGAACCCGACACGCCGGTGACGGCGGTGAACAGGCCGCTCGGCACGGCGAGGTCAACATCCTTGAGGTTGTTGCCGGTGGCGCCGCGCAGGTGGAAGGTGGTCTTGGGATCGGGCTTGTGACGCTTGGCCGGGATCTCGATGCGCTTCTTGCCGCTGAGGTACTGACCCGTCAGCGAGCGCGGCGCCTTGAGCAGGTCGGCGAGCTGGCCCTGTGCGATGACTTCGCCGCCGTGCACGCCGGCACCGGGGCCGATGTCGACGACGTAGTCGGCCAGGCGGATCGCGTCTTCGTCGTGTTCGACCACGATCACGGTGTTGCCGAGGTCGCGCAGGCGCGTCAGCGTGCCGAGCAGGCGCTCGTTGTCGCGCTGGTGCAGGCCGATCGACGGTTCGTCGAGCACGTACATCACGCCGACCAGGCCGGCACCGATCTGCGAGGCAAGACGGATGCGCTGGGCTTCACCGCCCGACAGCGAATCGGCCTTGCGCTCCAGCGTCAGGTAATCCAGGCCGACATCGACCAGGAAGCGCAGGCGATCGCTGATTTCCTTGACGATCTTGGTCGCGATCTCGCCGCGCCAGCCGGGCAGGTTGAGGCCCTTGAAGAACGACAGCGCTTCGTCCACCGGCAGCACCACGATCTGCGGCAGCGGGCGTTCGGCAACGAAGACGTTGCGCGCGGAACGATTGAGGCGGGCGCCGCCGCAGTCGGTGCAGGCGCGTTCGCTGATGTACTTCGCCAACTCTTCGCGCACCGCCGCCGATTCGGTCTCGCGGTAACGCCGTTCGAGGTTGGGGACGATGCCTTCGAAGCGATGCTTGCGCTGGCTGCGGCCGCCGCTCTCGGTGAGGTAGGTGAACGTGACCAGGTCTTCGCCGCTGCCGAACAGCACGGCCTGCCGCACCTTCTCCGGCAGCGTCTGCCAGACCGCGTCGACATCGAACTTGTAGTGCTTGGCCAGCGACTGGATCAGCTGGAAGTAGTAGGCGTTGCGACGGTCCCAGCCGCGCACGGCGCCGGCCGAGAGCGACAGCTCCGGATGCACGACCACGCGCGAGGGATCGAAGAACTGCGCCACGCCCAGGCCGTCGCAGGTCGGGCAGGCGCCGATCGGCGAGTTGAACGAGAACAGGCGCGGTTCGAGTTCGGGCAGCGAGTAGTCGCAGACCGGGCAGCTGTACTTGGACGAGAACAGCAGCGGGGCGGCTTCGGCGTTGTCGAGCGACATCACCTGGGCCATCCCGTCGCCGAGCTTGAGGGCGGTCTCGAACGATTCGGCCAGGCGCTGCTTGATGTCCTCGCGCGGCTTGAAGCGGTCGATCACGGCTTCGATGGTGTGCTTGACGCGCAGCGCCAGCGGCGGCACCGCGTCGATCTCGTACAGTTCTCCGTCGACGCGGACGCGGACGTAGCCTTGTGCGCGCAGTTGTTCGAAGACCTGGGCGTGCTCGCCCTTGCGTTCGCGGATCACCGGTGCCAGCAGCATATAGCGCTGTTCGCGCCCTTCTTCGGTTTCGCCCAGGGCGAGGACCTGGTCGACCATCTGGCTGACGGTCTGGGCCTCGAGGGGGTAGCCGTGGTCGGGGCAGCGCGGGGTGCCGACGCGTGCGTAGAGCAGGCGCAGGTAGTCGTAGATCTCGGTGATCGTGCCGACGGTCGATCGCGGGTTGTGCGAGGTCGACTTCTGTTCGATCGAGATCGCCGGCGAGAGGCCTTCGATGTGGTCGACATCGGGCTTCTCCATCACCGACAGGAACTGACGCGCGTAGGCCGAGAGGGACTCGACGTAGCGGCGCTGTCCTTCGGCATAGATGGTGTCGAACGCCAGCGACGATTTGCCCGAGCCCGACAGGCCGGTAATCACGATCAGTTTGTCGCGCGGCAGGTCGAGATCGATGTTCTTGAGATTGTGCGTCCGCGCGCCGCGGATGCGGATGTAGTCCAGCGCCATCGGTTGCCTGTCTGGGAGGAGGTCGCCTTCGCGTAATGCGACGGCGAACAGGGGAGCGTATCGACTGGCGAAGATGGGGGCAATTAGTAGTTTTGGAAGGCCCGCAGGGCGGGGCTGCTGGGGGTGTTCAGGCCTGGCGGTCCGCGTGGGGCTCGCCGGACGCCGGGCTTCGGCGTGGCGCCGTCCGCCGGGCCGGGGATTGCTCCGCCCCTTCGCCGGACATCGTCATTCCCGCGAAGGCGGGAATCCATGGACCTTCTCGCCCGTCATCCCCGCGAAGGCGGGGACCCAGCGTCTTAGGGCACCCGGAACGCTTACAGCAGCCGGAAGCTGGCTCCGCTGTCGGTCGCTCCGGCCGGATGCCCCCTGGTCTCGATCGAAGCCGGACTGACCCCATTGACGATCAACTGCACCTTGATCGCCTCTGCGCGCTGCTGCGACAACGCCAGATCCTCGCCGGCACCGGCGGGCCCGGTGATCTCGATCCGCTTCTCGCCGCCACTGCCCTGGATCGCCTTGGCGGCCTGGCTGAGCACGGCAAGGCTGTCAGGGCTGACCTGGGCGCTGCCGTCGATGAACTGGATCGGTGTCTGGTTCAGGGCCTTGATGACTTCGCCGGCCGATGCGCCGGTCTTCAGCCCGGCCAGCGCCTGTGCGGCGGCGTCAGGGCTGCTTCCCACGCCGCGGAACAGGCCGGTGAGGGTGTAGCCCGGGAACAGCTGTTCGGCGCGGGCGAGCAGGGCGGTGCGGTCAGGGTCCGATGCGTAGCCGCCCAGTTCGATGCGTTGCCCGTCAAAGCCAATTGCGGCGCCGGGCATCGTGAATGCGCCGAGGAACTGCGGCAGGTTTGCCTGCCATGGTGCCGGCCTTGCGGCAGCGTCCACGGTGAGCGCGCCGGTGATGCCGGGTCCGTAGGCCTGACGCAGCATCGCCTCGATGGCCTTGCGGCTGCTCTCGCTGTCGACGGTGCCGTCATAGCGCACCGTGCCGTTGTTGTTGACCAGGTTCACGCGCGCCTCGAACTGCGCTGCCGGGGGTGCGGCGGCCATGTCCGCCTGGGCCTGCGCCGGGGACGTCGGCGTGGCGTCACGGCTGCAACCGGCAAAGGCGATCGCGCCAACAAGCGTCATCGCGACGACCAACGTCGTGCGCGATGACGAGGAAAGGGTGGGTACTGCAGTCATGCGGACTGGCTTCATGGGCGCTCCGGGAGCAAGGCTTCACGAAAGGGAGGGCCCGGCGAACCGGGCCCTCGCTGGTGTCATCTCAGTACTTACTTGTGCGAGACGTACTCGATCTCGACCGGATCCGCGCATTCCTGCGTACCGTTGTTGCACAGCTTGTAGCTCATGGTGCCGCTGCCGATGATGCGGAACGTATCGGTCGCTGCGCCCTTGTTCTTCACGGTCTTGAGGATGGCGCCATTGCGGTAGATGTCGATGTTCTTCTTGCCGAAGGTCCAGGTGAGATCAACGCGCGTGCGATGGTTGCTGAGCGCGGTGGCCTCGGCCTCGACCGAGCGCGGCCAGTTGGCGTCGGTGAAGCTGGGATACAGCGACACGCCGGTGGCGGCACTGAAGCCACGGATCGTCACGTACCACTTGCCGCCCTGCGGTGCCGGGAAGAAGCAGTTCTCGTTGTTGCCTGAACTGAACGGACGGCAGTCATACGCAGTCAACGTCGGCTCGGCGCCGCGCCGAACGTACATGTCGGCATCGCCAGTCCCGCCGTACATGGCAAACAGCAGGTTGGACGCGCCGTTGGGAACCAGCAGCTCGTAGCGGATCGTGCCGTTGGCGGCGACGGTGATGCCGGTGACGGTGACACCGTTGCTCAGCGGGATGGCCGGCGGCGGCGGCGGCGGCGGCGGGACGTCCGGCGGCAAGGCTTCCGTGCCAGCCGCAACTGCCACTGCATAGCGTGCATCGATGATGCCGGCGCCGCAGTAGTTGTCGTAGCTGCACCCACCCGCGAATCCGCCGGAGGCATAGGCGGTGTTCTCGAGGATCTTCTTGACCTGCGCAGGAGTCTTCGGTGTAGCTGCGGCGGCCTGCATCAGGGCGATCGTGCCCGACACGTGCGGTGCCGACATCGAGGTGCCCGCGTACCAGGCATAGCCTTCGGCTCCCTGGCCCTGCAGGCCGAGGTTGAGCGTCGACAGGATGTTGTCCGCCGCCGGCGTGTAGCCCGAACCGCCCGGTGCGGCAACGTCGACAACCGCGCCGTAGTTGGAGAAGTCCGAGATCGTGCCAGTCGGGCCCACCGAGGCAACCGTGATCACGTCGTTGCAGCTGGCCGGTGAGTAGTTGGCCGCATCGTCGGATGAATTGCCCGCCGACACGACAACCGTCGTGCCGCGACCGACCGCCGCGGTGTAAGCCGCCTGTTCGGCAACGGAGCAGGCGCCGCCGCCACCGAGGCTGAGGTTGATGACTTCCGCCGGCGTGGCATTGGCCGGAACCCCGGCTACCGTGCCGCCCGATGCCCACGTCACCGCATCGATGATGTCGGACTCGTAACCGCCGCACTTGCCGAGCACGCGTACCGGCTGCACCTTCGCGCCGAACGCGACGCCGGCTACGCCTGCGCTGTTGTTGGTCGCGGCGGCAACCGTGCCGGCGACATGCGTGCCGTGCCAGCTGCTGTCTTCGGGGATGCCGAAGATGTTGCACTCGCCGTCGTGCCAGTCGCCCGGATCGTTCGGGTCGGCGTCACGGCCATCGCCATCGACGCTCACTTCCGGGTCGATGATGAAGTCGTAACCGGCGACGGTCTGGGTGTTCAATTCCGAATGCGGCGTGATGCCGGTATCGAGCACGGCGACGACCACTCCGGAACCGGTGCTGATGTCCCATGCCGGCTCGGCGTTGATGCCGCCCGGACCATTCTTGTAGTGCCACTGCTGCGCATACAGCGGATCGTTGGGCACCATCAGCGGCTTGCGCAGGCGATCGGGCTCGACCGCGAGCACGGCCGGATCCTTCATCAGCTCGACCATCAGCTGCTTGGTCGCGGCGAGATCGAGCTTGCGGTCGGTGCGGATCAGCGAGCTGCCGGTCGCCAGCGTGCGTAGCGGTGCGATGCCCAGGCCCAGCGTCTTGGCTGCCGTGGCCAGTTGCGTGCCGCTGGCAGCAGCGCTCAGCTTCCTGGCGTCCGATCGGTAGGTGATGATGAAGCGGTCGTACTGCACAGGCTGCTTCTTGGCCGCCTTTGCCGCTTGCTTGGACACGGTGGAAATCTTGGACGTGCTGACGTTCGGCAGCTTTCCGCCGGAGTTGGCGGCAGGAGCGACGATGAAAGCGGTAGCGATGGCCAGCGCGGTCCACTTCAGGGAGCGAGTCTTGCGAGTCATGACAACATCCTTTGTTGGCTGCTCAGGATTTCCCGTCGCCTCCCCCTGGCTCCGGGGTTCGTGTCGGCTACATCGGAGCAGATCCGTGTCGCCCGACAGGGTGTGTGCCAATGGCGCAGGCGCTGCAATGCAGCCGTGCGCTGGCACGCGGGATTGGATGAGTGATGGGGCGGCTGGTTGCCGCGGGCGTACTACTCGAGGGCGCAACGCGGACGTTGCCGGATCCTTCCACTGACATGCCGGGGCCCCTGTTTTTCTGATCGCGCCTTCTTGGTCGCGTTCAATCCCTCTTGCCGCGTTCAACACGCAGCCGCGTGGGATGCTCGATGGTGATCGGCCCCCTGTAGCCGCTCACAACGTGAACCTATTCCAAACCATCGGAGAAGTGCAAGCACTCGGCACAGGAAAATACTCACGCATGAGCAGGAAGCGCTTGCGCGATCAGTGAAGTCAATGATGAATGCGCACGGCAGCAGATGCTGCGTGTCTACTTCGCGTGAAATTGTTGCCTACTTCACAACACTGAACTCGATTCGACGATTGCGCGCGCGTCCTTCATCCGTCGCGTTGTCAGCAACCGGTTGATCCTGTCCATGGCCGACGCTGGTGAGGATGGATGCATCGACGCCTTGCTCGATCAGTCGCTGTTTCACTGCGTCGGCGCGATCCTTCGAGAGCTTCGTGTTGGCGGCGGCATCGCCGCTGTTGTCGGTATGGCCACCGATCTCGATGCGCGTTCCCGCAGGCGACTTCTTCATCGCAACAGCGGCCTTGGCGAGGATCGCGTCGCTCTGCGCGGAGATGCGTGCGCTGTCGGTGTCGAAGTGCACCACCATCAGGTTCAGCGCACGCACCAGGTCGTCCGCATTGAAGTCGCGCGCGAGCAACTGGTCCAGTGCCTGCGTGGCTGCATCACCGTTTACTGCGGTGGTCGGCACATCGGTGACGCCGGTGCGTTCGCCGTGGCAACCGCGTGGCAGCAGCACCGCGGCGGCTATCACTGCACCGATCAGCAACAACGGCAGCAAGTGGCGGGCCCTGGGCCGCGGACGAGCGGGTTCGACGACAGGTGGCTCGGGTCGCAATGGTGCCGCGGCCGCGACGCCGGTCGCGCCGACCGCGGACGCGGTCGCCCATTGCCCGAACTCGTCCAGTCCAATGCCAATCCCGCCAAACCAGTGCTCGAGCTTCTGCGACAGCGCACTGGCCGCGACCGGCAGGTCGCCATGCTCGCTGAGTTCGTCGATCGCATCGGGCAGCATCGCCGCCGCGGCAGTGCCTACGGTTGCGGCGGGCAGGCCCAGGCGGGTTGCGAAGCTGGAAAGCGTGTCGCTGCCAAGGACGCCCTCGAGCTGGGCGGGGGTGATGGGCTGGTTTGGCCCGGGCCCGAGCCAGGAGTCGACCAGCTCGCCCAGTCCCTGGTTCCTGAACGACTGGATGAAGCCGGCAGGTCCGCCGTGCTTGGGATTGAAGACCTGCGCCACCAGCAGGCCCATCAAGCGCTTGGCCTGGTCCGGATCGAGGCCGAACCGGCGGCTCACCTGCTCTAGAATCTGTCCGAACATGGCGGTTCCTCCCGCTCAGGCGTCCCGGACGGAGGCTGCGGGGCCAGGCTCGACGCCGCCCCGGCGTCGCCCCGGCGCCCCGGCAGTACAGCATGGGCGGCGTTAAGGGGGTGGCAGGCCGCTTCCGGCCCCCGCGGGCCCGAAAGTGGCCCAGTACTTGCCGTAACCCGCTGAAACCCCTAAAATTCCGCTTCTGTCCGCCCGATTCTGGGTGCGGCAGCGACCAAAATAACTACAGAGGAATCTGGTCATGTACGCAGTAGTAGTCACCGGCGGTAAGCAGTACCGCGTGATGCAGGGCGAAACCCTGCGCGTTGAACTGCTCGATGCCGAAGTCGGCAGCGAGATCAAGCTCGACAACGTCCTGATGCTGGGCGGAAGCGACGGCGTGAAGATCGGCGACGCCCTCAAGGGTGCAACCGTCTCCGCCAAGGTCGTCGGCCACGGCCGCGCCGACAAGGTGCGCATCGTGAAGTTCCGTCGCCGCAAGCACCACCGCAAGCAGATGGGTCACCGTCAGCACTACACCGAAATCGAAATCACCGGCATCGCCGGCTAATTAGGAGAAGCAGCCATGGCACACAAAAAGGGCGTAGGTTCCACCCGTAACGGCCGCGACTCCAACCCGAAGTACCTCGGCGTGAAGATGTACGGCGGCCAGGCCATCGAGGCCGGCAACATCATCGTTCGTCAGCGCGGCACCCAGTTCCACCCGGGTTCCGGCGTCGGCCTCGGCCGCGATCACACCCTGTTCGCGCTGGTCGACGGCAAGGTCGAGTTCGCGACCAAGGGCCCGAAGAAGCGTCGCACCGTCAGCGTCGTCTCCGAGTAATCGGATTCGAAGCTGCAGCGAGGGGCCCCGCTTCGGCGGGGCTTTTCGTTTCTGCGATAAGCTCGCATCGTTCAACAGCTCCACTACTGAAGTATTCAACGCTCCCATGAAACTCGTCGACGAAGCCGAAATCCAGGTCAGCGCAGGCAACGGCGGCAATGGCTGCGTTGGCTTCCGCCGTGAAAAATTCATCCCGCTTGGCGGCCCCGATGGTGGTGACGGTGGCGCCGGCGGCAGCGTCTGGCTGGTTGCCGACGAGAACCTCAACACCCTGGTCGACTTCCGCCACCAGCGCCAGTTCCGCGCCAAGCGCGGCGAGAACGGCATGGGCCGGCAGATGTACGGCAAGGCTGGCGAAGACCTGATCATCACCGTGCCGGTCGGCACCGTGGTCACCAATGTCGGCACCGATGAAGTCATCGGCGACCTGGTCAGCCACGGCGATCGCCTGCTGGTGGCCAAGGGCGGCAGTGGCGGCCTGGGCAACATGCATTTCAAGAGCTCGGTCAACCGCTCGCCGCGCAAGGCGCTGCCGGGCCTGCCGGGCGAAGAGCGCGAGCTCAAGCTCGAGCTCAAGCTGCTGGCCGATGTCGGCCTGCTCGGCTTCCCCAATGCCGGCAAGAGCACGCTGATCCGTGCAGTGTCGGCGGCGACTCCCAAGGTCGCCGACTATCCGTTCACCACGCTCTATCCGAACCTGGGCGTCGTCAGCGTCGAAGCGCATCGCAGCTTCGTCATCGCCGACATCCCGGGCTTGATCGAAGGCGCCGCCGACGGTGCCGGCCTGGGCGCGCAGTTCCTGCGCCACCTGCAGCGCACGCGTCTGCTGCTGCACCTGGTGGACATGGCGCCGATGTCGTTCGGCGAGGAAGACGGCAACGAGCAGCTGAGCCCGGCCCAGCAGGTGCGCGCGATCGAGCGCGAGCTGGCCAGGCACGACCCGGAACTGCTCGACAAGCCGCGCTGGCTGGTGCTCAACAAGGCCGACCTGCTGCTGGAAGAAGAGCAGCAGGCCGCGGCCAAGGCCATCATCGACGAGCTCGGCTGGAAGGACCGCTGGTACATGGTCTCGGCGATCGGTCGCGAAGGCACGTTCCCGATCATGCAGGACGTGATGGCGTTCTTCGACCGCCAGCGTGCGGACGCGCTGGAGGCCGCGCAGGCAGAAGGCCCGCATGCGCCTTGAGCCTGTCGCACAGGCAACAAAAAACCCGGCATCGGCCGGGTTTTTGTTTTGCGCTGCCGGCGGTGAGGCCGGGCAGGGCGACGAACTTGACTACCGCTTCAGCGCCGGCGTTGCCGGCGCGTCGGCAGGATCACGCAGCCTTGAGCGCCTTGATGCGGGCGTTCAGGCGAGCCTTGTGACGGGCAGCCTTGTTCTTGTGGATGAGACCACGCGAGCTGAAGCGATCGAGGATCGGCTGTGCGACTGCGAAGGCGGTCTCGGCGCCGGCGGCGTCGTTCTCGCCCAGGGCCTTGAGCACCTTCTTCACAGCGGTACGCAGCATCGAACGCTGGCTGGCGTTGCGGGCATTGCGGACGACGGTCTGCTTGGCGCGCTTTTTGGCGGACTTGATGTTTGCCACGGCAAATTCCTGGAAACTGGTAAGAGAAATATGGGATTGCGGAAAATCAGACCGGAAAGTATGGACGATACAATGGGTTGCGTCAACCTCGCCAGGCCCAACGAAGCCGGGCCCGGCAGGGCGTGCGTGAGCGGCAGGGGGAAGGGCCGATGAGTGGCGGGCTGTTGCGCTCTACAACCGTTTTCAGCGCGATGACCTTCATCTCGCGCGTTTCCGGGCTGGTGCGGGACCAGATCTACGCGGCCGTGTTCGGGGCCAGCCCGGCCATGGACGCCTTCGTGGTGGCCTTCCGGATCCCCAATTTCATGCGCCGGCTCTCGGCCGAGGGTTCGTTCTCGATGGCCTTCGTGCCGGTGCTGGCCGAGTACAAGGCCAAGCACGACGAGGCCGCGGTCAAGGAACTGATCGACCGGGTCGCCGGCACCCTGACCGCCGCGCTGCTGGTGATCACGGCCCTGGCGGTGATCTTCGCGCCCGCGGTCATGCGCCTGTTCGCACCCGGCTTCGAGCCCGGCAGCGAGCAGAGCGAGCTGGCCGAGCTGATGCTGCGAATCACCTTCCCCTATGCGCTGTTCATCTCGCTGGCCTCCTTCGTCGGCGGCATCCTCAACAGCTACAAGCGCTTCGCCATACCGGCGCTGTCGCCGGTGCTGCTGAACATCTCGATGATCCTGGCCGCGCTGTGCCTGGCGCCGCAGCTCAAGGAGTGGGGTTACGAGCCGGTGCTGGCGCTGGCCTGGGGCGTGTTCGCCGCCGGCATCGCCCAGCTGGTGTTCCAGCTGCCCTCGCTGGCACGGATCGGGCTGCTGCCGCGGCCGCGCTGGGGTGGTTCGCACGGCGGCGTGCGCAAGATCATGAAGCTGATGGTGCCGACCCTGTTCGGCTCGTCCGTGGCCCAGGTCAACCTGCTGTTGAACACGATCATGGCCTCGTTCCTGATCAGCGGCAGCGTGACCTGGCTGTACTACACGGACCGCCTGCTGGAATTCCCGCTGGGCATGTTCGGCGTCGCCATCGGTACGGTGATCCTGCCGCACCTGTCGGCACGCCACGCCGACACCGATCCCCAAGGCTTCTCGCGCGGCCTGGACTGGGGCTTCCGCCTTTGCATGATGATCGGCGTGCCGGCCTGCATCGGCCTGGTGCTCTGCGCCAAGCCGCTGATCGCAGCGCTGTTCCAGCACGGCCACTTCAGTGCCGAGGACACGCGCATGGCGCAGCTGAGCCTGATCGCGCAGTCGACCGCGGTGCCGGCGTTCCTGCTGGTGAAGGTGCTGGCGCCGGGCTTCTATTCGCGTCAGGACACGAAGACGCCGGTGAAGTCGGCGGTGGTGTCGGTGGCGGTGAACGTGCTGATGACCGTCACCCTGATGCTGGGGCTGTTGTTCCTGACCGACGTTGGCGCCGCCGCACGGGCGCAGTCGACCGGCCTGCTCGATGCGCTGGGTCGCATCCCCGGCGCGCACGCCCTGCTGGCGCTGGCCATCGCGATCGCCGGCTGGACCAATGCGCTGCAGCTGTGGTGGTACCTCAGCCGCGCCAAGGTCTACGAGATGCAGCCCGGCTGGCGCCGTTTCCTGCGTCAGATCGCCGTGGCCAGCCTCGCGATGACGGCGGTGCTGCTGGCCATCCTCTGGGGCTGGCAGGGCTGGAGCGAGTGGCCGTGGTGGGAGCGGGTGTGGAAGCTGGGCGTGCTGGTCGGCGCCGGCGGTTTCGCCTATGCCGCCGCACTTTGGATGCAGGGCATCCGTCCGCGCGATCTGCGCGGGCACTGAACAAAATGACCCGTCATTCCCGCGCAGGCGGGAACCCAGCGTCGTTCCTGTCCGCCTGCAAAGTCGCTGGGGTCCCCGCCTGCGCGGGGAGGACGGTGTTCAGAGAGACAAGTGTCCAGAGAATGGAAATCCCTTGCCCCGGCTATACTTAATGGCAATGAGCAGGCTTTTTCGTGACGTCGAGGGCGGGTCCCGGTGCCCGCACGGCAGTGTGGTCTGCATCGGCGCATTCGACGGCCTGCATCTCGGGCATCAGGCGCTGGTGCGCCACACGGTCGCCCGCGCGCGCGCGCTGGGCGTGGAAGCGGTCGTCCTGAGCTTCGAGCCGCTGCCGCGCGAGTTCTTCGCCCCGGCGGCACCGCCGCCGCGGTTGCTGCTGACCCACGCCAAGGCCGAGCGCCTGTTCGCGCTTGGCGCCGATCAGCTCGGCCTGCTGCGTTTCGATCGCCGCTTCAGCAGCATGTCGGCCGAGGACTTCGTCCGCACCGTGCTGATGGGCCGCCTGTCGGCGCGCGAAGTCTGGGTCGGCCCGGAGTTCCGCTTCGGCAAGGGCCGCGCCGGCGACATCGCACTGTTGCAGCGGATGGGCGCCGAGCACGGCTTCAGTGCCGGCGAGATCGAACCGTTCCTGCTCGATGGCGAGCGCGTGTCGAGCACGAAGATCCGCGAGGCACTGCTCGCCGGTGATTTCGACGCGGCCGCCGAACTGCTCGGCCGGCCCTATGCGATCGACGGCCACGTCGTGCCCGGCAAGCGCCTGGGCCGCACGCTCGGTTTCCCGACCGCCAACCTCCGCTTCGCCGGCAAGACCCCGGCCTTGTCGGGCATCTATGCGACCTGGGTGCACGGCGTCGGCGACACGCCGCGCGCGTCCGTGTCGAGCCTGGGAACGCGGCCGACCGTGGCCGGCGTGGAGCCTTTGCTCGAAGCACACCTGTTCGACTTCAACGGTGACCTGTACGGCCAGCGCATCGAAGTCGAATTCGTCGCCAAGCTGCGTGATGAACTGAAATTCTCCGATCTGCCGGCACTGACCGCGCAGATGCACCGCGACGCCGAGCAGGCCCGCGCCATCCTTTCGCAAGAAGTTTTCGCCTGAGCGCACGCTGTGACCAATAACGAAACCAACCAGTACAAAGCCACCCTGCATCTGCCGGCGACGGATTTCCCGATGCGCGGCGACCTGCCCAAGCGCGAGCCGGTGACCCTGGCGCGCTGGGAAGGCGAGGGCCTGTACCAGCGAATCCGCGAGAAGGTCGGCAAGCGCGAGCGCAGCTTCGTGCTGCACGACGGTCCGCCGTATGCCAACGGCGCGATACACCTGGGCCATGCGGTCAACAAGGTGCTCAAGGACGTGGTGGTGAAGTCCAAGCTGCTGGCCGGCTTCGACGCGCCGTACGTGCCGGGCTGGGATTGCCACGGCCTGCCGATCGAGCACCAGGTCGAGAAGAAGTTCGGCAAGGTCGGCGACAAGATCGACGCCAGCGAGTTCCGGCAGAAGTGCCGCGAGTACGCGGCCGAGCAGATCGACCTGCAGCGTACCGACTTCAAGCGCCTGGGCGTGCTCGGCGACTGGGAGAACCCGTACCGGACGATGGACTTCCGCTACGAGGCCGACATCATCCGTTCGCTGGCGAAGATCGTTGAACGCGGCCACCTGGTGCGCGGCGCGAAGCCGGTGCACTGGTGCTTCGACTGCGGCTCGGCCCTGGCCGAAGCCGAAATCGAATACGCCGACAAGCAGTCCTGGGCCATCGACGTCGCCTACGACGCGCGTGACCCGCAGGCGCTGGCGGCGTTGTTCGGCGCCACCGTCGAAGACGGCGTGCGCGTGGCGATGCCGATCTGGACCACCACGCCGTGGACGCTTCCGGCGAGCCTGGCAGTGAGCGTCGGCCCGGACCTCGAGTACGTGCTGGTCGAAGGCCCGCGCCTGGCCGATGGCAGTCGCCGCTTGCTGGTGCTGGCCGAGGCGCTGGCCGGCAAGGCGCTGTCGCGCTACGGCATCGAAGACGTGAAGGTGCTCGGTCGCGTCCTCGGCAACGACCTCGACAGCCAGCTGCTGCAGCATCCGTTCTATGCCGATCGCGAGATCCCGGTGCTGGTCGGTGACCATGTTTCGGCCGAGGACGGCACCGGCATCGTCCACACTGCGCCGGGCCACGGCCAGGAAGACTATGCGGTCGGCCTGAAGTACGGCCTGCAGGATCGCTACAGCGCCGGCCAGATGAACCCGGTCGACGGCCGCGGCCTGTACCTGCCGTCGACGCCGCCGGCCGACGGCACCACGCTGGCCGGCCTGCATATCTGGAAGGCCGAGCAGCCGATCCTCGACGTGATCGGCGCCAGCGGCCACCTGCTGTTCGCCCACCGCATCACCCACAGCTACCCGCACTGCTGGCGCCACAAGACGCCGGTGGTGTTCCGCGCCACGCCGCAGTGGTTCATCTCGATGGAGCAGGCCGGCCTGCGCCGCGACAGCCTGGCCGAGATCGGCAAGGTCGGCTGGGTGCCGGAGTGGGGTGAGGCGCGCATCTACAACATGATCGAAGGCCGTCCGGACTGGACGATCTCGCGCCAGCGTTACTGGGGCGTGCCGATCGCGCTGTTCTTCAACCGCGAGACCGGCGAGCCGCATCCGCGTTCGCCCGAACTGATGCGCAAGGTCGCCGAGCGCGTCGAGCTCGAAGGCGCCGATGCCTGGTACGCGATGACCGCCGAAGAGCTGCTCGGCAGCGAGGCCGCGGATTACGAGAAGGTCACCGACATTCTCGACGTCTGGTTCGACTCCGGCGTCAGCCACGAGTGCGTGCTCGCTCAGCGTCCGCAGGACGGCCTGCACAAGCCGGCCGACCTCTACCTGGAAGGCTCCGACCAGCACCGCGGCTGGTTCCACAGCTCGCTGCTGACCGGCGTGGCGATGGACGGCGTCGCCCCGTACCGGCAGGTGCTCACGCACGGCTTCACCGTCGATGCGCAGGGCAAGAAGATGTCCAAGTCGCTGCAGAACACGCTGGCGCCGCAGAAGGTCATCGACCAGATGGGCGCCGACGTGCTGCGCCTGTGGATCGCATCGACCGACTACCGCAACGAGATGTCGGTGTCCGACGACATCCTCAAGCGCAATTCCGACGTCTACCGCCGCATCCGCAACACCGCGCGCTTCCTGCTGGCCAACCTCAGCGGTTTCGATCCCGCCGTGCACCTGCGCCCGCTGGGCGACATGGTCGCGCTCGATCGCTGGATCGTGCACCGCGCGGCCGAACTGCAGGACCGCATCGCCAGCGCCTACGAGCGCTACGACTTCGCCGAGATCGTGCAGGCGCTGTCGAACTTCTGCAGCGTCGACCTGGGTTCGCTCTACCTCGACGTCACCAAGGACCGTCTCTACACGATGCCGGAAGACTCGCGCGGCCGCCGTTCGGCGCAGAGCGCGATGTACCGAATCGCCGAGGGTTTCGTGCGCTGGATCGCGCCGATCCTGGCCTTCACCGCCGACGAGATGTGGCAGCACCTGCCGAAGGTGACCGACCAGGGCGCGCGCGAGGACAACGTGCTGTTCACCACCTGGTACGACGGACTGGCCGTGCTCGGCGACGACTCGGTGCTGTCGGCGCAGGATTTCGATCGCCTGCTGGCACTGCGCGAAGAGGTCAGCAGGACGCTCGAGCCGATGCGCGCCGCCGGCGACATCGGCGCCGCGCTCGAGGCCGAGATCGCGCTGAAGGCCGGCGTTGCCGACCAGAACTGGCTGGCGCAGTTCAGCGACGAGCTGCGCTTCCTGTTCATCAGCGGTGACGTCGAAGTCATCGCCGATGACGGCATCAAGGACATCGCCGTGCTGGCCACGCCGACCACCAAGTCCAAGTGCGTGCGCTGCTGGCAGTACCGCGCCGACATCGGTAGCGACACTTCCCATCCGGAGCTGTGCGGCCGCTGCGTGGTCAACCTCGGCGCTGGCGAAAACCGGGAGTGGTTCTGATGGCGCCCGTTCGTCCCAATGCGTTGCCTTGGCTGCTGCTGTCGGTGGCCGTCATCGTGCTCGACCAGCTCACCAAGTGGTGGGTACTGACCTCGCTGCCGGAGTACACCGCGATCCCGGTGATCGAAGGTTTCTGGAACTGGTACCGCACCTACAACACCGGCGCGGCGTTCAGCTTCCTGAGCGATGCCGGTGGCTGGCAGAAGTACGTGTTCGTGGTGCTGGCGGTGGCGATCAGCGGCCTGCTCGCCTGGTGGCTGGCGCAGACCCGTCGCGGCGACTGGAAGAGCGCGCTGCCGTATTCGCTGGTGATCGGCGGTGCCCTGGGCAACGTCATCGACCGGCTGCTGCACGGCCACGTCGTCGATTTCATCCAGTGGCACTGGCAGGACCACTATTGGCCGGCGTTCAACGTTGCCGATTCGGCAATTGTCGTCGGCGCGGTCGGTATCGCCCTGTTTGGCCTGCTGGCGCCCAAGCCGCAGCCAGCGGCGAGCAAGTAGTCGGACCCCTGCGGAGTACAATGGCGCCATGGATGTTCTGCTAGCCAATCCCCGCGGTTTCTGCGCCGGTGTCGACCGCGCCATCGAGATCGTCAAGCGTGCGATCGAGACGCTCGGCGCGCCGATCTACGTGCGCCATGAAGTCGTGCACAACCGCTTCGTGGTCGACGACCTCAAGCACCGCGGCGCGATCTTCGTCGAGGAACTCGACGAGGTGCCCGACGGCGCCACCGTGATCTTCAGCGCCCACGGCGTGTCCAAGGCCGTGCGCGAGGAAGCGCAGCGGCGCGACCTGAAGGTGTTCGACGCGACCTGCCCGCTGGTGACCAAGGTCCACCTCGAAGTGGCCCGTCACTGCCGTGCCGGCCGCGACGTGGTGCTGATCGGCCACGAGGGCCACCCCGAGGTCGAAGGCACGATGGGCCAGTGGAAGCGCGAGGCCGGCTCGGGAAAGATCTACCTGGTCGAGGACAACGACGACGTCGCCGCGCTGGAGATCGACCAGCCGCAGAACGTCGCCTACACCACCCAGACCACGTTGTCGGTGGACGACACCCGCAGCGTGATCGAGGCCCTGCGCACCAAGTACCCGGCCATGCAGGGCCCGAAGAACGACGACATCTGCTACGCCACCCAGAACCGCCAGGACGCCGTGCGCGAACTGGCCGCCAAGTGCGACCTGGTGCTGGTGGTGGGGTCGATCAACAGCTCCAACTCCAACCGCCTGCGCGAGCTGGCCGAGCGCGAGGGCGTCGCGGCTTACCTGATCGATGGCGCGATCGAGATCAACCCGTCCTGGGTCGATGGCCGCAAGCGCATCGGCGTGACCGCCGGCGCTTCGGCGCCCGAGGTCCTGGTGCGGGGTGTGATCGAGCGTTTACGCGAACTGGGTGCCCAGCACGTCAGCGAGCTCGACGGCGAGCCCGAGGACATGGTCTTTGCCCTGCCGAAGGAGCTTCGGCTGCAGCTGGTCGATTGACCAAAAGCGGCACGAGCGCCTAGAATTCGCGCCTCGCGGAGATTTCCGCAGCCGGCCCGCCTGTACAGGAAGGGCCTGGCCGATAGACCCGCCGGAATAGCTCAGTTGGTAGAGCGGCGCATTCGTAATGCGTAGGTCGTAGGTTCGATTCCTATTTCCGGCACCATTGAAATCAAGGGCTTGCAGGGTATTTGCCTTGCAGGCCCTTTTTCATTTGGGGCACTGGGGGCCATTTGGGGGCCAGTTCGATGCGATCATTTCGCCGGCAATGGAGCACAGCCGTGGACCAGGATGACGTGGGACGGTGTCGATGATGATTGCGATCATGGCTGGTCGGCCTCGGTATGGCCGCTTTCGACCCAAAGCGGACGCTCTAATCAGCGCGCACGGGTTACTGCCGGGGGCGTCCAACGGCCTTCAGTGATTGCAGCCTCCGGCCAGTACGCACGGATATAGAGCGAGAACTCATCCGCCGGTGCCGGCAACCAGTTGCTCTCCCGGGCGGGACCGGGCGAGGCGTGCTGGACGTACAGCGTCAACGAACCGTCCTCGCCGAGCTTGAGGTCCTTGTTCTTGGTGCCGACGCCGAAGCGGTTGAGCGAGTTGGGCTCGAACAGGTGGTGCCTGTTGTAGAGCGTCAGCGACCAGAACCCCTTTACCGGCGGCGTCTGACCCTTTGGGAACGTTACGGTGTAGGCGCTCCCGCCCGCCCCGTTGAGCCGCGTGCCGCTGGCATCTACGTCGGTATAGATATAGCGGGTTTCGTTAGGCGCATTGTCGTAGATGTTGGACTTCGCCGATGCCGTACGCGAGAGGTAGTCGAAGCCCCACCGCGCGCCATTGGGCGGAGACGTCCAGCCATTGCCGACCGGCCGGCCGTTGTTGCGGAACTCGAACAGTGGCGCGATGACATCCTTCTCGGTCGCTACGGCAATCCGGGTCAACTGCTCCTTGATCTTCGGGTCCTTCGCCGCTGCGTCGAGCAACGACTGCGCGGTCGAATATAGGGCTTCTTCGCCCGGTAGCGGCGGAACACCCTTCATGACGGCGGGCAGCTCGTCGAAGAACTTCTCAGGCAGGACGAATTTCATTTCGCCTGGGCCTTCGACCTTTGGCGCCGGGAAGACCGGGGTCTTCGACCAGTCTTTCGTCTTCATCGTCCCATCGAACTCGTCCAGCGGGTACAGCACGACCTGGTTGACCAATGGACGTACGATCGCGCGGTCCTCGGGCGTGTCGTCCATGAAGACGCGCGGCAGCACCGCTACCAGATCGGTCGATGAGCGGCACGTGGCGGTGATGCCCTTGGGCACGTCGCCCTTCCATTCCGGTCCGACCAACAGGTAGAAACCTGGCTTGGTGCCGTACTGCTGGCCGATCGAGCAAAACGATTCGGTGCGCGAATCGGCCATCTGGTAGACGAAGAAACGCTTTCCAAAATCCGGCACCTGGATGACCACCGGCTGCGTGTTGAGGTGCTGATACCCGGCCCCGTAGACGGTGTCCTGGTTGGGACACGTCACGAACTTCTGGTCGGCCTGGATGTAGTCGGTCAGCATGCTGATGGAGCCCGGTGGCGCCACTGGCAACACGCCGCCGTTGCGACCGGGCTCGGGCAGATCCGCAAGCGCCATGGCGCGGTTGTAGTGGTTTACCAACGGCCAGCCCCACACGTAGACCATCCGGCCCATGGTTTCGATATAGCCCGGTGTCATCACCGTGCCCGATGGAGTGCCGGCAATGCCGGCCGCGGAGGTGGGGGCAGGCACCTGCGTCGGCGAGACCGTTTTGGCGGGCGCGACCGCAGTGGGAGAGGCGGTTTGCGAGGGCGGCGTGTCAGCGCGCTGGCAACCGGTGAGCAGCAACACACTGGACGCGAGTGCAGCGACGGCAATATGCAGCGAACGCATGGCCTTCCCCTAGTGACGGTTAACTGACATAGACGAATTCGATGGCCGGGGGTATGCCATGCCACCGGCGATAGAAAATATCGACCTTGATGCCCGCGCGAGGGTGACCACGGTGTGAAGTCCGCTATTGGCCGTTAGCGGTCATGTGGATACTCCGGCGTTCGGGCCGGTGCTAACGTCTGCTTCCGACCCAATGCGGACGTTTGTGGCTTGGCTTGAACGTGCTGACGATCGTTACCACCTTTGTGTCAGCCCGTCGCGCATTCCGCACTGGCAGTTGGGCGTGGTTCGTGGCTGTCATTCTGTTTTGGCCTTAGCCTACCTTTACGCGCTCGCGATCAATCGGACCGGATAGCGGTAGGTGGTAAGACCGCTCCTGGCCGATAGCGGTCCTTGGGGACAGCGAAGCTTTCGGCGCATTGCCAAAGGGCGCTTCCTTCGGTGAGGTTCGTCCCTCACTGCGCCTTCACCGTTCTCCCGATGACCATTAGAGGCCATCCAGGGAGGAAGCCATGCGCTCAACCGTCACGAGTTCACTCGCCATCGCGCTTTTTTCGTTGGCCGTCGCCGCCTGCTCACGCGATCAGCCAGCCGCCAGGCAAGGCGGCGCCGAACCGTCCCAGAGCGCATCTACCAGCCCGGCGCCAACACCTGCTCTCAATACGTTGACGCCCGAAAAAGCCACCGCGCTGGTCAAGGATGTCTACACCTACGCCTATCCGCTGGTGCTGATGGACGTCACGCAGCGGCAGGCGACGAACGTGCCGAACGCGACCGAGGTGTCGATGCGGGCGCCGATCAACCAGTTCGCGCATTTCCGCAGCTATCCGAAGGCCGACGCCAAAGACGTGGTGCGGTTCAACTTCGACACGCTGTACTCGTTCGCCTGGCTCGACCTCAATCAGGGGCCGGTGATACTCACGGTTCCGGACACCAACGACCGGTATTATCTGGTGCCGACGCTGGACATGTGGTCCGACGTGTTCTCGTCCCTGGGTGCGCGTACAACAGGCACGAAAGCCGGACACTTCGCTTACATTCCGCCCGGTTGGAACGGCACGCTGCCGGAGGGTGTCGAGAGAATTCAGGCGCCGACGTCGACGATATGGTTGATGGGACGCACGCAGACGAACGGGCCTTCCGACTACGAGAACGTGCACAAGGTCCAGGACGGCCTGAAGCTGACCCCGCTGGCGAGCTGGGGCAAGGACTACGCACCACCGGCGACGTCGCCGGTCGATGCCAGCGTGGACGACAGGACACCGCCGCTGGTAACGCTGGACCAGATGAGCGGCGTCGATTTCTTCAAACGCTTCGCGCAGCTACTGAAAAAGTATCCGCCGCACGCCAACGACTATCCAATCCTGTTCAGAATGCGCGCGATGGGCCTGGCACCTGGGCACGATTGGGACGCCAGCAAGTTCGACGACAAGGCGACCGCACTCATCAACGATGGGGCAAAGGCAGCGTTGTCCGACATCACGGCCAACATCAAGCGCGGCGGCGGCGCCACCCACGTCAACGGTTGGAACCTGACCACCGAGGGCATGGGTGCCTACGGCACGTCCTACCTGCGACGCGCCACCGTGGCGCTGGCGGGTCTGGGCGCCAACCTGCCAGAGGATGCGATCTATCCGTCGGTGTTCGCAGACAGCGACGGCAATCCGCTGGACGGCGCCAACAAGTACGTCCTGCACTTTGACAAGGGCCAACTGCCGCCAGCCGACGCGTTCTGGTCGTTGACCATGTACGACGCGCAGGGCTTCCAGGTGCCCAACCCGATCGACCGCTTCGCCATCGGGGACCGCGACAAGCTCAAGTTCAACGCAGACGGCTCGCTGGACATTTACATCCAGCCTCAATCGCCGGGCGCCGACAAAGAGTCCAACTGGTTGCCGTCGCCGGCTTCCGGGCCGATCCAGCCGACGCTGCGGCTGTATTCACCGCGCGCCGCTGTCATGGAAGGCGCATGGGCGCCACCGGCGCTGAAGCGCATGTAAGGACAGGCCGCCGTAGCGCGCCGAGCGTCCCAATTCCGGTTCGTAATGCGTAGGTCGTAGGTTCGATTCCTATTTCCGGCACCATTGAAATCAAGGGCTTGCAAGGTTTTTGCCTTGCAGGCCCTTTCTTCATTTTGGGGCTGGGGGCAAATTGGGGGCCGGTTCGGCGAGATCAGTTCGTCGGCCGTTGTCGGCAGGCCTTGCTACAAGAGTGATGCGGAATCGAATCGATGCCGGTTGCGATCATGGCTGGTCCGGCAGGGAGTGAGTGCTTTTCGACCCGGAATGGACATTCACTACGGCTGCACACGCAACGCGGAAGCTCCAAGGCAGTCGCGTTGCTGCGGCGACGACGCACCACCTACAGCCACCGAGAACCGGGAGTTGGGCCATGCGGATCCCTGTCTTTGCATTGTTGAGCGCTGTGTCTTTGATGGCCTGTCAAAAGCAGCCTGCGCAGGAGCCCATAGCCGACCAACCGGGCCCTCCAGTCGCGCCCGCGCCTGTCGCAAAACCGGAGCCGCCTGCCGATGCCATGGCTATCAGGTCACAGGAAGCAGCTCCCGGTACGATCCCGGTCACCGTCGAGAACTTCATTCGCGCTGAGACCGACCTTTACTTCAATACTGTTGCGACGAAGGAAGGTGGCTTCGGCAAGTTCCAGCACCATCGCGAGATGATGCCAGTGGACAAACAGACAATCATTCGAACCAATCGCGACACGCTTTATTCCTCGGCGGTTTTCGACTTGGACGCTGGTCCCGTAACGGTGACGCTCCCGGATGCCGGAGGCCGGTTCCTGTCAATGCAATCCATTGACCAGGACATGTACTCGCCGCCGGCGATCTATTCACCAGGTCGGCACACTATCACTCGCAAACCAGATGGCACGCGTTACGTGCTGGTCGGCGTCCGGATCCTCGTCGACCCGAACGACCCGGAGGACATGAAGAAGGCCCACGCGTTGCAGGATGGGCTAAAGGCCGAGCAGCAAGGTCTTGGCGAATTTGAGCTGCCAAAATGGGACCCGGTTAGCCAGAAGAAAGTGCGCGACGCGCTCATTACCCTCGGCACGACCCTAACCGACACCAGTCGCGCGTTTGGACAGAAGAATGAGGTAGATCCCGTCCAGAGGCTCATTTCATCGGCGACGACCTGGGGTGGCAATCCGCGCAAGGATGCGATCTATCTCAACTTCACCCCACCGCAGAACGACGGCAAGACTATCTACAGGCTCCACGTGCGCGATGTCCCGGTGGATGGATTCTGGTCGATCAGCCTCTACAACGCGGAGGGCTACTACCAGAAGAACGCCTTCGACGTTTACTCGCTGAACAACATCACGACGCAGAAAAATGCGGACGGCGCGGTCGACGTGCAATTTGGCGGATGTGACGGCAAGGTGCCCAACTGCCTGCCGATCATGCCGGGTTGGAACTACACGGTCCGCCTGTACCGGCCACGTGCGGAAATCCTCAGCGGGAAATGGAAATTTCCGGAGCCTGCGCCGGCGACTTGAATGCTGCCTTCGGCCTTTCGGGTAGCGCCGGCTCGGCACACCGGCTTTCCGTAGGAGCATCTTTACTTGTCGCTGCGCGTTCCGATCTCATTCGACCAGTAACTCAGCGCGTCCTCTAGTACGGCGGTCACCGGTCTGGCATTTCCATCGAGCATGAGTGCGTCAACGGATACAACAATCTCGTATCCTTCAATCTGATCGTCATCGAACAGCGTTCGCACATTCGTCACTGTATATCCGTGCGAGCTATTTGACTGAAGCCACGCCAGTAACCTATCTGGCGTCGCATCCTCAGACCAGAACCTCATTTCGCCTGTCGCTTCGAGGCGCATTAGCTTAAAACGACCATCGCTCACAACGCGGTGCTTGCTCACAAGCGCGATGAGCGCGACCAAGGCGTGCGCTGAGCTCGCTTCGCGGTGATGACTGCGCCATTGGCCCGCTGTCATCCCGCTCCCGGACGAAAAACTCCAATCTTCTACGGCGATGAATGAAGCGCAGACGTCGACCAACGCCTCTGCGCGCGCGTGCGCACTATCGGCCTCCTTGTATCTCTCAACGTCGCGCCGAGCCTTGTGAATGAACCACTCAGGTCCGGAAATTCCAAAGATCGAGTTCACTGCGTCAGCGTGGGTATAACAATCCTCTTGGCTCATTCTTTGCTCTCATTGCGTGATCTGCGGGGCAGGGTTGGCTGGCCCGGTAAAGCGTTGCCCAGGTCGTTCCCCGAGCGGCTATAGCTCTACCCCAAGCTCCTGCGCAATCACTTCGGTGGCTCGTCGCTCAGAATCCTGTAGCGAAACCCGCAGTCGCACAGGGATCATTGCCTCGATCGGTACCGCGACGTTTCGCGCGGAAACACGAATATCAACCGCACCCGCAAGTTCTTCGTTGTTTCCCGGGGCAGCCCGAATATGCAGTTCCTTCACGTGCGGGTCGAGGGCATGGCGGAAATCGATGCATTCCCCTTGCATGTGCTGCATGAGTGTCTCGCCTTCGGCAGTCGACCATCTGAACTCGCGGTTCGCTGTTGGAGCGACGGAAGGGAATGCTGGCTCAGCGCCGAGCCTCCGGCCCTCCTTGAAGGAGCCAGGATAGCGGGGGGCGATGTTCTCAAACTCTGGCGGCTTCCGGAGCATCGGTGAAATGCTACTTTCAATTCGATCAAGTGAAGACGGGTCCGCCAAGTAGACATTGCCGCGACTGAAAATATCGACGACGACGTGGTCTGCGCTGCTTACACCCTCGTTGATCAACTTCAGAGACAACGACGCGCATGGCGTGAGGGCGTTGAAGTAGCGCGGGAGTGCTTCGATCCGTTGCTGTAGCTCGGACTCCCAGCGTTGATAATCGTTGCGATACTTCTCCGAGCCAAATATCGATACGTACGCGTGCTCTTTGGTCCCATCCATCGGGTGGGCCGAGCGGATTGCGGCAATCGCTCGATCCACAAATTCAGGCGAGAGTTCCTGATAGCGAATCAGTGTCCCATCCAACCGTGCAATTAAAGTTCCTTGATGGGCAGCTTCAACCTTCAATAGAGGTCCTTTTCCCATCAGTTGTTCCACCTGCTTCTGCACATTTCGGAGCTGCTTTTCGGTGTCGCTCAATTCGGGTGGTAGCAGCCAGGTGTCCGGTATGGCAACGGCTCCCATGCCAACCTCTCGGGCGGCCTGGAGAGGTGCCATGTCGTCCGTCAAGAGTGAAATTTGTACGTTAAGAAGGTGACCGCACGCTAACGCCTCCTCGACCACCCGTTCGTCCGCAGCCGTCAGGTCGAGTTCTTCCGGTCTCTCTCTGTTGTTGGGTAGTCGCGGAGCTAAGCGAACGGAGATCCGGTACCCGCCCGCAACCACGGCGCATTCGCTGGCGTCGGTCCGGATGATCTCGCGTAGCATTCCCGAGACCTCGCGTGCGCGTTTCGCCCGTCTGGCGTTGCCCCCGCTCTTGTGCCGATCAATCTCGCGTTGAACCTCCTTTACAACTATCAGCACAACTGAGGTGTCGGTTGTGACCGCCGTCCAGTCGAGATTTTCAGGCCTGCGGCACTGAAGAAAGAAGTTCGTATCGGGGACAAAGTAGATGGTCATCGTGGACACACCGGAAAGGGCGCTGAAAGGGCATTGTGCCAGCGTATCCCGCCCTGCCTATCAAGCCAATCTGGGCCGGCGTTGAACGATATAGCGCGGTGTCATTTTCGCTGTGCTGCCGGCCCAGGTGAGGCGCCGTGTCAGGGCAGAGAATCCAGCGCAGGTGGACCTGCCAGGAATCCGCGATCGTCGATGGTTCGACCGTGACCCAGTCTTCGAAACTGTGCTGCGCGATTCGCGATGGCCCTTGCCTCGGTTGGGGCGGCGGGTAGGCGGAGGAGGAGCAGATAGCGGACGTGTCGCCGAGCCAGCGCCTCGACGGCGCGTACACGCGGGTTGAGTTTTCCGCCGACTACGTGACCTTCGACCGCCAGCCGTTGTTCCTCCCGACGAAGCTCTACGTCGAGATTCGCTGCCCGGGCGATCAAGGCCAGTTCCGCCGGTTTCCAGTCTGATGGGGCGCGCATTCCCCACAGCAGCCGGTAATAGGCGATTACCTCGATGTCATCCAGTGAAATCCCGTCTGGAAGAGGGGCCTCCATACCTGTGTCGCGTGCGAGCGACTTCAGCGCGGAAATGCTGTGTGAGGCACTTTGACGAGGGGGGTTCGTGGGCACGACGCTTTCCTCCGAATGCTCCGAAAGTGATTGGCGTTTGTACGACGGTGCGACGGGTGGTTGCGGCCCATGCCAATATTCCCGGCTTGCCCCCCCGCTTTCCCGTCCTGCTATGAAATGTTCTAGCTAAGACCGTAATCCGTTGGTTGAGGCTGTGCGGTGTTAGCAGCGACGTCAGGAGTTGAAAGTGACCATTCCCAGCATCCGGCAGGCCCGATGCCGCGGATTCTGCGCGAAGTGGCGCCTGCGATGGATTTGGCGTTCTCGACCGTTCGCCACGGGTATCCCTCATTCTGGGCGAGCCTCATCAGGACGGAAGCTTCAACGGGTCCGGATGAGAGGACTTCCCTGAGCCAGATGGCGGTCTCGGCTCGTGACCGGCGAGGGCGCTCCGCGCCGGCGAGCAATTCACTGGCCGATCCTTCCAGCAACTCTCCCCAGGTGATGCTTGCAACGGGCATGAGTTGGCCATCGACTTCGACTTCGTCCGCCTTGAGCTGGAACCGTATCCCTCCGCCCTCCTGACCCAGGTTGTTCTTGGCCCGAGCAACAATGCGGTCGCCGTTCTCGCCCTTGGCGACCACAAGGACGCTTCTGGCAAGCGCGCCGAACGCGAGGGATCCGGTTACTCGCTCCACGGGGTCTCGGCCACCAGTACCCTTCGTGAAGTGGGTTATGCCCAGCACCGCAACGTGCTGGCGCATCGCCATCTCCCGAAGAATTGTCAGGTCCCGGCGAACCTCGGCGTTGCGGTGAGAGTCGCTGTTTCGGGGAAGGACACTCACAATGGAGTCGATGACCACCAGGGAGACGTCGCCGTATTCCTCGATGAGCAATTCGAGCGGCCGGAGATCGGTGGAGGGGTCAAACGGACGAGGTCGACCAGACTTCGAATCGCGCACATTGCTGACGAAAGTTACCATCGCACAGTCCGCATCCGCTGCGACGAGTCGTGGCTTCAACGTATCCGCCACATCGTCCTCACCCGACCAGATGAGGACGCGGCCCCGAACGGAAGCAGTGGCGTCTGGCCAGGGTCTGCCGCGGCTCACGATTGCGGAAATTTCCATTGCGAGCAGGGTCTTTCCACAGCCGGGAGCTCCTGCACAGATGGTGATCTTTCCTCGCGCTATCCAATCCGGCCACAGCCAGCGCACTGGTTCACCTTGGATATGCGCGGCATCGACGCCAGATGCGGCCTGGTCAAGATCGTCGGCAGGCGATGGGGGCGCCGCTGTGTTCAATTCGTACTTGTTCATATGCACCGTCCCATCGCTTCGAAGCGCGACGAGTCGAAGCAGATTTGTCCAAGAACGGCTCCGGAGCTGCACCCGCGGCTGCAACCCAGGCTGGCGCGGTTCCCGTGGAAGGAAATGACGAGCGCGCTTGCCTCCGCGCACACGGGGCAGCGGCAAGTCGCTGTGTCCGGGTCGACGAAAATGGCTTCTTCAAAATTGCGGATGATCCAGGCTTGCTGAAAGTTGTTCATTCACTTGCTCCATGACGAGAAGGATGGTCTGGAGGACTGAAAACGCCTGGAGGCAGCGTGGCCGAAGAGCGCGCTGCGCTGCGGGGTCAGGTGTTGGGAGAGCCGGTTCGTTGAAGGGCTCGGATTGCGGCTCTTCGCTGGTAGTTCCGGCCGTTGATCTTCGTCGGGATTGGTAGGACGCCTCTTCGAACCCATCGCCACAGAGTCATTGCTGTGACGCCGCCAAGCTCCCGCGCGACCTGCGCATGAGGAACCAGGACGTCATCGTCGGCGTCTGAGGGATGCGAACCGCGGTTTGTTGTACTCATCGTCAGGCTCCGAAATGGCGACTGTTCGTCTTCGCCATGAAGCCAATACTGCCGCGAAAATTTCGCGGGTGTTCGCAACGTCAAGAGTGGAAATTCCTGCTTATTGCGGGAAAAGTATTGGGAACTATTTCCAAATTATCCAAGCTCAATTTCGATCAGTGTTTGCGCACAGAACTCGCTATGAAAAGTACAAGCCTGTTGTCGTGCGTTCAGGCTTGTGAGGCGCTGTTCGGAGCGGAGACGTCATTTTGCGCAGAGTTCCTTTCTGATCGACGCACGGGAAGAACGACCCCGGTGGGCGGGAGTCCTTGCAGGATCGCGTGCAGCTCGTGGTCCCACCGATGCAGTGCGTCGGCGACCTGCGGCCGATAGTCGCTGTGGTCGTAGATGGCCCGAAGTCCACCCATCGCATGGTTCAAAACTCGCTCTGCGGTGTCGGGAGTGACCCCGCACCAGCCTGTGAGGCCCGTTCGCACGGTGCGTCGGAGGTCATGCGGAACCCAGCGCTCGGAGATTGGCGGAAGCCCTAGCTCTTCCGCTGCTTTGAGGATCCTGGGGGTGATGTGCCGGCGGATCGCGTTGTGAATCGTGTCGGGTCGAAGCGGGTTGGGAAGACCGCTAGTACGGTCGGTGCTGGCAGAGAAGAATGGCGCATCCGCGCCCAGGTTGGGGCAATCCCGGAGGATGGAAAGGGCGAGGTCGTCTACCCACAAATCAGTCCTCCGGTTCGACTTGTTCTTCCTCTGCGTCCAGAAATCGCCGGTGCTGTCGATGTCGCTGCGCCGCCAACTGCCGATTTCACCCATGCGTTGACCGAAGCAGAGCGCCAAGCGCAGGCAATGACCATACGGGTAGCCAGCCAGCTCGCACGCGCGCCAAAGGACGCGAATTTCATTGCGATCGAGCGTTCGCTCCCGTTTGGTTTGTTGGGCGGGATTGTCCAGTTCCGCCGCTGGGCTGCTCTCCCAATCGAAACGGTCGCGCGCGAAAGCGAAAAGTAACCTGATGACAACCGCCATGCGGTTGCCGGCCGCACCAGAACGGGCGGCGACTTCGTCCAGGTAGGTCTTGAGCACACCCCGCCGGATGGTGCCGATGTCCCTCCCTCCGAAACGGGCGAGGAATTCGTCGAGCGCTCGCCGATAGTCCCTTCTGCTCGATGAGGCGAGCCGCGGGAAGTGAACCTCCGCCCACTTTTCTGCGAGGTTGCGAGTTACGCGATCTGCGTCTCTGGTAATGGAGTCCTGCGTCAGGGCGCTGGCCCGCGACTGCTCCACCTTCGGGTGCCGCCCATTAGCAAGGTCGTCGTCAATCTTGCAGGCCTTCTGGCGGGCGAGGGTGAACGAAGCGACCGGAGGGGTCAAGGCCGCGGCCTCGCGGGCGATCGCATGGTGCTCGCCGATCTTCTGACGATGCTTCTGGGCGCCGACCCGGTAGCGGTAGACCCAGGTCGCCCGGTTGGGCCCGATCCGAAGGGATAGGCCCGGTTTTGCAGCATCCGTCAGTTCCACCCGTGCGGCGTAGCTCTTCTTTAGCAGAGCAGTCAGCTTCTTCTCGTTGAACGAAATCTGTGTCATGGCCGTCGCACCGTCATCAGGGACCAGCCGGCTCGCCGGGGGCAAATTGGGGGCCGAAAGTGAAGTTACGGTCAGAACTGGTGCGCTATGTATCGTTACGCATAGTTCGACTAAAGTCCCTAAATTATAGGCGGTTTGTGTGCTCCATGGTGACGGCAAGTCCGTGAAGTTCAACGACTTCGTAATGCGTAGGTCGTAGGTTCGATTCCTATTTCCGGCACCATTGAAAACAAGGGCTTGCAAGGCTCCCGCCTTGCAGGCCTTTTTCATTTGGGGAATTCGGGGGACGAGTGATCGGGATAGTCCGGCTTGCAGGACCGGCGTAAGGTGTATGCCAGGACCTTCCCCCGAGGATCTGCAATGGACCGGAAGATGAAGGCAGCGGTGGTGCGCGCGTTCGGCCAGCCGTTGGTGATCGAAGAAGTACCCGTGCCTCGGCCAGGTCCGGGCGAAGTGCTGGTGAAGATCGAGGCATGCGGCGTGTGTCACACCGACCTGCACGCGGCCGAAGGCGATTGGCCGGTAAGGCCGGCGCCGCCATTCATCCCCGGCCACGAAGGCGTAGGCCACGTGGTGGCCGTCGGCGCCAACGTCAGCCACGTAAAGGAGGGCGATCGCGTCGGTGTCCCATGGCTGTATTCGGCCTGTGGCTGCTGCGAACACTGCCTCGGTGGCTGGGAGACGCTCTGCGAGCAGCAGCAGAACACCGGCTACTCGGTCAATGGCGGTTTCGCCGATTACGTCCTGGCCAATGCCGGTTATGTCGGACACTTGCCGAAGGGCATTGGTTTTGTCGAAATCGCGCCGGTTCTGTGCGCCGGCGTCACCGTCTACAAAGGCCTGAAGATGACCGACACCCGTCCCGGCGACTGGGTGGTGATCTCCGGCATTGGCGGTCTGGGCCACATGGCCGTGCAGTATGCGAAGGCGATGGGCCTGAACGTGGCCGCGGTTGACGTGGACGACGCCAAGCTCGATCTGGCGCGGCGGCTGGGCGCCACCGTCACGGTCAACGCACTCAAGACAGATCCAGCCGTGTTCCTGAAACAGGAGCTCGGCGGCGCGCATGGTGCGCTGGTCACCGCTGTCTCGCCGAAGGCTTTCGAGCAGGCTCTGGGAATGTTGCGTCGACGGGGCACGATGTCGCTGGTGGGCCTGCCGCCGGGAAGCTTCCCGCTGGACATCTTCGGCATGGTGCTCAACGGCATCACGGTGCGCGGCTCGATCGTCGGCACCCGCCTGGACCTGCAGGAATCGCTGGAGTTCGCCGCGCAGGGCAAGGTCTCCGCGACCGTGGCTGTCGACAAACTCGAAAACATCAACGGTGTTTTCGACCGCATGCGAAAGGGCGAGATCGAAGGCCGCATCGTTCTCGACATGGCGGCCTGAGGTGAGTCCGCAGGGACGCTGAAGCCTTCCGTCCACTCTGTCTTCACCGGAAGTCGCTTGTAGTGACCAGTCGTGGACGCACAAAATTCGCCTTGGTCGCCGGTCTGCAGCACGCCAGCTTTCCGCACGCTCGACGACCCCGTGCAGCACAATCCGCAAGCACCCATCGAGAGGCAGGCCCGTGGACAGCATCCGCAACCTACCCATCACCCGGCGCGACCTGCTCAAGGCGGGCGTGACCTCGGCCTCGGCCATGGCATTGCCCGCGCTCGCGGCTGAGGCCAGTGCAGTGGCGCCGGCGGCACCGCCCGTGCTGCACAAGGTCAAGCTCAACGTGAACGGCAAAGCGCACGAGCTCGAGCTCGATACGCGCACCACCTTGCTCGATGCGCTGCGTGAGCAGCTGCACCTGACCGGCACGAAGAAGGGTTGCGACCACGGTCAGTGCGGCGCCTGCACCGTCATCGTCGACGGCCGTCGCATCAATGCCTGCCTGACCCTGGCGGTGATGCACGAGGGCGACACCATCACGACGATCGAAGGTCTCGGCACGCCCGACAAGCTGCATCCGATGCAGGCGGCCTTCGTCAAACACGATGGCTACCAGTGCGGTTACTGCACGCCCGGGCAGATCTGTTCGGCCGTCGCCATGCTCGACGAGATCAAGGACGGGATTCCCAGCCTGGTCAGCGCTGACTTGACCGCGCGTCCGCGCCTGGGCACCGAGGAGATCCGCGAGCGCATGAGCGGCAACATCTGCCGCTGCGGCGCGTACTCCAACATCGTCGATGCCATCACCGAGGTGGCGGGGAGGTCGGCATGAAGGCCTTCGGTTACGAGCGCGCGAAGTCTCCCGCCGAGGCGGCCACTGCTGTCGCTCGCACGCCCGGCGCGAAGTTCATCGCCGGCGGCACCAATCTGCTCGACCTGATGAAGCTCGAAGTCGAAACGCCGGGCCACCTTGTCGATGTCAACGGCCTGGCGCTCGACAAGATCGAGAAGTCCCGCGACGGCGGGCTGCGTATCGGCGCGCTGGTGCGAAATACAGACCTCGCAGCCGACGCCCGCGTTCGCCGCGACTACGGCGTGCTCTCGCGTGCATTGCTGGCTGGAGCGTCCGGCCAATTGCGCAACAAGGCGACCACGGCAGGAAACCTGCTGCAGCGCACGCGTTGCCCATACTTCTATGACACCAACCAGCCCTGCAACAAACGCCTGCCCGGAAGCGGCTGTGCTGCGCTTGAAGGTTTCAGCCGCCAGCACGCGGTGATCGGCGCCAGCGATTCGTGCATCGCCACACATCCCAGCGACATGGCCGTGGCGATGCGCGCGCTCGACGCAACAGTGGAGACCGTGCGCGCCGATGGTTCGACTCGCAGCATGCCGCTCGACGAACTTTACCGGGCTCCGGGCGCTACGCC
The DNA here is from genome assembly GCF_057656415.1 of Lysobacter sp. Soil_C_59. NCBI lineage: Bacteria > Pseudomonadati > Pseudomonadota > Gammaproteobacteria > Lysobacterales > Lysobacteraceae > Lysobacter > Lysobacter sp. Soil_C_59. Next base: position 449,760 of record NZ_JBDGKK010000003.1, on the reverse strand, counting down.
GCACCTGGAATACACGCTGGCCGCGGGCGAGTTGATCACCGCAGTGATGCTGCCCAAACCGGTCGGCGGGACGCAGATCTACCGCAAGGTTCGCGATCGGGCTTCCTACGCGTTCGCTCTCGTGTCGGTGGCGGCGATCGTGCAGCGTGATGGCACGGGCCGCGTCGCCATGGGCGGCGTGGCGCCACGACCGTGGCGGGTGGAGGCGGCCGACGCGGAACTGCCGCGTGGTGCCAAGGCTGTTACCGATCGCATGTTCGACGGTGCGCGTACGACCGCGCAGAACGAGTTCAAGACGCTGCTTGCCCAGCGCACGTTGAGTGCGGTGCTGGTCGAAGCGAAGGGATGAGCCATGAAATTCGATACCCCCGCCGGCACCAATCCCATCGACCAGCTCAAGGTCATCGGCCAGCCGCTCGATCGCATCGACGGACCGCGCAAGACCACGGGCACGGCAACCTACGCTCACGAGTGGCACGATGCATTTCCGAAGCCTGCGTACGGATACGTGATCGGCGCCGGCATCGGCAAGGGCCGGATCGCCTCGATGGACCTCACTGCCGCCGAGCACGCGCCCGGTGTGCTCGCCATAGTCACGGCAGCCAACGCGGGCCCGCTGGTCAAGGGTGACTTCAACACCGCCAAGCTGCTCGGTGGGCCGGACATCCAGCACTACCACCAGGCTGTCGCCGTCGTGGTCGCCGAGACGTTCGAGCAGGCACGCGCCGCCGCACAGCTGGTTCGCGTGCAGTACAACCGTGGCAGCGGCGCCTACGACCTGCACAAGGCCAAGGCCGGCGCGCAGGTGCCGAAGGAGCCCAAGCCCGACAGCGCGGTCGGTGACTTCGACGGTGCCTTCGCCAAGGCGCCGGTGACGATCGACGAGACCTACACCACGCCCGACCAGTCGCACGCGATGATGGAGCCGCACGCGTCGATCGCGGCGTGGGAAGGCGACAAGCTGACCGTGTGGACCGCCAACCAGATGATCAACTGGGGCCGCGGCGACGTCGCCAAGACCCTCGGCATTCCGCGCGAAAACGTACGTCTGATCTCGCCCTACATCGGCGGCGGTTTCGGCGGCAAGTTGTTCGTGCGTTGTGATGCGGTGCTGGCCGCGCTGGGCGCACGGGCCTGCGGCCGGCCGGTGAAGATCGCGCTGCCGCGACCGCTGATGGCCAACAACACCACCCATCGGCCGGCCACGATCCAGCGCATCCGGATCGGTGCGACGCGCGATGGCAAGATCACTGCGATCGGGCACGAGAGCTGGTCGGGCGACCTGCCCGGAGGAGGCCCCGAGAACGCGATCCAGCAGACGCGGTTGCTCTATGCCGGTGCGAACCGGATGACGCGCACGCGCCTGGCCGTGCTCGATCTGCCCGAGGGCAATGCCATGCGCGCGCCCGGCGAGGCACCGGGCCTGATGGCGCTTGAGATCGCGATGGACGAAATGGCCGCCAAGCTCGGCCTGGATCCGGTCGAGTTCCGCATCCTCAACGACACGCAGGTCGATCCGGAGAATCCCAAGCGCCCGTTCTCGCAGCGCCAGCTCAACGAATGCCTGCGCCAGGGCGCGCAGCGCTTCGGCTGGAGCCAGCGCCCCAAGGCGCCGGGCGAGCGGCGCGACGGACGCTGGCTGGTCGGCATGGGCGTGGCGGCCGGGTTCCGCAACAACCTGACGATGAAATCGGCCGCGCGCGTGCGCCTGGACCGCACCGGCCTGGTCACCGTCGAGACCGACATGACCGACATCGGCACCGGCACCTACACGATCATCGCGCAGACCGCGGCGGAGATGATGGGTGTGCCGATCGATCGCGTGGTCGTTCGCCTGGGTGATTCGTCGTTCCCGGTTTCGGCCGGATCCGGCGGCCAGTGGGGCGCCAACAGTTCGACGGCCGGCGTGTATGCGGCCTGCCAGAAGCTGCGCCAGACCATAGCCACGAAGCTGGGATTCAACGCCGACGAGGCGACGTTCGCCGATGGCCGCATCCAGGTCGGCGGGCGTGACATCCCGCTGGCGCAGGCGGGCGAGGGTGGGGATGTCGTCGCCGAGGACGTGATGGAGTTCGGTGATCTCGGCAAGAAGTATCAGCAATCCACCTTCGCCGCGCACTTCGCCGAAGTCGGCGTCGACATCGCCACCGGCGAGTCGCGGGTGCGGCGGATGCTCGCCGTGTGCGCGGCCGGGCGCATCCTCAATCCGAAGCAGGCGCGCAGCCAGGTGATCGGCGCGATGACGATGGGCATCGGCGCGGCACTGTCGGAGGAACTGGTCGTCGACAAGCGCCTTGGCTTCTTCGTCAACCATGACCTGGCCGGGTATGAAGTGCCGGTCCATGCCGATGTGCCGCACCAGGAAGTGATCTTCCTCGACGAGGCCGATCCCATGTCCTCCCCGATGAAGGCCAAGGGCGTGGGCGAACTGGGCATCTGCGGTGTCAGCGCCGCTATTGCCAACGCCATCCACAACGCCACCGGCATCCGCGTGCGCGAGTACCCGATCACGCTCGACAAGCTGCTCGCGAAATTGCCCATGCTGGCGTAATCGCGCAGTCGGCGGGGCGACGCTGGACGGGGCACCCGGCGATCGGCCTAGAATCGATCGCCAGCGGCGCGCAACGTAGGCGCGCCGCGACGAATCTCCAGGACCTGCATGACCCGAAGCACCTGGCTGTGGCTGGCCGTTGGCCTGACCGCGGCGGCGCTGGCCGCCACTTTCATCTTCGTGCCGACCCGTGAGGTCGCGATCGTGCCGACCGGGCCGGCGCCGACGCCGTTCGCGTGGAGGGCCAGGCTCGAACTGCTCGCCGGCGACGGTGTGGCGGGACTGCGCGAGGGCGCTGCGTTGCAGGCTCGCTTCGCCGATCCGTACGGCATTGCCCATGCCGCCGATGGATCGGTGTATGTCGCCGACGCCGGCGACAACAACCGCATCCGCAGGATCGCGCGCGATGGCTCGGTCACCACCGTGGCCGGGTCGGTGGAGGGCTTTGTCGATGGCGCGGGTGGTGCGGCAGCGTTCAACACGCCGTCCGGACTGGCCATCGATGGGGCGGGCAATCTCTATGTCGCCGACACCGGCAACCACGCGATCCGCAAGGTGTCGCCGCAGGGCATCGTTACGACCATCGCGGGCAACGGCAGCGCCGGCTTCCGCGATGGCCCGGCCGCGCAGGCGCAGTTCAACGGGCCCATCGGCATCGCGGTGGACAAGGACGGTCGCGTCTATGTCGCCGGCACTTACAACGATCGCATTCGCATGATCGCGCCCGATGGCATGGTCAGCACGCTGGCTGGTGGCGATCGTCCTGGTTACCAGGACGGGCTGGGTGCGCAGGCGCGTTTCGACACGCCGACGGGACTGGCGATTGATGCGTTCGGGCGGGTCTGGGTCGCCGATACGCGCAACAACGCGGTGCGACGCGTCACTCCGCGCGGCGATGTCGATACCGTGCTGCGTGGTGCGCCCGACGATGCCAATCCGGTCGTGCACCGCCCACTGAGCCTGGCCATCGCGCATGACGCCGTGGTGTATGTCGCCGAGAACAGCCGCGGCACGGTCCTGCAGTACACCCGCGACGGACGCTGGGCGGTGATCACCGGCGCCAGCCAGGACCAGCGTCTGTCGCGCCCGACCGGACTGGCGATCGATGGCGACGGTGCGCTGTATGTCGCCGATGCCGCCAGCCATCGCGTGCATCGCATCGTGCCCATCTCCACCGAAGCGACCACGCCGCCCGTGCTGACGGTTGGACCGGCCGCCGATGCGCCCCTGCCGGACACGCAGGGACGCTGGCCGCTGCGTCCGCAGGACGGCTGGCATGAAGTGGTCGGCACGCTTGGCGAGGTGCGGGGCAACTACCAGCACGAGAACCGCGATCACCTGCATGGCGGCCTCGACATCCGCGGTGACGTCGGCCAGGAGGTGCTCGCCATCGCCGACGGCAAGGTGTCCAGCCCGACCGCGAGTTGGGCCCTGGGCAAGCTCGGCGAAGGTCTCGAGCTGGACGGCATCGGCTACATCCACATGCGCGTGGGTCGTACCGCGCAGGGCAAGCCGATCGATCCCGCGCGCTTCAATCTGCTGCTCGACGAAGCCGGCCAGCCCGAACGCGTGCGCGTGATGCGTGGTACGCGCTTCAAGGCAGGCGACGTGCTTGGCACCATCAACGCCATGGCCCACGTGCATCTGAGCGTTGGCGCCCAGGGCTACGAGCGCAACGCGATTGCCCTGGGGTTCCGCGGCTACGCCGACAGTTACCCGCCGCGCATCGACCGGATCGAACTGTTCGACGTCGCCCAGCAGCCGCTGCTGCAGAAACAGGATGGCCGCGTGCTGCTGTCGCGATCGTTGCCTGGCGTGCAGATCGTGGTCGATGCCTGGGACCAGGTCGATCGCAACCTGCCGCGTCGCCGCCTTGGCCTGCATGCGCTGGGCTATCAGTGGCTGGATGCGACGGGGCAACCGTTGCCTGGCTACGAGGCGCCGCGCATGAACATCGCCTTCGATCGCATGCCCGCCGACAACGATGCGGTCAAGGTCGCCTATGCCCCAGGCAGCGGCATCACGGTCCACGGGAGCGCTATCACGCGCTTCCAGTATGTGGTGACCAACACCGTTCGCGACGGCGTGCTGGCCACCGGCCAGTGGAATCCGGCGGACTTCGCCGCCGGCGACTACATCCTGCGCATCACCGCCGAGGACTACATGGGCAACGCGGCAAGCACCGGTCGGGACCTGGCGGTGCGCGTGCAGTAGTGCCAGTGCACACCCTGAAACGTTGGCTGCATCACGTTTTCGTGGATCGAACATGACCAATGACGCGTGCCGCCGAACGAGCGCCGTCCCACAATTCACAGCTCATGCCTGGATCGTGCGAAGAACGACGTGAGGCAACAGGAGCGCCGATGTATCGCCATCTTCTGAAATCCACCCTGCTGATGGCAGGCCTGGCCGCGCAAGGCGGCCTCGCCGCCAGCGAGACAAGCCAACCGGCAACACTGCACGCACTGCTCGATGCGCAGACGCAGCGCACGGTCGTCCATGATCCCGAGCTGCGCAGCCTGCTCGGCATTTCCGGTGACGGCATCGACCTGTCGGCAAAGCTGACCGATGTCTCGCTGCCCAAGCGCGAAGAGCGCCGCGCCGAACTGCAGGCCAACCTCGATGCGATCCGTGCCTGGGATCGCAGCAAATTGGCCGGACAGGAGCGTTGGAACTACGACCTGGCCACTTGGTTCTACACCACCCAGATCGACCTGATGCGCTTCGACTGGGTACCGGCGTGGCTGCCCGTCGGCGCGACCACCTACGCCGTGGATCAGCTCTTCAGCATTCCGGTGACGTTGCCGCAGTTCCTCGACAACAACCACGCGGTCACCGACGAAACCAGCGCCCGCAATTACATCGCCCGCCTGGGCGCGGCGGCAACCAAGCTCGACCAGGTGCGCGCGAACTTCGACATGCAGGCCCGACAGGGCGTGGTGCCGCCGCAGATCGCGCTGGAAGGCGCGGCAACGCAGATCCGCGCATTGCTGAAACCTGCGCCGGCCGACAGCGTGTTCGTGCAGTCCCTGCGGCGCAAGCTCGGCAAGGTCGCCTCGATCGCGCCGGCGCAACGCGAGGCCTTGCTGGCCCAGGCCGCCAGCGCCGTCGGCGAGCAGACCAACCCGGCATACGCTCGACTGCTGGCGCGCCTGGACGAGGTGATCGCGACCCGGCCGGGCAATCGCGGGGTCTGGGCGCTCCCGGAGGGCAGGGCCTTCTACGACGCGGCGCTGCGCTGGAACACCAGCACCGACCTGGACGCGGACGCGATTCACCGCATCGGGCTGGAGGAAGTCGCACGAATCGACAAGGAGATGGACGCCTTGCTGGTGCGCCAGGGGCTGCGCGAGGGAACCGTGGGCGAACGCATGCGGGCGCTGAACAAGGACCCACGCTTCCTCTACGCCGACTCCGACGCCGGGCGGGCCGAACTGGTTGCCGACATCCAGCGCTCGCTCGACAAGCTGCAACCGCGCATACCCGACTACTTCGGCCGCGTGCCGACGCAGCGGCTGGAAGTGCGCACGGTGCCGGTGCAGGCGCAAGCCACCGCACCGGGCGGCTACTACTCACCGCCGGCCATGGACGGCTCGCGGCCGGGCGTGTTCTTCATCAATCTCGGCGACATGGCCGCCAATACGCGTTTCAGCCTGCCCACGCTGACCTACCACGAAGGCTCGCCGGGGCATCACTTCCAGATTTCGCTCGGTCAGACACTGACCGGCCTGCCGCTGTTGCGCCGCAGCCTCAATCCCAGCGCCTTCTCCGAAGGCTGGGCGCTGTACGCCGAACAGCTGGCAGCCGAGATGGGCCTGTACAAGGATGATCCCTGGGGCGACCTGGGGCGCCTGCGCGCCGAGATGTTCCGTTCGGTGCGGCTGGTGGTGGACACCGGGCTGCACCGCAAGCGCTGGACGCCAGAGCAGGCCATCGACTACATGCAGGCGAAAACCGGCATGACCGAAGCCGAAGTGCGCATCGAGGTCTACCGCTACCTGGTCCAGCCGGGGCAGGCCAGCTCCTACAAGATGGGGCACCTGAAGATGGTCGAACTGCGCCAGCGCGCACAGCAGCGGCTCGGCAAGCGCTTCGACATACGCGCCTTCCACGACCTGGTACTGGGCAACGGCGCGCTGCCGCTGTCGGTGCTGGAGAAAGCCGTGGACGAATGGGTGGCTACCACCGCTTCGGCTGGCTGATTCGACGGTGAACGTGGCGCGGGCCTGAACGTTTCATCAACCGGCAATCTGGATTTCACGAAGTATTCCCATTGCGATCGCCACCATGCCGCCTGTTTTTCCGGAAGAGGCGTCGACAAGGTGTTGACCATGCGGATGGATGTTTTCGTGGTGGGGAAGGACGACGGCTATGTAGTGGCGCCCAGCGGCGCGCCGTTGCCCGATGATGAGATGGCGGTCCTGGGCGAGGTCAGCTTCGGCTGGACGCTCGACAGCGAGATGGCGGCGCCGCGCCTGGACTGGCAGGGCATCGCCAGGGACATCGACGCGCGCGGCTACAGCATCGTGCCGCAGGGCGACGTCGACGGGTTGCTGGGCGCGCCTCAGCAGGAGCTGAGCGCGTTCTACCCGGAGTACCACCTGCGGTCCGCGGCCTAGCCCGCAACCGGCACGCAGCAGGGGCCAGTCTCGCTTGACGCGACGCCGCCCCGTAGAGTGGGCGGCATAACTCCCTCGCGTCGCCGCTCATGCCCAAGCCCGCTGCAAAATCCGCCTCCAAATCCCGCACCGCCTACGTCTGTTCCGAATGCGGCGCGGATTTCACCAAATGGCAGGGGCAGTGCGGCGAATGCGGCGGCTGGAACACGCTGAGCGAGTTCGTCGTCGAACCGGCGGCCAAGGCCGGCGCCAGCGTCGCCGCGAGCCGCCGCAGCAGCTGGGCCGGGCGCGCCGATGCGCCGGCGGTCACCGCGCTCAGCGACGTCCGCCATAGCGAGGAAGACCGCGTCAGCACCGGCATCGGCGAATTCGACCGTGTGCTGGGTGGCGGCCTGGTGCACTGCTCGGTGGTGCTGGTCGGTGGCGACCCGGGCATCGGCAAATCGACCCTGCTGTTGCAGGCCATCAGCAAGATGGCCGGGAGCCTGCCTGGGCTTTACGTCACCGGCGAGGAGTCACTGGCTCAGATCGCCGGCCGTGCCTCACGCCTGGGCGTACCCGTTGATGGCGTGCATGCGCTGGCCGAAACCGGCGTTGAGCGGGTGCTCGAGCATGCGGCGAAAATGCGGCCGGGCCTGATCATCGCCGACTCGATACAGACCCTGTGGACCGAGGAACTCAGCGCCGCGCCCGGTTCGGTCAGCCAGGTGCGCGAAAGCGCCGCGCGGCTGGTGCGTTACGCCAAGGAAACCGGAACCGCGGTGTTCCTGGTCGGCCACGTCACCAAGGAGGGCGGCATCGCCGGCCCGCGCGTGCTCGAACACATGGTCGATGCGGTGCTGTATTTCGAAGGCGAGAGCGGCAGCCGCTTCCGCGTGCTGCGCGCCTTCAAGAACCGCTTCGGTGCGGTCAATGAGCTGGGCGTGTTCGTGATGGGCGACAAGGGCCTGCGCGAAGTGCCCAACCCGTCGGCGATTTTCCTTTCCGGCAGCCACAGCCCGCAGCCGGGCAGCTGCGTGATGGTCACGCGCGAAGGCACGCGTCCGTTGCTGGTGGAAGTGCAGGCGCTGGTGGATGCCTCGCCGCTGTCCAATCCGCGCCGTGTCGCGGTGGGCATGGAAGGCAATCGCCTGGCGATGCTGCTGGCGGTGCTGCATCGTCACGGAGGGGTGGGTGTCGGCGACCAGGACGTGTTCGTCAACGTCGTCGGCGGCATCCGCGTGCAGGAGACCGCGGCCGACCTGCCAGTGCTGCTGGCGGTGCTGTCGTCGCTGCGCGACCGGCCGTTGCCAGAGCAGACGGTGGCCTTCGGTGAAGTTGGCCTGTCCGGCGAGATCCGGCCGGTGCCCAACGGCGAGGAGCGCCTGAAGGAAGCGGCCACGCACGGCTTCAAGCGCGCGATCGTGCCCAAGTCGAACGCGCCCAAGAGCGGGCGCGTCGGCGAGATGGAAGTGATCGCCGTGGAACGTCTGTCGGACGCGCTCGCGTCGGCGGTATGAGTCCGGGCGGATCGCCAGGCGAGGACGCCAGGGCGGTCTTAACGCCGTTGTCGTCGCGTGCCGGTTCGATGGCGCGATGGCTGTCGATCTTCCTGCATCCCTTCGTCGTCCTGACGACGCTGGCCTTGCTGGCAGCGTGGCGGCTGGATCCCGGTGGTTTGCTGCGCACTGCAAGCGTTGTCGCGACCATGGTCGCGGTGACCTGGGTATTCGTACTGTGGCGCAAGCGCAGCGGGCGCTGGTCGACGGTCGATGCGTCGCGGCGCCAGGAGCGTCCGGTGCTGTACGCGCTGCTGCTGGTGCTGGTCGCCGCCTGCTGGTGGTGGATGGGAGGCACGGCTTCGCCGATGGCGCGCGGTATCGCGATCATCGGCGCGATGCTCGCCACCGCGGCGGTCCTCAACCGCTGGATCAAACTCTCACTGCACATGGCCAGCCTGGCATTCGCCGGCGTCGCGTTGACCGCGCTCTTGCCGGTCGCCGGTGTGGTGGCGCTGTGCCTGCTGCCAATGCTTGCGTGGTCGCGCCTGCGCATGGCCCGGCACACTTTGCCGGAGGTCATTGCCGGTGCACTGCTCGGCGTCGCCTTCGGCGTTCTGACGCGGTGGCCGTGAATCGGCCTTACACCGCGAACACCACGGTGCGATGTCCGTTGAGCAGGATGCGATCGTCCAGCCAGTAGCGCAGCGCCTGCGCCAGCACGCGGCGTTCGATGTCGCGGCCGATGCGGATCAGATCGTTTGGCGTGTCGTGGTGGCTGACCCGCTGCGTGTCCTGCTCGATGATCGGACCTTCATCTAGGTCGGCGGTGATGAAGTGCGCGGTCGCGCCGATCAGCTTGACCCCGCGCGCGTGCGCGGCATGGTAAGGGCGCGCGCCCTTGAAGCCGGGCAGGAACGAGTGATGGATGTTGATGCAGCGCCCGGCCAGTCGCGTCGCCAGTGATTCCGACAGCACCTGCATGTAGCGCGCCAGCACGACCAGTTCGGTGCCGGTGCTCTCGATCAATGCCAGCAGCTGCGCTTCCTGCTCCTGCTTGCGGCCTTTGACGACCGGCAGGTAGTGGAACGGGATCCCGTCCAGTCCCAGGTACTGGTAGGTCTCGCGTGGGTGGTTGGAGACCACGGCGGTGATCTCCATCGGCAACTCGCCGATGCGCCAGCGATAGAGCACGTCGGCCAGGCAGTGGTCGAACCTGGAGGCGAGCAGCATCACCCGTCGCGGAACATCGCGGTCGCGCAGCGACCAGCGCATGCCGAAGCCGTCGGCCAGGGTCGAGAAGGTGTCGCGCAGCGCGTCGATCGCGCCGGGCTCCAGAGCGAACACCGTGCGCATGAAGAAGCGATCGGTTTCCAGATCGTTGTACTGCTGCGCGTCGAGGATGTTGCCCTCGAAGCGCAGCAGGTGCCCGGTCACGGCGTTGACGATGCCGGGCCGGTCGGGGCAGGAGAGGGTGAGAACGTAGTGGGAGGGCATCTGCGGGCCGCGAGGGAGGTCTACGCGATACAACGCGATCTGCGCTGCATTGCGGGCAACCTCGCCCGTCAGTGCCCGTCAGTGCCCGCCAGCCGCAGCCCCGCCGCCGATCTTCGCCGCGAACGGCGGCTTGGCGAACCACACGAACACGATCACCACCAGGAACAGGATCCCCAGCAGGTGGAAGATCTCGTTGAAGCCGATCTGCACCGCCTGCTGCGAGATCATCTGGTTCAGCGCCACCGCGCCGCGTTGCGGATCGCCCTGGCCCAGTGCCGTCACCGTCTGCTGCATCGCCGGGTCATAGGCGCTGATGCTTTCGGTCAGGCGCGCGTGGTGCACGGTACTTCGCTGGTTCCAGGCCCAGGTCGTCAGCGAGGCGGCGAAGCTGCCGCCCAGCGTGCGCACGAAGGTGGCCAGGCCGGAACCGGCGGCGATCTCGTGAGGCTCCAGGTCCGACAACAGGATCGTCAGTACCGGCATGAAGAACAGCGCCACGCCCAGGCCCTGCCACAACTGCACCTCGGCCACCCGTTCGAAGTTCACATCGAGGTTGAAACCGGCGCGTATGAAGCTGGTGCCGGCCATGACGATGAAGGCGAACGTGGCCAGGATTCGCAGGTCGAACTTCGGCGCGTACTTGCCCACCAGCGGCGTCAGCAACACCGGCAGGATGCCGATCGGCGCGCTGGCGTAGCCGGCCCAGATTGGCGTGTAGCCCAGGTTTCGCTGCAACCACAGCGGCACCAGCAGGCCGACGCTGAAGAACGCCGAATACGCCATCACCATCGCCAGCGTGCCGCTGGCGAAGTTGCGGTGGCGGAACAGGCGCAGGTTGACGATGGGGTCCTTCTCGGTCAGTTCCCAGATCACGAACACGACCAGCGCGACCGCCGCGACAATCGCCAGCCACACGATCTTGGTCGAGTTGAACCAGTCTTCGTCGTTGCCCAGGTCGAGCATGATCTGCAGCGCGCCGACGCCTAGCACCAGCATCGCCAGGCCCATGTAGTCCATCTTCGGCTTCTCGTGCCGCTCCGGCCGGCCCTTGAGCTGGCGGCCGACGACAATGCTGGAGAAGATGCCGATGGGAATGTTGATGAAGAAGATCCATTCCCAGCTGTAGTTGTCGGTGATCCAGCCGCCGAGGATCGGCCCTGCAATCGGCGCGACCACGGTCACCATCGCCAGCAACGCGATCGCCTGCCCGCGTTTGTGCGGTGGATAGATCGAGATCAGCAGCGCCTGCGTCACCGGGTACATCGGGCCGGCGACGAAGCCCTGCAGCGCACGCGCCGCGACCAGCAGGCCCATGCTGTTGGCCAGGCCGCACAGCAAGGATGCGATCACGAATGCCAGCGTGGCCCAGGTGAACAACGTGCGCTCGCCGAAGCGGCGCGTCATGAAGCCGGTCAGCGGCAGCGCGATCGCGTTGCTGACGGCGAACGACGTGATCACCCACGTCGCCTGGTTGGCGCTGGCGCCGAGGTTGCCTGAGATGGTCGGCAGCGAGACGTTGGCGATCGTGGTGTCGAGCACCTGCATGAACGACGCCAGCGCCAGGCCAATCGTCGTCAGCGCCATGTTGGGTGGGCGGAACGCCGCCGCCGCGGTGGCGGGCGGCGGCGTTACCGGCAACCCGGCGTTCTCTTCCTGTTGCGCAATGGTGGACATGGCGTGCTCAGGTTGCTCAGTTGCGAGCCGCGGTCGGCAGGTTCTGCTGGATGATCTTGCCGATCAGCGCGTTGGCGTTGTTGAGCTGCTCGTCGTAGGCGGCGGTCGTGAACAGCGTCTTGCCACCCTTGCGCGCGTCGGCCAGGACCGCGCCGTTCTGGTCGCGCACGGTGACGTCGACATGCATGCTCAGGCCCAGGCGAAGCGGGTGCTCGGCGAGCTGGCGCGGTTCGATCTCGATGCGCACCGGCACGCGCTGCACGATCTTGATCCAGTTGCCGCTGGCGTTCTGCGCCGGCAGCAGCGAGAACGCGCTGCCGGTGCCCATGCCGAGGCTGGTGACCTTGCCGTCGTACTCGACGCCACTGCCGTACAGGTCGGCATGTACCTTGACCGGCTGGCCGATGCGCATGCGCGAGAGCTGGGTTTCCTTGAAGTTGGCTTCGACCCAGATCTGCTCAAGCGGCACGATCGTCATCAGCGTCGTGCCCGGCTGCACGCGCTGGCCGAGCTGCACCTGGCGCTTGGCGACGTAGCCCGACACCGGTGCGACGATCGCGGTGCGCTGCAGGTTGAGGTAGGCCTGGCGGAGCTGCGAGGCGGCCGCTTCGACCTGCGGCTGGCTGCTGACCGTGGTCGAATCGACCAGGGCGCGGTTGCGCGACAGGTTGCCGTTGATCGAGCGCAGGCCGGCTTCGAGCACGGCCAGTTCGTTGCGGGCGTGGGCCAGTTCTTCAGCCGACACGGCGCCGTTGCCGACCAGGCCTTCGCGACGCTTGAGGTCGGCGCGTGCACGATCGACCGAGGCCTGGCGCGCGGCCAGGTCGGCGGCACCGGCATCGACCGCGCTGTACAGGCCGCGCACCTGGCGCACGGTGTTGGCGAGGTTGGCGACGGACTGATCGAAGGCGACGCGCGCATCGTTCGGATCCAGGTGCACCAGCGCCTGGCCGGCGACCACCTTCATGCCGTCGTCGGCGTCGATGCCGACCACCGTGCCGACCGTCTGCGGCACGATGCTGACGACATTGCCCTGCGCATACGCGTCATCGGTGTCTTCGTGCCAGCGTGCGACCAGCAGGTACCAGGTCGTCCACGACAGACCGGCCAGCACGACCACGGCGAGCAGGATCAGCAACGCGCGCTTGCGCTTGCCGTTGGACTTGGGCTCGGCACCGGCCTTGGCGTTGGGGGCGTTGGGATTGGGTTCGGTGGTCATGGCGTGGGGGCCTTGGCGAGATCGTTATTAGGGGCAGCGTTATTAGGGGCAGCGTTATTGGAGTCGGAGGAGCCGGGAGCGTTCAGAGCAAGACCGCCGCCGAGCGCGCGGTCGAGATCGATCGATGCGGCCAGTCGCTGGGCGCGCAGCACGGTCAGGATGCGGTCGGCTTCCAGCAGCGGACGCTGCGCTGCCAGCACGTCGAGTTGCGTGCCCAGGCCTGCGCGATAGCGCGCGGTGGCGATCTTCCACGCGTCCTGCGCAGCGTCACGCGCCTGCGTGGCCGAGACGATCTGGCCATCGAGCGAGCGCGCTGCATGCAGTGCATCGGCGACTTCGCGCAGCGCGCCGACCAAGGTCTGGTTGTAGGTGGCGGCGGCGAGATCGTAATCGGCATCGCTGCGTGCAAGCTGATTGCGCAGACGGCCGCCGTCGAAGATCGGCAAGGTCAGGGCAGGGCCGCCGCCATAGATCAGGGCATCGCTGGAGAACAGGTCGCCGAGATTGCCGGCAGCCACGCCTGCGATCGCGACCAGGTTGACGGTCGGGTAGAACGCCGCCTTGCTGGCCTTGATGCCCTGTTGCGTCGCTTCCACGCGCCAGCGCGCGGCGACGACGTCGGGACGATGGCCCAGCAGTTCGCTGGGCACCACCGACGGCACGCCCGGCGAGGCGGCAGTGAGCACGCCGGGCTGGGCGATGTCGCGACCGCGATCGGGACCCTTGCCCAGCAGGGCCGCCAACGCGTTGCGGGCAATTTCGATCTCGTGCTCGCTCGCCTGGATCTGCTGTTGCGCACTGGCTACGGCGCTCTCGGCCTGGCGGATCTGCAACTGGTTGTCGAGGCCGGCGGCGACACGCTGGCGACCCAGGTCAAGCAGTTCCGATGCACGCTCGTGATCGGCGAGCGCGACGTCGTGCGCGGCAAACGCCTGTGCCAGCGCGACATAGGTGCGGGCGATGCCGGACGACAGCGTCAGGCGCGCAGCCTGCGCATCGACTTCCGCCGCACGCGCCTGGCCGACGGCGGCCTGCCAGCGCGCGCGCTCGCCGCCCCACAGGTCGAAGGTGTAACTGAAGCTGAGGTTGAGCACGCCGACACCCTGGTAGCTGCCGCCAATCGGCGGTGGCGCGAGCGTCTCGGGCAACTGCACGCCCGAGTACTGCGCCGCGCCGCCGATAGTGGGCTTGCGCGCGGCATCGGCAAGGCCGGCCTGCGCGATGGCCTGGCGCACGCGCGCATCGGCGGCATCCAGGTTCGGCGTGCCGGCCAGTGCTTCGGCGATCAGCGCATTGAGCTGGGCGTCGCCGAGCGCGGTCCACCAGTCCTGTGCAGGGAATGCCGCATCGGACGCAGTGGCGCCGGACAGGCTGCGTTGCGCCTGCAGGCTGTCGGCATCGAGCGGTTTGCCTTCCGGTGCGAGACCGCGCGAACTCGCGCAGCCAGCGACGAGGACGGCAACGGCCAGTGCGGCGAGCACGGGCTTCAGCCCGCGATGCGGGCGCAGTGCAGTGGAAGTCATGGTCAGGTGTCGGAAAGGGAAAGGTTGTCGCGGACCTGCTCGAGCATCCGCATCAGCAGTTCGCGCTGGGCGTCGTCCATGCCGTCCATTGCGCGCTCGCGCACGCGCTGGCCGCACTGGTTGACGTCGAGCCACATGGCCTGGCCGGCTTCGGTCAGGTGGATGTTGATGCCGCGGCGATCGGCCGGGTCGGCCACGCGCGCAACGAAGCCGCGCGCCTCTAGCTTGTCGAGCAGGCGCGTCATCGCGCCGGGATTGAGCTCGGCATGACGGGCGAGGTCGGTTACCCCGGCGGAGCCGGAGGACAGCAGCTTGAGGGTGATGTACTGGCTGAAGGTCAGCTCATGGCCGGCCTTGGCCAGCTCGTACTCCATCCGGGCCCACATGGCGTCGCGGACCTGCCTGAACAGCAGTCCCAGGGTCGAACCGCTGCAGGCGGCAATCGGTAGCGTTTTCATGGGGCGAAATTTTCTTCGCCCGCGCAATAGTTGTCAATGCAAATATTGTTGCAGCAATGAAACGCCAGATTGCGTCAACTGAACAGGGTTCAGGCAAGGCGGCCGAGGACCAGCTCCAGGACGAACTTGCTGCCGAAGAAGGCCAGCACCAGCAGCCCCATGGCCGTCAGGGTCCAGCGCACGGCCGTGCCGCCGCGCCAGCCGTAGCGCCAGCGACCCAGCAGCAGGCCGCCGAAGACGAGCCACGACAGCACGCTCAGCACGGTTTTGTGGACGAGGTGCTGGGCGAACAGGTTCTCGACGAACAGCACGCCGGTCAGCAGGGTCGCGGTGAGCAGGACAAAGCCCACGGCGATCGTGCGGAACAGCAGGGTTTCCAGTTCCACCAGCGGCGGCAGGGCGCGCAGCCATTGGTGGAATTCGCGGCGGCGCAACGCGCGCTCCTGCAGCCACAGCATCACCGCCAGCAGCGCGGCGATCGCCAGCGTCGCGTAGGCGAGCAGGGCGAACCAGGCGTGCAGTTGCAGGCGCCAGTCCAGGCGCTCGGCGATGACGTGGCCGTGGTGCTGGTAGCCAAACAGGGTCAGGGCGGCGAGCGGGAACACGATTACGCCCAGCGCCGCCATGCGCCCGCCGGCGCCGACCAGTGCGGTCAGCGCGGCCATGCCCAGCCCGACCAGCGACAGCGCCGCATAGAAGTGCAGGTCGGCGCCACCGGCCTGGTGCCAGGCAATCACGTGGGCGAGGGCATGCAGCAGCACGCCGGCCACGGCCGGCAACAGCCACACGCGGGACTGTCGCGGCGGTTGCTGGCGCACTCCCGTGACGAGCAGGACGGTGGCCAGCAGGTACAGGGCGATGGCGATGAGAACGATTGTCATCGCCGCAGTGTCGCATAGCCGCGAGACGAACCGCAGCAGAGCTATACTTCGCGCCCCGCTTTGATCCATTCCGCGTCCGCGCGACCCGCAGGTATCCCCCGCATGTTCGAATCCCTGACCCAACGTCTCTCCGGCACCATCGAGCGCCTTCGCGGCCGTGGCCGGCTGACCGAGGAGAACATCCGCGAGTCGCTGCGCGAAGTCCGCATCGCCCTGCTCGAGGCCGACGTGGCCCTGCCGGTCGTGCAGGCCCTGATCGAGCGCATCAAGGTGCGCGCGGTCGGCCAGGAAGTGCTCAAGTCGCTGACCCCGGGCCAGGCGCTGATCAAGATCGTCCGCGACGAAATGTCGGCGGTGATGGGCTCGGCCGCGTCCGACCTCAACCTCAACGTGCCGGCGCCGGCCGTGATCCTGATGGCCGGCCTGCAGGGCGCGGGCAAGACCACCACGGTGGCCAAGCTCGCCAAGCACCTGAAGGAAAAGCGCAAGAAGAAGGTGATGGTGGTGTCGGCCGACGTCTACCGTCCGGCCGCGATCGAGCAGCTCAAGACGCTGGCACAGCAGGTCGACGTGCTGTTCTTCCCGTCCAGCGCCGATCAGAAACCCGAGGCGATTGTTCGCGCCGCCATCGACGATGCACGCAAGTCCTACGTCGACGTGCTGCTGGTCGACACCGCCGGCCGCACCAGCATCGACGAAGCGATGATGGCCGAGATCAAGGCGCTGCACGCCGCGGTCAAGCCGGTGGAAACGCTGTTCGTGGTCGACTCGATGACTGGCCAGGACGCCGCGGTCACCGCCAAGCATTTCGGTGAAGCCCTGCCGCTGACCGGCGTGGTGCTGACCAAGACCGACGGTGACGCCCGTGGCGGCGCCGCGCTGTCGGTGCGCTACATCACCCAGCGCCCGATCAAGTTCATCGGCACCGGCGAGAAGCCCGACGGCCTCGACGTGTTCCACCCGGACCGCATCGCCAGCCGCATCCTCGACATGGGCGACGTGCTGTCGCTGGTCGAGCAGGTCGAGCAGCAGGTCGACAAGGACAAGGCGCAGAAGCTCGCCGAGAAGGTCGCCAAGGGCAAGAAGTTCGACCTCAACGACATGAAGGACCAGCTCGAGCAGATGCAGAACATGGGCGGCATCCACGGCCTCATGGACAAGCTGCCGGGCATGGGCCAGATCCCGGACTCGGTGAAGAGCCAGGTCACCGGCAAGGAAGTGCCGCGGATGGTGGCCATCATCAATTCGATGACCAGGAAGGAGCGCCGCAACCCGGCGTTGCTGAACGGCTCGCGTCGCGCCCGCATCGCCAAGGGTGCCGGCCTGACCCCGGCCGACGTCAACAAGCTGATGAAGCAGTATCAGCAGATGGAAAAGATGATGAGCAAGCTGTCCGGCGGCGGCATGAAGGGCCTGATGCGGGGCATGAAGGGCATGATGGGCGCCCGCGGCGGCATGCCGTTCAGGTAGGCCGTTCACGTAAGTCCGGGGGGCTTTCCTGACCCGGATCAATGGCTTATACTTTTTCGCTTACCTCGCCATTCCGGCGACTGGGCAACACAGGAACTACCGAACCATGGTCAAGATTCGTCTCGCACGCGGCGGCGCCAAGAAGCGTCCGTTCTACCACGTCATCGTCACCGATAGCCGCAACGCCCGTGACGGCCGCAACATCGAGCGCGTCGGCTTCTACAACCCGGTCGCCCAGGGCGCCGAGAAGCGCGTCGAACTCAACGTCGAGCGCATCGCTCACTGGGTTGGCAATGGCGCGCAGCTGACCGACAAGGTCGCCGTGCTGTACAAGGAAGCGGCGAAGGCCGCGACCGCAGCCTGATCCGCCGGCCGCGCCTGACCGCGCGGCCGCTGCTTAGCGCAACTGCATGACTGGCTCCTCCGAGGAGCGCCCAGGGCGCCGCATCCTGCTAGGCAGGGTGTCCGGCGCCTTTGGCATTCGTGGCGAAGCAAAGCTCGAGTCCTGGACCGAGCCGCGCGCCGCGATTTTCAGCTACCAGCCGTGGATCCTGCGCGACCCGCAGGGCAACGAGCGCGAGCTGCGTGGCGTGCGCGGGAAGCAACAAGGCAAGTACACCGTTGCCAATTTCCCCGACGTCACCGACCGCGACGCCATCGAGGCGATGCGCGGCACCGAGATCTATGTTCCGCGTTCGGCGCTGCCGCCACCGAGCGAGGGCGAGTATTACTGGGTCGACCTGGAAGGCCTGCGCGTGGTCACTGTCGACGGCGTGTCGCTCGGCGTGGTCTCGCACATCTTCGCCACCGGCGCCAACGATGTCCTGGTCGCGCGCGACGACGAGCGCGAGCGGATGATTCCATTCGTGGTCCCGCAGTACGTCACGTCGGTGGATTTCGCCAACAACGTGGTCACCGTCGACTGGGATCCCGAGTTCTAGTTCGTGCGCATCGACGTCATCAGCCTGTTCCCCGAGTTCGTCGCCCAGTGCGCCGCGTTTGGCGTGGTCGGGCGTGCGGGCGAGCGCGGCCTGCTGTCGCTCCACGGCTGGAATCCGCGCGACTACGCCGAAGGCAACTACCGCCGGGTCGACGACCGTCCCTGCGGCGGCGGCCCCGGCATGGTCATGCTGATCGACCCGTTGCGGGCGAGCCTTCAGGCCGCGCGCGCGGCCGATCCGGCCCCGGCCAAGGTCGTCTACCTGAGCCCCCAGGGCGTGCCCCTGACCCAGGCCAAGGTCCGCGAGCTGGCCAGCCGTGAACGGCTGATCCTGCTGTGCGGGCGTTACGAGGGCATCGACGAGCGCCTGATCCAGGCCGAGGTCGACGAAGAGATTTCGATCGGCGACTACGTCCTGTCCGGCGGCGAGCTGGCCGCGGCGGTGGTCGTCGATGCGGTGGCCAGGCTGCGCGAGGGCGTGCTGGGCGATGCCGAGTCGGCCGTCCAGGACAGCTTCGAGGACGGGCTGCTGGACTGCCCGCACTACAGCCGGCCGATCGAGCACGAGCTGGGATCGGTCCCGGAGGTGCTGCTGTCGGGCAACCACGCCCACATCGCCGCCTGGCGACGGATGCAGGCGCTGGGGCGGACCTGGGAGCGGCGTCCGGACCTGCTGGACGAGGCCAGCCTGTCCAAGGCCGACCGCAAGCTGCTGGCGGCCTACAAGGCCGGGCTGGACGCCAAGTCCTAGCCACACAAGGAAAAAAGCCGTTATAATTCGCGGCTTCCATTAGCGTCACCCCTTAGTTCCGCCCTGCCAGACGCGGGTCCACGTGCACTCGCGCTATAACGAATCAAACAGGCCAAAGCCATGAACAATCCGTCGATCCACACGCTTCTCCAGAATTTCGAAGCCGAGCAGATCAAGCGTCAGCTGCCCGACTTCAGCCAGGGCGACACCGTCGTCGTCAACGTCAACGTCAAGGAAGGCACGCGTGAGCGCGTCCAGGCCTACGAAGGCGTGGTCATCGCGATCAAGAACGCCGGCCTGAACTCGTCCTTCACCGTCCGCAAGATCTCGCACGGCTTCGGCGTCGAGCGCGTCTTCCAGACCCACAGCGCCACGATCGCTTCGGTCGACGTGAAGCGCCGCGGCAAGGTCCGCGCCGGCAAGCTGTACTACCTGCGTGGCCTGAAGGGCAAGAAGGCGCGCATCAAGGAAGATCTCGCGGCTTACTCGAAGTCCGAGTAATCAGGTACGGGTAAATCCCGCGCAGGCCTCCAGCCTGCTGCGAACTGCAAACGGCCGCCCCAGGGCGGCCGTTTGCATTTGCGTCCCCGCATCGGCGTACGCTCGCAATCGCGACCGTTCGTTCCCATGGGAGGACACCTTGGCGAGCCTGCTTCGCCATTGCGAATTCCGCTTCTACGAGGAGCTCTGCGACTTCCTTGCGCCCGAGCGCAGGAAGCGCAGCTTCGTGCATGCCTTCGACGGCACGCCGACGGTCAAGGACCGCATCGAATCACTCGGCGTGCCGCACACCGAGGTCGACCTGATCCTGGTCGATGGCGCGCCGGTAGGCTTCGCCCACCGTCTGTACGGTGGCGAACGCGTGTCGGTGTATCCGATGTTCGAACGCTTCGAGCTCGGCGATGCCTGCAGGCTGCGCCCGAAACCCCTGCGCGAGCCGCGCTTCGTACTCGACGTGCACCTGGGGCGCCTGGCCGCCTACCTGCGACTGCTTGGCTTCGACACGCTTTACCGCAACGACTACGACGACGATGAGCTGCTGGCGATCTCGCGCGCACAGCGACGCACGCTGCTCAGTCGCGACAAGGGCCTGCTCAAGCGTTCGGCGCTGACGCATGGTGCCTTCCTGCATGCGACCGATCCGCGCCGGCAACTGCGCGAGGTCTGCGATCGCTTCCAGCTCGACGCGCGCATCGCGCCATTCACGCGCTGCGCGCGCTGCAACGGACCGGTGGAGTTGCTCGATGGCGACGCCGCCGAGCGCCTGCACGCGCGGATGGGTTGCCGGCACGACTCAATGAGCCAGTGCGCGCATTGCCACCAGGTGTATTGGCCGGGCAGCCATCTGCAGCGACTCCGGCAGCGACTGGCCGAAGTCGGCGTCGTGGTCTAGCAACGCTATGGCTTGGTGCCGGTGCCGGCACTGTCGGCTGTCGACAAGGCCAGGCCGGCGGCAACATCCTCGTCTGTTTCCGCGCTCGGGTCCGCCACCGGCGACGGCGGCGTGGCCGGCACTTCGGCCGGCACCGCGACCTCATGCGGATCCAGCGGCAGCATCCGCGCCTTGCGCCAGTTGCCCCAGCGGTAATACGACAGTGCCAACAGCATCGAGCACAGTGCGCTGACCGGAAAGCTCCACCAGATTGCATCCGGGCCAAACGTGGGTTGCAGCAGGTTGGCGAAGGGTACGCGGATGCCCCACAGCGCCAGCGCCAGGATCAGCAGCGGCGGTATCACCGCACCGGTCGAGCGCACCACGCCCGATACCACGAAGGTCACGCCGAAGAACAGGAACGACCACACCGAAATGTGGTTGAGATGACGAGCGACCTCGAGCGCGCTGCTGCCTTCGGGCAGGAACAGCGCCAGCGTCCAGCGGTCGAACACGATCAGCGGAATGATGATCGCGCCGGTCAGCAGGAAATTGAACAGCACGCCGGCCTTGGCGGTGGCTGACACACGGTCCCAGCGGTTCGCACCGACGTTCTGCGCGGCCATCGACGAACAGGCCGCGCCAATCGCCATCGCTGGCATCTGCACGTAGGTCCACAGTTGCAGTGCGGCGCCGTAGGCGGCCGTGGTGTCGGTGCCGTGGCGGTTGACCATGGACATCATTGCGATCATCGCCAGCGAGATCAGCACCATCTGCAGGCCCATCGGCACGCCCTTGACCACGAGCGCGCGCAGGATCGTCAGGTCGATCCGGAACATGTGGGCGTCGCGCCGACCGAGCCATAGCGGATGGCGCTTGTGGCGCAGGTACACCAGCAACGCGGTCAGGGTCAGCGCCTGCGCCAGCAGGGTCGACCATGCCGAGCCGGCAATGCCGAGCTTCGGGAATGGGCCCAGGCCGAAGATCAGCAGCGGGTTGAAGGCGATGTCGAGCAGCACCGACACCAGCAGGAAGCGGAATGGCGTGCGTGAATCGCCGGCACCGCGCAGTGCCGCGGTGATGAAGGCGAACGTGTACAGGATCGGCATCGCCAGGAAGATCACCTGCAGGTAATCCTCGGCAAGCTGCAGCGAGGCCGCCGGCGTGCCCATCGCCGCCAGCAGGTACCGCGACAGCCACCAGCCCAGTGCCGCGATCACGATCGACAGGCCGACGAAGAACGTCGCGCTGGTGCCCATCACGCGCCGCGCCTGGGTGATGTCGCGCGATCCGATCGCCTGTGCGATCAGGATGGTCGCCGCCATGCCGAAGCCGAACACCGACCCGAGCAGGAAGAACATGATGTTGTTGGCGTTGGCCGTGGCAGTCAGCGCTTCCTCGCCGAGGAAGCGCCCGACCCAGACCGCGTTCACCGACCCATTGAGGGACTGCGCGACGTTGCCGGCGAGGATCGGCAGCGAGAATGCCAGCAGGTTGCGACCGATCGGGCCCTCGGTGAGGTTGTGCTGTCTGGGCGGCATCGCGGCACCGGCGAAGGGAAGGGCGGCAAGGTAGCACCCGCGGCGCGACGTGGCTGTATGCCTTCGTACAGGCGCGTTTCAGGGGCGATTCGGTGATAATTGCTACAGGCCGGTGCAGTGGCCAGCCACGTTGGAAGATGCGGTGACACAACAACCCGATTCGATGCAGGCAGTGCGACTGGACGTGTGGCTGTGGGCCGCGCGTTTCTACAAGACCCGCAGCCTGGCCAAACAGGCGGTGGAGACCGGCAAGGTCGATGTCGGCGGCCAGCGGGCGAAGGCTTCCAGGGTGGTGCGCGTGGGCGACGCGTTGCGCGTGGCACGCGGTGAGGAAATCTTCGAGATCGCCGTGATCGCGCTCAGCGACACACGCGGCCCCGCCAGCGCCGCACAGAATCTCTACGCAGAGTCCGAAGCCTCACGGCTCGCGCGCGAGCAGCTTCGCGCCCAGCGCATCGCCGAGCGCAACGGCTACCGCGCGCCAGAGAGCAAGCCGGACAAGCGCGCACGCAGGTTGATCCGCGCACTGGGCGATATCGACGCGCTGTAGCCCGTCATGCCGCGCGCACAAACAAAAAAGGGCGCCAATCGGCGCCCTTTTGCACATCAGCCCTTCTTCAGCCTGCTGTGCCTGTAACCGTACATGAAGTAGATCAGGAACCCGACGGCGGTCCAGATCGTCATCAACATCCAGTTGTGCGCGGTCATCGTCGACAGCAAAGCCAGGCAGCTGAAAATACCGGCCAGGCAGACCACCCACGCGAACGGAATGCGGAACGGACGCGGCAGGTCCGGCTGGGTGCGGCGCAGGATCAGCACGCCGCCGCAGACCGCGGCGAACGCGATCAGCGTGCCCATCGAGGTCAGCTCGCCGAGCACGTCGAGCGGGAACAGCGCCGCCAGGATCGCGATGCCGATGCCCGTGATCACCGTATTGATGTGCGGCGTGCGGTACTCGGGATGGATCTTGGTGAACAGCGGTGGCAGCAGGCCGTCGCGCGCCATGATCATGAAGATGCGCGGCTGACCGATGATCATCACCAGCACCACCGACGACAGGCCGATCAGGGCGCCGATCTCGACCACCACGCGCAGCCAGCCCAGTTCCGGATGTGCCGCAACTGCCGTGACCACCGGCTCATCGGTGCCAAGCTGTGCGAACGGCACCAGGCCGGTCATGACCGCGGCCATGGCGATGTAGAGCACCGTGCAGATCGCGAGCGACAGCAACATGCCGATCGGCAGGTCGCGCTGCGGCTTGTGCGATTCCTGTGCCGCCACCGACACCGCCTCGAAGCCGATGTAGGCGAAGAACACCAGCGCCGCACCGCGCAGCACGCCCTCGAAGCCGTACTTGCCCGGGCCTTCGTTGGCGGGAATGAACGGGTGCCAGTTGGCCGGATCGATGTACTTCCAGCCGGCGAAGATCACCAGCAGGATCAGGCCGGTCTTGAGCACCACCATCGCCATGTTCATCGCCGACGACTTGCGGATGCCGACGTAGCACAGCCACGTCAGCAGCAGCACGATGCCGGCCGCGGGCAGGTTGGCGATGGCGCCGGTCGGCTTGAGCTGCGCGTCCAGCGGCGCACTCACGAGCGCGTGTGGCAGATGGATGCCGAAGTGGTCGAGCAGGCTGAGGAAGTAGCCGGTCCAGCTGACCGCCACCGCCGAGGCCGACACACCGTATTCAAGCACCAGCATCCAGCCGATGAACCACGCCGCCAGTTCGCCCAGCGTCGCGTAGGTGTAGGTGTAGGCGCTGCCGGAGACCGGCACCATCGCCGCGAACTCGGCGTAGGCCAGTGCGCAGAACGTGCAGCAGATCGCCGCCAGCACGAACGACAGCATGATGGCCGGGCCGGCGTGGTCCGCCGCGGCCTGGCCGGTGATGACGAAGATGCCGCCACCGATGACCGCGCCGATGCCCAGGGCCGTCAGGCCCCACGGGCCGAGCGTGCGATGCAGTTCCAGGCCTTGCGCGTCGGCATGGCTGGCGTGGGGGTGTTTGGTGGCCCAGAGTTGTCCGAACATCAGGCGATTCCCGAACCGGCAATAGGCCGGAATTGAAAAGAGTGCGAAACCTCAATGAACAAGGCCGACGGGGTCTCCGCCGGCCTTGAGTGGATCAGCGATCAGCGCTGAGCCTTGCGTACCTTGCTGTTGCGATAACCGTAGAAGAAGTAGATCGCCATGCCGATCGCGGTCCAGCCGGTCATCAGGTGCCAATGCTCGGAGAACGGCTGCCAGAACAGGTAAAGGCAGGCGGCCGCGCCGAGCGGGCAGATGATCGCTGCAGCCGGCACGCGGAACGGACGCGGCAGGTTCGGACGGCTCTTGCGCAGCACCAGCACGCCGATGGAGACGGTGGCGAAGGCGAGCAGGGTGCCCATCGAGACCAGCTCGCCGAGCAGGCCGATCGGCAGGAAGCCGGCCAGCAGGCAGGCGAACACGCCAACGATGATCGTGCCCATGTACGGCGTCTGGAACTTCGGGTGCACCTTGGCAAAGATCGGCGGCATCAGGCCGTCCTTCGCCATCGAGTAGAAGATGCGCGGCTGGCCCATCAGCATCACCAGGATCACCGAGCTCAGGCCGGCGATGGCGCCGATCTCGACGATCATCTTCAGCCAGCCCAGTGCCGGGTACGCTTCCAGCGCGGTCGCGACCGGCTTGGGCGTGCTCAGCAGGTGGTACGGCAGCAGGCCGGTCAGCACCAGGGCGACGATGATGTAGATGATGGTGCAGATGACCAGCGAGCCGAGGATGCCGATAGGCATGTCGCGCTGCGGGTTCTTGGCTTCACCGGCCGCGGTCGAGACCGCATCGAAGCCGATGTAGGCGAAGAACACCACGGCCGCACCGCGGATGACGCCCGACATACCGTACTTGCCCGGACCTTCGTTCTCCGGAATGAACGGCACCCAGTTGTCCGGGTTGATGTAGCTGGCCGCGAAGGCCACGAACATCACGATGACGACAACCTTGATGGCCACGATCACCGAGTTGACCATCGCCGACTGGGTGATGCCGACGTAGCACAGGCCGCTGAGCGCAGCGACGATGAACACCGCAGGCAAGTTGATCAGACCACCGGTGTACACGAGGCTGCCGTCGACCACGTTCAGCGGCGCCGCTGCCAGCGATGCCGGCAAGGCCATGCCGAAGTATTCGAGGAAGCTGTTGAGGTAGCCCGACCAGCCGACCGCGACGGTCGACGCGGCGAACATGTACTCGAGGACCAGGTTCCAGCCGATGAACCAGGCGACGAACTCGCCCAGCGTGGCGTAGGAGTAGGAGTAGGCGCTGCCCGAAACCGGCATCATCGCGGCGAACTCGGCGTAGCACAGGCCGGCGAGGGCGCAGGCGAAGCCGGCGATGATGAAGCTCAGGACGATGGCCGGGCCGGCATGCTCGGCGGCGGCGTGGCCGGACAATACGAAGATGCCGGCGCCGATGACTGCGCCGATACCCAGCATCACCAGTTGGGTGGCGGTCAACGATCGCTTGAGGACCGCCTCGCCTTCCAGGCTGCCTTCGACGGGCTCACCGGCATCGACGTGCCCGGCGGGCTCCACCGGCTTGGTGATGAAGAGGTTTTTGAACATCTGATTCCCCTGAAATGTGATCTGCCACCCATTCAGGCGGCGGGTGAAACGTATGGGCCGTGGGGGGCGGGCCACCTTAACCCACGTGGGAAAGAAGCGGCAAGCGTGAAAACCTCACGCCCCGGAGGCCTACGTCCATAGCGCCGACCCGCCCATGCCCGCTGCTGCGGTCGGGGGCGGGACGACGTGGTACCAGCTCAGAACGCCACGTTGACCGCCACTTGCGGCGACACCACTGCGGCACTGTTGCGGCCGTCGACGGAAACGAAGGCACCCAGGATCATGCCGGTATTGTCGGTCCAGTGATACTCGACTGCCGGCGCCAGCGACATGCGCCATGAGGAAGGCGAATCCCGGGTGACCGCGATCGCGCCCTTGGCGGTTTGTTGCTGGCCTCGCAGATGGGTGCTGCTTTCCTGTTCATAGACGATGTCCGATGCCAGGACCCAGGTGCGGTTGATGCTGTATTCCAGGCCAATGTTGGCCTGCGCGGCGCTGCCAAGCTCGGCGTGTCCCTGGAATCCGGCCGTGGTGCCGTAATCGCTCTGGCCGTGGATGCCGGCTTGCGCGCCCGGCAGCCGCCAGGAGAGTCCGGCGCGGCCACGCAGGTTGCGTCCGGGCAGGAAGTACGACTGCGCGATCAGCGCCAGGGTGGTCGACTCGGCGCCGCTGCCGGTGGCATTGGCGAGACGGCGCTGCTCGAGGCGGTCGTGCTGGCCGGTGGTGAGGTTGTGGAAGGCGGCCAGCGTCAGGCTCGGGGTGTGTTCGCCTTTGCCCATCGCGACCAGCCAATAGGCCGTCAGCGTGGTGTCACCGGCAGTGACGTGCCGCTGTGCGTCGTCGTCGGGAGCAAACACGGCATTGACGGTGGCACCGAGAGTCAGTCGATCGGTCACGCCGTACGTCATCGGCACCGTCAAGCGCCAGTCGTCGGCGACATCGTCGCTGTCACGGCGGTGGCCGTCGGCACCGTATTGGCCGACGACGTGGGTCTGGATCAGGTAGGGCTCGACGTTGAACAACCCTTTGGGCAGTGGCGGAGCGGGGCTGACCAGTGGACCGGTGAAGCGAGCTTCGTGGTTGGCATGGCCACTGTTGTCGGCATGGGCATTGCCGGCAATGATCGTCGCGAGTGCCAGCAGCGGGAGTCGATGCATCCATGAGAAGCGGGTGCTGCTTGCGAAACGGCGTTCGTGAAACGGCGGCGTGCCTTCCATTGCATCTCCAGCGTAGGGGCGAGCGCCGGAGAATGGTTGTACGCATCACGCGAGTACATCAGAAACGTCCGAAAATCAGCCGCCGCCTTCAGCAGTGATCAGTCGCATCAATGCAGGCGCGCGCGATTGGCAGCCGCACGTCAACAGATGCGCCGATGTATCACCCGCGCTTGCGGCGCACCTTGCGCATGCAGCTTCTGTCATTGAGCAGGTTCGACACGAGGATGAACCTCTGCGAGCAAGATCGGGACATGCCCGCGCCAAGCTTCGCAAGAAACTCCGGGTTCCTTTGACGAAGCTTCGGACACACGACGTCTGGCGAGGAAAATACAAGCGAGAGCAGACTTCCAGCGTTGCAGGCCGGCGTTGCCAACAGGTTCCAGCCTGTTGCATCGAACGGAGTCCTCCCCGGCCATCGGTGTCCAAACATGCAAGCGCTGGATCGCTCTCCTTCGAGCAACGCACTATCGTCTCGAACAGATGCCCTGTTCGATATCGCCGTCATTGGCGCGGGTGTTGTCGGTTGCGCCGTGACCAGGCGGTTCGCACTGGCCGGTGCAAAGGTCATCCTCATCGAGAAAGGGCCCGACATCCTGTCGGGCGCTTCCAAGGCAAACAGCGCCATCCTGCACACCGGATTCGATGCGCCGATCGGCAGCCTGGAGCGCGAGCTGGTCCAGGCCGGTCGTCAGGAGTACCTGGAGATCCACCGGTCGATGAACCTGCCGTTGGTGGAGACCGGCGCGTTCGTATGCGCGTGGAACGAGCTGGAGCACCAGGCGCTGCGACAGATCGCCGAAGAGGCCCGGTCGAACTCGGTCCTGAACTGCCGCATGGTCACACCAGCGGACGTCCGGCGCGCAATGCCCGGCATTTCGGACCGTCTCGTCGCAGCGCTGGAAGTGCCGGACGAGCACGTCATCGATCCCTGGTCGCCTTCCCTTGCTTACCTGACCCAGGCCACGGCTCTGGGTACCGTCTTTACGCGCGACACCGAGCTTGTGCAGGGTGCATTTGACGGCTGCCAATGGCTGCTCCGCACCAGCAAGGGCGTGATACGGGCCGCTGCGGTCGTCAACGCTGCCGGCTTGTACGGCGACGTGGTGGATGCCCGACTCGGATTCGAGCCGGAGTTCCAGATCCGCCCGCGCAAGGGCCAGTTCGTGGTGCTCGACAAGGCTGCCCGCGCCCACGTACCCCGCATCGTTCTTCCGGTGCCGACACAGGTCAGCAAAGGCATCGTGGTGTGCCCGACGGCGTTTGGAAATGTGCTGGTCGGGCCCACCGCTGAAGAGCAGGCGGATCGTACGCGGGCGCGGGTCGACCACGACACCCTGCAAGCGCTTCTCAAGCGAGCCGCGCAGATCGTCCCGGCGTTGGCGGACATGCCCGTGACTGCTGTCTATGCAGGTCTGCGACCGGCCACTGAGCAAAAGGCCTACCGCATCTTCTGCCGGCCTGGGCAACACGCGATCACCCTGGGTGGCATCCGCTCCACGGGTCTGAGTTCCGCGCTGGGACTGGCTCGTCATGCGCTGGAACTGTACGAAGGATTCGGCAGGACGCTGCAGGCGCCCGGTGCCATTCCCAGCGTGACCATGCCCAACCTGGCCGACGGCGCGGACCGGGACTGGCAGCGGCCAGATCACGGCGACATCGTCTGCCACTGTGAGCTGGTGACACGCCGGGAGATCGTGGCCGCGTTCGGCACGCAGGTGCCACCGGGTGATTTCGGTGGACTCAGGCGTCGCACTCGCGCCGGCATGGGCCGATGCCAGGGCTTCTACTGCAACGCCGAACTGGCAGCCATGACCCGCGGGCAGCTCGCAGCGCCGCTGACCAATGACCCGGTGACGCGGGAATGAGCGGCGCACAGATCGACGTCATCGTCATTGGCGGCGGCCCGTCGGGTGTGGCTGCGGCGGTCGAGCTGCGGCGACTTGGCGCGGGAAAGGTCGTTCTTCTGGAACGCGAGCAGGAGCTGGGTGGGGCAACCCGGCACTGCAGCCATTCGCCCTTTGGCATGGTCGAGTACAAGCGCATCTACTTCGGCTCCGCCTACGGCCGCAGGCTCACGCAGGAAGCGGTGGCTGCCGGCGTGGACATTCGCCTGGGCCACAGCGTGGTCACAGTGGGTGAGGACGCCCGCGTGCTGGTCAGCTCGGACAAAGGCGTCGAGCAACTTCGTGCGAAGCGGGTGTTGACCACCACAGGAGCGAGGGAAACGACCCGCTCTGCGAGACTGATCAGCGGCGATCGTCCATTGGGAGTCGTCACCACCGGCATGCTCCAATCCTGCGTCGCCTTTCATGGGCTCATGCCATTCCGACGGCCGCTCGTCGTGGGTTCGGAGCTTGTAACGCTCTCGGCGGTTCTGACCTGCCTTGTCCACGGAGCCAGGCCCGTGGCGATGATCGAACCGCAAGCGCAGGCGCTGGTTCGAGCGCCGTTGGCCTGGTTTCCGCGATTGATGGGGATTCCGTTCCATGCCGGCACGCGGATTGTCGACATCATCGGCTCGCCGCGGGTGTCGTCGGTAAAGATCGCCACGGGCGAGGTAACGCGCGAGATCGAGTGTGACGGCGTCCTGCTGACCGGTCAGTTCACGCCCGAAGCCTCGCTCCACATGCAGTCGCCTCTGGGCGTGCAGCGCGGCAGCGGTGGTCCTTGCATAGATCAGTTCGGACGACTGGAGAACTCCCTCTACTTTGCGGCCGGCAACGTCCTGCGCGGTGTCGAAACCGGGGGATGGGCCTACCGCGAGGGGCGGGCGGTGGCGCGCGCGTTGTCGAATGATCTGCAGCAAGTCGAACCTGCAGTGGGCGAGCGCGTGACTGTGGAGTTCGAGGCCCCGGTGAAGCTCGTCGTGCCCGGGGCGATCCGCACAGGCGTCGCCTTGGCCCCGGCAGCGTTCGAAGAATTCCAGCTGCGTGTTCAACGACGCGTGCAAGGCGAGCTTGTACTCGAGATCGACGGCGCTCCCGCATGGAAGCAGGCCGGTCATTGGCTGCCTGAGCGCCGGATCCTGGTGCCAATCCCTGCAAGTGCACTGAACGCGAAGAGCATCAGATTCCGTATTGCGGAGAGCGAAGGATGAAAGTAGCTGCAATCGATCAGGGAACGACGTCCACACGATGCCTGGTCGTGGACTCCGCAGGCACCTGGACTTTGGCTGGAAGCCGCCGGCATGCCCGGTATCACCCCGATGCCGGGTGGGTCGAGCATGATCCCGAAGAGCTGTTGGGGAACGTGCAGGCTGTTCTCGCTGCGGCCGGTCCGGTCGATGCGATCGCCATCGCCAATCAGGGCGAAAGCTGCCTGGCCTGGGATGCAAACACAGGGCGCGCGCTGTCTGCGGTGATTGTCTGGCAAGACTCGCGCACGGCCGAAGCGCTGGGCGCGTTGCCCGAACCCGATCACCGCAGGTCGAGGGAGGTCACGGGGCTTCCTTTGGACGCCTACTTCTCGGCGAGCAAGCTGGCTTGGTTGTTGAAGAACATACCGGCCGTTGCGCAGGCCCACGCCGACGGTCGGCTGCGGATGGGTACAACCGACGCATTCTTCCTCGATCGCTTGTGCGGACGCTTTCTCACCGATGTTGCCACCGCGTCCAGGACGGGTCTGCTGGACCTGCAGACCAGCCAATGGAGCGACGAGATGTGCTCGTTGCACGGCGTGCCACGCGAGTGCCTCCCCGAGATCGTCGATGTCGATGCGGGTTTTGGCGAGATCGCCGGCGTTCCGGTCAAGGTCTCCATCGTTGATCAACAGGCTGCACTCTTCGGCCACAGGTGTCATAAGCAGGGCGACTGCAAGATCACCTTCGGAACGGGGGCATTCCTGCTGGCCATCAGTGGAGAGCAGCCCATTGAAGCCGGGAGCCTGCTGCCAACGGTTGCGTGGCGCCGTCAGGGGCAAAGGATCACCTACGCGGTCGAAGGCGGTGTTTACGATGCAGGCGCTGCACTCGAGTGGGCCCATCACATTGGCCTGTACGCGGCGCTGGAGGAACTG
The DNA here is from genome assembly GCF_057656415.1 of Lysobacter sp. Soil_C_59. Lineage (NCBI taxonomy): Bacteria > Pseudomonadati > Pseudomonadota > Gammaproteobacteria > Lysobacterales > Lysobacteraceae > Lysobacter > Lysobacter sp. Soil_C_59. The sequence goes on along the minus strand of NZ_JBDGKK010000003.1, from coordinate 418,947 downwards.
GATACGTTCGAGGGGCCGTCGGCACTCAGTCGCGGGATCATCTTCGTGCCCGCGCTGTCCGGTCTCGCAGCTCCCTACTGGGACCGCGACGCTGCACCCTTGTTCATCGGAATGGGCCACTCGACGGATCGAAGGGACATGGTGAGGGCAGTGCTGGAGGGCATCGCCATGCTGACCGCCAGCCTGATAGAAGAAGCAACCCAGGTCGTAGAACTGGGCGACAGCGTCGCCATCGACGGTGGGCTCTCCCAGAGCACTTACTTCGCCCAGTACCTCGCGTCGGCTGCCGGACGAGCGGTGACGGTCCCGGCGATGTACGAGCTCAGCGCGCTTGGGTTGGCCGGATTGTGCGGCCAGGACGTCGACGCCATGCGCGGCGAGATGCGCCGATTCGAGCCCGATGGACTGGTCAGCGCGGAGGATCGCAAACGCTTCGCCAACGCCGTAGGTCGCGCACGCGGCTGGCGCGTGCAGCCCACCGGTGGCTGAGCAGCCCCGATTCTTTCCACTCCAGTCATTGAGGAATTGCAGATGCGCAGGATTTTCCTGGCCTGTCCCTACGGACACGCCGACAGCCAGGTCGTTGGCAGCCGGTTCGATTTTTCCAATGAGGTCGCGGCGATCATCGTCCGTAGCGGCAACGCGGTCTTCAGCCAGGTGTCGATGTCTCATCCGATCAACCAATGGTTGAATGACACCGACAACCGTCCCCTTGGCCAGCTCTGGGGGCCGATCGACGAGATCTTCATGGAGGCGATGGACGAGCTGATCGTCGCAGATGCGTCGGGATGGAAGGAAAGCGCGGGCGTCCAGCGCGAGATCGCGTTCTTCGAGCAACGCGGGCGGCGGGTCAGCCTCTGGAGCGAAGTAGCCGCCGAGTTCGTGCCCGGCGAAAGCCAGTCCGCAAACAATCGCCAAGGAAGGTAGATCATGTCCCAGTCAGTTCCGCACCGGACTGCTGACGATGTCGGTGGAGATGCAAAGTCTCTTCAACGAAGCGTCACCCCGTTCCAGTCATTCGCCGTTGCCTTCGGTTTCGTCTCCATCGCCACCGGCATCTTCTCCGCCTACGGGGCGATGCTGAAGACATCGGGTCCGATGGGAATCTGGACCTGGCCGGTGGTGGTGTTCGGGCAACTGATGGTGGCCCTGATCCTGGGGTGCCTTGCCGCGCGCATCCCGGTCACGGGATATGCCTATCAGTGGATGTCGCGCCTGGTGAATCCAGTGTTTGGCTGGGCCATGGGATGGATCAGCTTCTCCTTCCTCGTGGTCGTCCTTTGCGCCGTCGACTACACCATTGCCTCGGCTGTCCTGCCGGTTCTGGTCGGGTACGAGGGCACTCCGATGAACTGTTGGGCAATTACGAGTGTCGTCATCGCGATGCAGGCACTGATGATTGCAACGTCCACGAGGATCACCCAGCGGTTCAACTCCATCGCCGTCATGATCCAGCTCGTGGGCATGATTGGTCTGGTCGTCATGCTGTTCGGTGTGGGCTTCTACACCGACTCCCTGGACTTCTCCCTGCTTCGATCCACCGGATCACTGCCCGTCGACGGCTACTTCTCGCTGGGTGATCTGCAAACCGTAGGACCGTGGATGATGGGAATGCTCCTGGGGGCCTTCACCATTGTCGGCTTCGAGTCGGCCGCGAACCTGGCTGAGGAAACCCGCGACCCGGCCAGGGTGGTGCCCCGGGCGATGTGGCAGGCGGTGGTCAGCCTGGGCCTGATCGGCCTGCTGTTCCTGATCGCGGTCACCGCACTGCTGAAGGACCCCACAGCGGCAGCGCAGTCGGCTACGCCCATTGCCGATGTGATCACCCGCAACCTTGGCAATGCTGTCGGCAAAGCGTTGCTTGTGATGGTGGTCATATCGATTTACTCCTGCGGCCTGGTGATCCTGCTGAGCGGCAGTCGCCTGGTCTGGGCGATGTCGCGCGATGGCAGGTTCCCGGGTGGGTCCTTCTTCAAGCGCATCCACGGCACCCTCGGTACGCCGCTGAACTCCACCGTTCTGGTCGCCGTCGTCGGCCAGGTGATCCTGGCGGCCTTTTCCCGGCAAACCGACGCGCTCTTCACCTTGTTCTCCGCGGCAACGCTGCTTCCCGCGATCATCTATGCCGCTTGCGTCGTCGCATACGCGACCAGGCGTTCGAAGCTGCCGCCCACCCAGGGCTTCTCGCTGGGAGCGTGGGAATTGCCGGTGCTCGCCGTGGCGCTGGTCTGGCTTGCCTTTGAGCTCGCCATCTTCCGCGACAGCAGCTTCGTCAAGAGCTGGCTGTATGTGGCGGCGATGCTGGGCGTTGGCGGCGCCTACCTCACCTTCCTGCTGTTCACACGCGGCCGGTCGGCCATGCAGATGCCAGACCTGATCGCGATCGATTCGATCATGGATGCCAACGCGGGGCAGGCCCTGGTCGAATAGCGCCTATCGGGCCGATGCCCTGGGCGTCCTCGCATCAGGGCCGGTCCAGTGTCCCTCGGAAAAATCGGTTTGCCGGCCTAAAATGGTGACGCGACTTCTTCCAGGGCAAAACCGTTGAACATCGATCACCAGGCCAGCGCCACCATCGGCTCAATCGATTCGCTGCGTGCGGCACTGGCCGATTACGCCAGCCGTTGGCCGCGGGAAGCCGAAGCCGCGGGCGACTTCAGCCGCTTCCTGGAGTCGGCGGACACGGTCTTCGATCGCATCCACCTGATCGGCCACTTCACGGCCTCGTCGTGGCTGGTCGACCGCAGCGCGACGCGCGTACTGCTCACGCACCACCGCAAGCTCGAGCGCTGGCTGCAGCTCGGTGGTCATGCCGATGGCGACCGCGACCTGTCGCGCGTTGCACTGCGCGAGGCCGAGGAGGAGTCGGGATTGACCGGGCTGGACGTGGAGCCGGAGGTGTTCGATCTCGACCGCCACTGGATCCCGGAGCGCGGTGACGTCCCCGGCCATTGGCACTACGACGTGCGTTACGTCGTGCATGCGCGCGGAAGCGAGGACTACGTCGTCAGCGACGAGTCGCATGACCTGGCGTGGCGCGCGATCGACGAGATCCTCGCCGATCCGGGCAGCGACGAGTCGATGCGCCGCATGGCGCAAAAGTGGCTCGACCGCGAACGCTGACAATGCCGTCGTAGGAGCGAGCTTGCTCGCCATCAAGCGTCGCAGCACCTGCCAGGCCTGATCGCCAGCAAGCTGGCTCCTACAAATTCGATGGCCTCAATAGAGGATGCGCACCCGCAGCGTTCCCGGAATGCGCGCCAGCTCGTCGCGCACCAGTGCCGCCTGGGCCTGCGTCGCGGTGACGTCGATCACCACGTAGCCGACCTTGGGATGCGTGCGCAGGAACTGGCCGTCGATGTTGACGCCCAGCCGCGAGAACACGTCGTTGACCTGCGACAGCACGCCCGGCACGTTGCGGTGGATGTGCAGCAGTCGCAGGCTGCCGGTGTGCTCGGGCAGGGTCACTTCCGGGAAATTGACCGCCGACAGGGTCGAGCCGTTGTCGCTGTAGCGGATCAGCTTGGCCGCCACTTCCAGCCCGATGTTGTCCTGGGCTTCGAGCGTGCTGCCGCCGATGTGCGGGGTCAGGATCACGTTGTCGAGGCCGACCAGCGGCGAGACGAACGCGTCGGCATTGCCCTGCGGCTCGACCGGGAACACGTCGACCGCGGCGCCGCCAACCTGGCCCGAGGCGAGGCCCGCGGCGAGTGCATCGATGTCGACCACGGTGCCGCGCGAGGCATTGATCAGGTGCGCGCCCGGCTTCATCCGCGCCACCTGCGCGGCGCCGAACATGCCCTGCGTCGCGGCCGTCTCCGGCACGTGCAGGGTGACGATGTCGCTGCGCGACAGCAGGTCGTCGAGACTGGCGGCGGCACGGGCGTTGCCCAGCGACAGCTTGGTTTCGATGTCGTGGAAGATCACCTGCATGCCCAGCGCTTCGGCGATCACGCCGACCTGGGTGCCGATGTGGCCGTAGCCGACGATGCCCACCGTCTTGCCGCGCACTTCGTGGCTGCCGGCGGCCGACTTGGACCAGCCGCCGCGGTGGCATTGCGCGTTCTTCTGCGGGATGCCGCGCATCAGCATGATCGCCTCGGCCACGACCAGCTCGGCGACGCTGCGCGTGTTGGAGTAGGGCGCATTGAAGACCGGGATTCCGGCCAGTTCGGCGCTGTCGAGATCGACCTGGTTGGTGCCGATGCAGAAGCAGCCGATCGCGATCAGGCGGCGCGCGTGCGAGAGCACTTCGGCGTCCAGGTGCGTGCGCGAGCGGATGCCGATGATGTGCGCGGCGGCGATTTCCTGGCGCAGCAGTTCCGGCGGCAGTGATTTGTCGTACGTCTGGATCTGCGAGTACCCGGCGTTGCGGAAACTCTCCACCGCGGTCGGGGCGACCCCTTCCAGCAGCAGCACACGGATGTCGGACTTCGGGTACGAGGTCTGCAGGCTCACGGTGTGTCGGGGTGGTGGGGATGGGATTTGAATATGTCAGAAATCCGAGCGGTTTGCTGCGCTGCATCACTGGCGCCGGGGTGCCACTGCTGGCACGCTACCGGCTGACGCCTTTGTGACCGACTTCTCCATGACCGATCCGCTGAAGCGCCTTGCTGCCCGAGCCCCCGGCCTGCGCCTGAGCACCGACCCGGGCGACCTGGAGCACTACGGCCGCGACTGGACCCGGCGCTGGACGCCGGCGCCGCTGGCGGTGGCATTGCCGTCGTCGGTCGAGGAAGTGCAGATGATCCTGCGCTGGGCCAACGAAGAGGGCATTGCGGTGGTGCCGTCGGGCGGTCGCACCGGGCTTTCTGGCGGCGCGGTCGCGGCCAACGGCGAGCTGGTGCTGAGCCTGGAGCGGATGAACCGCGTGCTCGACTTCAATGCGGTCGACCGCACCCTGACCGTGCAGGCCGGCATTCCGCTGGAGGCGGTGCACAACGCCGCCCGCGAACAAGGCCTGGCCTACCCTGTGGACTTCGGTGCGCGCGGTTCGTGTTCGATCGGCGGCAACATCGCCACCAATGCCGGCGGCATCCGCGTGATCCGTTACGGCAACACGCGCGAGTGGATCGCAGGCCTGGCAGTGGTGACCGGCAAGGGCGACCTGCTCGAGCTCAATCGCGGGCTGATCAAGAATTCCAGCGGCTACGATCTGCGCCAGTTGATGATCGGGTCGGAGGGCACGCTCGGCATCGTCGTCGAGGCGACCCTGCGCCTGACCGATCCGCCGCCGCCGACCAACGTCATGCTGCTGGCGCTGCCGTCGTTCGAGATGCTGATGAAGGTGTTCGCGGCATTCCGTGAGCGGCTGGCGCTGGAGGCATTCGAGTTCTTCACCGACCGCGCGCTGCACCACGTGCTGGCGCAAGGCGCGCAGAAGCCGTTCGACGAGGTGCATCCGTACTACGTGGTCACCGAGTTCGCGGTTGGCGACGAGCAGCTCGAGGCCGCGGCGATGGCCGCGTTCGAGCATTGCCTGGAGCAGGGGCTGGTCAGCGACGGCGTCATCAGCCAGAGCGATGCCCAGGCCGCACAGCTGTGGCGCCTGCGCGAAGGCATCACGGAGAGCCTGGCGCGATGGCGCCCGTACAAGAACGACGTCTCGGTGCGCATCTCGGCGATGCCGGCGTTCCTGGCCCAGACCCAGGCCCTGCTCGGGCGCGAGTACCCGCAGTTCGACGTGGTCTGGTTTGGCCACATCGGCGACGGCAACCTGCACATCAACGTGCTCAAGCCCGACGGCATGGACGACGCTGAGTTCGTCGGCCATTGCGAACAGGTCACCAAGCTGCTGGCGCAGGCGCTGGAGCGCCACGGCGGCAGCATCTCCGCCGAGCACGGCATCGGCCTGGTCAAGAAGCCCTACCTGCTGGGCACGCGCAGCGAGGCCGAAGTGGAGGTGATGCGGGGTATCCGCCGCGTGCTGGACCCCAACGGCGTGCTCAATCCGGGCAAGCTGTTCGATCCGTGACAGCAGTGGGCGGATCGTGAATATCCGTTATCGCGACGGGGCCAGCCGTGCTTCAAACCCGGCGGCACCCGGTAATCTTTGCCGGTCCCACATTTCCTTCGGAGCCCCGATGAAATCCCCCGCCGTCCTGCTCTCCATCGCGTTCCTGGCCGCAGTACCCGCCGCCGCGCTTGCCTCCAGCTTCGCCGGCACGTCCGCGGGCGGCAGCTCCGCCTCCAGCGCCAGTTCGGACTCCTCGTCGGGCAACGACAAGGTGGTGCTGGCCGCACGCGATGACGCCGCCAGCTTCGTCGCCAGCGACGGCGCGATCCGTGGCGCCCAGCTCGAGGCCGCACTGCGCCACCTGCGCGAGAACGTGCCGCAGGCACGCCAGGCCAGCGACATCGAGCTGGCAAAGGCCATCCTGGCGCTGTGAACACCGGCCGCGGCCGCGGCCGGCGGGTCCGGTTGGCGGCCTGGCCTTTGCTGGTACTGGCCCTGTGGGTTGGACAGGCCCAGGCCGCACTGCAACTGCAGGCGGACGAAAGCGGCCTGGGGCCGGGCGAGATCGCCGCCACGGCGCAGTTGCTGGCGCAGGTGCAATCGCGACTGCCGCCGACGATGCAGGCCGCACTGGATCGGCCGATCGAGGTCCGCTGGAGCGAAGCGCTGGACGCCGGCGTAGTCGGGCATGCCAGCCGCAATCAAATCCTTCTGGACCGTGCGCTGCTGCCGGCCATCGCCGACGGTGACGATCCGGACGCTTGGAAACGGGCAGAAGCGACGCTGCTGCACGAGCTGGCGCACATATACGACCGCGTCGCGCCTGGCGACCCGATGTCGCGCGATCCGCGCCTGCTCGACCTGGCCGGATGGCAGGTCCGCGCGACCAGGCTGGGTACGAAACTCGCGGGCCGGCGCGAAAACCGCTTCGTCGATCGCAGCCCGGACCCATACGAGCTGACAGCGCCAGCGGAGTTTGTCGCGGTCAATCTCGAATACTTCCTGCTCGATCCGGGCTATGCGTGCCGGCGCCCGGCGCTGCATCGCTACTTTGCGCAGCGGTTGGGTTCGACGGGTAATACCGATCAGTGCGCGTCCGACTTCGTCTATGTCGATGCGGGCGATGGTGGCGACGAAGCTCTGGCCGCGCTCGATCCGCGTCGCGTGTATGAGGTCGACTACCTGCTGGCCGACAGCAACGACCAGGTGATGAGCCGTTGGGGCCACAGCATGCTGCGCCTGGTGGTGTGCGCGCCCGGGCGGGCGCCGGGGCCGGACTGCCGCCTCGATCTGCAATACCACCTGGTGCTGTCGTTCCGTGCGTTCGTCGACGACGTCCAGCTGTCGAGCTGGCGCGGGCTGACAGGACGTTATCCGTCGCGACTGTTCGTACTGCCGCTGACCCAGGTGGTCGACGAATACACCAAGGTCGAACTGCGCGGCCTGCGCTCGACGCCGCTGCGCCTTCAGCGCGACGAGATCGCGGGGCTGCTGGAGCGTGCCGCGCAACTGCACTGGAGCTACGACGGCCGCTATTACTTCGTCAGCAACAACTGTGCGGTGGAGACCTTCAAGTTGCTGCACGACGGCGTACCGCGGCTGGCGTCGGCCGGCATCGACAGCATCACACCGACCGGAGTGCTGCACCGGCTGGAGCGGGCCGGCGTCGCCGACCCCACGGTGTTCGACGATCCGGCCGAAGCGCTGCGCCTGGGCTACCACTTCGAATCGCTGCGCCCGCATTTCCAGCAGTTGTACGCGGTGGCGCGGGGGCAGCTGGATCTGCCGCAGTCAAAGGTCGAGGACTGGATGGCGCTCGATCCGTCGCAGCGGCGGCCGTGGATCGAACGCACCGATGTTCGCAGTGGCGCGGCATTGCTGCTGCTGGAACAGGCAGCGCAGCGCCGCCAGCGCCTGCAGGTGCAGGAGGCGTTGAAGCGGAAGTACCTCGGGGGCAATGCGAAGCCGGCGGAGGTCGCCGTGCTGCAGCGGCTGCTGAAGGAAGGCGCCTACCTGGGGCGGCCGGCGCAGTTGCTGGAAGGTACTGGTTACGGCCTGCCGCAAGCGCAGGAACGTGCGACGCTGGCAATCGAGAGCGGGCAGCGCCGCAGGCAGCTGAAGCAGTTGCGTGCGGACGTGGAAGAGGGCGCGCGCGAGTTGATGTCGCCGTCGCAGCGGGCATTGCTGGATGGCATTGCCGTCAATAGCGATCTGCTGGGACAACGGTTGCGTGCGCTGCACGCGGCCGAAGGTGGCGTTCGTCTGCCCTGACCAACGTCACCGTTCCCGTCACCGTTCCCGTCACCGTCATCCCGGCGAACGCCGGGATCCAGGCCCTCACGTCATCAGCACCATCACGTCATCCCGGCGAACGCCGGGATCCATTTTTGCTGTTGCTCGAGGCATCGAGCGCCAGCAGGAGCAGGAGCAAATGGATCCCGGCGTTCGCCGGGATGACGGTGAAGGGCGGTCAGGAACTGTTGCTGTCGGCGACTACGTCAGTCCGCGCGACCGGCAAACTCGCCCGTGGTGGTATTGACCAGCACGCGCTCGCCGTTGCCGATGTATTCCGGAACCATGATCTCGATGCCGGTCGACAGCTTGGCCGGCTTCGGACGCTTGGTCGCGGTGCCGCCCTTGAGTTCCGGCGGCGTCTCGATCACTTCGATCGCCACGCTCTGCGGCAGCTGCAGCGCCACCGGCGCGTCGTCGATGATCTGCACGTAGCAGCCGCTCAGGTCGGCGACGATGTAGCCGGCGAGGTCGCCGACGACATCGGCGTCGAGCGTGTACGGGGTGTAGTCCTCGTCGTCGAGGAACACGAACGCTTCGCCGTCCTTGTACGAGAACGTCGCCTGGCGGCGGCTGAGCTCGACTTCCTTCACTTCATCGTCGCCGCCCATGCTGACGTCGAGCTTGGTGCCGCCCGGGACGCTGTACATGCTGAAGCGGAACTTGACGTTGCCGCCGCGGCCCTGCGGCGAGCTGCGCTCGATGTCGCGGATCTGGTAGACGGCGTTGTTGTACTCGACAACGTTACCCTTCTTTACGTCGTAGGCTTTCATGCGTGACCTTTGATCTGTGCAGGATTACTTCGGCGCCAGGCGCGTGGCACCGTCGAGACGGATGGTCTCGCCGTTGAGGTAGGTGTTGCCAAGGATGTAGGCGACCAGGTCGGCGAACTCCTCCGGCTTGCCCAGGCGCGACGGGAACGGAATCGATGCGGCCAGCGACTGCTGCACCGAGTCGGGCATGCCGTCGACCATCGGCGTCCAGAAGATGCCCGGTGCCACCGTCATGACGCGGATGCCGAAGCGCGACAGTTCGCGCGCCATCGGCAGGGTCATGCCGACCACGCCACCCTTCGATGCGGAGTACGCAGCTTGGCCGATCTGGCCTTCGTAGGCAGCGACCGATGCGGTGTTGACGATAACGCCACGCTCGCCGTCGATGCCGGCCTCGTTGTGCTGCATCAGCGCGGCGGCGGCCTTGGCGACGTTGAAGCTGCCGACCAGGTTGACCATCACCGTTCCCTGGAACTGCGCCAGCGGCATCGCGCCTTCCTTGCCCAGCACGCGACCGGCGCCGAGGATGCCGGCGCAGTTGATGGTGGCGTTGAGGCCGCCAAGGAACTCGCTGGCTGCGGCGACATTGGCGGCGACGTCGGTCTCGCTGGTGACATCGGTCTTGAAGTAGCGCGCCTTGTCGGCGCCGAGCGCGGACACGGCGGCGGCGCCCTTGTCGTCGTTGACATCGAACAGGGCGACCTTGGCGCCATTGGCGACCAGGTGCTGGGCGACGGCGAGGCCAAGGCCGGAGACGCCGCCGGTGACGATGGCGCGGACAGTATCGAGTTGCATTGGGCTGGTCCAGGGACGCGGAAAGCGGGGATTTTACCGGACCGGCCCGCCCATCGCCGCCGTCCGGTAGACCAGCCTGAGCTCGTCGGGCATCAGCCCCGGCGCGAACAGGAAGCCCTGGCCGATGCTGACCCCCAATTGCAGCAGGAACTCCCGGTGTTCCTCGGTCTCAACGCCTTCGGCGACCAGGGTCAGGCCGAGGCTGCGGGCGATGCCGGCGACGGCCTGGCAGACCGCCACGTCGGACTGGTTGCCCGGTACGCCCTGGACGAACAGCTGGCTCAGCTTGAGGCCATGGATGGGCAGCCGGCGCAGGTAGTTGAGCGCGCTGTAACCCTCGCCGAAATCGTCGATCGTCAGCATCACGCCCATCTCGCGCAGCGCGGCGAAGGTGCGCAGTGTGTCGGGCGCATCCTCGATCAGCACGCGCTCGGTGAACTCCAGCTCCAGCGCGTTGCCGGGCAGGCCGTACTCGGCCAGGGCCGAGCTGACGCTGCTGGCGAGGTCTTCGCCGAGGAACTGCCGGTACGACACGTTCACCGCCACGCGCGGCACGGCCAGCCCGCCTTCCTGCCATTCGCGCAACTGCCGGCAAGCTTCCTGCAGCACCCAGTCGCCGATGCCGACGATGTCGCCGGTGGTTTCGGCGTGGTCGATGAACTTGTCCGGGCGGATCTCGCCCAGTGAGTGGTTGCGCCAGCGGATCAGCGCTTCCGCCGCGACCATCGCGCCGGTGGTGAGGTCGACCTGCGGCTGGTAGACCAGGTGGAACTCTTCGTTGTTGACCGCGCGGCGCAGGTGCGTCTCCAGCTGCAGCCGGTGCAGCTGCTGCTCGGCCAGCTCCGGCGTGAACGCCTGCCAGCCGTTGCGGCCACGACGCTTGCTGTCGTACATCGCCACGTCGGCGCTCTGGATCAGCTGCTGCGAGCGCACGCCATCGAGCGGCGCCTGGGCGATGCCGATGCTGGCGGTGATGCTGAACTCCTCGCCGTCGAGGCGGAAGCTGTCGCCGAAGATCTCCAGGATGGCATCGGCCAGACGCTCCGGCCGCGAGGGATCGCTGCCGGTGTCGCAGATGATCAGGAATTCGTCGCCGCCGAATCGCGCGATCAGGCCTTCGCTGCCGATCGCGCGCTGGATGCGGCGGCCGGCCGAGGCCAGCAACCGGTCGCCGGCAGCATGGCCGAGCACGTCGTTGACGACCTTGAAGCGATCGAGGTCGACATAGAGCACGGCCAGCGTGTCGCGCAGCGGATCGTCGAGGCGGCTTTCCAGCTCGGCCAGCACCGCATCGCGGTTGAGCAGGCCGGTCAGCGGATCGCTGCGCGCCTGCACGCGCAGCGTCTCCTCGTCGTGCTTGCGCTCGGTGATGTCCTGCAGCGTGCCGGTCAGGCGCGAGTTGAGCGGATCGGCCGCATCGGCCTCGCCGATCACGCGCAACCAGAAGCCGCGGCCGTCGGCGCGATGACCCTGGACTTCGAGTTCGAGCTTGCGCCCGAACGAGATCGCCTGGCCCAGCGCCGCGCGCAGGCGTTCGCGATCCTGCGTGCGCAGGCAGGCCAGCATGCCTTCGATGGTCGTGGGAGCCGGGCGATGGCCGAGGATGCGTTGCGCCTCGTCGGTCAGGTACAGCCGGTCCGGTCCGACCTCCCACTCCCAGCCGCCGATGTGCGCCATGGCCTGGGCGCGATCGAACAGCGTGCTGTCGCGCTTGAGGGTGGTGATGTCGGAGAACAGCGACAGAACCTGATGTGGCTTGTCGCCGCCGGGCGGGAACTGCGGCACCGCCGTCACCGACAGCCACATCAGCTGCTGCCTGGCGCGGTGGTACAGCCCCAGAACCGTGCTCTCGCAGATGCGTCCGGTCTTCAGGGCACGATGCGAAGGGTACATGTCGGGAGACAGTTGCCGGCCGCGATCGTCGACGACCATCCAGTTGTCCTCGCGCAGCGCGTCGTTGACCGATTCGTCCTCGCTGACGCCCAGGATCTTCATCGCCGCAACGTTGGTGTAGACGATCTGCAACTCGGCATCCTGGATCAGGATGCCGCGGTCCATCGCTTCCATCAGTTCGCGATACCGCAATTGCCCGGTGAGCCGGCTGCTGAGATCGCGCGCGACCGCGACCATCGCCTTGCGACCGTCGTACAGCAGTGGCCCGGTGTGGACCTCGACCGGAAAACGCGTGCCGTCGCTGCGCATGTTGGTGACCTCGACCATGTAGCTGCCGCCGCGGTTGAGCGTCTCCAGCACCGGAACCATGTGGTCCTGCGGCAGGTCGGGGTTGATGGTCTCGATCGGTTGGCCGATCAGCTCCTCGCGCGGGCGCCGATATGACTCCACCCCGGAGCGATTGAGGTCGAGCACGGTGCCGTCGTAGGCAATGATGCTGATCGGGTCGGGCAGGGCGTCGAACAGGTCGCGATAGCGCTGGCGTTCGGCATCGGCTTCGGCACAGGACTCCAGCAACGCCTGGCGCGCCTGTTGCAGGAGCGACCGAGTGTCTTCGGAAAGTTCACCCTCGCGGGCGAGCGCATGGTCGATTGCTGCCAGCGTGGCTCCCGCATCCACCGTTTCCGGTGATGTCGAAGGCCCTTCCGCTGGCGCCTTTGCCGTCATGAGGCCGCGAGTGCCTTGCCGACCCGGCTGCCGGTTTCGCGCCCCAGCAGGGCGGCGAGCCAGCGGCCGGTTTCCGCCAGCGCCGGCAGGTCGATGCCGGTCTCGATACCGAGCCCGTGCAGCATGTAGACGACGTCCTCGCTGGCGACGTTGCCGCTGGCGCCCTTGGCGTACGGGCAGCCACCGGTGCCGGAGACGGCGGAATCGACCACCGCGACGCCCTCTTCCAGGCAGGCGAGGATGTTGGCCAGCGCCTGGCCGTAGGTGTCGTGGAAATGCACGGCGAGCGCGCTGATGGGTACTTCCTGCGCCACCGCCAGCAACATCGCGCGCGCCTTGCCGGGCGTGCCAATGCCAATCGTGTCGCCGAGCGAGACTTCGTAGCAGCCCATGTCATGCAACGCACGCGCAACGCGGACCACGTCGGCCAGCGGCACTTCGCCCTGGTACGGGCAACCGAGTACGGTGGAGACATAGCCGCGCACCGCCACGCCGTCGGCGCGTGCGCGCTCCATCACCGGGATGAAGCGCTGCAGCGATTCGTCGATGCTGGCGTTGATGTTGCGGCGGTTGAACTCCTCGGACGCGGCGGTGAACACCGCGATCTCGTCGACGCCTGCGCTGCGGGCGCGGGCGTAACCCTGTTCGTTGGGCACCAGCACCGGATAGCGCACGCCGGGGCGGCGATGGATGCCGGCCAGCACTTCGGCGGCATCGGCCAGCTGCGGCACCCACTTGGGGCTGACGAAACTGGTCGCCTCGATGCTGCGCAGGCCAGTGGCCGAAAGACGATCGATCAGTTCGATCTTGTCGGCGGTGGCGACGTTGGTTTTCTCGTTCTGCAGGCCGTCGCGCGGGCCCACTTCGACGATGCGGACCGAGCGCTTCATGACGCCAGCGCCACCAGCACGGTGTCGGCCTCGACGAAGTCGCCGGCGGCCGCGCGCACTTCGGCGACCGTACCCGCACGCGGCGCCTTCAGGCTCAACTCCATCTTCATCGCCTCGATCACCATCAGCTCCTGTCCTGCTTCGACCTCATCGCCTGGCGCGGCCTTGACCAACACGACCCGGCCGGGCATCGGCGCGAGCAACCGGTTGCCGGTACCGACCGCGCTGCTTCGTTCCGGACGATACATCGGCACCGCCTGAAGACGGAGTCGACGCCCGCCGTCATGCACGACGATCCGCCCCTCTCCCGCGCTGTTCCCGGGGCCCACATCCATAGCCAACGTAAAGCGGCGGCCGCGGCCGTCAATGCGCAGGCTGAGACCGTCGCCGGCCTCGTTGCGGGCGCCTTCGATGCTGTGGATCCGGTCCGCGTGCTCGATGCGGTAGCTGCCGTTGCTGCCCTGCGCGTGCAGCTCCAGACGCCGTTCGCCGTGCAGGAAGGCCAGGCTGCGGCGGCTGCCGTGGCCCAGGCGCCAGCCATCGGTGATCGCCCACGGCGAGGAGGGGTCGGTGGATGTGCCGGCGCGTTCGAGGGACTGGCGCTCCTGGACCAGCAGTTGCGCCGTGGCGGCTGCCAGCACCAGGTTCTGCTCGGTGTCATCGCTGGCGGCGTCGCCGGCCTGGATGAATTCGTCCAGGTGACGATCGAGATAACCGGTATCGATGCGGCCTTCGACGACCGCCGGATGGCGGACCAGGCGCTCGAGGAACTCGATGTTGGACTTGGGCCCGGCGATGTCGCACTGCGCCAGCGCCGCGCGCAGGCGGGCGAGGGCGCGCGGGCGGTCGGCATCATGGACGATGAGCTTGGCGATCATCGGGTCGTAGAAGATGGTGACCGTGTCGCCCTCGATCACGCCCGAGTCGATGCGCACGTGCTGGTCGGTCGCCGGCAAACGCAGCCGCTCCAGTCGCCCGGAACCGGGCAGGAACCCGGCATCCGGGTCTTCGGCGTACAGGCGCACCTCGATGGCGTGGCCCTGCTGGGCGATCTGGTCCTGCGCCAGCGGCAGCGCTTCGCCGGCGGCGACCCGCAATTGCCATTCGACCAGGTCCAGGCCCGTGACGAACTCGGTGACCGGGTGCTCGACCTGCAGGCGGGTGTTGATCTCCATGAAGTAGAAACCACCGTCCTGACCGACGATGAATTCGACCGTGCCGGCGTTGACGTAGTCGATCGCGCGTGCGGCCAGCACCGCGGCCGAGCCCATCGCATCGCGCAACTGCGCCGAGAGGAACGGCGAGGGCGATTCCTCGAGCAACTTCTGGTAGCGGCGCTGCGCCGAGCATTCGCGCTCGTTCAGATGGAGGGTGTTGCCGTGACTGTCGCCGAATACCTGGATTTCGATGTGGCGCGGGCGCTCGACATAACGCTCCAGCAACACGCGATCGCGACCGAAGGCATTGCGCGCCTCGCGCTGGCAGCTTTCCAGGTTGGCGGCGAACTCGCCGCTGTCGCGGACAATGCGCATGCCCTTGCCGCCGCCGCCATGCGCGGCCTTGATCATCAGCGGGTAACCGATCGCATCGGCCTCGCGCTGGAGCACGTCGGGCGACTGGTCCTCGCCGGTGTAGCCGGGGACGACCGGCACGCCGGCGGCATGCATCAGTTCCTTGGCACCGGCCTTGCTGCCCATCTTGCGCATCGAGGCCGCCTTGGGCCCGATGAAGACGACGCCGGCTGCTTCGACCGCGTCGGCGAAGTCGGCGTTCTCGCTGAGGAAACCGTAGCCGGGATGGATTGCCTGTGCGCCGGACTTCAGCGCGACTTCGAGGATCGCATCGCCACGCAAATAGCTTTCGGCCGGACGCGGCCCACCGATCGGCCACGCCTCATCGGCCAGGCGCACATGCTGTGCATCGGCGTCGGCCTGCGAGTACACCGCGACGGTGGCGATGCCGAGACGGCGGCAGGTGCGGATCACGCGGCAGGCGATCTCGCCTCGGTTGGCAATCAGGATCTTGTCGAACATGGCTTGCTTCAAACGCTCCTGTTTATAAGCCCTCCCCTTCAAGGGGAGGGTTGGGAGGGGATGGGTTCCAGTCGCCGCAGCGCATCCAGAATCACCTCGACCACACCCTCGACATTCTCGATTACTTCGTTGTTCCAGAACCTCAGTACCACGAATCCCGCTTGTTCCAGCCGCTGTGTCCGCGTCAGATCGTAAGCCGTCTCATCGGCGTGCTGGCCGCCGTCGAGTTCGATGACCAACTTCCGTTCCAGGCAGGCGAAATCGAGTATGAAGCCGCCGAACGGATGCTGCCTTCTGAACTTGCAGCCCTGCAGCTGACGATTCCGCAAATGCCGCCATAGATGGCGTTCGGCATCGGTGGAATCGTTGCGCAACCTGCGCGGACGTTGCTCGCGTGCGATCTGCTTGTTTGTCTGTCCTTTCATGGGGGCTCCTCCTTGAGCCTGTTGCTTGACGGGATCCAACCCATCCCCTCCCAACCCTCCCCTTGAAGGGGAGGGCTCAGGACCAGTGCGGTTTGCGCTTTTCCAGGAAGGCGCCCAGGCCTTCCTGGCCTTCGGCCGATACTCGCAGACCGGCGATGAGCGCGGCATTGTCGGCGTCGAGGCGATCGCGGTCGCGTTCGCCGGTGACCCGGCGGACCAGGGCCTTGGCGGTTGCCGAGGCCACCGGGCCGGCCTTCAGCAGCAGGTCGATCTGGCGCTGCACCGCCTGGTCCAGCTCGTCGGCCGGAACGACCTGATGGACCAGACCGATCTGCAGCGCGGTGTCCGCAGCGAAGATCTCGGCCGTGGCGAACCAGCGCCGTGCCTGGCGCGGTCCGATGGCCTCGATCACGTAGGGCGAGATCACTGCCGGCAGCAGCCCGAGCTTGCTCTCGGTCAGGCCGAACTTCGCCTCGGGCGCGGCGATGGCGATATCGCAGCAGGCGACCAGGCCGACGCCGCCGCCGAAGGCAGCTCCGTGCACGCGGGCGATCGTCGGCTTGGGCAACTCGTCCAGGGTGCGCATCAGGCGGGCGAGGGCAAGCGAATCCTCCCGGTTCGCCGCCTCGCTGGCGGCGGCCATGCCGCGCATCCAGTTGAGGTCGGCGCCGGCCGAGAAAGAGGCGCCTTCACCCTCCAGCACCACCACCCGTACGCTGTCGTCGGCGGCCACCGCTTCCAGTGCGCCGGTCAGCGCGGCGATCACCATCGCGTCGAAGGCGTTGTGCAGGTCCGGTCGGTTCAGGCGCAGGCGGGCCACGGCCCCTTCGCGCACGTTCAGCAGGGGATGGGTCATCGGCCTGGGCTTGTTGGACTGTGGCGAATCATAGCCGCTGGCCCGCTGGACCCGTGCGTCCGCGGGCTGTGGTGTAGAATTGAGAACAATTCCCATTTGGCGCCTTGGCCCGAATTCGCCCCCGGGCCGGCTTGCAGGTGAACCTTGAAGCTGTCCGAATTGCCCCGCCGTACCGCCGCCACCGTTGAAAGCGTCGAGGACCACGCGCCGAACGATTCGATCGCGCGTCGCCTGCGCGAGCTCGGCTTCGTCCATGGCGAGCGCGTGGAAGTGATGGCGGCCGGTCCGGTGTCCGCGGAACCGCTGCTGGTGCAGATCGGCTTTACCCGCTTTGCCTTGCGTCGCAGCGAGGCCGCGCGCGTTCGCGTGCAGTCCGCCGGAGACGGCAAGCGCATCAACGGCTTCGACCCCGAAGAGGGCCAGGCATGAGCACTGCCGAAGCCATCCGCGTCGCCCTGGTCGGCAACCCGAACTGCGGCAAGACCGCGCTGTTCAACCAGCTCACCGGCAGCCGGCAGAAGGTCGCCAACTACGCCGGCGTCACCGTCGAGCGCAAGGAAGGCCGCTTCCATGCGCCGTCCGGCCGCCACTACGCAGTGCTCGACCTGCCCGGTGCCTACAGCCTGCACGCCGCCAGCCTCGACGAGGCGGTGACGCGCGACCTGTGCCGCGGTTTCTATCCGGGCGAGCCCGCGCCGGACGTGCTGGTGTGCGTGGTCGATGCGACCAACCTGCGCCTGCACCTGCGCTTTGCCCTGGAAGTGCGCGAGCTGGGCCGGCCGATGGTGGTCGCGGTCAACATGATGGACGCGGCCAAGCGCCGCGGCATCGACATCGACCTGGCCGTGCTCGAGCGCGAGCTCGGCGTGCCGGTGGTGCCGACGGTGGCCGTGCGCAGCGGCGGCGCGCGCGAGCTGGTGGCGATGCTCGACAGCGTTTCCGAAAAGCTGCACGAGCCGCGCGTGCACCTGCCGGCCAACCTCGCCGACGATGCCGACGCGCTGCACGCCGAAACCCGGCGCCTGCTCGAGCTGGCCGTGACCATGCCGCGCCGCACCGCCGAGATCGACGACGCACTCGATCGCTGGCTGCTGCACCCTGTGCTCGGCCTGTTGTCGCTGGCGGTGGTGATGTTCCTGATCTTCCAGGCGGTCTACGCCTGGGCGACGCCACTGATGGACCTGATCGAGGTCGGCACCGCCGCGACCGGCGACTTCGTCGGCGCGATGCTGCCTGACGGTCCACTGCGCAGCCTGCTGGTCGACGGCATCATCGCCGGCCTGGGCAGCGTGATCGTGTTCCTGCCGCAGATCCTGATCCTGTTCGCCTTCATCCTCGCGCTGGAGGAATCGGGCTACCTGCCGCGTGCGGCGTTCCTGCTCGACCGGATGATGGCGTCGGCGGGTCTGTCCGGTCGTTCTTTCATTCCGCTGCTTTCGAGCTTCGCCTGCGCGGTGCCCGGCATCATGGCCACGCGCTCGATCCAGGACCCGCGCGACCGTCTTGCGACGATCCTGGTGTCGCCGCTGATGACCTGCTCGGCGCGGCTGCCGGTGTACGCACTGCTGATCGGCGCCTTCATTCCGCAGAAGCAGGTGCTGGGTGTGCTCAACCAGCAGGGCCTGGTGCTGTTCGGCCTGTACGCGGCCGGCATCATCAGTGCGCTGGCGGTGTCGTGGGTGATGAAGAAATGGCGCCGCGACAAGAGCGAGCACGCGCTGCTGCTGGAGCTGCCGTCGTATCGCATCCCGCACCCGCGCGATCTGCTGATCGGCTTGTGGGAGCGCGCCTGGATCTTCCTGCGTCGCGTCGGCGGCATCATCCTGGCGCTGACGATCCTGCTGTGGTTCCTGCTGTCGTTCCCGGGTGCACCGGCGGGTGCCACCGGCCCGGCCATCGACTACAGCTTCGCCGGCCGCATCGGCCACGCGATGACGACGGTGTTCGCACCGCTGGGCTTCAACTGGCAGATCTGCATCGCGCTGATCCCGGGCATGGCCGCGCGCGAAGTCGTGGTGTCGTCGCTGGCCACGGTGTATGCGCTGTCGGCTGCCAATGACGATGCGGCCACGCAGGCGCTGACGCCGCTGATCAGTAGCGGCTGGTCGCTGGCGACTGCGCTGTCGCTGCTGGTGTGGTTCATCTATGCGCCGCAGTGCATCTCCACGCTGGCCACGATCAAGCGCGAGACCAACTCGTGGAAGCAGGTCGGCATCAGCGCCGGCTACCTGTTCGCGCTGGCCTACCTGGCCTCGATGCTGACCTACCAGATCGCCGTGGCGCTGGGGGCAGGGTGAGCATGGACGCCGGCCTGCTCGCGCAGTACCTGGTCATCGCCGTGGCGGTGGTGATCAGTGCGGGCTTCGTGGCGCGGCGGCAGTTTCCCAACGCGGTGCGCCGGTTGCGCATCGCGCTGGCGATACCGATGGTGCGTGAGGGGCAGCCTGCCTGGTTGCGCGCGCTGGGGCGCCGCATCGCGCCGCCGGCGAGCCTGGGCGACGCCAGTTGCGGTGGCTGCGATAACTGCGGGCCGACGCCGCCGCGAAAGCATCACTGATCGTCATCCCCGCACAGTCACGGCGTCATCCCCGCGTAGGCGGGGATCCATGGACGTTGGCTTCTGGTCGAAGGTCAACAGCAAGATGGATCCCGGCGTTCGCCGGGATGACGTGAGTTTGCTGGTAGGTTACGGGCCTGGGTCCCGGCGTTCGCCGGGACGACGTGATTGGCCGGGACGACGCTCTCAGTGGCGCCCGCGGCCGCGTCCGGCCCGATAGCCCTTTACTTCGACCGCCTCGACTTCCAGCGTAAAGGAGCGCTCTTCGCCGGCGAAGAGCGCCCCAACCCCCATGACCTGGCGATCGATCTCGACGCCCTCGTCATTGCGGATGGTCAATACCACCGAATACTCCAGGGCGTTGTCGCCCGGCGGTGGCTTGATCGTTCCTTCCACGCGCAGCGGCACCGACCGCTGCTTGGCGGACTCCACGGCATCGGGGTCGAAGCGCAAATGGTGCCGGCAAGACGGACAGACGGTGGCGCTGTCGAGGATCTTCGTCTTGCAGTGCGGACAGATGCGCGTCGCACCGGGTGTACCGGGGCGAACGGCACTCATGCGGCGGTGCTCGCCTCCGCCTTGCTGAAGTCGGCCTTGTCAGCCTTGTCGGCCTTGCCATTGGCCTTGGCCGCTTCCTTCTCGTCCCAGCCGAACTCGACCT
The DNA here is from genome assembly GCF_057656415.1 of Lysobacter sp. Soil_C_59. Classification (NCBI taxonomy): domain Bacteria; kingdom Pseudomonadati; phylum Pseudomonadota; class Gammaproteobacteria; order Lysobacterales; family Lysobacteraceae; genus Lysobacter; species Lysobacter sp. Soil_C_59. The sequence continues at coordinate 399,090 of NZ_JBDGKK010000003.1, read as the reverse complement.
GGCCGCGCATGCGCGCACCGGCCGCGACCGTGACCGTGCCGGCCTTGACGTCGCCGACGACCACGCCGCCTTCAAGCAGCTCGACGCGTGCAGCCGATTCGATGTTGCCTTCGAGCTCGCCGGCGATGACAACCTTGCGCGCACGCACGCCGCCGGTGACCTTGGCGCCGACTTCGACCGTCAGGTCTCCTTCGACCTGCACGTCGCCCTTGAAGCGACCGGCGATGCGGATATGGCCCGCGCCCTGGATCTTGCCTTCGATGGACAGGTCAGCGGCGATCAGAGACTCCTTGCCCTCGCGCTCGACCGGGCGCGGTGCTGCCGCGACGGCGGGCTTGGGCGTGGTGGAACCGAATGAAATTTCATTGCGCACGTCCGGCTCCTTGCCCAGTGCGGATTCGGGTTGCCCCGGCTGGGTCGGCGGCGGGTTTTGCTTCGGGGTGGACGACGGGGGGGAATTGAAGATCGCCATGGGGACTTCCTGATGTTGGGCAAGACACACTGAGCAGTGATGGAGTGCAACCAGTCGAGGCTACTGGCCGCTCTCCATCATCGGTGTGACGCGCCTCACCCAATCATCACGTCGGCACAGCCGTTTATCTGACGATCACCTGTCTGACTGCGCCAAGCATGCACTCAGACGCAAAAACGGCAACTGTGCCGTGCACTACATGCGGAACACGCCGAAGCGCGTGCGTTCCTCGATCGGTGCATTGAGGCTGGCCGACAGGCCCAGGCCCAGCACGCGGCGAGTATCTGCCGGATCGATGATCCCGTCGTCCCAGAGGCGGGCAGAGGCGTAGTAGGGATTGCCCTGGCTTTCGTACTGGTCGCGAATCGGCGACTTGAACGCTTCTTCCTCTTCGGCCGTCCAGACCTTGCCGGCGGCTTCGATGCCGTCGCGCTTGACGGTTGCGAGCACGCTGGCCGCCTGCTCGCCGCCCATGACCGAGATGCGCGCGTTGGGCCACATCCACAGGAAGCGTGCGCCGTAGGAGCGGCCGCACATGGCGTAGTTGCCGGCGCCGAAGCTGCCGCCGATGACGACGGTGAACTTGGGCACGTGCGAGCACGCAACCGCCGTCACCATCTTCGCTCCGTCCTTGGCGATGCCGGCGTTCTCGTACTTGCGACCGACCATGAAGCCGGTGATGTTCTGCAGGAACACCAGCGGTATCCCGCGCTGGTTGCACAGCTCGATGAAGTGCGCGCCCTTGAGCGCGCTCTCGGCGAACAGGATGCCGTTGTTGGCGACGATGCCGACCGGGTAACCGTGCAGGTGGGCGAAGCCGGTGACCAGCGTCTTGCCGTAGCGCGCCTTGAACTCCTGGAACTCGCTGCCATCGACGACGCGGGCAATGACCTCGCGGATGTCGAACGGACGGCGCGTGTCCTTGGGCACGATGCCGTACAGCTCGCTGGACGGATACAACGGCTCGCGCGCGGCCTGCACCGCAACCGGCAGCGTCTTGCGACGGTTGAACGTGGCGATGATGTCGCGGGCGATCTGCAGCGCGTGGCGGTCGTCCTCGGCGAAATGATCGGCCACGCCGGACACGCTGGTATGCACGTCGGCGCCGCCAAGCGTTTCGGCGTCGACGATCTCGCCGGTGGCGGCCTTCACCAGCGGCGGACCGCCGAGGAAGATCGTGCCCTGTTCGCGCACGATGATCGACTCGTCGCACATCGCCGGGACGTAGGCGCCGCCGGCGGTGCACGAGCCCATGACCACGGCGACCTGCGGGATGTTCTCCGCGCTCAGCCGTGCCTGGTTGTAGAAGATGCGGCCGAAGTGTTCCTTGTCCGGGAACACCTCGTCCTGCAGCGGCAGGAACGCGCCGCCGGAGTCGACCAGGTAGACGCAGGGCAGGTGGTTCTCGCGCGCGATTTCCTGCGCGCGCAGATGCTTCTTCACCGTCATCGGGAAGTAGGTGCCGCCCTTGACGGTGGCGTCGTTGGCGACGATCACCACTTCCTGTCCCATCACCCGGCCGATGCCGCAGACCATGCCGGCCGCCGGCGCGGCGTCGTCGTACATGCCTTCGGCAGCGAGTGGTGCGATCTCCAGGAACGGCGAGCCCGGGTCGAGCAGGGCCGTGATGCGATCGCGCGCCAGCAGCTTGCCGCGCTCGGTGTGGCGGGCCCGTGCCTTGTCGCCACCGCCCTCTGCGGCGCGGGCAAGTCGGGCGTCGAGCTCATCGACCAGGGCGCGGTGGTAGGCGACGTTGTCCTGGAAATCCTGGGAGCGCGGATCGATGTTGGAAGTCAGTGCGGGCATCGATGCAAGGGGTGCGGAAGATCCGGCATCAGACCACAAAGGCGCCAGACCGTCATCCCGGTGAAAGCCGGGATCCATTTGCCCTTGCCGCGAGAGCAAAAGAAAGGCCCGCTTGCGCGGGCCTCTCGAAATCGTTGCAGCAAACAGATTGCGCTTACTTCTTCACTTCTTCCGCGGCCTTGTCGGCCTTGTCGGCAACCTTCTCCGCAGCGTCGGCCGTGGCCTGGGCGGCATCGGCGGTGGCAGCGGCGGCGCCGGCGGCGGCATCGGATGCAGCGGCGGCAGTCTTGTCGGCAGCCTGGTCGACAGCGGCACCGGCCTGGGCGGCGGCGGCGTCAGTGGCGGCGGCAGCGGCTTCGGCGCTTTCGGTCGCGGCGGTGGAAGCAGCATCGGCAGCCTGCGAAGCGGCGTTGGCGGCTTCGGCGGCTTCGGTCTGCGTGGTTTCGGTCTTTTGGCAGGCCGAGAGGGCCAGGACGGCGGCGGCCAGGGCTACATAGAGCTTGGTGTTCATGAGTCTCTCCGTTGGGTTGTCCGAGAAGTGCCAGGTAAAAATTCACCATCAACAAGATCAGGCAACGCCGGCGCTCATTGCGATCCGGCCGGGCCAGTCCGATCGTTCACTGATCGGGTGTGGAGCTTACTGCGAACCACGTGAATTGGTATGGGGGCCCCGAAGCGCGTGACGTCGTAGCCGGCCCCACTACGGAAAAAGCCGCCGGGAAACCCCGGCGGCCTTTCCTGTGAGAGCAACACCTGGGCAGTTACCTGCCCAAAGTGATTACTTCTTCACTTCTTCCTTGGCAGCGTCGGCAGCCTGGGTAGCAGCGTCAGCAGCCTGGGTGGCGGCGTCAGCAGCCTGGCCAGCGGCGTCAGCAGCAGCGTCGGCAGCGGCCGGAGCAGCAGCGGCGGCGGTGGCGTCAGCCGAAGCGGCGGCAGCGTCAGCAGCCTGGGCAGCGGTGTCGGCAGCAGCCTGGGCAGCGTCGGCAGCAGCGGCGTCGCCGGTAGCAGCAGCGGTGTCAGCAGCAGCAGCGGCTTCGGTCGAAGCAGCGGCGGCGTCCGTGGCAGCTTCGTCAGCCTGCTTCTGGTTCGAGCAAGCAGCCAGGGCCAGGCCCATAGCCAGGGCGAGCAGCGCCTTGTTGAAAGTCATGGTTTATATCCTCGTCGTTTAGTTAGGCAACGCGCAATTGCGCGTCTATAACATGATGACAAGCCGGTGACGCGTGTCAAGCGGCTTGTCCGGTTTTTTTTAAGTAATACGTTTTTAACGTCTTATAGCACTTCTACAGCAATCGCCGTGGCTTCGCCACCGCCAATGCACAGGGAAGCGACGCCGCGCTTGACGCCGCGTGCACGCAGGGCATGCACCAGGGTCACGACCAGACGGGCGCCGCTGGCACCAATCGGGTGGCCCAGGGCGACCGCACCACCGTTGACGTTCAGCTTTTCGTGGGGGATCCCGAGGTCTTTCATCGGTGCCATGGCCACACAGGCAAACGCTTCATTGACCTCGAACAGGTCGACGTCGCCGACCTGCCAGCCGGCCTTGGCCAGCACGTTTGAAATCGCTTTCACCGGTGCGGTGGTGAACCATTCCGGTGCCTGCGCATGGCCGGCATGGGCGACGATGCGGGCCAGCGGGGTGAGGCCGCGCTTGCCGGCTTCTTCCGCGCTCATCAGCACGGTGGCAGCGGCGCCATCGGAAATCTTCGACGACGACGCGGCGGTCAGCACGCCTTCCTTGCCGAAGGCCGCGCGCAGCGTCGGGATCTTGGCCAAGTCGATCTTGCCCGGCTCTTCGTCGCCGTCGATGACGACATCGCCCTTGCGACCCTTGACGGTCACCGGAACGATTTCACCCTTGAACGCGCCACCGCTGACGGCAGCCTGCGCGCGACGCGCGCTTTCGGTCGAGAAGGCATCAAGCGATTCGCGGTCGAAGCCGTATTTCTCGCACGCCATGTCGCCGAATACACCCATCGCCTTGCCGTCGTACGGACTGGTCAGGCCGTCGAACGCCATGTGGTCGAGGAACTCGGCGCTGCCGTAGCGGATGCCGGTGCGCGAGTTGTTGAGCAGGTGCGGGGCATTGGTCATCGACTCCATGCCGCCGGCGACCACGACGTTCGCCGAGCCGGCCTTGATCAGGTCGGTGGCCAGCATGATTGCCTTCATGCCCGAGCCGCAGACCTTGTTGATCGTGGTGGCACCGGCCGAGGTCGGCAGGCCCGCGGCGAGCGCGGCCTGGCGCGCCGGTGCCTGGCCCAGGCCAGCCGGCAGGACGCAACCCATGATGACTTCGTCGACCTGGTCGGCGGCGACGTTGGCGTGCTCGAGCGCGCCGGTGATGGCGGCCGTGCCCAGCACTGGCGTCGGGACGCCGGTGAACTGACCGAGGAAGGAACCGATGGCGGTGCGCTTGGCACCGACGATGACGACGTCACTCATGGGGAACTCCAGGACAAAATCGGGCCAGCTCGAGGCCGGAACTCCCGGATTATGCGGCTGCATGCTGCACCGCCGCAAACCACCCGGGCGGCTCGCCCGTTCAGCCCGCGGGAGGGGTGGCAGGGGCCCGAAGCCAAATGGCGGATGAAGGGTGGGTGCCCGGTCCGGGCATGCGAGCCGTGCAAACCCGGCCGATCCGGGCGCGGCGACGGTGCCCGGCCGGCTCCTCGACGGATCGCCGCCGCGCAGTCCGGCGGACACCACTCGAGCGGTTACCGAATCTGCGGCATGTCGCGTGCGCGAGAAGCGACTTCGCGGTTGAAAGCGCATGGCGCAATTGCGACTGCTTCCGATTGTGGTGCGCTGCAGGTTGGATTAAAACAACCCTTGGACGCGCGCAGGATTCGCTGGGGAGCGAACGCGCCGTAGTCGAGGGCAACATGGCTTATCGCGAACGAGGACTGGTCACCGCGTTGCGCAGCGCACTGCTGCTGTCGGCGGTATGCGGGCTGGCGGCCTGTGGTGGTGGCGGTGGTGGTGGCAACGTCCGGGCTGGTCCGCCGCCGGCAACCGTGACGCCGCCCACGCCGCCTGCGCCACCTCCGCCGGCGCCGCCAGTGGTGTCCACGCCGGATCCACAGTTCAGCCAGCACCTGGTCTCGACGAATGCCGCCGCTGCGCGACAGGCCGGCATCACCGGCGCGGGTGTGCGCATCGGCGTGGTCGACAGCGGCGTGATGCGCAACCACCCGGCGTTGTCGCCTCGCGTGCTGGAAAACCTCAACTACATCTCGTCGCCGCCCAACAACCTGACCATCGACGACGTCGACGGTCACGGCACCGCGGTGTCGCAGATCATGGCCGGTACGCCCTTCGGTGCCTGGCCCGGCGGCATCGCGCCCGGCGCACAGATCGTCTCGGCACGCATCATCAGCGACCAACCCCCCAAGGACGACGGGTCCGGTTCGGGTAACGAGGTCAGTGGCGCGCTCGGACTGAAGGGCATCCACCAGGACCTGATCAACCGCGGCGTGCGGGTGATGAACAACTCCTGGGGCGGCCTGTACTGGACCAATCCGGCAGCGACCGCCGCGATCGCCGACGAGTACCGTCCCTTCATCATCGGCAACGGCGGTCTGGTGGTGTTCGCCACCGGCAACGAGTCCAAGCCCAACCCGTCGAGCATGGCCGCGCTGCCCAGCCAGCCCGGTAACGGCGGTAGCCTGCCGGCGGCAGACCTCGAGCGCGGCTGGATCGCGGCGACTGCGCTGGAAGGCACCAATGCACTGGCCAGCTACGCCAACGCCTGTGGCCAGGCGATGCGCTATTGCATGGGTGCGCTGGGCGAAGTGGTGGTGACCGGCAAGGACGACTCGCCGACGTCCCCGAGCTACTGGCGTTACCGGGGCACCTCGCTGGCAGCGCCGCAGATATCCGGCGCGGCCGCGCTGGTGTGGCAGGCATTTCCGTTCTTCAGCAACGACAACGTCCGGCAGACGCTGCTGGGCACGGCGACGGACCTGGGCGCGAGCGGCATCGATGCCACCTTCGGCAACGGCATGCTCAACATCGCCAATGCGATCCGCGGTCCGCAGCGGCTGGAGTTCGGCGACTTCGCGGTCCGCTTCGACAACAACTCCATCATCTTCGGCAACCAGCTGACCGGGCCGGGGCGGCTGATCAAGGAAGGCAACGGCACACTGCGGCTGGCCCAGAGCGGATTCCACAGCGGCGGCACGGTGGTCAACGGCGGCGTGCTCATCAGCAACCAGCTGTCCGGTCCGACCACCATCGGCGCGCAAGGCGAAGCGCGCATCGGCGCCAGCAGCGGTTCCTTCGAGAACCAGGGGCGCCTGGTCGCCGATGGCGACAACATCACCATCCAGGGCACCTACCACCAGACCGCGGGCGCCGAACTCGCGTACCGGGTCGGTGCGCCGGTGACGATCACCGGCGCCACCGCCATCGACGGCGGCGACGTCCACGTGCTCGGCGTGAAGTCTGGCTACACGTGGCAGGCGCAGGAGCGCGTGCTGTTTGCGATGGCCGGCTATACCGGCAGGTTCGACGCACTGACGGCCGCGCCCGGCGTGTTCCTGCAGGCGTCGCTGCGATACGAACCGCTGCTGGTGATGCTCGACATCACCCGACTGGATGTCACCGCTGCCGCGCAGAGCATGGGCCTGAGTCCGGCTTCCGTCGGCAGTGCCGAACGCGTGGAAGGCGCGTTCGACCAGATCGACGGGGGTGGACAGTCCGCAGTCGATGGCGAGTTCCTCGGCGCGGCCGGGGCCATCCAGCAGACCGCCAGTGCGGCCGCCGCCGAACGCACCCTGTCGAGCCTCTCGGGTGAATTGCACGGTGCCGACACCGCGTTCGCACTGATGGCAATCGAAGGCAACCGGCGCGCGCTGGAATCACGCGTGGATGCGTTGCAGGCGGCGCCCGTGGCGGGCGCATGGGCCGATGACCTGGATGCGCAGCGTGCGGTGTCGCGATTCGACATCGATGCCGATGGCTGGATGCTCGGCCAGGACCACCGCCTCGGAGATCGCCTGACCGTCGGCATGGCGCTGTCGGAGACCGAGGGTTACGCCCACCACGACCTGCGCGCCGACCACGAGCACAACCGCCAGGCAGAAGCGCAGCTTTACGGCGCCTACGACCTCGGCCGCGGCTACCTCCTGGGCAGCGTCGCGCTGGGCCGCATGCAACGCTGGACGCAACGCGACATCCTGCTCGGCGCCGAGTCGTTCCGCGTCGACGCCGACTATGCCCATCGTTATGCAACGTTCGGCCTGCAGGCCGGATTGCCGATTACCGTGGGCAGGGGCCGCATCACGCCGTATGCCGGCGTGCAGTCATTGCAGCTCGATCGCGACGGCTTCAGCGAAGCCGGTGCCGCAGGTTTCGGCCTGAGTACCGCCGCATCGACGATGAATTTGAGCCAGGCTTTGCTCGGTGCGCGCTTCGCCTACGATTGGTCGGTAGGGGCATCGCTGTGGAGCCTGCAGGGCCGCGCCGAATGGCAAGGACTGCTATCGCAGTCCGGTGGCGACATCGATGCGCGATTCACAGCGCTGGATGTGTGGACGCCGATCGTCGGCGACGCCCTGGACCGCGATGTCGGCGTGGTCGGCTTCAGCATCGGCACGCAGTTGCGCCGCGCCGGGCGCCTGTCGTTCGACATCGACACCCAGTACATGCAGGACCAGGCCTGGACGCGCGCGATGGCGACCTGGTCGGTGGGGTTCTGAAGCCAGGGAAGTGCCACAGACGGCAAGGTTGCTCCGCGCCGGCCATGTTTGAATAGGATCGTCATGACGGCCCCGCCGAGCCTGCTGGGGAGCAGGGGGGAGGCTGTCCGGGGAGAGTTGCATGCGTCGCAAGGAACTGACACGCGGGCCTCTGGCACGTGGCGTGATGCTGGGTTTGTGCGTCATTGGACTGGTCGGCTGTGGCGGAGGTGGTGGCGGCGGCAACGTCCGCAGCGATCCGCCACCGGTAGGCCCGTCCACGCCAAATCCGCCGGTTACGCCGCCGGTCACGCCGCCGGTCGATCCTCCAGTCACTCCTCCGGTGACTCCGCCAGTCACTCCCCCGGTTGAGCCGCCGGTTACGCCGCCGGTAGACCCGCCCGTGGTGCCGCCGCCGCAGCCGGCCGCCGATGCGCATCTTTACTGGATCCACGCCGATCGGGCGAGCAGCAACGGATACCGCGGCGATGGCGTGACACTGGCGTTCCTGGACTCGGGTATCAACTTCGCTCATCCCGCCCTGGATGACGACGTTTCGAGCACTTCGATCCTGATCGACGACACCGCCAAGGACACCACTGTCGCCGACAAGAACGGTCATGGCACGGCCGTTGCGCAGATCGCCGCCGGCACCTGGGTGGACCGGTTCCCCGGTGGTGTCGCCCAGGGCAACCTCAACCTGCACTCCTTGCGTGTCCTGGACGATGTCACGGCCGCACCAGGCACCAAAGCATTCAACGCCGACGCCATGGCGTTCCTGGTCTCGTCGCTGGGCAATGCACCGCGAACCATCCTCAACGTCTCCAGCGACGCGCTTGGTTGGGACCCCAGCACCACCGGGTACGTCGCATTCGCCAACGTGGCCAATCCCGCCGGGCGTGGTGCGCTGGTCGTCGTCGAATCCGGAAACTCGGGGACGGACCAGCCATCGATGCTGGCACGGCTGCCGTTCGATACCAGCGGCGACCCCGCCGGGCTGGGCAACGGTTGGCTGGTGGTGGGCGCTGTCGACGGTCTGGAACCGCAGACGATCGCCGCGTACTCCAACCATTGCGGCGTCGCAAAGCAAAGCTGCCTGGTGGCGCCCGGCGACGTGATCGTCAGTGGTGCCAACGACACGGCGACTTCGCATACCTACCAAGTCGTGCACGGAACGGACTACGCCGCGGCGCAGGCATCGGGCGTTGCCGCGATGGTCTGGTCCGAGTTCCCGTACTTCGACAACAACCTGGTCAGGCAGACCTTGTTGGGCACCGCGACCGATCTCGGTGCGGCGGGCGTGGATGACGTATACGGCTGGGGCTTGCTGAATGCCGAAAAGGCCGTGCAGGGTCCGGCCCGTTTCGCATGGGGCGACGTGCACGTCACCCTTGATGGTTCCCAGGACTCGGTATGGGGCAATGACATCAGTGGCGATGGCGGTCTGGTCGTCGACGGCGGCGGTGTATTCAGCACCCTGTCCTTGTTTGGCGACAACACCTATACCGGCAAGACGGTGTTGCGCAACAACGCGACCCTGGCCGTGTATGGCGACCTTGCTTCGTCGGTGGAGGTGCAAAGCCGCGGCTCGCTTGGGGCGATACAGGGAGAGCTTGGCGGCGACATCGACATCAAACAGAGCGGCCAGCTCTTCTTTGGCAACCACGAGAACGTGCAGCTCACGTTCGCTGGCGATATACGCAATGCCGGGTTCCTTAGCGTGGGGCAGTACCAGGATGCAGCTTTCCGCGGCAACTTCACGCAGGAGTCGACGGGAAATCTCATGATCCCGCTGGGCACCAAGCCGCTGCATTTCGAGGGGACGGCGAGCATCGACGGTGCACTGTCTGTGATGGGCATCGCCAATGGTTATACCGCGCGATACCGAACCGAAATCCTGATAGCCGACGAGGGCGTAACCGGCGTGTTCTCGTCGGTGTCGTGGCCCTCGTCCATGACGTTGAACGCGCAGGTCGGCTACGACGCCAATACGGTCTGGCTTGACGTGGTGCGTGCCGAGATGACCCTGGTCGCCAGCAGCCTTGGCCTGACGACGGCAGCACTGGGCAGTGCCGAGCGCGTGGAAGGCGCTTTCGACGCGATCGACCAGGGCCTTGGCGACTCCGTGAAACCGGATGCGGATGTCCTGGCAGGGGCCGCGGCAATCCAGCAGGTGACCAGCGCGCAGGAATACGAGCGCACGTTGTCGAGTCTTTCGGGCGAGCTGCACGATGCCGACGGTGCCATGGCGATGATGGCCATCGAGGGCAGCCGCCGTGCGCTGGAATCGCGTCTGGACGACCTGCACGGCAACCAGGCGCCGACCGGTGCCTGGTCGCAGCAGACAGGGGGCAGGCGCGGCTGGTCCTCGTACGATGTCGATGCGACGGGTTGGATGCTGGGCCTGGACCAGCGCCACGGCAACGGCGTCACCTTCGGCGCCGCATTGGCCGAAACCAACGGCAATGCCTGGCACTCGCAGCGTTACGATCGCGAGCGCAATCGCCAGGTCGAGGGCCAGCTCTACGCGTCGTGGAATGTGGACGAGGGCTACCTGCTGGGCAGTGCCGCTTTCGGTCATATGCAGCGCTGGCTGCAACGCGAGATCGTGCTCGGCGGCGATGAGTACCGCGTATCGAGCGACTATGCGCACCGCTACGGCAACGTGTCATTGCAGGGTGGCCGCCGGTACGTCTTCGGTGCGACCACCATTACGCCGTACGTCGGCGCACAGCTCCTCCAGCTCGATCGCGATGCCTTCAGCGAGCAGGGTGCGTCCGGCTTTGGCCTGACCAGTGAAGCGACAACGATGACCGCATCGCAGGCATTGCTCGGTGCGCGCATGGCGCATGCCTGGCGCGGGGCATCGATTCGCTGGGATCTGCAGGCGCGCGCCGAATGGCAGCACCTGTTGTCGCAGTCCGGCCAGGATGTCCAGGCCCGCTTCACCGGGTTGGACGCGTGGGCGCCGATCGTGGGCTACGGCCTGGACCAGGACGTCGGCGTGCTTGGCTTGAGCCTCGGCGCAGACGTGGGGCGCGACAGCCGCATCAGCTTCGACGTCGACAGCCGCTACAGCAATGGCGAGGCCTGGACCGGTGCGCAGGCGAAGTGGTCGACAGGTTGGTGATGCGGTTCGATTGACCCAGCCGCTCCCTCCCCCGCACGGCGGGGGAGGGAAGGTCTTCAGTGCTTGTCGTTGAACAGCTCGCGGCCGATCAGCATGCGGCGGATCTCGTTGGTGCCGGCGCCGATCGCATAGAGCTTGGCGTCGCGCAGGATCCGGCCGGTGGCGAACTCGTTGATGTAGCCGTTGCCGCCCAGTGCCTGGATGCCTTCCAGCGCGACCTGCACCGCCGCTTCCGAGGCATGCAGCAGGCAGGAGGCCGCATCAACGCGGCTGCTGTGGCCGCTGTCGAAGTCGCGCGCCACCTGGTAGGCGAAGGCGCGGCTGGACTGCAGCGAGGTGTACATGTCGGCGATCTTGCCCTGCATCAGGCCGAACGTGCCGATGGCGGCATTGAACTGCTTGCGCTCGCGCACGTAGGGCAGGGCGATGTCGAGGGCGGCCTGCATCAGGCCGATGGGACCACCGGTCAGCACCAGGCGCTCGGTGTTGAGTCCGCGCATCAGCACCTTGACGCCCTTGTGCACTTCGCCGAGCACGTTCTCGTGCGGGATCTCGCAATCCTCGAACACCAGCTCGCAGGTGTTGGAGCCGCGCATGCCCAGCTTGTCGAGCTTCTGCGCGGTGGAGAAACCCTTCATGCCCTTCTCGACGATGAAGGCGGTCATGCACTGGCTGCCCGCGTCCTTGCCGGCGGTGCGCATGTAGACGATCAGCACATCGGCCTCGGGGCCGTTGGTGATCCACATCTTGTTGCCGTTGGCGACCCACACGTCGCCCTTGCGCTCGGCGCGGCAGATCATCGAGCCGACCACGTCGGAACCGGCGCCCGGTTCGCTCATCGCCAGCGCGCCCTTCCATTCGCCGCTGCACAGCCTGGGCAGGTACTTGTTGCGCTGCGCCTCGTTGCCGTTGGCGTACAGGTTGCTGACGCACAGGTTGGAGTGCGCGCCGTAGCTCAGGCCGACCGAACCGGAGGCGCGGGAGATTTCCTCCATGGCCACCAGATGGGCCAGATAGCCCATCTCGCTGCCGCCGTACTGGCCGGGGACGGTGATGCCCAGCAGGCCCAGTTCGCCCAGCTTGGGCCACAGGTCCTGCGGGAACCAGTTGTCCTCGTCGATGTTCGCGGCCCGCGGTGCGATCTCCGCGTCGGCGAAGCGGCGGACCGCATCGCGCAGTGCATCGATATCGTCACCTAGTGAAAAACTGCGCATGCGGGCCTCGTTGTCGATTGCGGCGAATGGATCAGGTCAAATGAATCATTGGAAATGGACCAGCGGCCGCCCGTTGAGCGGCTGGATGTTGCGGTTGTTGCGGCGGTAGTGCGCCAGGAACGCGTCGATCTGCTGCTGCGACATTGTCACCGGTGCGGGCAGCACATACCACTCCACATTCTCGGTCAGCGGCGGCGTGGTCAGCGAACCCAGGTAGTGGTAATAGCCGCGCTGGCGGGGCAGCAGCCCGGCGATATCGATTTCAGGCTCCGCAGGCGCCGGCGTCTTGTGCGAAAGGTCATCCAGCAGGGTCTGGACCTGCGGATTGGCCGCGCCGGCCTGGTACATGACGCCGACCACGGCCAGGCGACCGTCCTGGGCCTTGAAGACGAAATGGCCCTCCAGCGGGTAGTGGCGGCCGTCGATGGTGTGCTCGCTCTGCGCGTGGAAGTGGAACTGCGCGAGCATGAAGTGGCGGCCGCGGATGGTCGCCTGCGTGGCGTGTGTCTCCACTTCCACGGCGTGGCCGTTGTCGACGACCGCCTCGACCGGTGCGCGGGTGTGGGTGAACGTCAGCGCGCCGGGCTCGTTGCCGGCGGCGGGGACGGCGTCATGGGTGACGATGTCGATCGGCGACTGCGCCTTGTCGTGCGCGGCCTGCCATTGTTCCTGGTGGTCGTAATCGATCTTGCCGTCGCCGGCGTGGGCCGCGATGGCGCACGTGAGTGCAAGGGCGAGAAGGACGATCGTGGCGCGCATGGCGATGACTCCGGGGGTGGGGCCGGTAGCTTGAACCGACGCATGCGCCGACACCCTAGGAGTCGTCTGAAACTGCAGATACGACGACGGGGCCAGCGGCCCCGTCGAAGTGCGTGCGTCTTAGTGACCGCCGCGGATGCGACCCTGGAAGCGCGGGGCGCTGCGGCCCAGCGGCAGCTTCAGCTTGCCGATGGCGTTGATGCGCTCTTCGGCCAGGCGGTCGGCGGCGCGGTAGGTCGGGATCGCGTCACGCTCGGCGATCTCGAAGATGCGCGCGAGGTTGTGGTAGATCGTGCGCATCATGCGCATGGCGCGCTCGCGGTTGTAGCCGTCGAGTTCCAGCGCCACGTTCATCACGCCGCCCGCGTTCACCGCATAGTCCGGTGCGTACAGGATGCCGCGCTTGGCCACTTCGTCGCCGATGGCGTTGTTGGCCAGCTGGTTGTTGGCGGCGCCGCAGATGACCTTCATCTTCAGGCGCGGCAGGGTGTTCTCGTTGACGGTGCCACCGAGCGCGCACGGCGAGTAGACATCGGCCGGCACGTCGTAGATCTCGTCCAGGCCGACGGCTTCTGCGCCGTACTCGGACACGGCCTTGTCGACCAGGCCCTTGTTGATGTCGGTGACGAAGATCTTCGCGCCGCGCTCCTTGAGCAGCTTCACGAACTCCATGCCGACATGGCCCAGGCCCTGCACGGCGTAGGAGTACTTGCCCACTTCCTCATCGCCGAAGCGCTTGTTCAGCGTCGCCATCAGGCCCTGCAGGGTGCCGTAGGCGGTGAACGGCGACGGGTCGCCCGAACCGCCGTGGACCTGGTGCACGCCGGTGACGTACTCGGTCTCGCGGTAGACATATTCCATGTCGTTGACGTCGATGCCGACGTCTTCGGCGGTGATGTAACGGCCGCCCAGGGCTTCGACGAACTGGCCGAACGCGCGGAACAGCGCTTCGGACTTGTCGGCCGCCGGGTCGCCGATGATCACGGCCTTGCCGCCGCCGATGTTGAGGCCGGCGACCGCGTTCTTGTAGGTCATGCCGCGCGACAGGCGCAGCACGTCATTGAGCGCGTCCTGCTCGGTCTTGTACGGCCACATGCGGGTGCCACCCAGGGCCGGACCGAGCACGGTGTTGTGGATCGCGATGATGGCCTTCAGGCCCGCGTCCTTGTTATGGCAAAACACGACCTGCTCGTGGCCGAAAGTGTCCAGAGTTTCGAAAATCATCGGGTGCTCCGCTGCTGGCGTCAGGATTCGCGCGTCGCGCTATACGCCAACTGTGATGTGTAAGTAGTTGAATCGAAAAGGATTCGCCTCCGCAGCAGAGGGGAACCCCTCGCCACAGGCGCGACAGTCTAATCCAATCGACGGATACGCATACGTACGCGCCATGACCGGCAAAATGGCGACGTCGCCCGGATGCCTGTTCAGAAATTGCGGTAGGGCGCCTGCCGCAGCCACAGCGTGGCCAGCCACTTCACCCCGCGTTCCACGGGCAGGCCGGCGTGCAGCGAATCGACGTCGGGCGTGCCGTCGGACTGCAGGTTGTCGAAGATGACCGCGCGGCCCGGGCGCGGGGCCACCTTGAGCCCGGACACCGGGAAATGCGTTTCGCCGCCGGCTTCGACCTCGTTGAGGTAGACGCAGATCGTGCGCAGGCGATTGCCGGCCTGCGGGCCGTCTCGTTCGATCGAGCCGGCCGGGCGATAGTCGCGGTGCGGGCGGTATTCCTGGCCGGGTTCGTAGCGCAGTACGGTCAGGTGTTCGGCATGCGACAGCGGCACGCCGGCGGCACTGGCCATGCGCAATTGCACGCTGCGCAGCGCCACGTCTTCAAGGATCGGATCGAGCGCGGCGTCGCTGCTGGTGCGGATCTGCATGGCCAGCGGCAGGCCTGTCTCGGGATCGACCGTCTGCGAGCGCTGCAGGCGCGACTCGGCATTGGCGACCAGCAGGCGGCATTCGTCGGCGCTGAGCAGGCCGTCGATCGTCGACACCCGCGGCCGCAATGACTGCCGCTTCGGCGCGACCGGGACGAGCACTTCTTCCAGCGACAGCGCGCCGGTATGGGTGCCTTCCGCGGCGTACTCGGGCACGGTGATCTCGGGCAGCGCGCCGATGCCGATGGCCGACAGCTGCGACCAGATGTCGCGCGCCGCCAGCGGCTGGCGGGCGCAGCCTTCGCCGCGCGCCAGTCGTTCGGCCAGCAGCCGTGCCGCCACCGCGTCGCCATGGCCGGCGGCCAGCTCCAGCATCTGAATGCAGCGGACCTGGTCGGCCTCGCCGGGCTTGCGGCCGAAGTGGATGGCAGCGGCGCGCAGCGCCGGTGGATAGTTGGCGCGAATCGCCCGCAACAGGCGTTCGTTGATGCGGCCATCGCGCGGCAGGGCGAAACCGCCCAGTGCCACCAGCGCCAGGAAGTAACTGGCGATCGGGCTGCCCGCGTGTTCGGCGCGCAGCAACCAGGCGCTGGCCAGTTCGGCATCGGCTTCGCAGCCGACGCCGTACAGCAGCATGCGCGCGCATTCGATCTGGGCATTGGCCAGGCCGGCTTCGGCGGCGCGGCGGTGCAGGACGAACGCCTCTTCGAGCTCATGCCGCATCACCAGCGCCGTCGCAAGCTGGTAAAGCGCTTGCGGCGAACCGTGGTGGGCCTGGCGGCGCAGCTCTAGGAGGACGGTGTCGTCTGACATGTTGGCAATGGCTTGGGAGTTGAGTGTAGCCATAACCCGTGGCGCCGCGCAGGGGTGGTCTGGGGGATGACGGGGGATGCGTGGAGGGTCGGCCAGTCATCTCACCCCGTCATTCCCGCGAAGGCGGGAACCCGGCGTCGTCGGGTTGCGGACGGCTCCAAAAGCCAACGTCACTGGGTTCCCGCCTGCGCGGGAATGACGGGACGTGGGGGGCCGAATGCCCGACGCGCTACAATCCGCATTCGATCGTTTCCGTATTGAGCGCGTCATGAGCACTCCTGCCAGCCCCCTCCCCGAAACCGCCGTCGAGACCAGCCCGCTGCGTTTCGTCACCGCCGCCAGCCTGTTCGACGGCCACGACGCCGCCATCAACATCATGCGCAGGCTGATCCAGGGGCAGGGCGCCGAGGTCATCCACCTGGGCCATAACCGTTCCGTCGAGGACGTGGTCCGCGCCGCGCTGCAGGAAGATGCCGATGGCATCGCCCTGTCGTCCTACCAGGGCGGCCACGTCGAGTACTTCAAGTACATGGTCGACATGCTCGCCGAGCGTGGCGCCTCGCACATCCGCGTGTTCGGTGGCGGTGGCGGCACAATCACGCCGGAGGAAATCCGCGAGCTGCAGGGCTACGGCGTCGAGCGCATCTACCACCCCAATGACGGCATGCACATGGGCCTGGTGGCGATGATCGAGGACGTGATCCGTCGCGCCAACGATGCCCGCAAGGGCGCCAAGACGCCCGAGCACGCGCCCGACAAGGACGATGAAATCAGCATCGGCCACATGCTCTCGGCGATCGAGGAAGGCCTGCTCGACGAATCGCAGCTCTCGCACCTGCGCAAGCAGTGGCAGCTGGCCGGCGGCAAGACCCCGGTGATCGGCATCACCGGCACCGGCGGCGCCGGCAAGTCGTCGGTGACCGACGAACTGCTCAACCGCTTCCTCGCCAGCTTCCCCGAGATGCGCATCGCCGTGATCTCGGTTGACCCGACCCGTCGCCGCACCGGTGGCGCGCTGCTGGGCGACCGCATCCGCATGAACTCGCTGCGCTCCAAGCGCGTGTACATGCGTTCGATGGCCACGCGTCGCCAGCACGCGGCGACCAACACCGTGCTCAAGGATTGCATCGGCTTCCTCAAGGGCCTGGGCTACGACCTGGTGATCGTCGAGACCGCCGGCATCGGCCAGTCGGACTCGGAGATCGTCGACCTGGTCGACTTCCCGATGTACGTGATGACCAGCGACTTCGGCGCGCCGAGCCAGCTGGAGAAGATCGACATGCTCGACTTCGCCGAGCTCGTCGTGCTCAACAAGTTCGACAAGCGCGGCGCCGAGGATGCGCTGCGCGACGTGCGCAAGCAGTGGAAGCGCAATCGCGTGGCCTTCCAGACCAAGGACGAGGACGTCCCGGTCTACCCGACCATCGCCAGCCAGTTCAACGACCCTGGCATCAGCTGGATGTTCGCCAACCTGTGCCGCCTGCTGCGCGAGAAGCTGTCGCTGCCGGCAGAGAAGTGGACGCCGGAAATCGACACCTCGCTGAAGGAGCCGCGCGCGACCGTGCTGATCCCGGGCGCGCGCGTGCGCTACCTGGCCGAGATCGCCGAGCAGGGCCGCGGCATCAACGCGCAGATCGAAACGCAGGCGGAAGTGGCCGACCGCGCGCAGAGCTATTGGCAGTCGCTGCATGACCTGGGCGACGAGAGCCTGCCCAAGGCGCTGGACCTGTTCGCCGCCGATGCCCTCACCGACGGTGGCGACAAGACCCTGCTGACGCTGCGCCAGCGCTACAACGACGCCATCCAGTCGCTCAGCTCCGACGCCCTCAAGCTGCTGCGCGGCTGGCCGGCGCGCCTGAAGTCGATCACCGACGAGGTCAACGAGTACCAGGTCCGCGACAAGACCATCCGCGTCGAGAACTACCGCGAATCGCTCAGCCACCAGAAGATCCCGAAGATCGCCGCGCCCACGTACAAGAGCTGGGGCGAGCTGCTGGTCTTCCTGCAGAAGGAGAACCTGCCGGGCTATTACCCGTACACCGGCGGCGTCTACCCGTACCGCCGCACCGGCGAAGACCCGATCCGCATGTTCGCGGGCGAGGGCACGCCCGAGCGCACCAACCGCCGCTTCCACTACCTGTCGGTCGGCCAGCCGGCCGCGCGCCTGTCCACCGCCTTCGACAGCGTCACGCTGTACGGCGAAGACCCGGCCGTGCGCCCGGACATCTACGGCAAGATCGGCAACTCCGGCGTCAATATCGCCACGCTGGACGACATGAAGAAGCTGTACTCCGGCTTCGACCTGTGTGCGCCCAGCACCTCGGTGTCGATGACGATCAACGGCCCGGCGCCGATCATCCTGGCGATGTTCATGAACACCGCCATCGACCAGCAGGTCGAGAAGTACCTGCGCGCAGACCAGTCGCGCTGGGACGTGGCGCACGACAAGATCGAGGCGATGTTCGCCGGCCGCCAGCGCCCGACCTACAGCGGCATGCTGCCGGAGACCAACGACGGCCTCGGCCTGGGCCTGCTGGGCGTGACCGGCGACCAGGTCGTCGACGCCGAGACCTACGAGAAGATCAAGGCGCACACGCTGGCGACCGTGCGCGGCACCGTGCAGGCCGACATCCTCAAGGAAGACCAGGCACAGAACACCTGCATCTTCAGCACCGAGTTCGCCCTGCGCATGATGGGCGACATCCAGCAGTACTTCGTCGACCGCAGCGTGCGCAACTTCTACTCGGTGTCGATCTCCGGGTATCACATTGCCGAGGCCGGCGCGAACCCTATCAGCCAGCTTGCCTTCACCCTGAGCAACGGCTTCACGATCGTCGAGTACTACCTTGCGCGCGGCATGAAGATCGACGACTTCGCGCCGAACCTGTCGTTCTTCTTCTCCAACGGCATGGACCCGGAGTACACCGTCATCGGCCGCGTCGCCCGCCGCATCTGGGCGCGCGCGATGCGCGAGCGCTACGGCGCCAGCGCCCGCAGCCAGATGATGAAGTACCACATCCAGACCAGCGGCCGCTCCCTGCACGCGCAGGAGATCCAGTTCAACGACATCCGCACCACGCTGCAGGCGCTGTACGCGCTGTTCGACAACTGCAACAGCCTGCACACCAACGCCTACGACGAAGCGATCACCACGCCGACCGAGGAAAGCGTGCGCCGCGCCGTGGCGATCCAGATGATCATCAACAAGGAACTGGGCCTCAACTTCAACGAGAACCCCTGGCAGGGCAGCTTCATCGTCGACAAGCTCACCGACATCGTCGAGGAAGCCGTCTACAAGGAGTTCGAGGCGATCAGCGAGCGCGGCGGTGTGCTCGGCGCGATGGACACCATGTACCAGCGCGGCAAGATCCAGGAAGAGAGCCTGTACTACGAGCACAAGAAGCACGACGGCTCGCTGCCGCTGATCGGCGTGAATACCTTCCTGCCGAAGGACCACGGCGGCGACATCGTCACGGAGATCGAGCTGATCCGCAGCACCGAAGGGGAGAAGGGGCAGCAGATCGAGAACGTGGCCGGGTATCAGGGCAACCGGAATGGTTATGCGGCGGATGGGTTGAAGTCGCTACAGGCTACGGCCCGCGAAAGGCGGAATGTGTTTGCCAGCCTGATGGAGGCGGTCAAGACGCATAGCCTGGGGCAGATCAGTCATGCGTTGTATGACGTGGGTGGCGAGTACCGCCGCAACATGTAAGTCAGGAAAGCCCGCTTCGGCGGGCTTTTTCTTGCGAGCCACCCGCGTGACCCGTTGCGAGCATCGAGGCCTTCCGGCTAAATAGCCTCGGGGAGAAAATGGAGTAGGGGATGGAGATTCAGCAGAAGCGGAATTCGAACCGCACCAGGTTCGAGTTCGGGGAAGAGGAACTGCGGTATCAAGTACAGGACAGCTCGGGCGGTCGGTCCTTCTCGGTGGCCTATACGGACATCAGTCGCGACCGCCAGACGCTGCAGGAACGCAATGCTGGCTGCGCAATGCCGGGTTGCTCTGGCTTGCGCTGGGTGCGCTGGTGACCGTCATGAGGTGGTTCGAAAGCCATACGGTTTCGCCGTCGATCTGGTTGCTGGTGGGTGCAGTCGCCTATGCGGCTTACCGGCTGCGAACGACCAGTTTCACCCTCGTGCCGTCCGGCAAGGGCAATCTGCTTGTGATTTCCGGTGTGGACGGCGAGCGGATTCTCACGGAGATCGACACGCGCCGCGCCAAGCAGTTCCGCGCCGAGTACGACTTCATGCCCGACGGCGACACCGCCGAGCAGCATCGCCGCCGGTTCCAGTGGTTGCACCGGGAAGGTGCCCTGTCTGACGAGGAACTCAAGCAGCGGCTGGCGTTGGTGGATACCACCGATCCTGCCCGGTTCGATGAGATCGCACCGGCTGCGGGTTCGCGGTTGAACTGACACGGCCGGCGCCAGGTTCCATGACAACTGACGCGATTGATTCGGGCACGGTGGATGCCGGCTCGGGCCTGGGTTGGCGACCTCCGCGCTGGGTCTTGCGGTCAAGCATGGTTGCGCAGTCCTGCCTGTGGATCGCGGGGTGGGCGGTTGCCGCTGGGTGCTTGATCACCGCGTCGAAGGCGTGGTGGTCGCTCATTGGTCCCGGGGCGCTGCTCGCGTTGCTGACGTGGCCGATTGCGGTCCTTTTCCATGAGCTGGGGCATGTGGCTGGCGCACGCATCGCCGGCATGACGGTCTGCTCGATGCAGGTGAGCCGGGTCTTCCTCCTGGCGCAGCGGCGTGGCTGGCGGATGCGGCTGCAGCGACCGCCACCGGGTACGTCCGGCTTCGTGAGGGCGTTCCCTGATCCATCGCGTCCTTTGAAGGACCAGATCCTGCTGATGATCGCCGGTGGGCCCGTCGCGAGCCTGTCGGTTGCACTTTGCACCGGCGCGGCTGGTGTCTGGTTCGTGCCGAGCGCAGCGGGGTTTGCGCTCATCGGCCTTGCGGCAATGAATCTCGCCACGGCGCTGATTGCGCTGATGCCTGCCGAGCGGTCGAGTCCGAGTGATGGCCTGATGCTTCTGTGCTGGTTGCGGGGGATCGACGAGACGTCGCCTGAGTTCTACATGCCGTACTTGAACGGCCTGGCAATCGCCGGAACACCAGCCGATGAGTTACCCGCCGACACAGTGGCTGCCTTGGCCACGCAACCACAGCCCGCGCCGTTGTTCGGTATCTGGCTCCGGTTGAAGGCGTATCAGAATCGTGGCGAATGGGCGCGAGCGTCTGCACTGGACTCGGAGATCCAATCGGCCGTTTCGGAGTTGCCGCCGAAGATGGCCGATGCGTTGAAGGACTTTGTCTCCATGCTTCGCTGCGAGGTCAGGTTTTCGTTGGCGATGATGGCCTGGTCAGCTGAGCATTCGCCGGCTGAATTGCTTTCGCCGTTTGCGGCGTGGTGCTCGCCATCGCTGACTGCCCGGTGCGATTCGCTGATGGCCGCAATGGCGGGGGACAGGACCGGGACGGTCAAGCACCTGGACGAAGCGGAGCTCTGGGCCTCCAGGTCGCTGGACAGGGCGCTGGCGATATCCGAAGCGAGGATCCGTAGCGCCGTGCTTTTGCGGTTGGATGGGAGCCAGACATGATTCCGAGGAAAGCGGCTGGACGGAAATGGCACTGAAGCCGGTAAGTCGCCGTCACTACGATGCGCTCGCGCGGGTCGACTGGGAACAGTTCGAAGTGCTTGTTGCCGGCTTTTACCGAAGCCAGGGGTACGAGGTCGAGCATGTAGGGACAGGAGGCACCCGTCGTGACTGCGATGGTGGCGTTGACCTGAAGCTCAGGCGCGACGACAGTTTCATTCTGGTCCAGTGCAAGCGATGGACGGCGATGAAGGTTCCGCACAACGCGGTACATGAGTTGCTCGGGATCATGGTCAATCAGGGCGCTACTGGCGCAATTCTGATCACCAGTGGCGAGTTCACGAAGGCCGCGATCGAGGCCGGGACCCGACAGCGGAATTTCCAGCTGATCGATGGGCATGAGCTCCGGGCCATGCTCGGGCCGGTACCGGATTCGGCGCTCGACTCGTTGGCGCGGCTGCGCGGCCCTGCGACAAAACTGGCAGCAAAGGCTTCGTCGGGTCTGGGGCAGGCGATAGTGGTGAAGCTGGTCATCGCGGGCCTGTTTCTGATCTTCGTGATTCTGGTGGCCCGGCATCTGCAGGGCGTCATTCAGTCGCTTCCGACGGCCGCTTCGTCTCGTTCAAATGCTGCCGCTCAAGGGAGAGGGCAACCTGCTCCGGTCGCTGCGCCTGCTGTGGGCGTGGCGGCGGATCCATGCCAGGAACTGATCGACAAACCGTCTGGTACGTACATCGATCACTGTGCCGGCGGCAAGGCACCGCAGCCGTTGACAGCAGCGCAGAGTCGCCAGCAACAACGCGGGGCCGACGAAGCCATTAAAGTCATTTCAGACGGCACACCGGAGCTTTGACCCTGTTACCTGCTATGACGGCTTGCGTTATATGACGCATGGCGTTATGGTGCGCCCGTGATCCGGACCTTCGCCGACAAGGAAGCGGAGAGGCTCTGGGACGGCATCCCGTCCCGGCGATTGCCGGCTGACATCCAGGCAGTGGCCCGGCGCAAATTGCGAATGCTGAACAACGCGTTCGTGCTGGAGGACCTGCGGATTCCGCCGGCCAACCGCCTGGAAGCGCTCAAGGGCGGCCGGAAGGGCCAACACAGCATCCGGATCAACGATCAATGGCGCATCTGCTTCCGATGGGCGGCGGGTGACGCGCATGACGTCGAGATCGTCGATTACCACTGAGGTTTCTTCCATGAAGACCCTGGCCAACGTTCACCCCGGTGAAGTCCTCCTTGAGGAGTTCCTTGTTCCGCTGGGAATAAGCCAGAACGCCCTCGCGCGCGCAGCTGGTGTACCACCGCGTCGCATCAATGAGATCGTGCTCGGGAAGCGCAGCGTGACCGCGGATACTGCCGTGCGCCTGGCCGCCGCGCTGGGCACCAGTGAGCGGTTCTGGTTGGGACTGCAGGCTGACTTCGATCTCGAAGAAGCCCATCGTGCGCTGGGCAAGGTTTTGGCGAAGATCGAGCGCATTGCTGCTTGATTCCCTCTCCCCAACCCCACTCCCGCAAAGGGGAGAGGGGCTTTGGCTTGATCGGGGTTATTGCTTCGCGTGCTGCTTCACCCACTCTTCGCCGCGACGTTTCATCTCGTCGTCGCTGATGTCCTCGACGTGGGTGCCCAGCATCCACTTGTGGCCAAACGGATCTTCGACCGTGCCGACACGGTCCCCCCAGAATTGATTCTCGACCGGCTGGATCACCTTGGCGCCGGCCTTCACCGCTTTCTCGACAGCGGCATCGGCATCAGGCACATAGATCATGAAGCTGCCAGTCGCGCCGCCGCGCGTCTTCGGGCCGAGGGCGTCCCATTCGGGCCATTCGTCCGAGAGCATCAGGCGGGAGTCGCCGATCTGCAGTTCGGCGTGGCCGATCTTGCCGTTCATCGGCAGGCGATAGGTTTCTTTGGCGTCGAAAGCGTTGTGGTAGAACTCGAGCGCCTTGGCGGCGTCGTTCACCACTACCGAAGGCGTGATGCTGTGGTAGCCGCGCGGAGTGGGGTTGGTGGTTGCCATCTCTCATGCTCCTGGGAATGACGATGCTCGAACATGCATCGCCCACCATTAGGCCGCGATGGCCGTAAACCCGGCGCATAAGTTCGGTTGCAGAAATCTAAACGGCGCGAACCGCGCATGACTGCGAGCAATAAAAGAAAACCGCCCGCTGTCAGGCGGGCGGTTCCCAGTTCATCGAAGCGCTGAATGGCGACTACTTGGTGCCGCCTTGTACGCCCTTGTCGACCACCAGCTTCACATCGACCTTGCGCGCGTTTGCATTGCTGCCCGAGCCTGCATCCGCTGCAACGCCCATGCCGGCCGGCGCGCGGACGCGTCCGGGCTGCAGGCCTCCCTGCTGACGCAGGTAGTTGGCGACTGCGGCGCCGCGCGCGGTGCTCAGGCGCTGGTTCGCTTCCGGGTTGCCGGTCGAGTCGGTGAAGCCCTGCATCACGATTTGGTAGTTCTTGGTCTCCTTGGCCTTGGCGGCCAGGGCATCGAGGTCTGCCTTGCCTTTCGCCGAGATCTTCGAGCTGCCGGATGCGAACAACACTTCGGCGGTGGCGAGGGCCTCGTACGTGCCGAAGTCGTCGATGCGCTGCGCGTTGGCGTTGGCCAGGGCGCTGGTCGGGGCCACGCCGGCCTCCACCTGCTGCGCGGTCTTGAAGTCTTCGGACTTGAACGAGATCTCGGTGGCGTTGAAGCCGCTGCCAGAGGCGACGACGTCGGCATTGATCGGCAGGCCGGGGATCAGCGCGCCGGGTTCGACCTTGGAATGGATCACGCCGGTCAGGCCTTTGGTCTTCTTCAACTTGGTGTCGGGCGAGACGGTGATGGTCTGCACGGCGTTGTTGCCGTCCTTGACGGTGAGGGTGTTGCCGTCGACGGCGGTGATCAGGCCCTTGATCTTGCTCTTGTCGCCGTCGGCGGCGAACGCCGAGGTGGCGGCAAGGATGGTCACCAGGGCGGTGGCGAGCATCATTCTTTGTGGCTTGCTGGTGTTCATGGACATTCCCTTTGAGTTGGATTGCGGCTGACGCCAAATCACCGTCCTTGCCTTGAATGCCGCCGGTTCCGCAGGGCCCGCGTCGGGAGCCCGATCGGCCGGGTCCGGGGCCCGGAAGGGCCCCAATCGGGAGCGGCGCGTCATTAGCTCCCTTGGGGGGTAAAGGGGGTGTGAGGTCTGGAATGCGAGGTTTGCGGGCGGGCCCATGTCGGAGCGGTGTTAAAGTTGCGGCCCCATTTGTGATTACTCCAGCGAGCCGCGCATGACTGTCCAGGCCTTCTATCCCATCGGCACTCCCGGGCAACCCTGGGGCGACGCGGAGCGGGGCGAATGGTTGTCGCGACAGGTGCGCCATCGCAGCTTCGACGCCGAAGTGCGCGGCAAGATCGAAGGCCTGGGTTCGCGTTTCGACGTGGTGCAGTACGGCGAGCTGAACTACGGCGCTGACAGCTACCCGCTGCTCGCGATCAAGAGCCGCAACTGGAACGGGGAGCTGCCAACCGTGCTCGTCACCGGTGGCGTGCACGGCTACGAAACCAGTGGCGTGCACGGTGCGCTGGAGTTCGTTGACCTGCATGCCGCCCATTACGCGAGCAAGGTCAATCTGCTGGTCGCGCCCTGCATCAGCCCCTGGGCTTACGAGCGCATCCACCGCTGGAATGCGAACGCCATCGACCCAAATCGTTCGTTCCGCGACGACAGCCCGGCGCACGAATCGGCCGCGCTGATGCAACTGGTTGCGCCTGTGCGCGAAAGCGTGCTGGTGCATATCGACCTGCACGAAACCACCGACAGCGACGAGACCGAGTTCCGTCCGGCATTGTCGGCGCGCGATGGCAAGCCGTTCGAGCCGGGCGAGATCCCCGACGGCTTCTATCTGGTCGACGACAGCGAGCACCCGCAGCCGGGCTTCCAGCAGGCGGTGATCGCGGCGGTGGAGAAGGTCACCCACATTGCGCCGGCCGACGACAAGGGCGAGATCATCGGTTCGACCGTGGTCGCGCACGGCGTCATCGAATACCCGCTGCGCAAGCTCGGCCTGTGCGCGGGCGTCACCGACGCGCGCTACAAGACCACCACCGAGGTCTACCCCGACAGCCCGCGGGCCACACCGGAACAGTGCAATGCCGCACAGGCGGCGGCAGTGTGCGCGGCGATCGACTACGCCCTGGCGCATCCGGCGGGGTAAAGGGCTCCTTCCGGTGGATCTGTGCCGGAACCTGCTGTCGGCGACTCAATCCCCGCGCTATCCTCCGGCCGGGGACGGGCCCTTGGCCCGGAGCAGTGCAACAGGGGGATGTCGCATGCAGCAGGGCATGTCTGGCGGGCGCCGCCACGGACTGATCGGTAAATGGCGGGCGCTGCTCGCTTTGGCGCTGTTGCTGCTGGCGCTGGACTGCGCCGCGATGCGCAAGATCGATCCGGGCGAGGATCCGAAGCTGGCCGCCGATGAAGGCCTGGTGGTGCTGTCGGTCGATGCCAGCGCGCCGATCCTGGCCGTGCGCGTGCGCGACAACGATGGCGTCGTCGCGGTGCTCAACTACATCGGCCTCGGTCGCAATGTCAGCCTGTATGCCGCCAAGGCCGGCGAGTACCGCTGGGCAGAGATGGACCTGGGGAGCTGGCGCTGGCGAATGCGCTACACCCTCACCTCCGACGAATACCGGTTCAAGGTCACCCCCGGCAAGATCGTCTACCCGGGCGACCTGATCCTGCGTCCCATGAGCTGGTCGTCGACGCGGTTCCATATCGCCAACCGCTCGTTGCCGATCATCGACTGGCTGGAGAAGGAACACGCCGCGCTGTACCCGCGCATGAAGTTCGAATACTCCGGCCTGTACCCGGATCCTTTCCCCGAGTTCTACCGCACCGCGCGCGCCGGCAATACCACGCCGTCCGACAAGCTCAATGGTGGCCGCGAACCGCCCAAGCCCATCGCCGTGCCGATTCCGGCCGAGGTGATGTGGAAGCCGAACCGCGTGAGCGAAGTCGCCCTCAATCCGGTCGGTGACCTGCTGGCCGAGTCGGTTTACGACGATGACGGCAAGTGGGGTGTCAACCTGATCGACCTGACCGAGGGCGTCGTGCAGCGCCTGACCACGTCGACCTTCGAGGCCGACGAACTGGTGTGGAAGGACAGCCGCACCTTGATCGCCGGCACCGGCGAAGACGAAACCAGCTACACCGTGTTCCGCGTGGGGGCCAGCAGCAACGGCAAGCGCAGCTTCAAGCGCCTGCCCATCGGCGGCACGGGCAACATCGTCGACCTGCTGCCGGGTGAGCCGGACTTCGTCCTGATGGAGGGCTATGACAGCCGCGGCGAGCTGGTCGTGCACCGGGTCGAGCTGGCCGGCGACCGGGAAATCTCCGGCTTCCGCACCGCCAAGAGTCGCGACCGCCTCAATGTCGGCGTCAGCAAGGACGTGGCGTGGTTTACCGACGGCAGGGGCCAGTTGCGCGCGGCCGTGGTCATCCGTGACGACACCGCCACGCTGGTGCACGGTGGCAACGGCACTTACCAGGAAGTGCTGCGTTCCCAGGCCGATGGCGGCTTCACGCCCGCCGGCCTGTCGTTCGACGGCAACACGATCTATGGCTATACCGATGACGAGCGTGGGCAGCGCGACCTGGTGGCGTTCGATCCTGCCACGCGCAAGGTCTCGCGCACGGTCTTCAGCAAGCCCGGCGTGGATATCCGCAGCGCGGTCTTCAACGAGAAGCGCGAGCCGGTGGCGGTGCGCTACTACCAGTCCGGTCGCCTGGTCACCGAGTACTTCGACGAGGCCAATCGCAACCTCGACAAGACCCTGCAGGCGGCGTTCCCTGGGCGCAACGTCGCGGTACTGAACCGAAACCGCGACAACCAGCAGCTGATCCTGTGGGTGGACGCGACCGACCATCCGCCGGAGCTCTATCACCTCGACATGGCGCACAAGCGTGCTTCGCTGCTGGAGGCGGTGGCGCCGCAGCTGAGCGAGCTGACGTTCGCGCCGGCGCACGTGCTCAACGTCAAAAGCAGCGACGGCCTGCAGGTCGAAGCCTTCCTGACGCTTCCGCCGGGCAGCGGCAAGCGCCCGCTGGTGGTGTTCCCGCACGGCGGCCCGATCGGCGTCAGCGATCGCCTGACGTTCAATCGCGAAGTGCAGTTCGTCGCCGCCCAGGGCTATGCGGTGCTGCAGGTGAATTACCGCGGCTCCGATGGCTACGGCAAGGCCTTCCGCGAGGCCGGGCACCGCAACTACGGTCGCCTGATCGAAGACGACATCGACGCGGCGATCCGTGCCGCGGTCGCGGCGTATCCGCTGGACGAGTCGCGCATGTGCACGCTGGGTGCCAGCTACGGCGGCTACTCGGCGATGGTCTCGGCCGTGCGCTGGCCGGGCCGCTTCCGCTGCGCGATCTCGCTGTCGGGGCTGAGCGACCGCGCGTTGTTCTTCACCGCCAGCGATGGCGCGCGTTCGGCAAAGGTACGGCCGATGCTGGAACGCATCATGGGCGATCCGCGCACCGACATGGCCGAGATGCAGGCCACCTCACCGCTGTACCACTTCCGCGAACTGACGCTGCCGGTGATGCTGCTGCACGGCCGCGAGGACGAACGCGTGGACTTCGAGCACACCCGTCGCCTGGTGCGCATGTTCAACCTCGAGCAGCATCCGCCGGTGTTGCTGGCGTTCCCGGACATGGGCCACGGATTCTCCGATCGCGTCGCCATCGACATCGCCTGGACTGGCATCGCCGGCTTCCTGCAGCAGAACCTGGGCAGTACGCCGGCCATTGCCGATGCCGAGGCAAAGGCCAAGGCGGCGCCGGTCGTAGCCGCACCCGCGGTCACGGTGTCAGGGCAGGGCGGCGGCAAGTAGCCCGCAGCGCATGCGGCAAGGGCCGGGGCGCGAACCCGGCACGTGGGCGCCCCGGCTGTCCGTGCAGGCGAACGCAGCACGTTGGCCGGGGAGTACCAGTCCCACGGGAGCGAGGCCAATGAGCGACACATACAGCGGAACCTGCTTTTGCGGAGCGGTCGGCCTCGAGGTGAGCGGGGCGCCGGAGGCGATGGGCTACTGCCACTGCGCGTCCTGCCGCAGCTGGTCGGCCGGGCCGGTCAACGCGTTCAGCCTGTGGAAGCCGGGCAACGTCAAAGTCACCCGTGGCGCCGAGCTGATCGGCCACTACGCCAGGACGCCGGTCAGCGATCGCCAATTCTGCACGCGCTGTGGCGGCCACCTGATGACCCACCACCCGTCGTTCGACCTGACCGACGTCTACGCCGCAACCATCCCGACCCTGGCTTTTTTGCCGACAGTGCACGTG
Organism: Lysobacter sp. Soil_C_59; assembly: GCF_057656415.1. Taxonomy (NCBI): domain Bacteria; kingdom Pseudomonadati; phylum Pseudomonadota; class Gammaproteobacteria; order Lysobacterales; family Lysobacteraceae; genus Lysobacter; species Lysobacter sp. Soil_C_59. Next base: position 370,416 of record NZ_JBDGKK010000003.1, on the reverse strand, counting down.
AACTACGGCGAGACCGTGCTGCCGATGAAGGACGGGCTGCCGAAGCTGCAGGACTTTCCGTCCGAGCTGGGCGGTTCCGGGGTGATGCTGCCGGAGTAGGCGGTCGCGCACCAGGAGGGCCTGGGAGAGGGCTGCCGGGCACAGGGGCGAGGCGGAGCCGTCGTGGCGGATGAACGGGGCGACGCGCGGAGCGGCCGGAGGGCGCCCCGGGCCCTCGCGCATGCGAGAATGCCGCCCCATCGCGCCGCGCCCCCACCTGCGGCCACTCCACGGATTCCATGAAGACCCCCACCGCGCTGCAGGCGCTCATTGACGACGGCGTTATCGACGAGGTCCTGCGTCCGCTCAAGAGCGGCAAGGAAGCGGCGGTGTTCGTGGTCCGCAGTGGCGACGACGTGCGCTGCGCGAAGGTCTACAAGGACATGGCACAGCGCAGCTTCCAGCAGCGCGTGCAGTACCAGGAAGGACGCAAGGTGCGTAGCAGCCGCGAGGCGCGCGCGATCGGCAAGGCCAGCAAGTACGGCCGCAAGCAGCAGGAAACCGCCTGGAAGAACACCGAGGTCGACGCGCTGTACCAGTTGCGCGAGGCCGGCGTGCGCGTGCCCGAGCCGCACGGCTACTTCCATGGCGTGCTGGTGATGGAGCTGGTCACCGATGCGGAAGGGTTCTCGGCACCGCGACTGGGCGAGGTCGAGCTGAGCCCGGAGCAGGCGCGCGAGTTCCACGCGGTGCTGGTGCGCCAGGTCGTGCTGATGCTGTGCTGCGGCCTGATCCACGGCGACCTGTCGCCGTACAACGTGCTGGTCGGACCGGAGGGCCCGGTGGTGATCGACTTCCCGCAGGTGGTCAGTGCCGCGGGCAACAATGCCGCGCGGCAGATGCTGCTGCGCGACGTCAACAACCTCACCGCCTACCTGGGGCGCTGGGCGCCGGAGTTGTTCGACACCTGGTACGGCGAGGAGATGTGGGCGCTGTTCGAGGCCGGTGACTTGCACACCGATTCGGCACTCACCGGCAAGTTCACGCATGACGAGCGCCGCGTCGACCTCGACAGCGTCCGCGACGCGATCAACGAGGCCCGCGACGAGGCGCTGATCCGCCAGCAGGGCCGCGAAGCCGCGGCGCTGGCCGACTGAGGGCACGAGAATGATCAACAACGACGTACTGCGCAGCATCCGCTACATGCTCGACCTGAGCGACATCAAGGTCGTGGAGATCACCAAGCTGGCCGATCCGGATTTCCCGATCGAGAAGGCCGACGTGCTGGCGTTCCTGCGCCGCGAGGACGATCCGGAGTACGTGGAGTGCAGCGGCAAGGTGCTGGCGCACTTCCTCGACGGGCTGGTGATCTACCAGCGCGGACGTGACGAGAGCCTTCCGCCGCGCCCGGTCGAGAAGCGGGTGACCAACAACGTGGTGCTCAAGAAGCTGCGCGTGGCCTTCGAGATGAAGGACACGGACATGCATGAGACGTTTGCTGCGGCCGGTTTCCCGGTGTCCAAACCGGAGCTGACGGCGCTGTTCCGGCAGAGCACGCACAAGAACTTCCGCCTGTGCGGCGACCAGATGCTGCGCAACTTCCTCAAGGGCTTGACGCTGCGCGTGCGCGGCGGCTGACATGCCGCCATCCCGGCGAATGCCGGGATCCAGGCCGACAAGGCGTCAGTTCCGTCACGTCATTGCCGACAAGGTGTCAGTTTCATCACGTCATTCCCGCGAAGGCGGGAATCCAGGGACGTTGCTTTTGGCTGGAAAGGGTACGGGCCTGGATCCCGGCGTTCGCCGGGATGACGGTGCTGGGGGGATGACGGTGCTGGGGGGATGACGGTGCTGCGGGGATGACGGTGCTGGGGGGATGACGGTGCTGGGGGATGCGGTGCTGCGGGGATGACGGTGCTGCGGGGATGACGGTGAGGGCTAGAACTTCTCGCCGACCGGCAGGTAGCGCCATTCGCCCACCGGCATCTTCGCCAGCGGGATCTTGCCGATGCGGATGCGGCGGATCGCCACGACATCGAGCCCCACCTGCGCGCACATGTCCTGCAGCTGCCCGGGCCGCACGGCCTTGATCGCGAAGCGCAGGCGGATCTCGTTCTGCCAGCTGACCTTGCACGGTGCCAGTTCGCGGCCCTGGAAACGCAGGCCGCCATTGTTTAAACGATGCAGCCCGTAGGGCGCGATCTCGCCGGACACCTCGACCACGTACTCCTGCTCGATCTGGTCGGCGTCCTCGGTCAGGCGCCGCCACACGCGGCCGTCCTGGCTCAGCACCATCAGGCCACTGGCGTCGCGGTCGAGCGGCACCAGTGGCGTCAGGCGGATGAAGTGCCGCTGCAGCAGGCGCACGCCGCTCGGATCGTCGGCCCAGCGCGTGGCCGGCGTGACCAGCCCGACGGCTTCCGTGCGACCGCTGATCGCGTCCACGCCAACAGGCTTGTGAAACAGGATCGTGGCCGGTTGCGGTGGCTCCAGGACCGCGTCCGGGTCCAGCTCCACGTGCTCGCCCGACACCATGTGCTGTGGCGCTTCGATCACCACGCCGTTGACCAGCACCCAGCCGCCCTCGATGTAGCTTTCGGCGTCGGCGCGCGAACAGCCGGTCAATTCGGCGACGCGGCGGGAGAGGCGGACAGGTTCGGACACGGGACGGCCAGGCGGGACGGGTGCGTAGTGTAGGGACTTAGGCGCCGGGCAGGGGTGAGCGTTCATGCACTCCACGCGGGGATCACGCCGGGCTTCCAAGACTGCGCATTCATCCAGACCCATTGGAGCCGAGCCATGGAACCCAGCGCCATTACCAATGCCGCCTACACCGGCAGTACCTTCCTGTGGACTTGCGTGTTCATTTTCGCCCTGATCCTGTCGGTGCTGTGGATCCTGGTGCCGTTCGCGGTGTTCGGCATCAAGGGCCTGCTGCGCCGCATCGCCCGCAGCCTGGAAGTGATCGAGCAGCAGAACATCGACCTGCTCGCGCAGTCGCGGCTGCCGCCGCGGGCGGCGGAAACGGTGGTGTATCGCGATGTTCGCCCCGATGGAACGGTCGTGGTGCGGGAAGAGCGTACGGTCCCGCCGGTCTGAGCCTCAGAAGAACTCGATCCCGGGCCGCAGCAGCAGCTGGAAAACGAGCAGCAAGGCGACGACGGCCAACAGCAGCCAGCGCGCCGTTCCTGCGCCGGTGCCGCGCGCCTCGATCCCTTGCAGGCGCCATGCACTGGCCTGCATCCAGACCACGCCGATCCACGCCACCAGCACGGGCAGCAGCACGACCTCAAGTGCTTCGCGCGGCACGCGGAAGGGGATGATCAGCGCCGTGCCCACGATCACCGGCAGCGTTGCCACCTGGAACATGAAGCGCGTGCGTGAGCGCGGTGTGGCGATTTGCGTTGGCTCCTGCGCCATGGCGAGCAGCGGCCGCGCGAGCCACATCGCCGCCAGCGGCATTGCGACCAGCGCGACCAGCGCGGAGGCTGTTCTCGCCGCCTGGCCCATCTGCAGATAGTCCATCGCCATGCCAACGTCGCTGCCGGAACTGAGTGCGCCGATGACAACCTGCGGCAGCGCCATGAACAAGCCGCAATAAGCCATCCACACCAGGAACAGACGCAATGTCATTCCGCGCGCATGCCGCAGCAGGGCGATGCAGATCAACGCGGCCAGGACGGTCGCCAGCGCTCCGGTTCCCTGGAACAGGCTCGCCAGCGGGCTCTGGCCGACCCATTTATGGTTGTTGTGGAACAGCGTTGGTTCCAGCCCGGGCGTCAGTGCCTTGGGCAGCACCAGGAACAGTTCCTGGATGAAGAAGGTGAGGTTGAAGGCGAGGGTGTAGAGCAACGCCGAGGCGACGGTGAGTGACCGGTCCCAGGCGGGAACCGGTGCAGACGCCGCCGCCTCACGCGAAGACTTCAACAGGCCCGTCGATGCCAGCACCAGCGGGCCGACGAGCAGGACGATTGCCACTGCGACGACGATGACTGCCATGTTCTTCCCGTTCTGAGTGTCACTGGGCATTGCAGCATGGCGTCGCCGCCATCGGCGTGACCTCAGTCGCGGTCGGGCGCACCCAACGGGAAGAAGGAGCGATAAGGCCGGGCTTCATCGACTGCGCGCGCGAACGACGGCCGCGCCAGCAGGCGTCGACGGTAGGCATGCACCGTCGGGAACGCATCGCCGATCGCATGCGTCCAGTCGGCATAGAACAGGAACGGCGCCGCACCGCAGTCGGCCAGGGTGAAGTGCTCGCCTGCGGCCCATTGCCGGCCCTGCATCTTTTCCTCCAGCCACGCGTAGGAGGTTTCGAGCATGGCGCGGGCTTCGGCAACGCCGTATGGGTCGCGATCCTGCGGCTGGCGGATCGCGTCGAAGACGATCTTCTGCTGCGGCGTGGAGACGTAGTTGTCGAAGAAGCGGTCCATCGTCCGCACTTCCAGCGCTTCGCGCGGATCGTCGGGGATCAACTTCACGGGGCCGGGATGGTAGAGCGCAAGGTGTTCGATGATGCAGCTGGCTTCGATGACGGAGCGGTCGCCGTCGACCAGCACGGGGAAGCGACGCATCGGCCAGATCTGCGCCAGCTCGCGCATCGCCGGACCTTCCGGATCGTCGAGCAGGCGGAACTCGAAGGGCGTGCCGTTCTCGTAAAGCGCGGTCAGGACCTTCTGGCAATATGACGAGAACGGGTGGGCGTAGAGCTGGAGAGGCATCGAACGGGCTCCTGGGGCAGGGTGTTGATTGTGCGACGAATGAGCGGGGCCCAATTCGACAACTCGATCCGACAGCGCAAATCGACACTGCCGACGTCCTGGGCGCACTATGCACGCGCAAGCCATCCGAAGAGAGCATCGCCATGTGCCGACTCCTTGGGTTCCTGCTCGCTGGCGCGGTGCTGTACCCGGGCACGCCATTGCTGGCGCATGCCAACGATTCCGCTGCGCCGCCGGGTCGCCAGCTCATCGATCCGCTGACCACACGCGATCATCTGCCCCTGCGCCTGGACTGGGACACGCAGATCGGTGGCTTCGACGAGGGCAAACGGCAGACGCTTGCCATCGAGCCGGTGTTTTCGTTCGGCCAGGGCGGCGGACGCTGGGTGTCGCGGACATTGCTGCCGCTGGTCCGTCTGGAAGGCGTCGATCCGGACGATCGCATCCAGACCGGTATAGGTGACCTGCTGCAGACGCTCTACTACGTGCCTGCGTCGGTGGCGCGCGATGAGGGTCTTCATTGGGGATTCGGAGCCGTGCTGCGCGCGCCGACCGCCAGCGACAACGCCTTGGGCAAAGACGCATGGGCATTGGGACCGGCGTTGGCGGCGACGTGGGTTGGCCGACGCTGGAGCTGGGGTGCCCAGGTGCAGCATCTGCAGGCGTTCGGCGGGGATTCCGATGACGATCCCGATGACGACTCCGATGGCGACTACACCCTGCTGGCGCCTTTCGTCGCGCGTGACCTGTCAGACGACTGGAGCGTGGGCGTGCAGGTCGATGCGGCCTACGATTGGCAGCGCGACCGCATCAAGGGACCGTTGACGTTGTACGCGCGACGGGCTGGCAACGCTTTCGCCTTCGATGCGGGTTTCCGCTACTGGATCGACGGTCCAACCGAAGAACCCGAGTGGGGCGTGCGGCTGGGATTGACCTGGATCCTGGACTGACCGCAGCAGCGGGACTTCTCACGTCCGCTTGAAATAGAACCCGCTGTAGTGGTCGATCGTGCAGCCCGGTTCGAACGGCACCTTCAGGTGGCGCTCCCGCGATTGCCACTGATCGGTGACGACATAGCCCAGCTTGGCCATCGCCTCGATCAGTTCGGGCTTGGCCATCACCCGGTACGGCAGCACCGCCTTGCCGATGTTCTGCAAGGTGATGTAACCCTGCCTGGGATGCAGCGGCGTGAGGTTCACGAGCACGTGCGGTGGCGGGTTTTCCAGACGCGACAGCAGTTCTGGCAGCGTGTAATCCAGGTACTGCAGCGCGCCGCTGCTGATCAGCACATCGTGACCATCGGCGGCGTCGGGCGCGTCGGCAAAACGGAGCAGGCGTTCCGGGTCGTACTGCTCCGCCCACGCGCGGCCGGCGTCGATCACGGCCGGTACGTCGTGGACGCACCACTGCAGCGTCTGCGGGTAGGTCAGGTAGCGCCGGAAGCCGTAGTAGCTCACGCCGATGTGGCCACCGAGGTCGAAGATGCGGTGCCGGCCTTCGGCCAGCAGTCGCGCCAGCCAGTGCACCACGGGGTAGTCGCTGACGCGGATGGCGTCGTGGCGATCGAGGTACATGCCGCCGGCGGAGGGCTGGTCGTAGGTGGTGGGCAGCGCAGGTGCGGCGGCCAAGGCCTGGGCGCGCGTATCGAAGGCGCCGAAGTAGGCGTTGCCGCCACGATAGGGACGGCTGAACATGCGCCGGTAGAGGGGCTTGGCCAGGGTGCGCAGACCGGGTAGTTCCGCGCTCTCAGAGGCGATGCGGACAAGCTTGTTTTTCATCCATGCCAGGTCGTGCACCATTGTCTTCCCCGCGAGTCCCCGTCAGACAAGGCAAACGCAAAGGACCTGGAGAAAGGGACGCGCGCGCGGCCCAGGACGCCGGCATGACTACTGCCGCAGGCTGTCGAGCTGCCGCAGGTCGTCGAGCCTGGATCGGTTGGCGGCACGGGTGTCGCCGTCACTGAGGGCCTGCGCGCGGGCCAGGGCCTTGGCGGCACGCCGGGTATCGCCGGCGCCCACATAGGCGCGCGCCAATGCTAGGTGGAAGCGGGGCTCGTCGCCGTACAGGCGGATCGCCTTGCGGTAATGGCGTATCGCCAGCGGGTACTCGCCGGCACGCTCATGGTTCACCGCCAGCAGGAAGTGGTGGAACGGGTCCTTCTCCTGGATACGGGCGAGCCGTCGCCGGTACTCCGCTTCACGCTTGGCATCGCCACGGCGGTGGGCCAGGCCGGCCAGGTTGAACAGCGCGTTGGTGTTGTCCGGGTCGAGCGACAAGGCTTTGACGTAGTAGCGTTCCGCCTCCTCGGTTTCACCGTTGCGCACCGCGATCACGCCGGCGTTGCTCCAGTGGTTGGCGTATCCGGGGTCGAGTGCGATGGCCTGGTCGATGTCGCGCTTGGCGACGATCAGGTCCCCGCGCTCCATCGCGGCGATGCCAAGGTTGTTGTAGAAGTGGCCGTACAAGCGTGCCCGGCTTATTGGCCGTGGAGGAAAGCGGCCCATCACTGCATCGCGGGCAACGTCGACGCTGTACTGGCGTCCGGCAATCCGCACGACTGCGTTCACGTGGTTGCTTCTGTAGAGCGTGCCTTCCGCCTGGCGCCAGGAGAGTGTCTGAACCATCTCCTGCGGAGTCGCATCGAGTCCGGCTTCGTGGGCCAGTGCGAGGAACAACAGGGTGAAGGTCAGGCAGTTCGCCTCACGAGTGGCATAGGCCTCGGCGACGGTGGAGGTCGCACTTTCCCTGTAGGTCATGCCCAGGCCCTGCTCGCCGAACAGGAATTCGACGGTGCGTTCCAGTCGCGCGTGCTGCGAGGGGTGGCCGCTCAGGACTTCGGCTTGATAGCGCGATTGCAGTTCCGCGGGCAGAGCCATGATCTGCGCCGGCGGCGTTGCGTCGGCGACGGTGGGCGCCGGTGCGGCAAGTGCCAGCGTCGCGGCGATGACCCAGGTGAACATGGCCAGACCCTTCGCGCCAGACGGCGCAGGATGGGCTGGGGGCAGTGTAGACCCGGTCCGGTGGGGTGGCGTGAGTGCACAACGTCATGCTTGTTTGGGCACATTGGCGGGGCAGGCCTCCTCACCGCAGCCGTCGCCCCTCGTCACTGTCGCGGTAGCCGGACGGCACCGGCTGTGCCAGGTAATCCATCGTGAACTCGCTTCCGGCCGCCACGGCCTCGCAGGTGCGCATCGTGCGCCCGTCGGCGTCGATGGCGACATTGGGTCTGGCGCTGTGGTTGATGTAGCCGTAGCTGGTGCGGATGGCGCGCACGAGCAGCCGGGACGGATCCAGCGCGTTCCACTCGAGCGCGTCCACGACATGGGGGAAGGCGGCCACATCGACGGTCTGGCCGTCGAGCACGCACAGCACCTCGCCGGCACCGCGTGCGCGGGTCGAGAACAGGCCGCGGCCGTGGATGGCGCTGGCGCCCACCACCGCGCCCGTCACGGTAGGCAGGCATGGCGCGCCGCCAAGCAGCCGTGTCGCCAGCAGGTCGATGTCGTCAATCGTCATGGCTTCTCCGCGGCCGGATCGTTGTTTTCGGGAATTCAGGTCGCCGGCGCTATGCTCGCCCCTCGATCCACAGGAGACGATCCCATGGCCACCGGTTGGGCAGGCGACGGCGCCGTTCAGGACCAGATCGACGCCACCATCAAGGACGCCATCGAGCGCGCCCGCAGCCAGCTTCCACAAGGCCCCGGCCTGGTGCATTGCGAGGAGTGCGGGAAGAAGATCCCGGAAGCGCGGCGCAAGGCCGTGCCCGGTGTTCGCCTGTGCGTCGACTGCCAGCAGGCGCACGACGAGGATCAGTCCGCACACAGCGGTTACAACCGCCGCGGCAGCAAGGACAGCCAGTTGCGCTGAGGCGTCACTTCATCGAGTGAAGTCCGAACATGTTGCCCTCGGTGTCGATGGCAAGGGCGATGAATCCGTACTCGCCGATCGAGAACTTCTCCTTGAACACCTGGCCACCGGCAGCGGCCACGCGCGCGGCTTCGACCGCGCAGTCCTCGCTGATGAAATACACCAGCGTGCTGTTGCCGCCGGACGGGACACCTTCCATGTGCACCAGCGAACCGCCGGCGCCCGGCTGGTCGGGTGCCATCGGGAATGCCCACATCTCGATGCCGGGGCTTTCCAGCCGCTCCAGTTTTCTCGCCAGCACCGTTTCGTAGAACGCGCGGGCGCGGGGCATGTCCTGTACGTAGATTTCGAACCAGCCGACGGGATTGTTCATGCTGTGCTCTCCACGGAAGTCCGGCAATTTTGTCGGAGGCTGCGTAGGGCGGCGTGAACCCGCGTCGCGGGCGGCGTCGTCAGGCGTCGACGAGCACGCGCGAGTAGAAGCGAGTGCCGGGGATGTGCGTTGTGTTGTACGGCGCGATCTCGAGGAACCCCAGTTGCCGATAAAGCGCCTGGGCCGATTCCATGCTCGCCAGCGTGTCGAGCCGGAGCTCGCGATAGCCGGCGTCGCGCGCGGTTTCGATCACCGCTTCGACCAGTCGCCTGCCAAGACCCATGCCCTGGAATCCCGGGCGGACGTAGAGCCGCTTCATCTCGCCGGTTGCTGCGTCCAACGGCCGCAACGCGACGCAGCCGGCAACGTCATCACCGATGCTCGCGATAAGCAGCGCGCCGCCCGGCGGCATATAAGGGGCAGGCAGTGCCGCAAGTTCGGACGAGAACCCCTGGTACTCCAGGTCGGTCCCGATCGCCTCGGCATATTCGCGGAACAACATGCGCGCGGTGGCGACGAGTTCGGGACCTTGCACCTGCGCGAATGTCGGAGGAGGAGCTGGTGGTTCGCGCCGTTCCATCTGCCTGCATGGGTCGCGTGGTCGCCCACCGTCGGACGCGACGCTAGCACCTGCGCCGCAGGCCGGACAAGAACCACTGGTGTCCTCAGCCCAGCAGGGGCGCAGCCTGTTCCATGCGTTGCCGCAGCTGTTCGGCCAGGCGCAGGCTCAGGGCGATGATGGTGAAGGTCGGGAATGCCCAGCTGCCGGTCGGGAACACCGAGCTTCCGGCGATGTGCAGGTTGCCGATGCCGTGCACCTGGCAGTTGCGGTCGACCACGCCCAGCTCAGGCGCATCGGCCATGCGCGTGGTGCCCATGTGGTGCGAGGTGCCGAACACTTGCGGCACGCCGTTTTCTTCGTCCAGCCACGGCTCGGGCCGGAACTCGCCCTTGCTCACCCGCGCCAGTTCGTCACCGAACAGCCGGGCGGCGGTGCGGTAGGTGTGGCGGTCCAGTTCGGTCAGGCGCCAGTCGACGCTGACCTTGCGCAGTCCGAGTGCGTCGCGCTCCTCGCCCAGTGTGATCCGGCTGTCGCGGTTGGGAACCTGTTCGAAGTAACCGACCAGGTCGACGCGTTCGGTTTTCACCGTCGGCTTGCGGGTGAGCTTGCGGCCGAAGGCCTTGGCGATGTCGGCCGCGCCGAGGCCGGCGCGCAATGTCAGCGAGGCGATGTCGTCGTCGCTGGGACGCGATCTTGCGATGTAGTCGGGTTCGCCATTCTTGCGACCGCAGACGCGGGCCTTGATCGCCCAGTTCTCGTGGCGCCGGCGCGCGCGCATGATCGCGCGCAGGTCGCGCAATGCCTGCAGGCCCTCGGGCACGGGTTCTTCGAAGGCGTACGGCCGGACCCGGCCGCTGAGGATGCGGTGCTGGCGCTGCGCTTCGTCGGAGAGGCAGATCTCCGGATGCGCCTGCGGCTTGCCCTTGGGGACGTTGCGGTCGTATGGGCGGATCACCGAGTCCGGATCGCGGGTGTAGAGCGCGCCGAGCTTGCCGCTGGGGTGGTCCATGAAATAGCGGCCAACCAGATCGTGGTCGTTGCCCAGCCCGCCGGGTTTTACCGAGTTGGACGACAGCAGCAGGCGCGCATTCTCGATGCCGCCGCAGGCCAGCACGAAGTGACGGGCACGGACCACGCCGCGGTGGCCGTCGAGCGTGCCGATGCGCGCCTGCCGCACCGCCGCCCCAGACGGCAGTGTCTCGAGCTCGAGCAGGTTGGCGTGCAGCAGCACCGTGATGTTGAGAGCGCGTTCGAACTCGGTGCGGTAGGCCTCGCCGAAGATCATCGGGCTGCTGGCGAAGGTCTTGTGCACCAGTGCATCGGCGTCGAACGCCAGCGTCTGCCGCGAGGACGGCGTCAGGAAGGTGTCTTCGCCGAAGTCATGCGACTCCAGGCCACAGAACGTGCGGGCTTTCAGGTAGTGCGGCTCCAGGTCGGCGAAACCGATCGGCCAGCCGCTGTGCGGCACCCAGTCGCGCGCTTCCAGGTTGGCCAGCGGAATGCAGCCGCGCCCCCACAAATTGCAGGTGCCGCCAAAGGCGCGAAGTCGCGATGCGCCTGGGTCGAACTCGGGTATGCCAACCGAGGAGCCTTCGAACAGCTCCTGGTTGCGCTCGTCCGCATCGAGGCCGCCGCCTTCGACGATGCATACGTTCACGCTGGTGCCCAGGAACGCCCAGGCAATGGCGAGGCCAGCCGCACCTGCACCGACGATGCAGATGTCGGCCTCAACGTCGGCGGGCGACGCAGCTTTCCTGTAATCGAAGATCAACTGGAGCCCCTTGAGCGGATTGACGCCGGCGCAAGAAGACACGCTTGCCCCCGGCCTGCTGTAGCTAACCAACGCAGCGCGGGGCGGGGAGGGGACAGTGCGGGCACCGTTGGCGGCCGTCCCGCTCATGCCAAAGCGTTATGTCCCGCGACAAAAAGGACGGGGGCGGGCATGCATTGCCCGCCCCCGAGTCGCGAGGAATTACTGTGCGCTGTAGCCGGGAGCCGGCAGGGCCAGGCCCTTGTCGATGGCTTCGCTGATCAGCTTGCGCGTCTCGGCTTCGGCCTTGGCGACGACCTTTTCGTGCTGTGCGCCCAGCACTTCCATCTGCGCGCCCAGCGCTTCCATCGGCTTGCCCGCCTCTTCCATCTGGCGGCCCAGGGCCTCCATCGGTCCGGTGTTGGCATCGAGGCGGCGGGCCTCGGCGTCCATCACTTTGGACTGGTCTTCCATCTGTTGCGCCAATGCATCCTGTTGTTCCGATAGGGCGTCCATCTTGGCCGAGAGCCTGTCCATTTCCGCCCCACTGGCATCGTGCATGTCGTCGGCAATCCTCGACTGGCGGTCACCCAGGTCGGACTGCTGCCTGGCAAGGGCTTCCAACTTCCGCGTAGCCGCATCCATCGCAGGGGTCGGCGTGGTGCGCTCGCTCAGCTTCTCCATCTGGTCGCCGAGCGCCTCCATCTTGTTGCCATGCACTTCCATCTGGTCGCCAAGCACTTCCATCTGCTTGCCCAGCTTTGCGCTGTCGCGCCACGCCTCGTTCGCGCGGGCTACCGTCGGCGCGTCGACGATGACGTAGGACTTGCCGCCGCGACGGAACCAGACGAAGTCGCCCTGCAGGCTGTGCCTGGCCGCCTCGATCTGCGGAAGGTCGTCGGTCGAGCCGGACATGGTCACGCCGTCGCGGTCCTTGCTGATCAGCGCATAGGCGTCGCGGGTCTTGCCGGTGTGCAGTTGCAGGGTGTGGCCGCCACCGGAGAGTGTCGGCGCAGGCTTCGTTGCCGGCGCCGGTTTCGATGCCTGAGCAGCCGCGGCCGGTTGCGAGGCGACAGGCTTGGCGGGGGTGTCGCTCTTGGTGATCTGGGCGTGGGCGTAGAACGCCATGCACGCGGCGGCGATGCCGATCAGCGGGAAGGCGACGCGGCCGCTGGCGGCGCGGTGGCCGGGACGGACGAGTTGTTCGATGCGGGACATCAGGTGGCCTCCATGGGCGGCTTGGGCAAGGTGCGGATGTGCGGAGAACGAATGTGCGCAGTGCGCACGATCGAGGTGGCGCTGCTTGTGGCAGTGTTCGGAAAGTTCGGACAGGGCGAGGGCGAGGCGACGCGGCTCGCCCGTCACCTGCGCGGCCAGCTGATCGGCGATGTGTTCGCGTTCGATGCGGATCCGGCGTGACAGCCACCAGGTGACCGGGTGGTAGAACAGCAGCGCTTCGACCACGCCCTGCAGCAGGTTGACCAGGTAGTCGTGGCGGCGGATGTGGGCCAGCTCATGGGCCAGCAGTGCTTCGATCAGGTCGACCGGCATCCGCGTCAGCAGGGCCGAAGGCAGAAGCACCACCGGACGCAGCCAGCCGGCCGAGGCAGGGGAGTCGAGCGAGTCGACCAGGCGCAGGGCAACCCGCGGGCCCATTCCAAAACGGAAGGCGAGGGCATCCAGCCGTGCCTGCCAGGCGGCATGGCCGGCGCCTTGCGGCAGGCCGCGCAGGCGTTCGATCCAGATCAGTCCAGTCGCCATCCGCAGCGACAGCGTGCAGGCACCGGCCGACCAGATCACCACGATCCACGGCATCGCCGCGTCGATGCGTGCCGGCCATGCCGACAGTGCGGGCACGATGGCGACATCGCTCGCCGCCGGCTGCATGGACGCAGCGGCCATGGCGAACGGCGTGGCCGGTTCGAGCGCGGCTGCGACCATCATGGCCAGGTGAATCGCCGGCACCAGGACGCAGGCCAGCAACGCCATGCATGCCAGCGCGTAACGCGCTTGCGGTCGCGCGCCCTGCATCAACTGCAGCGCCAGCGCTGCGACCAGGCCGATCAATGCGCCCTGCCAGATGAAGTGCAGCAGTGCGCGCCCGAGCAGCGGTACCACTTCGGACGGATCAAGCATCGGGGTTCTCCTTGAGGAAGCGCTTGATCTCTTCGCGTTCCTTGTCGGTGACGTGGTCGCTCAGGGCGGCCATCACCAGGTCCTTGCCGGAACCGGCGAAGGCTTTCTGGATCAGGTCCTTGAGCAGGTTGGTCTGCAATGCGTCGCGCGCATGGGCGGCGGCGTAGACGTGCGAGCGCTGGCTTTCGTCGCGGGTCAGCAGGCCTTTGCCGTGCATGATCTGCATCAGCCGCAGCACGGTGGCGTAGGTGAGTTCGGGGCGTTCGGCGATCCGCTCCTGGTGGACGTCCTTCACCGTCGACGGACCCAGGCGCCAGATCGACCGCAGCAGGTCGAGTTCGGCGGCGGTGGGCTTGGGCGGTTTCGTGGGCTTGCGGGTCATCGGCGGCTGGTCGGTGATGTGGCTGGGAAAGAACGTATTCCAACTAGACCGGTTTGTCTAGACAGTTCTGTCTAGGTCATAAGTCATGGTGCCGGCCGTCCCGTGTGGCCATGGCGCGGTCGATTGGGCCTAGGATCTGCGGGGCCGAAACCTTCACCCACGAGGGAGTTCCGTGATGTCCTTGCATTCGCATCGCTCCGTTGAATGGCTGCAGGTGGTGATCGGGGGGCTGATCGTCGCCATCGGCGACATCTGCTTCGCGACCACGGTCTGGTTCTCCTGGGATGCAGCCGGGATCGAAAAGGTTTTCCAGACGATCGCGGTCGGCGTACTCGGGAAAGCCAGCTACGACGGTGGCATGCAGTCGGCGCTGCTGGGGGCCGGGCTGCATGTGTTGATGGCCACGTCGTTCGTGGTGATCTACACGCTGGTGGCGCGGCGTGTGCCGGCCCTGCTGCGCCATCCCGTCATGCTCGGCGCTGCGTACGGCGTGGTGCTGTACGTGGTGATGAACTTCGTGGTGATGCCTTTGTCCCGGGTGGGCCGCTCGCCGTCGTTCGAGCATCTGGACTGGATCATCGCCAGCGTGATCGCGCACATGGTGTTTGGCGTGGTGTGCGTGCTGTTCGCGCGGCGGGCTTTGGCGCGGCGGTAAGGTTCCGTCTGCGGACGACGCTCCGGCAATTCGTTGCCCAGTCTTCGGCGTTCGCAACCCGTCATTCCCGCGAGGGCGGGAACCCAGTGACGTTGCACTGATGCCCGTCATTCCCGCGCAGGCGGGAATCCATGGACGTTGCTCTCACTGGACGCAAGCGACGACGCTGGGTTCCCGCCTTCGCGGGAATGACGGCGCCTGGAGGGCGAGGGAGGGAACTGCAACCGTTGGTCCCCTGCGCGTCTCCCTGTCAGGCGATGGGCGATTCTCCGCCCCGCCAACGGAGTCCGCGATGAAGTCGTCACTGTGTGTATTTCTGCTTTCCGTTCTGTTCCTGTCGCCGATGGCCGCAGCGCAGGCGCCGGTCACCGTGCAGGGTCCGGAGGCATTCATAGCCGACTACGCCGGCAAGCACCGGTTCAATGGCACCGTGCTGGTGAAGCAGAAGGGCGAAGTGATCTATTCGCACAGCTTCGGCGAAGCCAACATCGCCCTCGCCGTGCCCAACACGCGCCAGACCCGCTACCGCATCGCGTCCATCACCAAGCTCTTCACCGCCACGCTGGTGATGCAGTTGCACGAGGAAGGGAAGCTGGATCCGGCCGGCACCATCGCCACCTACCTGCCGGACTACTCCGGGCCGGCCGCGCAGCGAGTGACCGTGCACCAGCTGCTCAACCACACCTCCGGCATCGACAACATGGACAAGGTGGCCAGCGCAGAGCAGGCCCTCACCGAGGGAATCCCGGCCTACCAGCACCCGTGGACCAGCGACCAGCTGCTGGCGCGCTTCGCCAGCGGGCCGCTGGTACATGAGCCGGGCAAGGTGTTCGACTACAACAACGGCGACTACATCATCCTCGGCAAGATCATCGAGCGACTGCGTGGCAAGCGCTTCGACGAGGTGCTCGACGAGCGCATCCTCAAGCCGCTCGGCATGGCCGACAGCGGCATGCTGCGCCAGTCCGACATCGTCGAGGGCCTGGCCAGCACCTACTTCATGCGTGACGACCTCGGGCGGCTGGTCAACGACCTGCCGGTGTATCCGGAGAACTGGTACGCCGCCGGCGCGATGTATTCCACCGTCGACGACGTGCTCAGGTTCTCCGATGCACTGTTCGCAGATCGCCTGCTCAAGCAGGCGACCCTGGCGAAGATGTTCACCCCAGGCCTGGACGACTACGGCTACGGCCTGTGGTCGTACACGACCAGGGTGGACGGCAAGCCGTACCGCGTGGTCAAGCGGCCGGGGCAGATCATGGGCGCGCAGGCGCAGTTGTACCGCTTCCTCGATGCGGACCTGACGGTCGTGATCCTCAGCAACACCGGCACCACCGATCTCGACGAATTCGTCGCCGCGATCGGCAAGCGCTACGTCGCTGTCCCGGCGGCGCGACGCTAGGCGTCCATCGCCCGGCGCAATTCGTTCACGTCGAGCTTCTTCATCTGCATCATCGCCTTCATCGCCTTGCCGGCGCGAACCGGGTCCGGGTCGGCGATCAGGTCGAGCATCTCGATGGGCACCACCTGCCATGACACGCCGTACTTGTCCTTCAGCCAGCCGCATTGCTGCGCGGCCGGATCGCCGCCCGCGGTCAGGTGCTTCCAGAAATGCTCGACCTCGTCCTGCGACCTGCAGTTGACGACCAGCGACACGGCCTCGTTGAACTTGAAGTGCGAACCGCCGTTGAGAGCGGTCATGTCGCAGCCATCAAGCTTGAAGTCGACGGTCAGCACCGAGCCGACCGGCTGACCGGAGCCCTGCGATGAGGCTTCGTCGTAGCGCAGGATCTTGCCGACGGATGAATCCGGGAAGATCGAGGCGTAGTAGTGGGCGGCCTCTTCGGCCTGCGAGTCGAACCAGAGGAACGGGGTGATTCGCTGGAAACGCTGGGTCATGATCGGCTCCTGTCGGGGCGGTGGGCGGACCGGCGCAGTGAGCGCCAGTCTCCTGTGTCGACGATTGGGCAAGCGTGAAATCGACATCACGGCATCACGTCGATTCAGGGCATTGACTCGGGGCGGGGCGGGGCGTAAGACCGGGCTTTCGTGTGCAGTCCCCACCCATGCGGGAGAGCCGGTCATGCTCAAGAAGGTCGCCTACACGATGTATCCCGTCGCCGACGTGGCGCGTGCGCGGGAGTTCTACGAGAACGCGCTCGGCCTCAAGGCCGGGTCGGTCGGCAACCAGGGCGACAAGTACTGGGTCGAGTACGACCTGCCCGGCGGTGGCTGCTTCGCCCTGACCAATTTCATCGCCGACGCTCCGAGCGAATCCGCGGGCGGCACGATTGCCTTCGAAGTCGAGGACCTCGACAAGCTGGTCGCCGACCTCAAGGGGCGAGGCGTCACCTTCCGCGGCGACATGATCCACAGTCCGGTGTGCCGCATGGCGGTGTGCCTGGACAGCGAAGGCAACTCGATCCTGCTGCACCAGCTCAAGGCCGCCTGAGCGCGCCGCGATGCGACAGACGGTGGACACACAGACACGCACGCGGCCACGCAGGACCGCGGTGGCTGCAACTGCGCGAGCGGCCACGCTCGAGCAGCGCCTGGACGATGCGATGCAGCAACTGCACAAGCGTGCGACCAAAGCCACGCTCGACGGCATGGCTCGCTACGCCATTCCTTCCGATCACGCGATCGGTGTGGCGATGAAAGACATCCAGGCCGTGGCCAAGGCAATCGGCCACGACCATGAACTGGCATTGGCGCTGTGGGGCACCGGCGTCTACGAGGCGCGCACGCTGGCGGCCTACGTCGACGATCCGGCACGGGTGACGGCGGCGCAGATGGACCGCTGGTGCCGTGAGTTCGACAACTGGGCCATCGTCGACACGATCTGCTTTGTGCTGTTCGATCGTTCGCCGCATGCCTGGGGCAAGGTCGTGCAGTGGGCTGGCCGGCGCGACGAACTCGGCAAGCGCGCCGCATTCGCCTTGCTGGCGAGCCTGGCCCTGCACGGCAGACTCGAGGATGCCAACGCCGTCGAAGGCCTGGACCTGATTGAACGCGCTGCCGGTGACGACCGCAATTTTGTGATCAAGGGCGCAAGTTGGGCGCTGCGTTCAATCGGCCGGCGCAATGCACGGCTGCACGCGCGGGCGATTGCGCTGGCTACGCGCCTGGCCGCGTCGGAGGTGGCGTGCGAACGTTGGCTCGGCAAGGACGCGCTGCGCGATCTGCGCAAACCGGCCGTGGTGGAGAAACTCGCCAAGGGCGGTCGAAAGAAATAGCCGGAATCGTGCCTCCCGGCCTTTGCTGCCGCGCCTGCGACCCGACTACACTCGGCCAAACCGACCGCCGAGACCCGCCTGATGAAGCTTCGTGCTGCAGTTGCCCTGATCGCACTGTCCGGCCTGTACGGCCACGCCATGCCTGCCGCCGCGGCGACGCCCAAGGTCGATGCGAAGACTCACGACAAGGCGGTGGAACTGCTCGGCAAGGGCGTCGGCTTCCGCACGGTGATGGGGCAGGGCCAGGTGCCGGCCTATGCGCAGTACCTGGCCGACCAGCTCAAGGCCGGTGGCTTCGCCGCTGAGGACGTGCAGGTGCAAACGTATGGCGACACCGCGGCGCTGGTCGCGCGCTATCGCGGCACCGGCGGCAAGAAGCCGATGCTGCTGTCGGCGCACATGGACGTGGTCGAGGCCAAGCCGGCGGACTGGACCCGCGATCCGTTCAAGCTGATCACCGAAGGCGGCTACTTCTACGGCCGTGGCGTGCTGGACAACAAGTTCGATGTCTCGGTGATCGTCGCCACGCTGCTGCGCCTGAAGGCCGAAGGCTTCAAGCCGTCGCGCGACATCGTCCTGGCGCTGTCCGGCGACGAGGAAACCGCGATGGTGACCACGCGCGCGCTGAGCAAGCAGTTCCCGGATGCCGAGCTGCTGCTCAACGGCGACGCCGGCGGCGGCACCCTGGCCGCGAACGACAAGCCGGTCGCCTACAACCTGCAGGCCGCCGAAAAGACCTATGGCACGGTCACCATCGAGGTGACCAATCCCGGTGGCCATAGCAGCCGGCCGCACGCCGAGAACGCCATCTACGACCTGGCCAAGGCGCTGGACAAGCTGGCGGCATACCAGTTCCCGGCCCAGGCCGATGAGCTGACGCGCGCCTTCTTCGCCGCCACCGGCAAGCAGACCTCCGGTGCGCTGGGCCAGGCGATGCTGCGCTTCGCCAAAGACCCCAAGGATGTCGAGGCGATCAAGGTCATTGCTGCTGATCCCGAGTACGTCGGCATGATCCGCACCACCTGCGTGGCGACCATGTTGTCGGGTGGCCATGCCGAGAACGCGCTGCCGCAGCGCGCCACGGCGACGGTCAACTGCCGCATCTTCCCGGGCGTCGCGGTCGAGGACGTGCGTCGCCAGATCGCAGACGTGGTGATCGATCCGGCGGCCAAGTACCCGGCCAAGGTGGAGATCATTGGCGATCCGACGCAGAGCCCGGCCTCGCCGCTGCGCGAGGACGTGATGGCAGCCGTGCGCAAAGCAGTCGATCGCCGCCAGCCGGGTCTGCCGATCGTGCCGCAGATGTCGCCGGGCGCGACCGACAGCCTGCATTTCCGCGCCGAGGGCATTCCGTCCTATGGCGTGTCCGGTCTGTACATGCGGCCGACCGATGACTTCGCGCACGGCCTCAACGAGCGGGTTCCGGTGTCGGCGCTCGATCCGGATCTCGATCACTGGCACACGCTGCTGACCGAGCTCGGCCGCTGACCTGCTGATGCTTGACGGCGTGCCCATGTGCAGTTGATGCACCGGGCACGCGCATAGCGATCGGCTATCGAATTCATTCGATCAAACGATTTCTCCTCTGGTTGAGCGAGGGCTAGCCTCGCGCCGGGACGCCGTGTCCGGCGTCCTGGCAGCAGCGTCAATCAACCAGTCAAGGGAGAATGACCATGAGGCAAACACCATTACCGCGGCTGTGGCCGCTGTGGTTGATCAGCATCAGCGTGCTCGGCATTTCGTGCATGGCGCTGGCGGACGATCCGCCCGCCACCAGCTATGCACCGGTGACGCCGAGCGACAGCTTCGCCAACGTCAAGAAACGCATGGAAGGCGACAAGGGCGGCGTGATGAAGCGCCACAACAGCCTGCTTGCAGAGCGCTACGACCTGTCCAACAAAGCCGCGCAGGGCGTGACGATGTCCGGTGGCAAGGCCGTGCAGGCCGGCGTGCGGGCCAAGCTGCCATCGGGCGTCAGCTGGGACCAGCTCGGTGGCATGAGCGCGGAGCAGATCAAGGAGCGCGGCGCGTTCCCGCTTGGCTTCCTGCCGCTGCCGCATCCCAACCATCCCGAAGGCGGCATGCTGTTCCCGCAGTTCCACATCGATGCGATCAAGAAAGCCGAACAGCGCGACCTGACCCGCTTCGATCTCGACTACGACCTGCCGGCGCATTTCCTCCCGGACTTTCCCGCGCCGATCTTCCTGACCACGCGGCCGGACCTGGGCGATGTGTCGAAGGGGCAGCTGGTCACCATCAACAACTACTACGAGCTGTTCAACGGCCTGCTCAACCCCAAGCAGCTCGAAGGCCTGCGCCTGCTGGTCACGCCGTTCCCGCAGCAGCAGTTCAACCAGACCGAGGATCGCCGTTCGGCGCAGCCCAGCCGTGGCGTGGCCTGCCTGGACTGCCACGCCAACGGCCACACCAACGCCGCCACGCACCTGGTCGGCGACATCCGGCCGCAGCAGTTCCGCCACCGCATCGACACCCCGCCGCTGCGCGGCGTCAACATCCAGCGACTGTTCGGTTCGCAGCGCGCCCTCAAGACTGTCGAAGACTTCACCGAGTTCGAGCAGCGTGCGGCGTACTTCGATGGTGATCCGGTGATTGCCACCAAGAAGGGCATCAACATCCTCGACCGCGGCCACCAGGTGCATGCGATGGGCGAGTTCCAGGCGATCCTGGACTTCCCGCCGGCGCCGAAGCTGGACGTGTTCGGGCGCCTGGATCCGGCCAAGGCCACCGAACCGGAGAAGCGCGGCGAGGCGCTGTTCTTCGGCAAGGCCAGGTGTTCGGGTTGCCACACGCCGCCGTACTACACCGACAATTCGATGCACAACCTGCAGGTCGAGCGCTTCTTCAAGCCGCAGATGATCAACGGCCGCTTCGCCAGCGCCGATGGCCCGATCAAGACCTTCCCGCTGCGCGGCATCAAGGACTCGCCGCCGTACCTGCACGACGGCCGCCTGCTGACGCTGGAGGACAGCGTGGAGTTCTTCAACATCGTCCTGCAGACGCGCCTGCAGCAGCAGGAGAAGGATGACCTGGTGGCCTTCCTGCGCCAGCTGTAATCGTCGACGCGCGTCGCGGGCGACCGCGGCGCGCGTTCTTCACGCGAACCGCCAGACGCGGTCAAGTAACACCATCGCCTCCACGCCATCACGGGTCATTCACTGCGCGGACACGACCATCGACCGCGTTGCATCCGTGGACGCGCCCCATTCAACTTGCGCCGGAATTCGCGGCGAACGTCCCCACGCCTGTCCGGCGCAAACGCTGCGCAGGACGGTCCTCATGTCGCCAGAGCAGGAGCGGGATGGACGGATTCTTGAACGATGTGGTGCGCTTCTATACCGACCTGATCGGGCGCACGCAGGGGCCGATGACGTTCCGGTTGTTCCTGCAGCCCGGCATGGCGCTGCTGCTGGCGTTCCGCGACGGCTTCAAGGACGCGAAGATCGGCCGGCATCCGTACTTCTGGACCATCATGCACGACCCGATCCGCCGCGAAGCCTCGCTGCGCGAAGGGTTCAAGGCCACCGCCAGGATCCTGGTGCTCGGCCTGGTGATGGACACGATCTACCAGTACAAGGTGTTCGGCACGTTCCACGTGCTCGAAGCGCTGAACGTCGCGCTGATCCTCGGCTTCATTCCCTACTTCCTGTTCCGCGGCCCGGCTGACCGGATCGCGCACTGGTGGTTGAAGCGCAAGGCCGGAGCCCTCTGAGCCATGTCACCGATCCTGCCCGAAGAACGCGATCCCGAACTGAAGCTGTCGGCCAACCTGCCCAGGCCGCCGTACGACACCACCGACGAGAAGTCGGTGGAACTGTCCTCGCGCCGTACCGGGATGTCGTTCCAGCGCACGCGCATGAGCGCAGACCGCACGCTGATGTCGATCATCCGCACGGCGCTGTCGCTGATCAGCTTCGGCTTCACCATCTTCCAGGTGTTCCAGAAGATGCAGGAATCGAAGCTCGTAGAGGGCAGCGGGCGCGAGCCGCGCAACTTCGGCATCGCCCTGGTCGTGCTGGGCATGGTGATGCTGACGCTAGGCATCGTCTACCACATCAACTACATGCGCGAGCTGCGCGCCGAGCGCGTGCGCATGATCGAGCAGGGCCTGGTCCACGGCGAGAGCAGGTACCCGGTTTCGCTGACCCTGATCACCGCAGCGCTGTTGTGGCTGCTGGGCCTGCTGGCCGCGGCCAGCATGGCGTTCAACGTTCCATTGCTGGGCTGAGCGGGCCCGCCTGGCGATCCCCATCCAGCGATTCGCCGACTGCAGGTGGCGTGTTGCTGCGACGCGATGTCCCCACTGGTTACTGGAGGAGTAGCAATGGCAACAGCAAAGAAGGCCGCGAGCAAGGCTGCGGCGAAACCGGCAGCCAAGCCTGCCAAGGCGCCGGCCAGCGGCAAGAAGCCGCCCAACATCCTCGTGATCTGGGGCGACGACATTGGCATCGCCAACCTGAGCTGCTACACCCGCGGCCTGATGGGCTACCAGACGCCCAACATCGACCGCATCGCCAGTGAAGGCATGTTGTTCACCGATTCCTACGGCGAGCAGTCCTGCACGGCAGGCCGCTCGTCGTTCATTACCGGCCAGAGCGTGTACCGCACCGGCCTGTCCAAGGTCGGCATCCCGGCCGCGCCGCAGGGCCTGCAGCCTGAGACGGTGACCACCGCCGACCTGCTCAAGGATCGCGGCTACGCCACCGGCCAGTTTGGCAAGAACCACCTGGGCGACCTCAACAAGTTCCTGCCCACGGTCCACGGATTCGACGAGTTCTTCGGCAACCTCTACCACCTCAATGCCGAGGAAGAGCCGGAGATGGCCAACTACCCGAAGGACCCGCGCTTCCGCGAGCACTTCGGCCCGCGCGGCGTGCTGCACTGCTGGGCCACCGACAAGGACGACGCCACGGTGCAGGAGCGCTGGGGCAAGGTCGGCAAGCAGAAGATCAAGGACACCGGCCCGCTCACCAAGAAGCGCATGGAAACCTGCGACGACGAGTTCGTCGAGGCCGCCACCGATTTCATCAAGCGCCAGCACAAGGCCGACAAGCCGTTCTTCGTGTGGCTCAACACCACCCACATGCACCTGTTCACCCACACCAAGAAGGAAAGCCTGGGGCAGGCCGGTCGCTGGCAGTCGCCGTACCACGACACGATGATCGACCACGACCGGAACGTCGGCCAGATGCTCGACCTTCTCGACGAGCTCGGCATCGCCGACGACACGATCGTGATGTATTCGTCCGATAACGGCCCGCATATGAACAGCTGGCCGGACGGTGGCATGACGCCGTTCCGCAGCGAGAAGAACACCAATTGGGAAGGCGCCTTCCGCGTGCCGTTGCTGGTGCGCTGGCCGGGCCACATCAAGGCCGGTTCGGTATCCAACGAAATCGTGCAGCACCACGACTGGCTGCCGACGTTCCTGGAGGCGGCCGGTGATACCGGTGCGAGCGACCGCCTGAAGAAGGGCGCGACCGTCAACGGCAAGAAGTTCAAGAACCACATCGACGGTTACAGCTTCCTGCCGTACCTGACCGGCCAGGCCAAGGAAGGACCACGCAAGTTCTTCTTCTACTTCAGCGATGACGGTGACGTTCTGGCGGTGCGCTACGACCACTGGAAACTGGTCTTCATCGAGCAGCGCTGCAAGGGAACGATGCAGATATGGGCCGAGCCGTTCACCAAGTTGCGATTGCCCAAGCTGTTCAACCTGAGGATGGATCCGTACGAACGGGCAGACGTCACTTCGAACACCTACTACGACTGGTGTCTGAACAATATGTACTTCCTGTACGCGGCGCAGGCGGCGGCAGCGCAGTTCGCCGCCACGTTCAAGGATTTCCCGCCGGCGCAGAGGCCAGGCAGCTTCACCATCGACGACGCCCTGTCGAAGATGGCCGAGGTTCCGTCCGGCGCAAGCTGACCAGCAACGCGTATCGAACCCCTCTCCCGTCCACGGGGGAGGGGTGAGGCATCGACAACGAGGACCCAGATGAACGACCCATTGCCGTCCTGGAACGAAGGCGCCAACAAAGCCGCGATCAAGTCCTTCGTCGAGCGGGTGACGACCGAAGGCGGACCCGACTTCGTTCCCGCCAGCGACCGCATCGCCGTGTTCGATAACGACGGCACGCTGTGGTGCGAGTATCCGTTGCAGGTGCAGGTGTTCTTCGCATTGGCGCAGGTAAAGCTGCTCGCAAGGCAGGACCCGAAGCTGCTTGAGAAACCCGCGTTCAAGGCGATGCTGGATTGCGACCTGCACGCGCTGGCCGCACTGCCGAAGAAGGAAGCCTTCGAGCCGGCCTTCGCCACGCACGCCGGCATGACCGTCGACGAGTTCCGCGCCAGTGCCTCCGAATGGCTCGCCGAGGCGAAGCACCCGACGCTGATGCAGCTGTTCACCCAGGGCGCCTACGTGCCGCAGCGCGAACTGCTGGACTATCTGCGGGCGAACGGTTTCAAGACCTACATCGTCACCGGTGGCGGCATCGAGTTCGTGCGGGTGGTTGCCGAGAAGCTGTACGGGATTCCGCCCGAGCAGGTCATCGGCTCCAGCATGCGCATGAAGGTCGAAACCGTCGAAGGAGCGCCGGTGTTGCGCAAGCTGCCGGAACTTGGCAGCTTCGATGACCGCGAGGAGAAGGTGGTCAATATCGCCCTGCATCTGGGGCGACGGCCCATGTTCGCCTTCGGCAACTCCGACGGTGACCTGGCGATGATTCGTTACACGCTGGCCGGCGACGGTCCGCGCATGGCCTGGTACCTGCACCACGATGATGCGGACCGGGAATTCGCCTACGACCGCGACTTCAAGCTCAGTGCATTGAGGGACGGGCTCGACCACGCCAAGGAGTACGGCATTGGCCTGGTCAGCATGAAGAACGACTGGAACCGGGTCTTCGCACAATGAGCATTCACGCTAAGCTCGGTCCGGCATTCGCGGCAGACGAGGAAAGCATGGGCCTGGAAGGCAGGACGTTCGACGACATGGTGCACATCCCCGGTGGCACCTTCCTGATGGGGTCGGATCACCATTACCCGGAGGAGGCGCCGGCACACAAGGTGTCGGTGCCTGCATTCCGGATCGATCGCACGGCGGTCACCAACGACCAGTTCGCGCGCTTCATCAACGCCACCGGTTACGTCACCCTGGCCGAGCGGCCGGCCGACCCGGCCGACTACCCGGGCGCCGATCCGGCGTTGCTGGTGCCTTCCTCGGTGGTGTTCATGCCTGCGCAGGGGCCGGTGGACCTGCGCAATCACTACAACTGGTGGGCGTATATCGCCGGTGCCGACTGGCGGCATCCGCGCGGGCCGAAGTCCTCGGTCGAGGGACTGGGCGACCACCCGGTCGTGCATGTCGCTTTCGAGGACGCGCAGGCTTACGCCGACTGGGCAGGCAAATCGTTGCCGACCGAGGCGGAATGGGAATTCGCCGCGCGCGGGGGGCTAGAGGCTGCCGAGTTCAGCTGGGGCGAGGAGTTCACGCCCGACGGCAAGTACATGGCCAACACCTGGCAGGGCGAGTTCCCCTGGCAGAACCTGCAGCAGGACGGTCACCTGTGGACTGCCCCGGTGGGTTCGTACCCGGCCAACGGCTACGGGCTGCATGACATGGCCGGCAATGTCTGGGAGTGGACCACCGACTGGTACCAGGACCACAACCGGATCCAGCAGCATTCGTGCTGCACGCTGGAGAATCCGCGCGGCGGTGAGCGCGATGCCAGTTTCGATCCGCGCCAGCCGCAGGTGAAGATCCCGCGCCGGGTGATGAAGGGCGGTTCGCACCTGTGCGCGCCGAACTACTGCCGGCGTTACCGTCCGGCGGCGCGGATGGCGCAGCCGATCGATACCTCGACCTGCCATCTGGGGTTCCGCTGCGTGGTACGCGAGTGACCGGCCCACCGTAAGGAGGAGGGCGCCATGAAGGAGTGGCTGATTACGATCACCGAGCCGGTGGTGGTGATGATCGACATCATCGCGCTGCTGGTCGTGCTCGTCGGCACGTTGCAGGCCCTGGTCGGCGTGATCCGGATGATCTGGCGTCACGACCACGACAATCACGCTCGTCGCCAGATCTGGATGGACTTTTCGCGCTGGCTGGTTGCCGGTCTGACCTTCCAGCTGGCGGCGGACATCCTGGAGTCGTCGATCACGCCCGACTGGGACGGGATCGGCCGCCTGGCGGCGGTGGCGGTGATTCGGACGTTCCTCAATTACTTCCTGGAGCGCGATGTCGAGGAGATGCGCAAGCGCGAGCAGGAAGCGCGCGAGCGGGCTGGCGTAAAATGACGGGCCCCCTCGGAACCCCAGACCAATGCCCAACGCTCCCGCCTGCCCGCAGTGCACCCTTGAGAACACCTACGTAGACGGTGGCAATTTTGTCTGCGCCGATTGCGGCTTCGAATGGTCCGCGTCCGGCGACACCGGCGCCGCCACCGGCACGGTCGTCCGCGACAGCAACGGCAACGCGCTCGCCAACGGCGATACCGTGGTGGTGATCAAGGACCTGAAGGTGAAGGGTTCCTCGATCCCGCTCAAGCAGGGCACCGTGATCAAGAACATCCGCCTGGTCGAAGACGACGCCGAGCACATCGAAGGCAACTCCGACAAGATCAAGGGACTGGTGCTGAAGACCATCTTCCTGCGCAAGGCCTGACGACACGACACCGTCACGGGCTGGTCACGTCGACGCTCCAAAAGTAGGCGGCGGACAATAACCCGTGGAGCCCGTTATGAGCCATTACCGCATCGCCGTGTTGATCGGCAGCCTGCGTCGTGAGTCGATCAACCGCCAGCTCGCGCATGGGCTGTTCAAGCTGGGGCCGGCGGATTTCGAGTTCCACGAGTGCCGCATCGACGACCTCCCGCTGTACAACCAGGACGACGACAGCCATCAGGCGGCGCCGGTGAAGCGGCTCAAGCAGGAGATCTCGGGTGCGAAGGGCGTGATGTTCGTGACCCCCGAGTACAACCGCTCCGTGCCCGGTGTGCTGAAGAATGCAATCGACCACGCCTCGCGGCCGTATGGCCAAAGCGCCTTCGCCGGTAAGCCGGCCGGCGTGATCGGCGCGTCGGTCGGTTCGATCGGCAGCGCGATGGCGCAGCAGCACCTGCGCAATACGCTGGCTTACCTCGACATGCCGACGATGGGCCAGCCGGAGGTGTTCATCCACGCCAAGGAAGGGCTGTTCGGCGATGACGGCCAGATCGGCGAGGGCAGCCGCAAGTTCCTGCAGGAATGGATGGACCGTTACGTCGAATGGGTGAAGTCGCACTCGTAGCGCCGTATCGCCATCACGAGCGCGGCTGGCACGAATGTGCGTTGCGCCTGCGTCGCGCACGGGTTCTGCTGCCGAGCCTAGAATCACCGGCAACGAGCCTGGAGTTGCCGCATGAACCTGGATGCCTACCTGCGCCGTATCGGTTACGACGGGCCGCTGCAGCCGACCGTGGACGTGCTCGATGCGCTGGCCTACCGCCATGCCACGACCATCGCCTTCGAGAACCTCGATCCCTTCGCTGGGCGTCCCGTCGAACTTTCGCCGCAGGCGCTGGAGCGCAAGCTGGTGGAGGAGGGGCGCGGTGGTTACTGCTTCGAACACAACCTGCTGCTGGCCCAGGTGCTGCAGGCCGTCGGATTCGAGGTGAGTGGCCTGGCCGCCCGCGTGCTGTGGACCCAGCCGGACGATGCGATCACTGCGCGCAGCCACATGCTGTTGCGGGTCGAGCTTGATGGGGATACGCGCCTGGTCGACGTCGGCTTCGGCGGCCTCACCCCGACCGCCAGCCTGGCCCTGCGCGAGGGTGACGAGCAGGCCACGCCGCACGAAACATTCCGCCTGCAGCTGCGCGATGGCGACTGGTGGATGCAGGGCAGGCTGCCGGATCGCTGGGCAACGCTTTACCGCTTCGACCTGCAGCGCCAGTACCCGATCGACTACGAATCGAGCAATTACTTCCTGTCGACCCATCCGACCTCGCATTTCGTCACCGGCCTGCGCGTGGCACGCCCCGTCGACGGTGGGCGCCATGCGCTGCGTGACCGCGAGCTGGGCTTCCATCGCCTCGACGGCACCAGCGAACGACGCACACTGGCCGACATCGACGAATTGCGGGCCACGCTGGAAGGCACGTTCGGCATCCGCCTGCCGCAGTCGCCACAGCTGCAGGCGCGGTTGGCCGGATTGTTCGCCACGTGAGTCACAATGGCGTGGCCCCCGCGAACCAAGACCCGTGCCGATGACCGTCGCGCTTCCACTGGACCTGCCGCCCGAGCAGCTCGACGCGCTGCAGGCCGCCTATGCTTCGCCGCCGCGTGCTTATCACAACTTCCAGCACGTGCAGGAAGTGCTGCGGCACTACCACGAGGTCGCCGCGGGCCCGGGCTGGCGGCAGCCCGCGGAAGTCGGACTGGCGGTGCTGTACCACGACGCCATCTATGAAGCCGGCCGACGCGACAACGAGACCCGCTCGGCCGAGCTGGCGGTGGCCCACGTCGCGCAGTGGTGGTCGAGCGCCGGCATCGATGCGCAGCGCGTGGTCGACCTGATCGAACTGACCGCGCGGCACGGCACCCTGCAGCCGGCGGATGTCGACGACGAAGCGGCGTTGTTCCTCGATTGCGACATGGCCATCCTCGGTGCCGAGCCGGCGCTGTTCGATGCCTACGACCGCGGTATCGCCGCCGAGTACCGCGGGCACGTGCCGGCGTGGTTGTTCAAGCTCAATCGGCGACGCTTCCTGAAGGCGCTGCTGGCGCGCCCGCGTATCTATCTCAGCGACTTCTTCCATCAGCGCTATGACACTCAGGCGCGACGCAACCTGCGCCGCGCGGTCACCGAGAAGCGTTGATGCGTGGCGCCAGCACGGCGCCAAGCAAGGCCAGCAGCGCCGAGAACGCGAATCCGGACAGATAGGCCCAGGACGGAGCCCGCACCAGCAGGGCGGCGAAGATCGACCCGCCCACGGCCAGCACGGTCGCGGTGAACAGCGAGTCGCACAGCTGCAGCGCCGATGCGTTGAGGCCTTGCTGCGTCGACGGCGACAGTTCCAGCGTCAGCACCGACAGCGTCGGGAACAGCGCGCCCATGCCGAAGCCGGCGGCGATCCAGCCGGCGATGCCGACGGCCACCGGCACCGACGGCGCGATCGACATCGCCACGCCGCTGACGCCGATCAGGATCAGGCACATGCCGATGCGCAGAAGCTGCGATGGCGTGAATGGCTGCGATGGCCGGCTGCGCCACCACGAA
Organism: Lysobacter sp. Soil_C_59; assembly: GCF_057656415.1. NCBI lineage: Bacteria > Pseudomonadati > Pseudomonadota > Gammaproteobacteria > Lysobacterales > Lysobacteraceae > Lysobacter > Lysobacter sp. Soil_C_59. The sequence goes on along the minus strand of NZ_JBDGKK010000003.1, from coordinate 341,476 downwards.
CCCACCGACCAGCCGATCGCGCCGGCGGTGAGCACGGCGCCGGCGGCGGTCGGCGACAGGCCGCGCTCGCGCGACAGCAGCAAAGGCACGAACACTTCGGTGCCGAAGAACGCCGACGAGGCGATGCCGCGCATCGCGATCACCGTCGGCAGGCCGCGTGCGGCACGCAGCGTGCCGCGTGGCAGTAGTTGCCAGGCGCACGCGATCACACCGGCGACCGCCAGCACGAGCAGTGGCAGGGCTCCGGCATGGTGCTGCTGGCCGGCGTAGTGCAGCACCAGCGCGCTGGCGGCGGCGCCGACCGCCCAGGCGATGCGGTGTGGCTGCCCGGTCGTGACGTCATGACCTGCGCCTGGCGGCGCGCCCAGGCCACGCAGGGCCGGCAGCACGCACCAGGCCGCGACAGCTGCGATCAGCGGCACCGAAAGGAACACCCAGCGCCAGCCCAGGTGCTCGACCAGCAATCCGCTGATCGCCGGGCCGATCACTGCCGGCAACACCCAGGCCGCGGCGAACGAGGCGAAGATGCGTTGATGCAGCCGCGGCGGATACACGCGTCCAACGGCGACGTACAACGCCACCGACATCAAGCCGCCGCCGAAGCCCTGGACGATGCGGCCGAGAATCAGCACCGGCATCGACGGCGCCAGGCCGGCGATCACCAGGCCCAGGCAGAACCAGGCGATGCCCTGGCGCAGTGGTCGTGCCGGGCCATGCCGGTCGCCCCAGCGCCCGGCGACGACCATGCCGACGACCGAGGCGGCGAGGGTGCCGCCAAAGGCGAGTGCGTACAGCGGCAGGCCATCGAGCGCCTGCGCCACGGTCGGCATCGCGGTGGCGACGGCCAGGGCTTCGAATGCATACAGCGCGACGAGCGCGACCGCGCCCAGCGTGACACTTCGATAGCGGCGGTCGAGCAGGCCGCCGTCTTCCGCGCCGGTCGGGGAATCAGTTGCCGTGTCACCCGGATCGGCATGATCCGGCGGCAGGCGATCGGATGCGTCATTCACAGCGCATGCCCGAACGTGCTGTAGACCATCAGCACGACCTTGCCGCGCCCGTGCCCGTTCTCGACATCGCGATGCGCGACCACGGCATGCGACAACGGATAGATGTCGCGCACGTGCACGCGCAGGCGGCCGACGTCATGCAGGTCCACCAGCTCCTGCAGGCGCGCGCGGCTGCGCTCGCTGCGCACGCCGCGCACGCCCAGGCGCTGCACGTCCTCGAACGCCACTAGCGTGGCGATGCGGGAAGGTTCGACGCCCAGTGCGATGGACGCGTCCAGCGCACCGCGCCCGGCGGCATCCAGTGCCGCCTGCACGCCACCGGGGGAAAGTTCGCGCACGCGTTCGGCCAGGCCCGGGCCGTACAGCACCGGCTCGGCGCCGAGTGAGCGCAGGTAGTCGTGGTTCTCGCGGCTGGAGGTGCCGATCACGCGCGCACCGCGCAGGCGCGCCAGTTGCACGGCAATCGTGCCGACGCCGCCGGCCGCGCCGTGCACCAGCACGGTGTCGCCGGGAACGATGTCCAGCGCCTGCACCGCGGTATGCGCGGTCTGCCCGGATGCCGACAGCGACCCGGCTACGGCCCACGTCATCAAGACGGGCTTGGCGACCAGTTGGTCCGCAGGCACCACCACCGCCTCGGCGTAGGCGCTGGCCGTGGTCCAGCCCAGCACTTCGTCACCGGCGACGAGTCCGTCGACCTCGGCGCCAACGTGCTCGACGACACCAGCGAACTCGTTGCCGAGCTGGCGCGGGAACGGCGCCTGGCCGATGCCGCGCTGCGCGAACCAGCCGCTGCGGGTCGAACAGTCGGCCGGCTGCACGCCCGCTGCGCGTACGCGCACGCGGACCTCGCCCCGGGCCGGCTGTGGCAGTGGCAATTCGGCCAAGCGCAGGACATCAGGCGGGCCGTAGCTGTCGAACACCACCGCCTGCATCGTGGCCGCGGCCGGAACGGATCGGGCGACATAGCCGTCGCGCGCGTTGCGGGTATCCATGACTTGACCGGAATTGAACACGACGAGCAGGATAGAACCTCAACTTAAGTTGAGGTCAAGGGCAATGGCATCCCACGACGAGCTCACCGTCGGCGAAATGGCGCAACGCAGCGGGACGACGGTCTCGGCACTGCACTTCTACGAGACCAAGGGTCTGATCCACAGTCAGCGCACCGCCGGCAACCAGCGCCGCTACTCACGCGACATGCTGCGCCGGATCGCGATCATCCGCGCCGCCCAGCGCGTGGGCATGCCGCTGGCCAGCATCCGTGAAGCCCTGGCGAGCCTGCCGGAGGCGCGCACGCCGACGCGACGCGACTGGACGCGGTTGTCGGCGAAGTGGCGCGAGGAGCTCGATATCCGCATCCAGCAGCTGATCCAGATGCGCGACACGCTCGACGACTGCATCGGCTGCGGCTGCCTGTCGCTGGAGCGCTGCCGCCTGGCCAATCCGGGCGACGTACTGGGCGAGCATGGCGCCGGACCGCAGCGCTGGACCGACGTCCAGGAGGGCTGACCGCAGTTCCGGAACCCCCGTCCTGCAAAGGAACCGCGACTTTGTGACAAAACGGTAACGTTGAGCCTGTGGAATCGTCATGGCGCGGGCACGGGCCCAGGCGAGACCGGCATGAACATCCTGATGTTGTCCGACGTGTACTTCCCGCGCATCAATGGCGTCTCCACCTCGATCCGCACCTTCGCCCAGGGCCTGGCGCGGATGGGGCACGCGGTCACGCTGGTGGCGCCCGACTACGGGACCGGGCCGCAGTCCTGCGACGATGGCAACGAAGGATTCGAGATCCTTCGCCTGCCGTCGCGCGAGATCTTCTTCGACCCCGAAGACCGCCTGATCAAGGGCCGCGACCTGGCACGGGCCGAGGCGGCGCTGCGTGAGCGCGAGTGGGACGTGATCCACATCCATACCCCGTTCCGCGCCCACTCGCTCGGCGTGCGCCTGGCGCGCCACGGCGACTGGCCGACGGTGGAGACCTACCACACCTATTTCGAGGAGTACGTGGGCCACTACCTGCCGTGGCTGCCGTCCTCGCTGACTCGCCTGCTGGCCCGGCGCGCCTCGCGCCACCTGTGCCACGGCGTGGACGAGCTGATCGTGCCGAGCCGGCAGATGGTCGAGGTGCTGGACCGCTACGGCGTGACCACGCCGTCGGCGGTGATCCCCACCGGCATCGACCTGGAGCAGTTCCGCGACGGCGACGGCGCCCGTTTCCGCGCCGCCCACGGCATCTCGCCGGAGCGGCCGACGCTGGTGACGGTCAGTCGCCTGTCGCTGGAAAAGAACATCGGCTTCCTGCTGCAGGTCGTACGCAAGCTGGTCGCGGCCTTCCCGGACCTGTTGTTCCTGATCGCGGGCGAGGGCCCGGACGAACCACGCCTGCGCCGACTCGTCCAGGAACTGGGCCTGCAGGGCCACGTGCGCTTCTTCGGCAACCTCGATCGCCGTACCACGCTGCTCGACGCCTACCGCGCCGGCGATGCGTTCGTGTTCGCATCACCCACCGAAACACAGGGCCTGGTGCTGATCGAGGCGATGGCACTGGGGGTTCCGATCGTGTCTACCGCTGTCATGGGCACGGCGACCGTGCTTCGCGACGCGCGCAGCGCGCTGGTCGCCGAACCCGATGTCGAGGATTTCGCGCGCCAGGTCGCGCGCTTGCTGCGCTCGCCTGAACTGCGCGCACAGTTGGCCGCCGCCGGTCCCGAGGATGCCCGCGCATGGGGTTCGGAAGGCATGGGGCGCAGGCTCGAGGCGTTGTATGCGCGCATGGCGCAGCGTCACGAGCTCGTGCCTGCGACCTGAACGCAGCGGCGCCCGAGTAGCGCGGCATCGCAACACATAAGCACGTCAATCGCGAGCCGATGACGAGCAAGAAGCATGCCGGTGCAGGCGCATCTCATGCGTGAACTTTTTCACGGTAACTCCACGTCCAAGGCGTGAGCCTCCGTTCAAGCATGTGATTGCGATGCCTGCGTGAAGGAAGACCCCTGCGTCGTCGCGCGTCTGGCGTTCGTTCATCTGCGATGGGCGTTGAGGGAATCAATGCCACGCATGACCCCGGATGCGTCATCGGGAGGCCGCGAGGCGGCCGTCGTGCACTTATTGCGTCTCGCGAGACTGCGCTGACACGTGGCGGGCTTTACGGGACCCATTCGCGAATTTTCAGCTCGCATGAGGAGCCCGTCGTGAACACCATTCCTGGCGTGTATGAGAACCAAGGTCGTCGTCGTGATTCAAACGTGCTGCGGATTGCAGTCGCGCTGGTGTTTGCCGGGGCATCGCCACTGGCCTTGGCGCAGGCAGCGTGCACGGGCGTGTTCACGCAGACGGTGGCCGGCGCCGGCTCGTTCGCCTGCGGCAGCAATGCCACGGCGACCGGCGGTAACGCGACCGCGTTGGGGAACCTGGCCGTGGCCACCGATCCCGGGGCGACGGCCGTGGGCGCGGGGGCGACCGCCTCGGCCACGAATTCAGTGGCCCTTGGCACCGGCTCCGTTGCCGACCAGGCCGACACCGTTTCGGTCGGCACGGCCGCGGCGCAGCGCAGGATCGTCAATCTCGCTCCCGGGACCGCCGCGACCGACGGTGTCAACGTCAGTCAGCTCGACGCCGTCATCCAGGCCACCGAGGGCATCCGCTATTTCCAGGCCGACGGACTGGGCGACGGTTCGGACGATGCCATTGCCGTGGGTCCATTCACCATTGCCGCTGGCAGCAGCGCGTCGGCCAACGGTCCTGGCGCTACGGCGCTGGGCTCCAATTCCGTTGCGGCAGGTGAGGCCGCACTCGCTGTCGGTGCGTTCGCCAATGCCGCGACCGACCAGACTCTGGCGGTCGGCACCGGCGCGCAGGCCACGGTCCTGGGCGCGCAGGCCTTCGGCATCGCCGCCAATGCCAGCGCCGACCGCAGCCTCGCGGTCGGTGGCGGCTCGCAGGCGAGCGGTGCGACCAGCATCGCGGTCGGCAACGAGGTGGTGGCCAGCGGGATGAGCAGCGTCGCTCTCGGCTATCGCACTTCGTCCACCAACATACTCACCACCGCGATCGGTGGTTGGAACGACAGCAACGCCAACGGCATCGTCGAAGCCAACGAGGTCACGCTGGCCTCGGGCCCCGGCGCGATCGCGCTTGGTCCCGCTGCGCAGGCGACCAATCAGGGCTCGGTGTCCATTGGGGCAGACAGCACTGCCACGGCGGCAGCAAGTACCGCGGTCGGTACGATTTCGCACGCCACCGGGACGGGCAGTGCCGCGTTCGGTTTTGATGCCCAGGCCACGCAGCAGGCGGCGTTGGCACTCGGCGGTGGAGCGCGCGCCACGGCGGCCAACAGCACCTCGGTCGGCACGCTGGCGCAGGCACAGGCCAACAACACCATCGCGGTGGGCTTCCAGGCCGTCGCAGCTGCCACCGACAGCATCGTGCTGGGAACCAACGCAGGCGTTGTCGTAGCAGGCATCAACGGCATCTCCATCGGCAACAACAGCGCGGTCAATTCAAGCAACGGCCTGGCGGTCGGTACCGGCGCAATAGTCGCAGCGACCGATCCCAGCGGCACAGCGGTCAACAACGGCATCGCGATCGGCAACAACAGTCGTTCCAACAACTCCGATGCCACGGCGGTGGGCGCCAATGCGATCGCCAACGGCCAGAACAGCGTCGCCTTCGGCACCGCGGCCAATGCGCAGGGGCCGCAGGCCAGCGCGATCGGCCAGGGCGCACGCGCGATCGGCAGCAACTCGGTGGCATTGGGCACCTCGGCGCTGGCGCAGGGCAACGTCAGCACCGCGCTCGGCCAGAACGCGACCGCGACCGGTTCGCTCAGCGTTTCGCTGGGACAATCCGCCGACGCCACCGCCAGCGAAGCGCTGGCGGTCGGCAACAACGCGCAGGCGACCGCATCCAATGCGACCTCGCTGGGGCGTTCGGCCAATGCCTCGCAGACCGGTGCACTGGCGCTGGGTGCGGACTCGATCGCTTCAGCCGTAGACGCATTCTCCGGCGGTCGCGGCAGTGCCGCGGTCGGTGCCGGCAGCACCGCGCTCGGCGCGGCCAGCCGAGCCGCCGGGCCTGACGACACTGCCATCGGCAGCGGTGCACAGGTGCTGGCCGACCAGAGCACGGCCGTGGGTGCTGACAGCATCATCGCCGTCGGTGCGCTGCGGTCGTCGGCCTTCGGTGCGACCAGCAGTGTCACCGTCAGCCAGGGAACGGCGCTCGGATTCGGCAGCCGCGTGACCGCAGTCAATTCGGTTGCCCTCGGCAATGCTTCCCTTGCCGACCAGGCCAACACCGTTTCGGTCGGCACCGTCGGCGGCGAGCGCAGGATCGTCAACGTCGCCGCAGGCACCGCGCTGACGGATGCTGTGAATGTCAGCCAACTCACCACGGCCACCGGCAGCCTGCGCTACTTCAAGGCCATCGGACTGAACGACGGCACCGACGATGCGCAGGCTACCGGCGCGGCATCGGTTGCAGTCGGCGCCGGCGCCATTGCCGATCGTGACAACACGACGGCGCTGGGCACTGGAGCAAGGGCCACCGCCGCTTTCGCCACCGCGCTGGGTCGCTCCGCCCTCGCCAACAGCACCGCGTCGACGGCGCTGGGGCAATTCAGCCAAGCCGATGGCGTCAACTCGTTGGCCGTCGGCGCGGATTCCCGGGCGCAAGCCGACAGTGCTGTCGCGGTGGGGCAGGCGAGCGTCGCGGCAGGCGTGGGAAGCGTCGCGGTCGGATCGCGGGCGGTGGCCTCGGCCAATGGTGCGTTTGCCGCCGGTACCGCCGCCAATGCGGCAACCGACGGTGCAGTCGCGATTGGCCGCAACGCGGCGGCCGGCGGTGGCGCGTCGGTGTCCATCGGCGATGCCAATACCGCCAGTGGCAACGGCGCAGTGGCGATCGGTGATCCCAACGTGGCCACCGGCGACGGCGCCGTCGCACAGGGCCTGGACAATACCGCCACCGGCAATGGTGCACTGGCCATCGGCAACACCAACAGCGCGTTGGGGCAGGGCGCAGTGGCGCTCGGCTTCCAGTCGCAAGCGCAGCAGGCCGGGGCGCTGGCCCTCGGCGACACGGCGGTGTCGTCCGTCGTCGGCGCGGTCGCGCTGGGATCCGGGTCGGTCTCCAATCGCGCACTCGCACCGACCACGGGATCGATCCCGGCCGGTTCGACGGCGATTCCCATCGACACCACCGATGCGACGCTGCTGGGCGCGGTCTCGCTCGGTTCGGGTACGTCCTATCGCCAGATCATCAACGTCGCCGACGGTACGCAAGCGCAGGACGCGGTGACCCTGCGGCAGTTGCAGGGTGCGTTGAACGCGGTCACCACGACCAGCACCGCCTACTTCCACGCAAATTCGGTGCTCGGCGATTCGCTAGCGGTCGGTACCGATTCGATCGCGGTCGGACCGACCACCGTGGTCAACGCCGACAACGGCATTGGCATCGGCAATGGCGCCGTGGTCGACGCGGCGGCTGCGGGGGCGATTGCCATCGGTCGCGACGCGCAGGTGCTGCTCGCTTCGGGCATCGCAATGGGCAGCCAGGCCCAGGTCAACGCCGAACAGGGCGTGGCGCTGGGCGCGGGCTCAACTGCCAACCACGCCCTGAGCGTGGCATTGGGTTCGGCGTCGCAGACCACCGTCGGTGCGCAGAGCGGCTACACCGCCTATGCGCTGGCCGCGCCGCAGAACTCGTTCGGCGAGGTCTCGGTAGGCAGTGCCGGGGCGGAGCGCCAGGTCACCAACGTCGCCGCGGGCAGTGCCGTCACCGATGCGGTCAACGTGGGTCAGCTGTCGACGATGAGCCAGAACGTGGTGACCATGTTCGGTGGTGGCGCGGCGGTCGGCCCGGGCGGCGCGATCACGCCGCCCAGTTACACCATCGGCGGCAATGTGTTCAACGATGTCGGCAACGCCCTGGCCAACCTGGACGGTCGCGTGACCAGCATCGAGGTCAACGGCGGCGGCGGTGGCGGCAGCCGCGATCCGCGTTTCATCGCCAACGGCGGCAGCGCCACGGCCACGGCAACCGGGAACAACAGCGTTGCCGCCGGTGGTGGTGCCAGCGCGACCGCCGCCAACAGCGTCGCCGTCGGCGCGAACTCGGTCGCCGACCGTGACAACACGGTCTCGGTCGGTTCCGCCGGCAACGCCCGCCAGGTGGTCAATGTCGCGGAGGGAACCGCGGCGACCGATGCGGTCAACGTGCGGCAGATGTCGAACCAGGCGGCGGTTACGCTGAACCAGGCCAACGCCTACACCGACCAGCAGGTCAACCAGATCGTGGCCCTGCCGATGCAGGCGATCGAGGACCTGCGCGGCGAGGTCAACGACGAGTTCCGCGCCACCGACCAGCGCATCAACCGCCAGGGCGCGATGACCGCGGCGATGGTGCACATGGCCAGCAGCGCGGCCAACATCCAGACCCTCAACCGCGTTTCGGTCGGTGCCGGCTATGCAGAAGGCGAGGAAGCTTTGGCGGTGGGCTACCAGCGACTGGTCAAGCGCAACGTCTCGCTGTCGGTGGGTGCGGCATTCAGTGGCAGCGAGCAGTCGGCCGGCGTAGGCATCGGCATCGGCTGGTGACTGCGATGGCGTCCCGGCCTTCATGCCGGGACGCTATGTTGCGCACGGCAACGGCAAGGTCGGAGCCGTCGCCCTGTACCATGCGCGGCTACGTCAACCAAACTTGAGGCAAGGCATGTCCATTTCGATGTACGACGCGTCGGTTCCGGTGTTCAGGCAGATGCTCGGCGCCATGGCCGGCCTGTTGGAAAAGGCCGAGGCCTATGCCGCGGAGAAGAAGATCGACGGCGGCGTGCTGCTGCAGTCGCGCCTGTTCCCCGACATGTTCCCGCTTGTGCGCCAGGTGCAGATCGCCTGCGACTTCGCAAAGAGCGTGCCGGCGCGCCTGGCCGACGTCGAGGTCCCGGCCTACGACGACACCGAGCAGGACTTCGCCGAGCTGCACGCGCGCATCGCGCGCACGCTGGCCTTCATCGACGGCCTCGACCCGCTGCTGTTCGAAGGCAGCCACGAGCGCGAGATCGTGCTGCGCCCGGGCACGCCGAAGGAACGCCGCTTCACCGGTACGGCCTACCTGCTGCACTATGGCCTGCCGCAGTTCTACTTCCACGTTACAACCGCATATGCACTGCTGCGCCACAACGGCGTCGCGGTGGGCAAGCTGGATTTCATGGGCGTGCGCTGATCGTTGTTTAGAGACCATCATCAATTCGGATCGTGGGAGTCGGGGTGATGTCGGGCATCGATGTCTCCGTGGGAATCAAGTACAGGGAGCGGGCACTGGCCCGCAACCTGGGGACTGTCGCGCTGGTGGCCATCGCCTGGTTCGCCTTCACTTGCACCGTGCTGCAGGGACTGCGCGACGACCTCGACTGGGTCCGGGCGCCGCTGAGCTTCTACCTGATCGGCCCCTACGGGCCCTGGCTGCAATTTGCCTACGTGATCCTGGCCAGCGCGATCGCGGTGCTGGCGATCGGCTACTACCGCGTCACCGTTCCGGGCCCGGGACGGCAGACGGTGCTGTTGCTGTTCCTGCTCGGTGCGGTGGCGCTGGCGATCACGGCCCAGGCCGAGACCGACCTGGGTGGCGACCGCAAGCTGACCGTGGGCGCCATCATCCACGCCATCTCCGCGCCGCTGGCGTTCCTTGGCACGACCCTGGGCATGCTCGGGCAGTCGTGGCGCTTCCGAGCCGACCCGCACTGGCGGCGCTGCTTCGCCATAGCCTTTGGCCTGGCCGTGTTCTGCTTTGCGGCGCTGTGGATCCACGCGCTGTGGCGCGAGCTGCCGCGTGGCCTGAGCCAGAAGTTCGTGGTCCTGGCGATCCTGGGATGGCTCGCCCTGGCCGCTGCGTGGCTTCGCCAGCCGCCGTCGATGAATCCAGATTAATCAATGACTTGGGCGGCGGGTCGGAGGTCCGCCCGGCGGCGCTTACAATGCGCACCATGCTGCTCAATATCGCCGCCTACCACTTCACCCCCATCCCGCACCCCGAAGACCTTGCCGCCCAGCTGCATTCGCGCGCCGAGGCGGCCGGGCTGCGCGGCTCCATGCTGGTGGCGGGCGAGGGCATCAACCTGTTCCTGGCCGGCACGGACGAAGCCATCCACGGCTTCCTCGATGCGCTGCGTGCGCAGGAAAGTTTTGCCGACCTCATCGTCAAGTTCAGCCGCAGCCGGCGCCAGCCGTTCGCGCGGCTGAAGGTAAAGGTCAAGCCGGAGATCATCGCCTTCCGCCGCGACAACGCCTCGCCGCTGACCGGCCGGGCGCCGGCAGTGATGCCCGAGACGCTGGCGCGCTGGCTCGACCAGGGCCACGACGACGCGGGCAAGCGCGTGGTGATGCTCGACACGCGCAACCGCGAGGAGTTCGGCTACGGCACCTTCAGCGATGCGTTGACGCTGCCGATCGACAACTTCACCGACCTGCCGCAGGCGCTGGAACCGCACCGCGATGCGCTCGGCGACGCCACGGTGGTCAGTTTCTGCACCGGCGGCATCCGCTGCGAGAAGGCCGCGTTGTGGATGCAGGCCGAGGGAATGAGCAACGTATTGCAGCTCGATGGCGGGATTCTGGGTTACTTTGAACGCGTTGGCGGACGCCACTACGACGGTCGCTGCTTCGTGTTCGACGAGCGCGTGGCGCTCGACCCGGAACTGAAACCGCTGATTGATGGCGTGATGGATGACGCGATCGACGACGCTGCCTGAGGGCAGTTCGAACCCGGCACGGCGTTACTCGCCAGAGGTTGCCGAGGGCGCGCCAGCGCCGTGGACCATGACAAGTGAGGACACTGATGGCATCTGCACGAGCGGTGAGTAAAGCGATCCCCAGCCTTCGCGCCTGCGGCGCCTTGACCATGGTGGTCGCCGCCACGTTGCTGCTGGCCGCATGCGAGAAGCAGGCGCCGGTCAACAGCGCTCCGCCGGAAGAAATCACCGCCCCTGCACCGGCGGCCAATCCGCAACCTGACGTCAACGCAGAGCCGGTCGAGCGCGCCGCGCCGCCGATGGTCAAGGCCGTGGCGATGGGAGAGTTCGAGCCGGGCAATCCGGTGGCGACGGCGGTGACGGGCAAGCTGACCATCGAAGACAACATGATGCGCGGCGACAACGGCGCCAGCTTCACCACCGAGCGCGTGGCGATCGTCAACGGCGCCGACCAGTACTCGGCCGGAAATACATTTGCCCAGGCGATGATGGTGCCGGCCGATCAGGAAATCGAACTGCGCCGCGTGCTCGAGCAGACCCCGCCGACGCAGATGCCGTCCAACGCCATGTGCGGCGGCAACCCGACCGGTTTCATCGCGCTGGCCAAGGTGACGGATGCTAACGGCGAAACGGTCAAGGTCATCGGCCTGAAAGGCACCGACATGCCGGCTGCCAGCGCCAAGGGCATCGAACTGTGTGCGAGCACGATGTACCTGCCTGTCGCTGCACCCCCCAAGGGCTGACCCGGTAGGAGCGAGCTTGCTCGCGATGCTCCGCGCCGATCGCGAGCAAGCTCGCTCCTACGAATGGGAGTCTTGCAGCCACGCGACCGCGCCGCGTGCGGCCCGCAATCCGCTGGCGAAGCACGCAGTGAGCAGATAGCCGCCAGTCGGCGCTTCCCAGTCGAGCATCTCGCCGGCGCAGAACACGCCGGGCATCGAACGGATCATCAACGACTTGTCGAGCGCCTCCAGCCGCACGCCACCGGCGCTGCTGATTGCTTCGGCAATCGGCCGCGGACGCAGCAGACGCAATGGCAGGCGCTTGATCGTTCGCGCCAGCGTCGCATCGTCGTGCAACCCTTCCTTGCCCAGCACCTCATGCAGCAGGCCGGATTTGACGCCGGTGATGCCGGCATGGCGTCGCAGGTGCTCGCTCAGGCTGCGCCCGCCGCGCGGCCGGGAGAGGTCGTGCTGCAGGCGTTGCAGATCGCGTCCCGGCGCCAGGTCCAGCTCGATGCGGGCCTCGCCGTTGGCCGCGATCGCATCGCGCAGGGTCGCCGACAGCGCGTAGACCAGGCTGCCTTCGATACCGGTCGCGGTGACGACGCATTCGCCTTGCAGTGCGTGTTCCGCGCCGGCATCGTCGCGCCAGTGGGCGATGACTGGCTTCAACGGCGCGCCGGCGTGGCGACCGGCGAAGTGCTCGCTCCAGCCGACGTCGAAACCGCAGTTGGACGGTTGCAGCGGGGCGACATCGACGCCACGCGTGCGCAGCAGATCCTCCCAGGTGCCGTCGGAACCCAGCTCCGGCCAGCTGCCACCGCCGAGCGCGAGCACGGTCGCGTCGGCGGCGAATGCCTGTTCGCCATCGGGCGTTTCGAAGCGCAGGACGCCGTCGTCGTTCCAGCCCAGCCAGCGGTGCTGGACGTGGAAGCTCACGCCCTGTTCGCGCAGCCGTCTCACCCAGCCACGCAGCAGTGGGGCGGCCTTGCGGTCCATCGGGAAGACGCGGCCGGACGTGCCGACATAGGTGTCGATGCCGAAGCCGTCGCGTGCCCATTCCCGCAACGCGTCCGCATCGAAATCGTCGAGCCAGGCGGCGATGTCGTCGCGACGTGATCCGTAGCGCGCGTCGAATCCGGGGCGCGGTTCGCCGTGGGTGAGGTTGAGGCCGCCCTTGCCGGCGATCAGGAACTTGCGGCCCACCGAGCCCTTGGCCTCGAACAGGTCAACCTGCAGCCCGGCCGCGCGCGCGACTTCGGCCGCCATCAAGCCGGCGGGGCCGCCACCGATGATGGCCAGGCGTGCGGGAGTGCGGGGCGGGGCGGGCATTGGCAAGGCAGCTGCAGGGTGGGGAAGAGCGGAATTATGCCTGCTTGCCTGGCAAGCGCCTCTTTCCTGCAAGGGGCAGGGCAAGGCGAAAGGGGTTGGGATCGCGTCCCTGTTTGGCTAAGGTGGCTGCAACCCTGGGGAGCAGACCACCGCATGTCTTTGCGATTGATTCCGGCGCGCGGCGCCGTATTGGGCCTGGCGCTGATGGCGCAGGGCATGGCAGTGGCGCAGGAAGCTCCCGCAGCGACGACGCTGCCGCCGCAGTTGCAGGACTTCGATGCCTATGTCGAAGGCGTGCGCAAGCAGTTCGATGTCCCCGGCGTCGCCGTGGCCATCGTCAAGGATGGCCAGGTCGTGCTCGAGCGTGGCTTTGGTTCGCGTGAAGTCGGCAAGGACGGCAAGACCCAGCCGGTCGACGCCAACACCCTGTTCGCCATCGCCTCCAATACCAAGGCGTTCACTGCAGCGGCGCTGTCGATCCTCGCCGACGAAGGCAAGCTCAACCTCGACGATCGCGTCACCGACCACCTGCCGTGGTTCCGCATGTCCGACCCGTACGTGACCCGCGAGATGCGCGTGCGCGACCTGCTCGCGCATCGCAGCGGCCTGGGCCTGGGCGCGGGCGACCTGCTGTACTGGCCCGGCACCGACTACAGCACCGAAGAGGTCGCACGCCGGCTCAAGGACGTGCCCCTGACCGGCAGCTTCCGCGGCCAGTACGCCTACGACAACATCCTGTACGGCGTGGCGCAGCTGGTGATCGAGAAGGCCAGCGGCCAGTCCTATGCGCAGTTCCTGCAGCAGCGCATCTTCAATCCGCTGGGCATGCGCGACACGCGCTTCAACAGCGACGCGTTGCGTCCACGCGACAACGTCGCCACCGGCTACGCCAAGGCCGACTTCAAGGACCTGCAACCGGCGCCGCGCATGTCGTGGGGCAATGTCTCCGGTGCCGGCGGCATCTATTCCAGCGTGCACGACATGAGTCGCTGGATGAACATGCAGCTCGCCGGCGGCACCTACCGTGATGCACGCGGCACCGAACACCGGGTGTTCAGCGAGGAGCGCCAGCAGGGCATGTGGTCGGTGCTGACGCCCATTCCGATCGCCAAGCCGTCGGTGCCGGAACTGGAAGCGGCCAAGCCCAACTTTCTTGGCTACGGCGAGGGTTGGCAACTGTCCGACTACCGCGGCAGCAAGCTGGTCTGGCACACCGGCGGCTGGCCGGGCATGGTCTCGCGCCTGACCCTGGTGCCGCAGCACAAACTGGGCGTGATCGTGCTGACCAACGCCGAGGTCGGCGGGGCATTCAACGCGGTCACCTTGCGCGTGCTCGATGCCTACCTCGATGCGCCAAAGACCGACTGGAGCGCCGCCTACGCCGCCGCCCTGGCCAAGTCGAAGGGCAAGGCCGACGAGGACTGGCAGAAACACCTGGACGCGCGCGCGTCCGCCGCGCCGCCGTCGCTGCCGCTGGCACGCTATGCGCGCACCTACCGCGACCCGTGGTACGGCGACGTGCTCGTCGAGCAGCGCGGCGACAAGCTGGTCATGCGCTTCAGCCGCACCCCGGAACTGGTGGGCGAACTCACGCCCTGGCAGCACGACACCTTCGTGGTCCGCTGGAACGAGCGCTGGCTCAATGCCGATGCCTTCGTCAGCTTTGCCCTGGATGCCGATGGCGGAATACGCGAAGCGCGCATGGAAGCGATCTCGCCGTTGACCGACTTCAGCTTCGACTTCCAGGACCTGCGCCTGGTGCCTGTGGCCGAAGGCGGCGGCAAGGCATCGGGGTAACGTTTGCTGCTCACAATCACCTCACGGCGATCGCAGGAGGCTGTTGCAATGGACGACGACCAGCGCTGGTGGCAGGACACGCAGGACATCCCGCGCCTGGTGCGGGCGATCTACGAGTGCATTTCCGGTCCGGCCGGGGCGCCGCGGGATTGGCCGCGCTTCCGCTACCTGCAGCATCCGCAGGCCCGCAGCCTGCGCACCGTCGTGGACGCCGATGGCAGTACGCGGGCGATGGTGTTCGACGTCGACAGCTACATCCTGGACGTGGCGCCGTTCTTCGCCGCCAACGATTTCCATGAGGTCGAGGTCGACCAGCGCATCCAGCGCTATGGCCAGGTCGCCCACGTCTGGAGCCGTTACGAAGCGCGGCCGGCGGCGGACTCGCCGGTGCTGCTCAAGCGCGGCGCCAACAGCATCCAGCTGTGCCACGAACATGGGCGCTGGTGGGTGTTCAGCACCATCTGGGACAACGATCGCGAAGGTGTAGTGTTCGATTTGTGGTGATTCCTCCGCTGGCGCGTCGCTGCAATGCTGCTCGCACACGGTTGGAACACTGACGCTCTGGAGTCGCCTCGATCCGCCCCCAGATCGTCGGTTCGCGCCAAGGAGTGCCCCCATGATTCATGCTCCAGTGATTCCATTCTCCGTCCTCGACCTGGCCCCGATCACCGAAGGCAGTGACGCCGCACAGGCCTTCGCCAAC
Organism: Lysobacter sp. Soil_C_59; assembly: GCF_057656415.1. Lineage (NCBI taxonomy): Bacteria > Pseudomonadati > Pseudomonadota > Gammaproteobacteria > Lysobacterales > Lysobacteraceae > Lysobacter > Lysobacter sp. Soil_C_59. The sequence goes on along the minus strand of NZ_JBDGKK010000003.1, from coordinate 326,161 downwards.
AGCCTCGAACTCGCCCAGCTTTCCGAGCGCCTGGGTTATCAGCGCTACTGGCTGGCCGAGCACCACAACATGCCGGGCATCGCCAGCGCCGCCACGGCGGTGCTGATCGGCCACATCGCCTGCGGCACCAAGTCGATTCGCGTCGGGGCCGGTGGCGTCATGCTGCCCAACCACGCGCCGCTGCAAGTGGCCGAGCAGTTCGGCACGCTGACGGCGCTGTATCCGGGTCGCATCGATCTGGGGCTGGGGCGTGCGCCGGGCACCGACCACGCCACCGCGCATGCTTTGCGTCGCTACTTCGAAGCCGCCGACATGTTTGCCCAGGACGTGGTCGAGCTGCTGCATTACTTCGAACCGGCGCAACCCGGCCAGGCCGTGCGCGCCGTGCCCGGTGCCGGCATCGAAGTGCCGGTGTGGCTGCTGGGGTCGAGCCTGTTCTCGGCACGCCTGGCCGCGCAGCTCGGGTTGCCGTTCGCGTTCGCCTCACATTTCGCACCCGATGCGATGGACATGGCGCTGTCCTCGTACCGGCGCGAGTTCCAGCCGTCCAAGCGCCTGGAGCAGCCTTACGCGATGCTGGCGCTCAACGTGGTCGGCGCGGAAACCGATGTGCAGGCGCGCCGGTTGTTCACCACCCAGCAGCAGGCGTTCGTCAACCTGCGTCGCGGCAAGCCGGGGTTGATCCCGCCGCCGATCGAAGACATCGAGTCGTACTGGACACCGCTGGAAAAGAGCGGCGTCGAGCAGGCGCTGGCGTGCGCGGTGGTCGGCGACGAGAACACGGTCCGTGACGGAATCGCCGCCTTCATCGAGCGTCACCGTCCCGACGAACTGATGATCACCGCCAACGTGTTCGATCACGCCGCGCGGCTGCGCTCGTTCGAGATCGCCGCCAAGGCACGCGAATCAATAGCCGCCTAAAACGGGGTCAGAGTACCTTTTCAGGGGCGTGCCGATGGGCTGCCGTGCTCGCGCACGTCGAGCAACTCGACTTCGAACACCAGTGATCCGTTCGGCGGAATGACGCCGCCCGCGCCGGCGCTGCCGTAACCGTAGGCGGACGGAATCATCAGCACGCGGCGACCGCCGACGCGCATGCCGGCCACACCTTCATCCCAAGCGCGGATGACGCGGCCGGCACCGAGCAGGAAGGTGAAGGGCTGATTGCGATCGCGCGAACTGTCGAATTTGCTGCCGCGACCGTCGGCGGCCTTCTGCTCGTAATTCCAGCCGGTGTAATGGACGGTCACGTCCTGGCCGGACTTGGCGACCGCGCCGGTGCCGACCTGCTGGTCGATCGCCTCGAAGCGGGCGATGGTGCCGCCGGGCGGCGGGCCCGGATCGGCGCAGGCGGCGAGGGCGGACAAGACGAAGATGACGAGGAGGCGCGACGCGGTTTTCATCGCAATAGCGTAGCGGCTTTCAAACCGGGGCCTCAAACCGGGGTCAGCCTCAAACCGGGGTCAGAGTACCTTTTCGCGAGAAAAGGTACTCTGACCCCGGTTTGGTTTGCTCTGACCCCGGTTTGAGGCCACAGGCTCACTCGCGCGGAAGCCGCTGCTCGTACTCGGCCTCGACGCGTGTGTGCGTTGCCCAGAACCCGGGTGGCGTACGACCGGCGAGGCGGTCGGCGAGGATGCCCAGGTGCGTGTGCCAGCCCGCGGCGACGCTGGTCATGTCGTTGCGAGTTGCCAGGCGACTGTGCGTGACGACCAGTTGCACATCCTTGCCGCGCGGTGTGAGTTCGAAGCGCACCTGTGAATCCGAGTCGGCCTCGCCCCAGGTGTATTCCAGCAGTCGTGGCGGATCGCAGGCGATGATGCGGCCGCGCATCTGGCTTGGGCCTGCGTACTGCGCGTACTTCTGCGGTGGCGGCTCGTCGTTCTCGGTCAGTTCCGAGTTGCGGAACTCCATGTCGACCCGGCCACCGGCGCGCAGCTCCATTTCGCCGGAGGCGAGCCAGCTGCCGCGCTTGTCCGACTCGGTCAGGTAAGCCCAGACGCGTTCGATCGGCCCCGGAAGGGTGCGCTCGATGCGCACGGTGTCGGCCGCGGTGACGACACCGAAATCATCGTTGGGGAGTGATGGGGGCATCTGGAACTCCTGCGGTATCGATCAGTCAAATTGGCGAGCGAGAGCGGCCAGCACCATCGTCCAGCCCGATTCGGCGGGCTTGGCGTACTCAGCGTTTTCCGGGGCCATCTCATGGGTCAGGGTCAGCAGGCTGCCATCGCCGTCGGCTGCGATCTCAACGGTTATGCGATCCCCTTGCTCGGCGTCTTCTTCCATGGCCAAGGTGAAAACCAGACGGCGCGGGCGGTCGATCTCCAGATACCGCCCGAAGTGCTCGGCATCGCCATTGGGTCGTCGCTCGACGATGGCGTAGTGACCACCCACGCGCGCTTCGATCTGCACCCGCTGCATCTGCCCGTCGGCGGTCGCGAACAGCCAGCGCCCGACCGTCGCCGGGTCGAGCCAGGCATCGAAGACACGTTCGGGCGTGGCGTCGAATCGGCGGGTGACACGGACGACGACAGGACTCATCGCTTGCTCCTGGAGGACTTGTTCGCGGGTTTGACGGTGGCGGGCGAGGCGCTCGTGGCAACTCGGTCCTCGGCATTGAGCAGCGCATCGAGAGCGTCGAGCCGCTGATTCCAGAAGCGCTCGTAGTGGCGCATCCACTCGAGCCCGGCGTGGAGTGGGCCGGCATCGAGCCGGCAGACATGCAGGCGGCCCTGCACTTCGCGCTGCACCAGGCCCGCACGCTCGAGGACCTTGATGTGCTTGGAGGCAGCCGCCAGCGAAATGTCGAACGGGGCCGCCAGCTCGCCGACACTGCGTTGCTGTCCGGACAGGTCGCGCAGCATCGCCCGCCGCGTCGGGTCGGACAGGGCGTGGAAGATCGCGTCGAGACGCTGGGCGTTACCTTCAACCATGTGGTTGAGGATTGCGGCGTCGGTCGTGATTGTCAACCATCTGGTTGAGCATGCCGACGAATGGCCGCCTTGGCCTACGCACATGGCTGTTCACGTTTGATGTTCACGGGGGGAGCCGCACGTTCAGGAACCACGCCGGAATCCAGTCGAATGCCGCACCAGACAAAGTCAGCTCCCCTCCGGCATTACGGCAAGCACCGTGGCGTGGTCGTCGACAACATCGATCCGCTGCAGCTCGGACGCGTGCTGGTGCAGGTGCCCAAGGTGATCGACGGCGGTGGCTCGCGCTGGGCGATGCCGTGCGTGCCGGTGGCCGGCCACCAGAGCGGTCTGTTCCTGCTGCCGGCGATCGGCGCACCGGTCTGGGTGGAGTTCGAACAGGGCGATCCCGAATTGCCGATCTGGGTCGGTGGTTACTGGGTGGATGCCGGCGAGCTGCCGGTGATGGCCCCGGCTGGCCAGGGCGTGCCGGCGATGCTGCTGCAGACGCCCGGCCAGAATTCGGTACTGGTGTCGGACATGCCCGGTCCCGACGGAGGCGTGCTGCTGCGCGCGCAGAACGGGGCGACCATCGCGGTCAATGAAGCGGGCATCACCATCAGCAACGGCCGCGGGGCGAGCATCGTCCTGGCTGGCACGATGGTGACCATCAACGACGGCGCATTGACGGTGGTGTAGCCATGGGCGGAGCCATCCTGCATCTCGGCGCGAGCGTCGCCTGCGCACACGGCGGTCCGGCCACGCCGACCGCGCCGTATTCGCGCGTCACCGTGTCCGGGCGGCCGGTGGTGACGGTCGCCGCGCCTTACACCATCGCCCACTGCAACCTGCCATGGCCGGCCGAGGCGCTGCGCTGCACGGGCGGGCAATGGCTGCAGGGCAGCACCCGCGTTTTTGCCGGCGGTCGCGCGCTGGTGCTCGATAGCAGCACGTCGATGTGCGTGCCCAATGGCGCGGCGATGGTGGTGATGGAATGCCAGCTGCGGGTTACGGCCTTGTAAGAGCGAGCTTGCTCGCGATCAGGCGAACAGGCGCAGTGCGATCGCGAGCAAGCTCGCTCCTACGCTGATGTGCGCAACGCTTCCGCAGTGGCGGCGTCGGCGGGGAAAAACGATTCGATCGCTATCTCCGCCAGGGTGATGTCCATCGGCGTGCCGAAGACCGTGGTGGTGCTGATGAAGGACAGCTCGCCCGACGCCGTGCGCAGGCGCAGGGGCACGACCACCGCAGGCGTGCCGGTCGTCGCTGGAGCATCGTCCGGTGCCGGATATGCGGCGAGTTCGTCGTACAGGGCGGCCAGTACTGCATCGCCGGTTGCATCCGCCTGGTGACGCAATCGATGCAGGATGTGCGCGCGCCACTGGCCAAGATTGACGATGCGCGGCGCGACGCCATCAGGATGCAGGCTCAGCCGCAGCACGTTGACCGGTGGTTGCAGCAATGCCGGTGCGGCGCCGTCCAGGAGCGGTGCGAGCGCGCGATTGGCGGCGACCAGGTTCCAGTGGCGGTCCACGGCCAATGCGGGGTACGGCTCATGCCCGGCGAGCACCAGGTCGATCGCGGCCTGCGCCTGCGCCATCGCCGGATCGTCGAGCCGGCGTTCGCTGTACATCGGCGCCAGTCCCGCCGCGGTCATCAGCACGTTGCGTTCGCGCAGCGGCACGTCGAGGCGGTCGGCCAGGCGCATCAGCATCGCCCGGCTCGGCAGCGAGCGGCCGGTTTCGATGAAGCTGATATGGCGCGTGGAGGTGTCAGCCAGGCCGGCGAGATCGAGCTGGGTCAGGTGGCGGCGCTGCCGCCAGTCGCGGATCAGCTCGCCGAGGGGACGGATCATGTTCATGGCCAGACCTTAGCCGTCCCGGGCGGTGAAGTGCATTACCCCTCAGGTAATCGCCATCGCGGCGCGACTAGACCGCCATGCCCGCCGCATGCCCGGACGCCCAGGCCCACTGGAAGTTGTAGCCGCCGAGCCAGCCGGTCACGTCGACCACTTCGCCGATGAAATACAGCCCGGGCACGCGTCGGGACTGCATGGTGCTGGACGACAGCTCGTCGGTGTCGACGCCGCCGAGGGTGACCTCGGCCGTGCGATAGCCTTCGCTGCCACTGGCGACCAGCGGCCAGTTCGAGAGCACGTCCGCGATCTCGCGCAGCTGCGGAAGGTTGAACTGCTTGATCGGCTTGTTCGGCAGCCAGACCTCGCACAGCCGCTGGGCGAAGCGCTTGGGCATTACTTCGCCGAGCACGGTCTTGAGCTCGGCGGCGGGGCGCTCGTGTTGCCACTGCTGCAGCGATTCCAGCGCGTCGCGTCCCGGCAGCAAGTCCAGGCGCAGGTCGTCGCCGGGTTGCCAATACGAGGAGATCTGCAGGATCGACGGGCCGCTGATGCCGCGGTGGGTCACCAGCATGAAATTGCTGAAGGACTGGCCGTTGCAGTTGGCGGTGACCGGCAGTGCCACACCGCTGAGGTCGGCCAGGCGCTCCTGGTGCTTGCCGCTGAGCGTGAGCGGCACCAGACCGGCACGGGTGGGCAACACCGCATGGCCGAACTGGCGGGCCAGTTCGTAGCCGAATCCGCTGGCGCCCATCGACGGGATGGACAGGCCGCCGCTGGCCACCACCAGCGCCGGTGCGGCGAACGCGCCGTGGCTGGTATGCAGGCGGAAGCTGGCGTTCTCGCCCTCGCCATGGCTGATCCGCTCGATGCTGCAGCTGGTCTCGATGCGCACGCCGGCGGCATGGCACTCGTCGACCAGCATCTTCACGATCAGCTTCGAGGAGATGTCGCAGAACAGCTGGCCGAGTTCCTTCTCGTGGTACGCGACGCGGTGGCGTTCGACCATCTCGATGAAATGCCACGGCGTGTAGCGCGCCAGCGCCGACTTGCAGAAATGCGGGTTGGCCGAGAGGAAATTGGCCGGGGTGGTGCCGGTGTTGGTGAAATTGCAGCGACCGCCACCGGACATCAGGATCTTCTTGCCAACGCGGTTGGCGTGATCGACCACCAGCACGCGCTTGCCACGCTGGCCGGCGGTCAGCGCGCACATCAGTCCGGCTGCGCCGCCGCCAATGATCGCGACGTCGTAGTGCCCCGTCATGCCCGCGCGGCTTCCTCGTCTGAGGCCATGCGGGTGAGGGGTCGGAAGGTGAAGGAGTGGCCTTCGCCCAGCCATTGCACTTCGCCGTCCTGGATCAGCACGTTCACGCGCATGCCGCGCTGCTGCACGCCAGCCAGCGCCTCGACGATGTCGGCGCCGATGTCGATGACGGTGAGGTTCTTCAGGCGCTTGAGGGCGTAGCTGTTCTTCTCCCACCAGATATCCGAGGAGCGGCCCGCGTAGTTCACGACCACGACCTGGCGCGCGCGTCCGCAGGCCTTGCGGATCCGCGACTCGTCGGGCTGGCCCAGGTCGATCCACTGCTCGATCTCGCCGGTGTAGTCGCGGCGCCACATGTCCGGGTCGTCCTCGCTGCTCAGGCCACGGCCGAACTCGAGCCGATCCTCGGCGAACAGGGCATAGGTGAGCAGCCGCACCATCAGCCGCTGTTCCGTCTCCGACGGATGCTGGGCGAGGGTGAGGTTGTAGGTTGCGTAGTGATGGCGGTCCAGGTCGCTGACTTGCAGCTCGGCCTTAACCACGGTGGCCTTGAGCGCCATGGGGGTACATCCGGTGGGGGCAGGAAAACAGGGCGCATTCTAGGCGCTGGCGGGGTGGCGTGCCGTTCTCATCGTCATTGCGACGGGGAGGCCGCCCTTCGGGGGACAATGTGCTGTGGAACCACTCCCTACCCATCGAAATGGCGTCGCCGCCAGCCGATTGCAACTGCCGCCAGGACCGTGGTCGACGGTGCTGGAGGGGCTGTGCGCGCGGTTCCCGGCGATCGGGCGTGAGCGCTGGCTCGACCGGATCGAGCGCGGGCTGGTCCGCGATGCCGACGGCCGGGCGGTCGCGGCCGATGCCGCGTACCGCGTCGGCGCGGAGCTGACGTATTACCGCGAGGTCGGGAGCGAACCGGAGATTCCATTCGACGAGGTCGTGCTGCATGCCGACGAGCACCTGGTCGTCGTCGACAAGCCGCATTTCCTGCCGGTGACGCCGGCCGGCAAGCATGTGGAGCAGACGCTGCTGGCCAGGCTGGTGCGGCGGCTGGGCAACCCGGACCTGGTGCCGCTGCACCGCATCGATCGCGGTACGGCAGGCCTGGTGCTGTTCTCGGCGCGGACGGATTCGCGCGGGCTGTACCAGGCGCTGTTCCCGCAGCGCAGGATCAGCAAGCGCTATGAAGCGCTGGCACCGGCGCTGCCGGGTGCCACGTTTCCGATGGTGCGCAGGTCGCATCTGGAACGCGGCGAGCCGTTCTTCCGGATGCGCGAGGGCGAGGGCGCGGCGAACAGCGAGACGCGGATCGAGGTGCTCGATCGCGGCGATGGCCTCTGGCGCTACGGGTTGGAGCCGGTGACCGGCCGCAAGCACCAGTTGCGCGTGCACATGGCGGCGCTGGGTGCGCCGATCCTCAACGATCCGCTGTATCCAGATTGCGGCGACCAGGTCGACGACTACGCCCATCCACTGAAACTGCTGGCGCGCTCGTTGCAGTTCGTCGATCCGCTCAGCGGGCAGAAACGGCGCTTCGAGAGTCAGCGGGACCTGTAGACCACCGTCACCCCGGCGAACGCCGGGATCCATCTCCGCCGAAGACAGTGCAACGAATTGCCTGAGCGTTGTCCGCAGGGGCGGGGAGTGCGGAGCAGCGGGACATGGATGTCCCGCGTCCCGCATAAAGACAGGAAGTCGTCTGCGGGACGTAGCACTCCCCGCCCCTGCGGACAACGCCGCTCCGGAGGAAGAAACGCCGCTCCGGAGCAAAGGCAACGTCAAGATGGATCCCGGCGTTCGCCGGGATGACGGTGACGGGGCGGAAGGCGTGTCGGCCTGGATCCCGGCGTTCGCCGGGATGACGGTCTCACGTCCACTCGCGCGACGGCAGGGTGATCCTGCGCTGCGGCGTGCCGACCAGGTCGAGGAAACGGTTGAACACATCGTGGGCCCGGCCCTGCATCGCCGCGATGTGCTCGCGCGTCTTCTGCCGGATCGTCTCCTCGCTCGCCTGCGCCGGATCCAGACCTGCCAGCTCCGCCAACTCCTCGCGATACGCCGGATTGGCCAGCCAGCGTTCGATCAGGCGCTCGTCCATCTCCAGGTGGAACTGGAACCCGTAGGCGTTGTCGCCATAACGGAACGCCTGCTGCTCGCAGCCGTCGGTGCGCGCCAGGTGCTCGGCTTCGCGCGGGACCTCGAAGCTGTAACGGTGCCACTGGAATACCGGAGCGGTGTCGCCCAACGGCGACAACACCGCGTCGGCGCGCCCGGCGGCGGTGGTCTGCAGCGGGTACCAGCCGATCTCGGGCTGGTGGTGGCGCCGCACCGGCGCGCCCAGAACGTGTGCCAGCAGCTGCGCGCCAAGGCAGATGCCCAGCACCGGCTTGCCCTGTTCGAGCATGCGTTCGATCGCCATCAACTCGGTGCGCAAATGCGGGCGCTGCGCCTGGTCCTCGACGTTCATCGGCCCGCCCAGCACGATCAGCCCGCGGTAGCGGTCGACGTTGGGCTGGAAGTCGGGCTGGCGCTCGAAATTGGCGAAGCGGATGCGGTGCCCGCGCCGGCGGATCAGCGGGTCCAGGGTGCCGAGCGGTTCGGCGGCGACGTGCTGGAAGACGAGCAGGCGGGGCATGGCGCGGGCAGGGCGGGTCGACAGCCCGACTATGCCAAATCCCGTGCCCTCGCCGGTAGCGCTATGCGCGTGGTGCAGTGGCTATGACGGCAATGGCGACCACGGCCAGGACAATCGCGGCACGGTTCCACACGCTGGTCTTCTCGCCGAAGGCGAGCACGCCGACCAGCGTGCCCAGCACCACCACGCCGATGTTCATCGCCGCGAACACCACCGACGGGTTATCCGGGAAGGCCTGGTGCGCACGCACGTAGAAGACGATGTTGCCGAAGTTGAGCAGGCCCAGCAGCAGGCCGGCGCCGAAGCTCCGCAGGCTCGGCTGCGTCTTTCCGCGCCAGAGGCGAACCGCCTGCCAGCCCAGCATCAGCACGAAGGCAATCGCGAACGCCACCTGCAGCGCCGCCAGTGAAGGCGTGCCGGCCAGCGCGATGCGTTTGAGCATCACGTCGACCACGGCGAAGCCGACCCAGACCACCAGCAGCAGGCCCATGCCGCTTGCGCCGGGCACCGCAGCGTTGTCGTCTCGCGGCCTGATCACGATGCCGGCCACGGCCAGCAGGCCCAGGGCAAGCCCGGCCATGCGCGTGGCATCGGCTGTTTCGCCGAAGAGGGTGAAGGCTGCCAGCAGCGACAGCAGCAGTGACAGGCGCTGCGCCACGTCGGTGCGGACGATGCCGGCGGTGCGCACGCAGGCGGCGAGCACCAGGAACAGCGAGGGCAGCACCACCGCCAGGCCGAGCAGTGCGGCCCATGGCGCCTGCGGCGTCCTCAGGCTGGCCAGCGATGGCTTGAGCAGCAACGCGCTCAGCACGGTGGCGGCAAGGTAGTTCCAGGTCACCAGCTGCGCCACGTCCAGACGGAAACGTGGCGCAAGCTTGAGGACCACCGCGACGAGCACGCTGCACAGCGCGCTGAACAGGATCAGGTGCATCGGCTACCGCGGTGGAGGGTGAAGGCTCTCAGGTCAGCGCGGCTCGATCAGCGCGGCTTGAACGGCTTGCGCGGACCGCCGCCATGCGGCCCGGCACCGTGCGGCTTGGGACCACCGTGCGGACGAGGACCGCGCGGCGGCGGCCGGCGATCGTCGTCGAAGCTGCGCGGTGCATCGCCATAACGGCCATGCGGGCGCTGGCCGTGACCGTGGCCGGCGTCCTCATCGGCGCGGCTGATGCGCAGCTGCTGGCCGGCGACGCGCACGCGCTTGAGGTGGTCCATGACTTCGCGCGGCATGCCTTCGGGCAAGTCAATCAGGCTGAAGTCGTCGCGGATGTCGATGCGGCCGATGAAGCGGCTCTCCAGCTCGGCCTCGTTGGCGATGGCGCCGACGATGTTGCCCGGCTTGACGCCGTGCGTGTGGCCGACCTCGATGCGGAATGTCTCCATGCCGACTTCCGGGGCGCGCTCGCCACGCGGTTCGCGCGGCTCGCGCGGTTCATGGCGGTGCTGCGCCGGACCTTCGTCGGCGAACATCGACTCGGCGGCATTGACCGACGGGCGCTCGAACGAACGCTCACCGGCGGCCGGCGGAGTGAACTGACGATCGGCATGGCGCGGGCGTTCGTCGCGCTGCTGCGGCTCGCGCGGCGTGAACTCACGCGGCGGCCTCGGCGCAGCATCACGCTCGCGGCGCGGATCGCGCTGGCCGTCACGCGGGCCACGCTCGTAGCGATCGCGCGGCGATTGCTCGCGCGCACCGCGCTCGGGGCGGTCGAAACTCGGCGCGTGCGGGCGCAGGCGCTCGGCGGTGACGTCCAGCAGCAGCGGCATGTCGCCCTGCACCAGCTTGGCCAGGGCGGCGGCAATCTCGACCGCCGGCACGTTCTGCTCGCGCTCGTAGCGCTCGACCAGGTCGCGGAACTGGCTCACGTCCGACGATTCCAGTGCCGTGGTGATGCGGCCGAGGAAGCGGTTGACGCGCTGCTCGTTGACCGTTTCCACCGTCGGCAGCTGCATCTGCTCGATCGGCTGGCGCGTGGCGCGCTCGATCGCGCGCAGCATGCCGCGCTCGCGCGGAGTGACGAACAGTATCGCCTCGCCCTTGCGACCGGCACGGCCGGTGCGGCCGATGCGGTGCACGTAGCTCTCGGTGTCGTACGGGATGTCGTAGTTCAGCACGTGGCTGATGCGTTCCACGTCGAGGCCGCGCGCGGCGACGTCGGTGGCGACCAGCACGTCGATCTTGCCGTCCTTGAGATTCTGGATGGTCTTCTCGCGCTGCGCCTGGACCACGTCGCCGTTGATGGCGGCGGCGGCGATGCCACGCGCGGCCAGCTTGTCGGCCAGCTCCTCGGTCGCCAGCTTGGTGCGGGCGAACACGATCATCGCGTCGAACGGCTCGGCTTCCAGGATGCGGGTGATGGCATCGAGCTTGTGCACGCCGCTGACGGCCCAGTAGCGCTGGCGGATGTTGGCCGCGGTCGAGGTCTTGGACTTGATCGCGATCTCGACCGGGTCCTTCAGGTAGGTCTGGGCGATGCGCTTGATCGGCGCCGGCATGGTCGCCGAGAACAGCGCGACCTGGCGCGTCTCCGGGGTCTTCTTCAGCACCGCCTCGACGTCGTCGATGAAGCCCATGCGCAGCATTTCGTCGGCTTCGTCCAGGACCAGGCAGCGCAGCTGCGACAGGTCGAGCGAACCGCGTTCGAGATGGTCGATGACGCGGCCCGGCGTGCCGACGATGACCTGCACGCCACGCTTGAGCGCCTGCAACTGCGGGTAGTAGCTCTGGCCGCCGTAGATCGGCAGGACCTGGAAACCGGGCAGGTGATGGGCGTACTTCTGGAACGCCTCGGCGACCTGGATGGCCAGCTCACGCGTCGGCGCCAGCACCAGCGTCTGCGGTGCGCGCTGGTTGGGATCGATGCGGGCCAGCACCGGCAGCGCGAACGCTGCGGTCTTGCCGGTGCCGGTCTGGGCCTGGCCGAGCACGTCGCGGCCTTCCAGCAGCGGCGGGATGGTGGCGGCCTGGATCGGGGACGGCGACTCGTAGCCGACATCGGCCAGGGCCCGCATCAGCGGTTCGGGCAGGCCCAGGTCGGAGAATTTGATGGACGGAGTGTCCGCGGACGGGTCCGTGGAGGGGGTGTTGGGCGTTTCGGCGCTCATGGGGGAGGGCTCGGCAGCGCCGGCGAACGCCGGTCGGAAGACCGCACAGTGTACCGGACAACGGTGTGTCGGCCGGGTGTAGTGCAGTGGCGACGCCAGAAAACCCCGTGCAGCAACCTGTCTGCGTTGCTGCTTTTTGCCAGTCAGCGCGCCAGTCAGCGCGCCGTCGAACTTGCCGCGGCAGCGGCCTGCAAGCCGCGAACGTCCTTCTCGACGCGACCCTCTTTCATGACGAATTGAACCTGCTTGAGCACCGTCACATCACTGAGCGGGTCGCCCGACACCGCAATCAGATCGGCGCGCTTGCCGGGCTCGAGGCTGCCGACCTGGTCGGCCAGGCCCAGCAGGTCGGCGGCGTTGACGGTGGCCGCCTGGATGGCGGTCGCCGGCGTCATGCCGTGGGCGACCATCAGCTCGAACTCGTCGGCATTGCGGCCGTGCAGGCTGACACCGGCATCGGTGCCGAAGGCAATGCGCACGCCGGCCGGCACCGCGCGCTCGAGCGACTTGCCGGTGATGCCGATGCGCCATTCGATCTTGCTGCGGACCTCGCCGGTGTAGGCGTCCGGGTTCTTCGCCAGGCGTTCCTTGTAGCCGTTGACGGTCGACAGCGTCGGCACGTAGTAGGCGCCGGTCTTGCGGAACAGGGCGATGTCGGCGTCGTCGAGCAGCGTGCCGTGCTCGATCGAATCGGCACCGGCACGCAGCGCCACGGCAATGCCGTCGGCGCCATGGGCGTGCACGGCGACCTTCTTCTTGTACAGGTGCGCGGTTTCCACGATCGCGCGTGCTTCGTCGTCGAACATCTGCTGGCCCAGGCCAGCGCCGATGCGGCTGTTGACGCCGCCGGTGGTGGCGATCTTGATCACGTCGACGCCGCGCCCGACCTGGCGGCGCACGGCGCGGCGGCAGTCTTCGGCGCCGTCGCAGGTGTTGCCGTGGACGTCGATGGCATCGTGCAATTCGTCGCGGAAGCCCAGCGTCGGGTCCATGTGGCCGGCGGTGGTGGAGATCGCGTTGCCGGCATCGATGATGCGCGGTCCGGGCACTTTGCCGGCGGCAATGGCATCACGCAGGGCGAGGGTGACGCCGTCCTCGTCGCCGAGGTTGCGCACGGTGGTGAAACCAGCGGCCAGGGTCTTGCGCGCGTTCACCGCGGCCTCGTAGGCATGGTCGGCCACGCCCTTCGATATGCCTTCCAGCTGGCCCTCGACGCCGGCCTTGTCCGAGGTCAGGTGGACATGGCTGTCGATCAGGCCCGGCAGCACGTAGCGGTCGCGCAGGTCGATGACGGTAACGGTGGCCGGCACGCCCGTGAATTCCGAAGCCTGCAGCAGTCCATCGCGAACGGCTTCGATCCGGCCATCGCGCAGCAGCAGCGTGCTCGCGCCGCGCGCCGGTCGGCCCGGGCGATCGAGCAGATGACCGGCCTGGACCAGCGTCCACTGCGGTGCGGCTTCCTGCGCGACAGCGGGCGTCATGGCGCCGGTCGCCAGCAGGGCGGGCAGCAGCAGGAGCGCCGATGGGCGGCGGGTCGTCATGGTCATTGCGGTGGATCCCCGGTGGCGTGGTTGCTCGCCGGAGCATAAGCGCGACGACCGAAGGCCGTCATCAGGCCGTCGTCAGGCCGTCCTACGGGGACGCTTCGCAGCCGGTCCTGAGGCGGGCCGGCCGGGATGGTGTGCGTCAGGACTTGTTGCTGGAGCCGCTTTCCGGGGGCTCGGGGTTGCCAGGAGGATTGGCGGTGTCACGGGCCTGCTGCTTCTTGGCCTGCTTCTCGTCCTGCTTCTTTTTCTTGGCGATTTCGCGCTGGCGCTTTTCGAAGGAGTAATTGGGCTTTGCCATGGGCGATCTCGTTGTGCGGGTGGCCAGTGTAGGGCATCGAGCTCGATTTGCCCGTGTACGGCGCATTGACGCAGCTCCGGCGCAACCGGCGCCACGCCGTTGGAAAAACGCCGCGAGGCCCGCACATCAGGCCTGCGAGCGCTGGCCGGGCCAGCCGCGACACCCCATATTGCAGCGGTGACCATGCCCACACTCGAGTTCGACAACGCCTTCGTCCGCGACCTGCCCGCCGATCCGGACACCGGTCCGGGCATACGCCAGGTCCACGGCGCCCTCTATTCGCGCGTGGATCCCACGCCGGTGGCGGCACCGCGGCTGCTGGCGCATTCGACCGAGATGGCCCGGCGCCTGGGTTTCAGCGAGGCCGACGTCGCCTCGCCGCAGTTCGCCCAGGTGTTTGCCGGCAACGCGCTGATGGCGGGCATGGAGCCGTTCGCGGCCAACTACGGCGGCCACCAGTTCGGCAACTGGGCCGGACAACTGGGCGACGGACGCGCGATCAGCCTGGGCGAGATCATCAATGCCGCCGGCGAGCGCTGGGAACTGCAACTCAAGGGCGCCGGGCCGACGCCTTACTCGCGCAGCGCCGATGGCCGCGCAGTTCTGCGTTCCTCGATCCGCGAGTTCCTGTGCAGCGAGGCGATGCATCACCTTGGCGTGCCGACGACGCGCGCGCTGAGCCTGGTCGGCACCGGCGAGTGGGTCGAGCGCGACATGTTCTACGACGGCCATCCCGAGCTTGAGCACGGCGCGATCGTCTGTCGGGTCGCGCCGTCGTTCATCCGCTTCGGCAACTTCGAGCTGCCTGCGTCGCGCGACGACGTGGAGCTGCTGCGACGCCTGGTCGACTTCTGCATCCGCCGCGATTTCCCCGAGCTGCGCGGGCAGGGCCAGGCCCTGTACGCGCAATGGTTCGCGCAGGTGTGCGAACGCACCGCGGTGATGGTCGCGCACTGGATGCGGGTCGGCTTCGTCCACGGCGTGATGAACACCGACAACATGTCGATCCTCGGATTGACCATCGACTACGGCCCCTACGGCTGGGTCGACAATTTCGATCCGGGCTGGACACCCAACACCACCGACCGCCATAACCGTCGCTACCGCTTCGGCCAGCAAGCGCAGGTGGCCTACTGGAACCTCGGACGCCTGGCCGGTTCGCTGTCGCTGCTGTTCGACGGTGTCGAAGCTTTGCAGGACGGCCTGCGCCGCTTCGTCGAAACCTGGACAGCGGCCGACCGCGACAACATCGCGCGCAAGCTCGGCCTGGACGAATGCCGCGACGAGGACGTCGGCCTGATGCAGGCGCTGCAGGACCTGATGACCGAGGCGGAAGTCGACATGACGCTGTTCTTCCGCGGCCTGGCCGATCTGGACATCGACACGCTGGACCTGGCGCCGCTGCACGAGGCGTTCTACAACGAAACGCGGCGCCAGGCCGCCGCGCCGGCGTTGCAGGAATGGCTGGGCCGCTACGCGCTGCGGTTGCGCGACCAGGCCACTGCGGCAAGCGATCGCCGTGCGCGCATGAATGCCGCCAACCCCCGCTACGTGTTGCGCAACTACCTGGCGCAACAGGCCATCGATCGCGCCACCGAAGGCGACTTCTCCGGCGTCGTCGAACTGCTCGACGTGATGCGCCATCCCTACGATGAACAGCCGGGTCGCGAAGCGTTCGCCGGGCGCCGGCCCGACTGGGCGCGCGAACGGGCCGGTTGTTCGATGCTGTCGTGCAGTTCATGAGACCGGCCACGGCCGGTTGACGGCCAGGCCTGCCACACACGCCGCCTACACGAAGCTGGCGGATGATGACGCCAACGTTCGCGGCAGGAGGGGTCCTGACATGGCCAGCATGCACGCCATCGACCGCATTCGACCGAGCGCCGCATGGGGCGCCATGGCCGCCTTCGCGCTGATGTGCTGCGCGGCTGCGGCGACGTTCGCTTCCCCACCGGTTGCAGGCGACCACGCCGTGGGCACGCTGGTGCGTGTCGACGTCAATGCCAGGCGCCTGGCCATCGCCACGGACGCCCAGACCGGCAGCGAGCTGGGGCAGGGCGGCGAGATCAATCTCTACGTCGATGCCACAACCACCGCCAGCCGTGCCGGCAAGAACATCAAACTCATCGAGCTCAAGCCCGGTGAGCGCCTGCTGGTGCGGACCACCACCAGCCGCAACCGCACCCAGGCCAACAAGATCCTGGTGCTGCCCGACACGGACATGGACCAGGGCCCCGGCCGCTATCTGCATGGCACCGTGGGCGAAGTCCGGACGGGCACGCGGATGTTGCACATCAGCCAGTCCGAAAGCCGGATCCTCAACAAGATCGGCTATGACGAGCAGACCACCGTGGTCACGCTCGATGGCAAGTCGATGGCGGTCACCAGCCTCAAGCCCGGCGACGAGATCGACACCTCGTTGCGCCTGCGCAGCAGGATCACCACGGCCAAGCAGATCGTGCTGTTGCGTCCGGGCAAAGGGCCCTGACCGCGCACGGGGGCCCTGACCGTTTGCTAGCCCCCGGGCCAGCGGTCTAGCACTGATTCGTCGATGCCCAGGCGCCGGCAGGCGCGTGGAGCGACGCCGTCGTTGAGCGCCAGGCGGAACAACGGCGCGATCGTCCGCAACGTCCTCGCCGCGACCGCGGCCTGCAGGCGCCGCGGGCGAGACATCGGCAGCCGTGCCATCGCCCACGGCGGCAGCAGCGCGGTTGCCGCGCCCAGGAACAGATCCCGCGACAGGCCGGCGGCGGGCACCGGCAGCTGGATCCGGGCCAGCACCGCCAGCACTTCGCGCGAGCGCTCGTCGTAGCGCAGGTCGTCCTGCACGCTGGCGAAGTACTCGGCGACCTGCGCCTGCGAAGCGGGCACGTCGCGCGCGCCCAGCGCTTCGGCGACGCGGCGCGATTCGGCGAAGTAGCGATCGGCGACGCCGTCGGGCATGGCCACTGGCGCGTAGCGACGGAACCCCTCGAGGAATCCGTAGCTTTCGGTGACATGCACCCAGGTCAGCAGGCGCGGATCCTGGGCCAGATAGGGCTGCCCGTCGGCGCTGACGCCGCGCACCCTGGCATGGATGGCATCGACGTGGGCGATGAGGCGTTCAGCTTCGGCGCGCCCGGCGTAGGTGGTGCCGGCGACGAAGTTGGTGGTGCGGCGCAGCCGTCCGAGCAGGTCGGTGCGGAACTGCGAATGGTCCCAGACCCCGGCCAGCGCCAGCGGGTGCAGCGTCTGCAGGATCAGCGCGCACAGGCCGCCGGAGAGCATTCCGGGGAAGTCGGCGTGGATGCGCCAGGTGACGCTGTCGGGGCCGAACAGGCCCGGGTCGCCGGGCGGATGGTCGTAGTCGATGCCGCTCTGGCCGCGCGGGAAGGCGCCCAGGACCCATCGGCGTATCCGCGCGGTGGCGGGAGCGGCGAGGGCGTGCAGCGGGGAGTTCATCGGCTTGCGCTCAACCCGTCGCGAGTGGGGGCGGCTGGTTCCAGTCGCCCCTTGTCACGTGCCGTGCTTGCAGCGCCGAGATCGCCGCGACCGCCGCGATCAGGCCTTGCCGGCCTTCTTCTCGCTCTTCGCGGCGCGCTTTTCCTTCATCGTCTTCTCCGGCTTCTTCTTCGTTTCTTTCTTGCGATCCATGCCCTTGCTCATGGTTTTCCCCTTGTCAGGTGGCCACGGCACCGTGCTGCGGCCTGGCGCCAAGTATGCGCCGGCGGCAACGCGCTTGGCACTGTGACGGCCCGTGCCAAGTAGAATGGCCGGATGCCCCTGATGACCCTGCAAAACGTCGACTACAGCGTCGGCGGCCCGCTGCTGCTGGAAAATGTAGCCCTGACCATCGATGCCGGTGAGCGAATCGCCCTGATCGGGCGCAACGGCGCCGGCAAATCCACCCTGATGCGCCTGCTGGCCGGAGAGATCCACCCCGACGGTGGCGAAGTCCGCCGCGAAGGCGGCGTGCGCGTGGCGCGGCTGGAGCAGGAAGTGCCGAGCGATGCTGGCGGCGACGTCTGGGACGTGGTCGCCGGCGGACTGGGCGACCTGGGCAAGTGGCTGGCCAAGTACCACCACATCATTCATGCCGACCACGTCGACACCGACGCGTTGGCCAAGGTGCAGGCGAAGATCGAGGACGCCAACGGCTGGTCGCTCGATCAGCGCGTGACCGAGACCCTGGATCGCCTGGGCCTGGATGGCGACGCGCTGTTCTCGAGCCTGTCCGGTGGCCTCAAGCGCCGCGTGCTGCTGGCCCGCGCGCTGGTCTCGGCGCCGGACCTGCTGCTGCTGGACGAACCGACCAACCACCTCGACATCGAAGCAATTGATTGGCTGGAAAACTTCCTCAAGGGCTGGCAGGGCGCATTGCTCTTCGTCACCCATGACCGCCGCTTCCTGCGGTCGCTGGCCACGCGCATCGTCGAGATCGACCGCGGCCAGGTCACCAGCTGGCCCGGCGACTGGGCCAACTACGAGCGACGCCGCGAGGAGCGGCTCAACGCCGAAGCGCAGGAGAACGCGCGCTTCGACAAGATGCTGGCGCAGGAAGAAGTGTGGATCCGCCAGGGCATCAAGGCCCGCCGCACCCGCGACGAAGGCCGCGTGCGTCGCCTGAAGGCGATGCGCGTGGAACGCATGCAACGTCGCGACCTCACCGGCAACGTCAAGATGGCGCTGGCGCAGGGCGAAGCGTCCGGACGCAAGGTGGTCGAGGCCAAGGGCGTCAGCTTTGGCCACGGCGAGCGGCAGCTCATCACCGATCTGTCGACGACCATCTTCCGCGGTGACCGAATCGGCCTGATCGGCCCCAACGGCAGCGGCAAGACGACACTGATCAAGTTGCTGCTGGGCGAACTCAAGCCCGACGTCGGCGAGATCCAGCTCGGCAGCAACATCCAGGTGGCGTATTTCGACCAGTACCGCGCAACCCTGCGCGAGGACTGGAACGCACTGGAGAACGTCGCCGAAGGCCGCGAGTTCGTCGAGGTCGGCGGCAAGTCCAAGCACGTCATCGGCTACCTGCAGGATTTCCTGTTCACGCCCGAGCGCGCCCGAGCACCGATCACCCGCCTGTCCGGCGGCGAGCGCAACCGCCTGCTGCTGGCCAAGCTGTTCGCGCAGCCGTCCAACCTGCTGGTGATGGACGAACCGACCAACGATCTCGACGTCGAGACGCTCGAGCTGCTCGAAGAGATGCTCGGGGATTACCCCGGCACCCTGCTGCTGGTCAGCCACGACCGCGACTTCCTCGACAACGTCGTGACTTCGACCCTGGTCATGGAAGGCGAGGGCCGCGTCGGCGAGTACGTGGGCGGCTACACCGATTGGCTGCGACAGCGCCCGGTTGCTTCGGTCAGCGCGCCGGGCAAGCCGGTTCTGGCACCGGCAACGCCGGTGGCCGCCGCTCCCGCAGCGGCACCCAAGCGCAAGCTGAGCTACAAGGAAACGCGCGAGCTGGAGCAGTTGCCGCTGCGGATCGAATCCCTCGAGACCAGGCTGGCCGAGCTCACCGCGCAGATGAACGAGCCGTCGTTCTTCCAGCGCGATGCGGCGGCGATCAACGCGCACAACGCGCTGCTGGCGCAGACGCAGCTGGATCTGGACGGGGCCTACGCGCGCTGGAGCGAGCTGGACGCCTGAGGCACACCACCGTCGTTCCCGCGAAGGCGGGAACCCATGGACGTTGCCCTTGCTCCGTCATCCCCGCGAAGGCGGGGACCCAGCGACTTTGCACCTGAAACCGTCGTCCCGGCGAACGCCGGGCCCCTTTCTGACTTTGCCGTCTCAACCGCTGAGACGCTCCCGAACCAAAGTCATCCGGATGCGCCACGCCTCCGCCCAGCCCGAACTCTTCGCGTCCGGCCCACGCACGCTGATCACCGACGCCGAGGGCGGCGTGCGCTACTGGCCGCGGTTCATAGACGACGGCCTGGCGGCGCGCTGGTTCGCCATCCTTCGTGAAGCGGTCGATTGGCAGGCGCAGCAACGCCCCATGTACGACCGGGTCGTCGACGTGCCACGCCTGGTCGCCGGCTATCGGCTCGATGACGCAGCGCTGCCTGGGCCGCTCGCCGATGCCGCCGTGCGCCTGCGCGAGCATCTGTCGGCGCCGTTCAATGCGGTGGGCCTCAACTACTACCGTGACGGCAACGACAGCGTCGCCCCACACAACGACAAGCTGCACAGCCTCGTGCCCGCCCAGCCGATCGCGCTGCTCTCGCTCGGTGCGCCGCGGCGCATGGCCATTCGTGCCAAGGTGCCGCCGGCGCGCAGCATGCACATCGACCTGGAGCCCGGCAGCCTGCTGGTGATGAGCCATGCCTCGCAACTGCACTACCTGCACGGCATCGCCAAGACGCGTGAGCCGGTCGGGCCGCGGATCAGCCTGGCATACCGGGTGAGGCCGCCGGACCGGCACTGACCGCACTTGCGGCGACCGGTGGGCGATGGGTTAATTGCGCCGGATCCTGCCGGAGGTGATGCATGCAATCTACGCACATCGCAATTGTCATGGCACTTGCCTGCGCATCGCTGCCGGCCACGGCGGCGGTCAAGGACTCGTCGCCGACGGGATTCACCGTCGAGAACAGCGAAGTGGTGCCGGTCGACGCGGACACGGCGTGGACGGCGTTGGTCGGCGATGTCGATCGCTGGTGGCCGAAGGATCACACCTGGTGGGGCAAGGCATCGAAACTGTCCATCGATGCGCGCGCCGGTGGCTGCTTCTGCGAGATCGCCGGATCGCAGCAGGCACAGCATCTGACGGTCAGCTTCGTCGACCCGGGCAAGACCCTGCGCATGCTCGGTGGACTGGGACCGTTGCAGGGGATGGGCATCAGCGGCGCGCTGGAGTTCCGCCTGGCCGCGGCCGAAGGCGGGGGCACGCGCATCACCCTGTACTACCGCGCCGGTGGCTATTCGCCAGACGACCTGGGCAAGTTCGCGCCCGTGGTCGACCAGGTCCAGGGCCTGCAACTGCGCGGGCTGGCGGACTACCTGCGCAAGCAGGCGCCATCGTCAGGACGCTGACGAGCAGGGCGCGTTTGCATGAGTGACGGCCCGCAGAGGCATCGCCTGTTCTTCGCCCTGTGGCCGGACGATGCGCTGCGGCATTCGATCGACGAGGCGGCGGCTCGCCTCGAGAAGGAACTCGCTCCCGGTGGGCGCCGGCTCAACGCCGCGCGCTTGCACATGACGCTGCAGTTCCTCGGTGACTTCGCTTCGTTGCCGCCGGCATTGCTCGACGACGCATGCGCGGCTGCGGCGCAGGTGCGCGCGTCGCCCTTTGGACTGGAACTGGATCGCGCCGGCAGCTTCCGCGGCAGCAATGTCTGGTGGCTGGGCCCGACAGAAACTCCCGCAGGCCTGCAGGAACTTTGGGAGTCGCTGGGCACCGCGCTGCGCCAGCGCGATGTGCCGATGCGGCCGGCACCGGCCTTCAGTCCGCACGTGACCATCCAGCGCAACGTGCGCCGCCATCTTTCCGCCACGCCGATCGCGCCACTGCCGTGGCCGGTGCGCGACTTCGTCCTGGTCGACAGCCAGTCCGGCCAGACCTACCGGATCATCGAACGCTGGCCGCTGCATTAGCAGCCAGACTTCAGTGTCGAATCTCGATCTGCGGTTCGCGGTCGATACTGCCGTCTTCGCGCACGACGACGAAGTCGCGGGCCGTGGCGAACAGCACCGGCGTCGGATGTTCCAGCGGCTCGCGGATGAAGGCCAGCTTCCAGCCGTAATGTTCGCAGGCGACCAGCATCCGGGCCTGCGGACCGGTCAGGCCGATGCGCCGCTGCCGTACATGGATGTCGCTGCCGGGTGTACGTCGATCACGCAGGGCCATGGCCGTTCCCCCTTCGCTGCCGGTGACATTTTCCGCCCCTCGTCTATTCCAACGTGGAAGCATGTGCACAATAGGACGCGCTCACTCCGGACCCGTCCATGGCTGCCCTCGACCCGCGAATCGACGCCTATATCGCCCGTTCCGCGGAGTTCGCCAGGCCATTGCTCACGCACTTGCGCGCGGTCGTCCATGGCGGCTGCCCCGAGGTCGAGGAAACGATCAAATGGGGCATGCCGAGTTTCACCTACCGCGGCAAGATCCTGTGCGGAATGGCGGCCTTCAAGCAGCACGTCGGATTCGGTTTCTGGCAGGGCGAGCAGATCGAGGGCGCCGCGCGCAGCGAGCAGGGCATGGGCCAGTTCGGCCGCATCACGCGCCTTGCGGACCTGCCCGGCAAGCGTGAATTGACCGGCTTCATCAAACAGGCGATGGCGCTGATCGACAGCGGCAGCACGCGTCCGGCCAGCAAGGCCGCCAAGGCCAGGCCGGCGCTGGAGGTTCCCGAGGATCTCGCCGCCGCATTGCAGGGCAACGCGACGGCGCGCGCGCATTTCGAAGCGTTCCCGCCCAGCTATCGGCGCGACTACATCGAGTGGATCGTCGAAGCCAAGCGCGCGGAAACCCGGCAGCGACGGCTGCAGCAGACCCTGGAATGGGTGGCCGAGGGCAAGTCGCGCAACTGGAAGTACATGTCGTAGCGGCACACGCCTTCAGTCCCGCAGGAAGGCGCCGCAACCCTTGTATGTCTTGTCACCGGCGCTGAGTTGCGCGCTGGCCTCGAACGAACTGCCGCTCATGTCGTCCTGGCATGGCTTGCGTTCGATCTTCAGCTCGACCTGCGTGCCGTTGGCGGTCTTGCCACTGAAGCCGGTTCCACCCTTGATGGGCTGCGCGTTGGCGACCTCGATCTTGCGTGCGCCGTAATCGAGCTCGGCGCGCATCACCGGCGCCTCGCCCATGCCGACCTCGACCCACCAGCCCGGTTCGTTACCGACCGCGCGGAAACCGATGTCGCGTGCCTTGGCCGCTTCCCACGGCGAGGGACCATCGGCCTGCTTGCACTCGCGCTTCTCTTCGCCGGTCAGCGTAAGCGTGCCGCTGTCACCCTTGGTCCAGAACTCGTTGCCCTTGTCGTCGGCATAGCGTGCGCCGGAGGCGGACATCGCCAGCGGGATCGTCAGGTCGCGACCGGAGAACGAAAGCACGGTGCGTTCGGGCTGGCTGAAATCGGCGCTGAGGCGAAGCTCGCCGCATTGCCAGTAGCTGGTCTTGTCTGCGGCGGCGGCCGGCGCGGGCGACGTCACGCGCACCAGCTGCAATTCGACCGGCACGTTGGCGGCGGGGTCCACCGTCGTGCGCGTGTCGGTGACGAACCAGAGCTTGCCATCGGGCCCGATCAGCGACGCATGCAATCCATACTGGCCACCGCTGCGCAGCTTGACCGGGTCATAGGGCAGGCTGAAGGCGAACGGCGGGCCCGAAAGGTCCTTGAACGTCATGTCCGACAGCACCGCATCGGGCGTGTCGGCGAGCTGGTTGTCGATCAGCTGCACGCGCAGGCTCGAGCCCGGCGGCATCATGATCCGCTCGCGGTAAGCCGCGCTGCCGGTGATCGCGTGCGCACCCTGGGTCAGCGGTGGCGCGGGCGCGGTCGAAGCAGCCCCGGAGTCGTTGCCTGGCTGGCAAGCCGCCAGTGACACCGCCAGGGCGATGCCGAACAGGCTGGGCAACGACGACGAAAACGGCTTCGACTCGAACATGGGCATCTCTCCTGGGAAGATGCCCAGCCTAACGGCGCGAATGTTGAAAACGCGTCAGCGCGGTGTGCCATCGGTGCGCAGCACCGGGTACAGGCGGTAGCGCGAATCCCACGAAGAATGGCGCCGGGCGAAGAATTCCAGTCGCGCCTGCGGGTCGGCGGCGAAGGCGGCGTCGTCCTTGAGACGTTGCTCAAATTCGGCCTTGACCTTCGGGTCCTTGAGCATCTGCCGGGCCACGTCCTCGGCGACGTAGTCCTCCATGTATTCCTTGCGCTCGAAGTTGTTGTTGAACTCGCCCCAGGCCACCAGCGCATCAGGCGCCTGCGGTTCCAGCAGCGCCATGACCAGCCGCGCCTCGGGCTGTGCGATCGGCACGAACAGGGCGCCGGCGGCGACGTCCTGGGTCTCGGCCTTCCACTGGCCGCTGAGCGTCAGGCGCTGGTGCCCTTCGACCGACTGCGCGCCGAAGCTGGCCTTGTCGGCGCGGAATGCTTCGACCCTGGCCTTCGACTGTGCGCCGGCAAGGCGGCGGTAGCTGATGCCGTGCTGCTCGAGCTTGGCCGCAACCCAGCCCGCATGCGCGGCCGGCACGAGGTAACCGCCCCGCGGTGCGGTGACGACGTGGTCGGGCACGATCTGGTCGCGGAGCGGGAGCTTCCAGATCTGAGGCCTGGTCTCGTCGTAACGGGTCATCAGCGCGCCCGACACTTCCGACGGCGTGCGCGTGTAGGCATATCCGCGGAAGTCGATGGTGCGGCTCTTGTCGGTGGCCTTGTAGTCGAGGGCGACCGGCTGGCCGCCGAGGGCTGCGGCGCGCCTGTCGGCCTCCGCGGTCTGCTGCTGCCATTGCGCGCCATTGCTGGCGACCAGGTCGAGCAGGGCGACGATGATGTTGCGCGTGACCTTGACGCGATGCGGATACTCGCGCCAGGAATGCGTCTCGACCAGCATGCCCAGGCGATTGCGCAGCTGGAAGTAACCGTGCGAGAAGCGTGGCGTGGGAACGCCGTCCTCGAAGCCGGAATCGGGTTCGTCGCTCTTCACGAACGACGGATAGAACGGCAGCGGCAGCGAGCCTTCCGCGGCCAGCCGCTCGATCACGCCGTCGCGCAGGGCGGTGCCGGCCGCGCGCAGTGCCTCGTCGCCGCTGTTCACCGGTTCGACCTGGATCGAGACGTCGTGTTCGAACTTGGCGCCGTCGGTGACGTGCAGGTCGACGTAGGCCAGCGGATCCCAGGCGTCGACCAGCTTCAGCATCGCCTGCATTTCGGCCGTGTCGGCCTTCACGTAGTCGCGGTTGAGGTTGTAGTTCTGCGCGGTGGTGCGCCAGCCCATCTCCCCCGGGCCGCGCTGGTTGGGACGGTTCCAGCGGGCGAAGCGCTCGTGGCCGTCGACGTTGAACACCGGCACGAACAGCAGCACCTGCTTGTCGAGCGCGCCGGGCGCGGCTTCGCCGTCGAGCGCCTGGCGCAGGGCGAGGAATCCGGCGTCCTTGCCGTCGATCTCGCCGGCATGGATGCCGCCCTGGATCAGCATGACCGGCAAGCCCTTGGCCTTCGCCGCTTCCGGCGTGAACGCACCGGCCTTCGACACGACCAGCACCTTCATCGGCCGGCCTTCGGGCGTGGTGCCGAAGTCGCTGCAACGCACCGCGTCGGGATAGCGCCGTGCGAACTCGGTGCACAGGGCGATGACCTCGTCATAGCGACCGGTTTTCACGAAGCCGCTGCGCTCGGACACGGTGGTGAGCGCGGACGAGGTCGGGGCGGCGAGGGCGGGGAGCGTGGTGAGCAGTGCGGCGAGGGTTGCGACGGCGAGCGGCGAACGGGTCATTGCGCGGGCATCTCACGAAAATGTCGCGGCATGGTAGCCGAGATGAGTCAGGGCCTTTGCTGGCTCGGGTCACGCTGCTGCCATCGGTATGGCAGCAGCAACTCTCCTTCCCGTCGTCCCGGCGAACGCCGGGACCCAGGCCCGTAACGCATCAAGGACCTTGGTCATTGACACTTCGACACTGGATCCCGGCGTTCGCCGGGATGACGGATTGCATGTTCACGCATGCGATCATTGCCACCTAGATCGAATTACCTCCCGGGGATCCAATCATGTACAGCCTCTATTACTCGCCCGGCGCGGCGAGCCTCGTCGTCCATTGGTTGCTGATCGAGTTCGACGCACCGCACGAACTGCGCCTGGTCGACACGCAGGCCCGGCAGCACAAGTCCGACGACTACCTCGCGCTCAACCCCAACGGCCTGGTGCCGACCCTGGTCGCCGACGGCAAGCCCCTCTACGAGGCAGCGGCACTCGTGCTGCATCTGGCCGATCGCCATGCCGACTCAGGCCTCGCGCCCGCGGTCGACAGTCCGCTGCGCGGCCCCTACCTGCAGTGGATGTTGAACCTGGCCAACACCGTGCAATCGCCGATGCGGTTGTGGTGGTACCCCGGCGACATCATCGGCGACGACCAGGTCGATGAAGTGCGCGAAGGCACCCGCCGCCGCGTCGAGGCCGCCTGGGATCGACTGGACGCACACCTGGCCGCCAATGGCCCGTACCTGCTCGGCGAGCGCCTGAGCGCGGCCGACTTCTACCTCGCCATGCTGATGCGCTGGACCCGCAACATGCCGCGCCCCGGTCACGACTGGCCGCACCTGGCGGCGCTGGCGCAGGCCCTGAAGGCACGACCGTCCTTCAAGACCCTGTACGAACGCGAAGGCCTGACCGACTGGGCCTGAGCGACGGAGAGCACTGATCGGGTAGGCTTGCCCATCCGCCGCTGCCGGCGCTGCCGGCCGCGGCACGCCCGCACTGAATCCGTGAACGTACCCGCAGGACCGCCGTAGATGACGACCACCGCAAGCGCCGCCACCGCCGAACACCAGGGGGATTCCCAGGGCAAGATGCCCCGGCAGATTCCCTACATCATCGGCAACGAGGGCTGCGAGCGGTTCAGTTTCTACGGGATGCGCAACATCCTGACGCCGTTCCTGGTCAGCACGCTGCTGCTGTACGCACCTGAAGCCGAACGTGCAGGCATCGCAAAGGACGTCTTCCACAGCTTCGTCATCGGCGTGTACTTCTTCCCGCTGCTCGGCGGCTGGCTGGCCGACCGCTTCTTCGGCAAGTACCAGACCGTGCTGTGGTTCTCACTGGTCTACTGCGTCGGCCACGCCTGCCTGGCCATCTTCGAGGACAACCGCACCGGCTTCTACACCGGTTTGTTCCTGATCGCGCTGGGGTCAGGCGGCATCAAACCGCTGGTGGTGTCGTTCTGCGGCGACCAGTTCGACCAGAGCAACAAGCACCTGGCGAAGATCGTCTTCGACGCCTTCTACTGGATCATCAACTTCGGCAGCTTCTTCGCCTCGCTGCTGATGCCGATCTTCCTGCGCGAGTACGGCCCGGCCGTGGCCTTCGGCATTCCCGGCGTGCTGATGTTCATCGCCACCTTCATCTTCTGGCTGGGCCGCAAGCAATACGTCAACGTGCCGCCGGCCGCGGCCGACCCGCACTCGTTCCTGCACGTGGCGCGAACCGCGCTGCTGTCGCAGTCGCCTGGGCAGGGCCGGCCGGGCCTGGTCGTGGCGGCCATCGGCGGCGTGCTTGCGGTCGGCGCGCTGCTGCTGATTCCCAAGCTGGGATTCGTGATCTGTGCCTGCATGGCGCTGGGCCTGATCATCGCCTTCGGCGGCATGGGCACCTCGATGCAGCTCGACCGCGCCCGCGGCAAGCACCCGCAGGCCGCGGTCGATGGCGTGCGCGCGGTGCTGCGCATCCTGATCGTGTTCGCGCTGGCGACGCCGTTCCACTCGCTGTTCGACCAGAAGGCCTCGACCTGGGTGCTGCAGGGCAACGAAATGGTGATGCCGCACGACTCCTGGTGGTGGCCGAGCTGGCTGATCAAGGACGCCGCGCAGATGCAGGCGATCAATCCGCTGCTGGTGATGCTGCTGATCCCGTTCAACAACATCGTGCTGTATCCAGCGCTGCGCAGGCTCGGCTACGAGCCGACCGCGCTCAAGCGCATGGGGTGGGGCATCGCGTTCTCCGGCGTGGCCTGGATCGGCGCCGGCCTGATCCAGCTGTACCTCGATGGCGGCCATGCGGTGACGCTGGACTGGCAGATGCTGCCATACGCATTGCTGACCTTCGGCGAAGTGCTGGTGTCGGCGACCGCGCTGGAGTTCGCCTACAGCCAGGCGCCGCGCGCGATGAAGGGCGTGATCATGGCCTTCTGGTACCTGGCCATCACCTTCGGCAGCCTGTGGGTGCTGCTGACCAATGCCAGCGTCCGCAACGACGCGGTGATCTCGCATATCGCCAACACCGGACTTAGCGAGAACGCCTTCCTGATGTTCTTCTTCGCCGGCTTCGCATTCGTCGCCGCGGCGGCGTTCGCTCTGTACGCGCGCACCTACCCGATGCAGGACAACTACCGCAGCGCATGATGCCGACCACTGCCGACATCGATGCCAGGAGCTTCAACGGATGCTGACTTTCATACTGATCGCCGTGACCGTGGGCGTCTCGTGGCTGGCCTTCGAGCGGCCGCAGCTGCTCAACCGCCTGATCCTGTGGCCGCCGGCGATCGACCGCAACCACCAGTACGACCGACTGGTGACGCATGGATTCATCCATGCCGACTGGTCGCACCTGCTGTTCAACATGATCACGCTGTATTTCTTCGGTCGCGTGATCGAAGGCGTGATCGGGCAGTTGATCGGGCCGTTCGGCTTCCTGCTGTTCTACCTGTCGGCGATAGTGATCGCGATCCTGCCGACGTATCTGCGCCATCGCCACGATCCGAGTTACCGCAGCCTCGGTGCCTCCGGCGCGGTGTCGGCGGTGCTGTTCGCCTACGTGCTGCTCAAGCCGTGGTCGCTGATCATCGTGTTCGTGCTGCCGATGCCGGCGATCCTGTACGCGGTGGCCTACGTCGCCTATTCGTTCTGGATGGATCGTCGCGGCGGAGACAACATCAACCACAGCGCGCACCTGTCGGGTGCGATCTATGGCGTGTTGTTCATGCTGCTGATGGAGCCGCGCGTGGGAACGATCTTCCTGGAGCGCCTGATGAATCCGTCCTTCGGCTGAGAAGGACGGACCGCGGCAGCAGGAGGGACTGCGGCGGACCTGCGACACGCAGGCCCGCCGCGCTCAGGGCGCCCCCCAGCTACCCGAGCTGGTGCCGACCGGGCCGCAAGACCCGGTCGAACGCAATCAGTCAGGCCGCGTGGCGGTCCGACGTCGGTTCGCCGTCGGCGCCGTAGGTCTCGAGCAGGCGGGCGTAGATTTCGGCATCGATCTGTGACGACTCGATCGAGCCTTCCTTGCCGTTCTGGACCAGGTCGAACATGCGCGTCATCAGGGCGTCGTCGCTGACGTGGCCGAGGGTCAGGTGGTGCACGGTCATGGGTGTTCTCCGTACTGACTTTCCTGCTTGGTATCACGCAGATTCCGTGCCAGCCGTCTCACCTTGGCCTGGCCTCGGGTCGAGCGTGAAAATGTGACGCAATCGGTCATTACTGGTCGCGGCCGGGACTGAACGGATGACGTAATGCGGCGCTCGGGCACGCGTTCCGCTCACCCGGCATGAATGTCGGCCGTGATATCCAAAAACTTCCCCCAGACGATGCCCAGGAGTGCCAGGCATGGCGATCAGGAAGGCAGGCAAGACCACCGCCCGCAAGGCCACCGCGAAGAAACCGGCGAAGAAGACCGCCAAAAAGGCTGCAAAGAAGTCCGCCAGGAAGGTCGTCGCCAAGACGGCCCGGAAGAAGACCACCGCCAGGACCGCGGCGCGCAAGACCCCCGCGCGCAAGACGGCAGCAAAGAAGGCCGTGGCAAAGAAGACTGCAACCAGGAAGGTCGCGAAGAAAGTCGCGAAGAAGACCGCTACCAGGAAGGTAGCGAAGAAGGTCGTGAAGAAGACGACCGCGCGCAAGGCGCCAGCACGCAAGACGGCATCGGCTCGCAAGGTTGCCAAGAAGGTCACGAGCAAGAAGGTCGCCCGGAAGACGGTTCGCAAGACCGCTGCAAAGGCACCGGCCAGGAAGGTCGTCGCCCGCACCGCGCGCAAGGCTCCTGCTAAGGCAGCGGTAAAGACTCCGGTCCCGCGCAAGCGCGCCGCACGCGCCCCCAGCAAGCCGCGCATCACCCCCGAGCAGGCCCTGGCCAACACCCAGGAACTGCTGGCGCTCAAGCACGAGCGCGACCACCAGCCGCAGCCGTGGCAGCAGTTCGATCCCGCCCACGGGCACGTCCCCAAGCCCGGTTTCCAGTCCGACAGCGCGGCCGCCAAGGCCGGTGAACTGCATGCCGCCGAAAGCCGCATGGAGGCGATCCAGGGCAGCATCGGCACCCAGGACCGTCATAACCAGGGCAAGCGCGACAGCCGTTGAGCTACCGTTGCCAGTGAATCCGGGCGCACGCGCCGTGCGCCCGTTTCCCTGGCACCCCACACCAAGAGACCCCCATGACCCAGCACCAGATCCATCATGACCCGGTGATCGGCGCGTTCATTACCACCGTCGATGGCGTCGACGCCCGCCTGGAGTACCACCGCGAGGGCAGCAAGATGGTGATCACCCACACCGGCGTGCCCGAGGCGATAGGCGGTCGTGGCATTGCCGGCGAACTGGTCCGCGAGGCGTTCGAGTTCGCCAGGGCGCAGGGCTGGCATGTCCACCCGCAGTGCTCTTACGCCGCGGCCTGGGTGGAGCGCCACCCCGAGTACAACCAGCTGCTGGCCTGACCCGGGACCGGCCGGCGGCAGCGTCCAGGCCGGCCAGGATGATTGGCCGGTCCTCGGCGCTGTCCCCCCGCGCTCATGTGTGACAGCATGCGCGCCCATCCCCCGACTGCCGCGCCCCTGGCGCCTGCCCGCATGCGCCTGAACAAGCACATCAGCGACACCGGCTTCTGCTCGCGTCGCGAAGCCGACAACCTCATCGCAGAGGGCCGGGTCACCGTCAACGGCGCGCGCGCGCGGATCGGCGCCGAGGTCGGCGAGGGCGACCAGGTCCTGGTCGACGGCCAGCCGCTGAAGGTGCGCCAGGCCAGCAAGGGCAAGCGCCAGCACGTCTACATCGCCCTCAACAAGCCGGTCGGCGTCACCAGCACCACCGAAGCCGGGGTCAAGGGCAACATCGTCGACTTCGTCGGCCACCAGCACCGCATCTTCCCGATCGGCCGGCTCGACAAGGACTCCGAGGGCCTGATCCTGCTGACCAGCAACGGCGACATCGTCAACGAGATCCTGCGCGCCGAGAACAAGCTTGAGAAGGAATACCTGGTGGTGGTGAACCACGCGGTGACCGACGAGTTCGTGCGCGCGATGGCGCGTGGCGTCCCGGTCCATGGCCAGATGACGCTGCCGTGCCGGACCGGCAAGCTGGGCAAGTTCGGTTTCCGCATCGTCCTGGTGCAGGGCCTCAACCGGCAGATCCGCCTGATGGCGGCGCACTTCGGCATGCGCGTGAAACAGCTGCTGCGCGTGCGCATCGGCAACGTCAAGCTCGGCCACCTCAAGCCCGGCCAGTGGCGCAACCTGACCGACGCCGAGCTGCAGGGGCTGTTGCCGCAACGGACGCAGTGGTAACTCCTGCGCCGCAAAGTCGAGCGATGCCGAGTGGGGAAGCGGGCACCGGCAAACGTTTCAGCAGGTGTTGTCCTGCCCGGTGAAGTGTCGTGCCGTTGCCGAAGTCCAATCTGCCCATGTACCAATTCGAACCAACCCCGACTTCAACGCCATCGAGGCTGCCTTCCCGGCGCCGCGCCGTGCGTGCATACGGGCATCACGCCGTCGCCGCTAACCTGATGCGCATCGACAAGGGATGGCCCATGAAGCAACTGCTCATGCTGTCGTTGCTTGGCCTGGCGGTACTTGCAGGCTGCAAGCGCGAAGGCGAGCCGGCGGCGCCGGCAACCACGACCACCGCCACGGGCGCACCCGCCACGCCGGCCGCTGCGGCCGACGTACCTGTCGCGGTCGAACTCAAGGATGTGTCCGAGTCCACGCCGGACTACATCATCGGCATCAGCTACCAGGTCCCCGCCGGACAGCATCCGGCGCTTGCCGCCGAACTGAAGAAGTTCGCCGATGCCGCGCGTGCCGACCTGATCGAGGCGGCGAAGTCGCGTAGCCAGCCGGGCGGCGCGACCAGCGCACCCTACGACCTCTCGCTCAGTTTCACCGAGCTGATGAACACCCCCAGCGTGGTCGCGGTCGCTGCCGACGGCAGCAGCTATACCGGCGGCGCGCACGGTGCACCGCTGATCGCGCGCTTTGTCTGGTTGCCGCAGCAGCAACGCCTGCTCACCGCGCGCGAGCTGGTGCGCGACGACAAGGGCTGGGCGGCGATTTCCGGTTACGTCCGCGAGCAGCTGCATTCGGCGCTGTCGCAGCGGGTCGACGCCGATGACCTGCCGGCCGAGGAGCGCGCCGAGGTGGTCAAAAACGCCTCGCGCATGATCGACGACGGCACCGAGCCGGCGCCCACCGACTTTGCCCTGTTCGAACCGATGGCCGCGCCTGACGGCAAGCTGGGCGGCCTGCGCTTCGTGTTCGCCCCGTACCAGGTCGGCCCGTATTCCGACGGCACCCAGACGGTGGAAGTGCCCGCCGACGTGCTGCTGCCGTTCGTGGCCCCCGAGTACCGGTCGCTGTTTAGCGGGGGCTGATGTCCGCCTGGGCGGCAGTTGATGCCGTCTTTCCCGGCATCGCGATAGGATCGGGCTGCCCGCCAGTTGCGCGGGGCCAGGCCCGAGGGGGGCCAGACGCATAGCCGAGGTCGCCATGTCCGCATTGCGCAGTCGGGTAGAGCAGTTGCTGTCGATGGCCGACGTCCGGGTCGGCGGCAATCGTCCCTGGGACGTCCAGATCGAGGACGACCGTTTCTTCGCCCGTGTCCTGGTCGAGGGATCGCTCGGGCTGGGTGAGTCGTACATGGACGGCTGGTGGCGAGCCGCGTCGCTGGATGGCTTCCTGTACAAGGTCATCAGTGCCGACCTCGACCGCCGGGTGCGCGGCTGGAAGGCATGGGCCGATGGGGTCAAGGCCTACCTGACCAACCTGCAGAGCCGACGCCGCAGCTTCGTCGTGGGCGAGCGCCATTACGACCTCGGCAACGACCTGTATCGCGCCATGCTCGGCCAGCGCATGGTCTACAGCTGCGGCTACTGGCGCGACCGCGAAGGCGCGCGCCTGCACGACCTCGACGCGGCGCAGGAGGCGAAGCTCGACCTGGTCTGCCGCAAGCTCAATCTCAAGCCCGGCATGCGCGTGCTCGACATCGGTTGCGGCTGGGGTGAGGCGTTGAAGTTCGCCGCCGAACGCTACGGCATCAGCGGCGTCGGCATCACCGTGTCGCGGGAACAGGCGGCCTTCGCGCGCGATCTGTGCGCGGGCCTGCCGATCGAGTTCCGGCTGCAGGATTACCGGGAGGTCGGGGCAGGCGAGGGCGACGAGCGTTTCGATGCGATTTTCTCGCTCGGCATGTTCGAGCACGTCGGCGTCAAGAACTACCGCACCTACTTCGAAGTGGCACGGCGGTCCCTGGCCGCGGACGGCTTGTTCCTGCTGCATTCGATCGGCACCAATGTCTCGGTGCGTGTCACCGACCCGTGGATCGCGCGCTACATCTTCCCCAACTCGATGCTGCCCTCGGCCGCGCAGATCGCGGCCAGCTGCGAAGGCCTGTTCGTGATGGAGGACTGGCACAACTTCGGTGCCGACTACGAGCTCACGCTGCAGGCGTGGCTCGACAACGTCGAGCGTGCCTGGGCGCACCTGCCCGCCCGCTACGACGAGCGCTTCCAGCGCATGTGGCGGTTCTACCTGTCGGCCTCGATGGCCAGCTTCCGCAGCAGGCACACGCAGCTGTGGCAACTGGTGCTGTCGCCCAGGGGCGTGCCGGGCGGATACATCGCTCCGCGCTGACCGAGCGGATACTCCCGACGCGCAACTCCTTGCCGCCCGGCGGCAGGGACCGTTGCAGCAATCGCTGCCCGGCGGCCACACCCCAACACCCCGTCCCATGCAAGCTGCAGTGCACATCGCATCGCCGCCGGCTTTGCCCCACTATGTGCGTCCATTTCGCCAGCTCGACAGAGGGTTCTATGCAGACTTGGTTCCGGCGCAAGGACATCGACCGGGTCACGGTCCACGAGGAAGGGCGCCGCCTGGTGCCAACCCTGGGCTGGCCGCACCTGATCGCGCTGGGCATCGGCGCCATCGTCGGCACCGGCATCTACACCCTGATCGGCGTCGGCGCCAATCTCGCCGGCCCCGCGGTGCTGCTGTCGTTCCTCGTCGCGGGCATCGTCTGCGCCTGCGCTGCCCTGGCCTACGCCGAAATGGCCACGATGATGCCGGCCGCCGGCAGCGCCTATACCTACAGCTACATCGTGCTGGGCGAGGCGATCGCCTGGGTGGTGGGCTGGAGCCTGATCCTGGAGTACTCGCTGGTGGTGAGCACCGTGGCGGTCGGCTGGTCCGGCTACGCGGTCGGCTTCCTCAAGGGGCTCGGAGTGGACCTGCCGTTGTGGCTGACCGCCGGCCCGCACGCAGGCGGCCTGATCAACCTGCCCGCGGTGGGCATCGTCTTCGTCGTGGCCGGCCTGCTGATGGCGGGCACGCGCGAGAGCGCCACGCTCAACGCGGTCCTGGTGGTGCTCAAGATCATCGCGCTGGGCATCTTCGTCGCCATCGCCCTGCCGCATTTCGATGTCGCCAACACCCAGCCCTTCATGCCGTACGGCTTCGCCAAGTCGATGGGTGCGGACGGAGTGGAGCGCGGCGTGATGGCCGCGGCGGCGATCATCTTCTTCGCCTTCTACGGGTTCGATGCGATCTCCACGGCGGCCGAGGAAACCAAGAACCCCGGCCGTGACCTGTCGATCGGCATCGTCGGTTCGATGGTCGGCTGCACGCTGATCTACATGGTCGTGGCCCTGGCCGCCGTCGGCGCGCTGAGCTACACCGTGTTCGGCAACAGCCCGGAGCCGCTGGCGCTGATCCTGCGCGAACTGGGGCAGGGCAAGGCCGCCACCGTCATTGCCGCCGCCGCCGTGATCGCATTGCCGACGGTGCTGCTGGCATTCCTGTACGGCCAGAGCCGCATCTTCTTCGTGATGTCGCGTGACGGCCTGCTGCCGCGTGGCCTGTCGAAGGTCAGCCCGCGCACCGGCACGCCGATCGCCACCACGCTGTTCACCGCGACGCTGGTGGCGGCGCTGGCCGGTGTGGCGCGCCTGGACGAGATCGCCGCACTGGCAAACGCCGGCACGCTGGCGGCCTTCATCGCCGTGGCGGTGTGCCTGCTGGTGCTGCGCAAGCGCGACCCGGAGCGCAAGCGCCTGTTCCGCACGCCGCTGGCGTGGGTGGTCGGACCGATCGCGATCTTCGGCTGCCTGTACCTGTTCTGGAGCCTGCCGCATCGCACGCAGCTGTGGTTCCTGGTGTGGAACGTGATCGGCGTGGTTGCCTATCTGATCTACGGCCGCAAGCACAGCCTGCTGGCCGTGGGCAAGGAAGCCTGATCGACCCGGACGCGACGGGCGTTGCAACGCCCGTCGCGTCAAACCTGTAGGAGCGAGCTTGCTCGCGATCGCCTGCCGGCGGCGCCGGTTCGCGAGCAAGCTCGCTCCTACATCATCATCGCCGCCGACAGCACCGCGCCGGCGTCGGCTTCGAGCTTGAGCCCGGCCAACTCGTCGGCACGCGTCCTTCCGCGGTTGACGATCGCAATCGGCATCCCGGCCTCGTGCGCGCTGCGCACGAAGCGGAAACCCGAATAGACCATCAGCGACGAGCCCACCACCAGCACCGCATCGGATGCCTGCAGCGCCTCCTGCGCCTGCAGGTAGCGCGGGCGCGGCACGTTCTCGCCGAAGAACACCACGTCGGGCTTGAGCATCCCCGCGCAGCGCGCACAAGGCGGCACGCGGAATGCGCTGAAGTCGTGGCCGTCGAGATCGGCATCGCCGTCAGGTGCGGTAGCAGCGTCGATACCGAGCCAATCGGGATTCAGTGCGGCCAGTCGCTCCTGCATCGTCGCGCGCGGCAGACGATCGCCGCAGGCCAGGCAGACCACGTCGTCGAGCCGACCATGCAGGTCGATGACGTCGCGGCTGCCGGCACGCTGGTGCAGGCCGTCGACATTCTGGGTGAGCAGGGTCGTCAGGCGCCCCTGCTGCTCCCAGCCCGCGAGCGCGAGATGCGCGGCATTGGGCCGGGCCTGCGCGATGCGCGGCCAGCCGATGAAGCTGCGCGCCCAGTAGCGGGCGTTGACCCGCGGTTCTGCCGTGAACGCCTGGTAGGTGACCGGCGGCGTGCGCTTCCACTGGCCGTCGCCATCGCGGTAGTCGGGGATGCCCGAATCGGTGCTGCAACCGGCGCCGGTGAGCACGAACACACGCTGATGCGGACGCAGCCACTCGCGCAGGCGGTCGGCGTCCTCGTGGGTGGCAGGGGCGAGGTTATTGGGTGCTGCGGTCATGCCCCCATCTTCTCATTCACCGCGTCATTCACCTCGTCTTCCGGCCTGCCAACCTGAACGTCGTCTCATGGACTGAGACGGCCCTGCGACAGGATTCCGTCATGCCCCTGGATGCCTTCCATCCCGCCGTTGCCGCCTGGTTCTCCAAGGCATTTCCTGCGCCGACCCCGGCGCAGGTGCAGGCGTGGCCGGCGATCCGCAGCGGGCGCAACACCCTGGTCGCTGCGCCGACCGGTTCAGGCAAGACCCTGACCGCATTCATGACCGCGATCGACGGCCTGATCCGGCAGGGCCTGGCGAACGCTGACGCCCCGGGCCTGTTCGGCAACGAACCGGCCGCGGCATTGCCTGACGAAACGGTGGTCGTCTACATCTCGCCCCTGAAGGCGCTGTCGAACGACATCCGCATCAACCTGGAGGCCCCGCTCGCCGGCATCCGCGCCGAGCTGGAGGCGATGGGCCTGCCCGACGTCGAGATCCGCACCGCGGTGCGCACCGGCGACACCCCGCAGGCCGAGCGCGCACTGACGCGACGCAAGCCGCCGCACATCCTGGTCACCACGCCCGAGTCGCTGTACGTGCTGCTGGGCTCCGAATCCGGTCGCGCGATGCTGTCGACCGTCCGCAGTGTGATCGTCGATGAAATCCACGCCGTCGCCGCGAGCAAGCGCGGCAGCCACCTGGCGCTGTCGCTGGAGCGATTGGAGGCGTTGGCCGGCCGCAACCTCACCCGCATCGGACTGTCGGCAACGCAGAAGCCGATCGAGGCAGTCGCGCGATTCCTCGTCGGCGCCTCAAAGCCCTCCCCTTCAAGGGGAGGGTTGGGAGGGGATGGGTTGGATGACGTCGATTGCACCATCGTCGACATCGGCTACACCCGCGAACGCGACCTCGCCCTCGAGCTGCCGCCGACTCCGCTGAGCGCGGTGATGTCCACCGATCAATGGGACCAGGTCTACGTGCGCCTGGCCGACCTGGTCGAACAGCACCGCACCACGCTGGTGTTCGTCAACACACGGCGCATGGCCGAGCGCGCGGCGCGCCATCTCGGCGAACGCCTGGGCAAGGATGCGGTCGCCGCGCACCACGGCAGCCTCGCCAAGGAACTGCGCCTGGATGCCGAGCAGAAGCTCAAGCGCGGCGAGTTGCGCGTGCTGGTGGCGACCGCCTCGCTGGAACTGGGCATCGACATTGGCGACGTCGACCTGGTCTGCCAGCTTGGTTCGCCGCGATCCATTGCCGCCTTCCTGCAGCGTGTCGGACGTTCCGGCCACCACGTCGGCGGCGTGCCCAAGGGCCGGCTGTTCCCGCAGACGCGCGATGAACTGGTCGAGTGCGCGGCGCTGCTGGACTCGGTGCGTCGTGGCGAACTCGACGCGCTGGTCATGCCCGACGCACCGCTCGACGTGCTCGCCCAGCAGATCGTCGCCGAAGTGTCCTGCCGGGAATGGGACGAGGACGCGCTGTACGACTGGGCGCGGCGCGCCACGCCGTACGCGCAGCTTTCGCGCGAGGACTTCGACGCGGTCGTGCGCATGCTCGCCGAGGGCTTCACCACCCGACGCGGCATCCGTGCCGGTTACCTGCACCGCGATGCGGTCAACCGCAAACTGCGTGGTCGCAAGGGCGGGCGCATGACCGCGCTGATGTCCGGCGGCACCATCCCCGACACCGCCGACTATTCGGTGGTGGTGGAACCGGAATCGTTGTTCATCGGCACCGTCAACGAAGATTTCGCCATCGAGAGCATGGCCGGCGACATCTTCCAGCTCGGCAACGCCAGCTACCGCATCCTGCGCGTGGAGCCGGGCAAGGTTCGCGTCGAGGATGCGCAGGGCGCGCCACCGAGCATCCCGTTCTGGCTCGGCGAAGCGCCCGGCCGCAGCGACGAGTTGTCGTTCGCGGTGTCGCGCCTGCGCGAGGAAGTGGCTTCACGGCTAGACGCCACCGTGCCGGCGGACGGTGAGGCAATGACGCCGGTACAGGCAACCAGTGAAGACTGGCTTGGCGACGAACTCGGCCTGCCCGCGGCCGCCGCGCAACAGGTCAGCGATTACCTCGCCAGCACCCATGCCGCGCTGGGCGCGATGCCCAGCCAGCACACGTTGGTGCTGGAGCGCTTTTTTGACGAAAGCGGCGGCACCCAGCTCGTCATCCACACCCCCTACGGCAGTCGCATCAACCGCGCCTGGGGCCTGGCCCTGCGCAAGCGCTTCTGCCGCCAGTTCAACTTCGAGCTGCAGGCGGCCGCTACCGAGGATGCGATCGTGCTGTCGTTGTCGACCAGCCACAGCTTCCCGCTGGAAGAGGTCTCGCGCTATCTGCATTCCTCGTCCGCCGAGCACGTTCTCATCCAGGCCCTGCTCGACGCGCCGATGTTCGGCGTGCGCTGGCGCTGGGCCGCCACGACCGCGCTGGCGCTTCCGCGCTTCATCGGCGGCAAGAAGGTGCCGCCGCAGTTGCAGCGGATGAAGTCCGAGGACCTGCTGGCGACCGTGTTCCCCGACCAGGTTGCCTGCGCCGAGAACCTCGTCGGCGAGCGCGAGGTGCCCGACCATCCGCTGGTTGCACAGACCCTGCACGACTGCCTGCACGAAGCGATGGATGTCGAAGGCTGGCTGCGCCTGCTGCGGGCGATGGAGGCGGGCGAGGTCAAGATTGTCGCGCGCGACCTCAGTGCGCCGTCGCCGTTCGCGGCCGAAGTGCTCAACGCGCGTCCGTATTCCTTCCTCGACGACGCACCGCTGGAGGAACGCCGCACCCAGGCCGTGCAGACCCGGCGCTATGCCGATGCGCAGAGCGCCGACGACCTCGGTCGCCTCGATGCGTCCGCGATCGAGGCGGTACGCGAAGAGGCGTGGCCGCAGGTACGCAGCGTCGACGAGATGCACGAGGCGCTGATGGGCCTGGGCGCGGTGACAGCGCGCGAAGTGCGCGAGAACGGCTGGGCCGACTGGCTCGCGCGACTGGCGAAGGACCACCGCGCCACGTCGCTGCACGATCCGTCGGGTCGCGACGGCATCGCCCTGAGCGGAGGCGTCGCCGTGCTCAGCGGCGATGGCAGTGACCTGTGGTGCGCCGCCGAGCGACTGCCGCAGCTGCTGGCGATCCATCCACAAGCGGTGCTGAAACCCGCCATCGAGGCTCCGGCCGAGTTCGCGCAGCAGCTGTGGACGCGCGACGAGGCCCTGGTCGAACTGCTGCGTTCGCGCCTGACCGGACTCGGACCGACGCCGGTGCAGGTGCTCGCCGATGAACTCTCGCTGCCGCGAACCGACGTCGAACAGACCCTGCTGCGCTTGCAGAGCGAGGGCTACGTGATGCAGGGGCGCTTCACGCCCGGCATCGACGCCGACGAATGGTGCGAGCGTCACCTGCTGGCGCGCATCCATCGCTACACCCTGCGACGCCTGCGTCGCGAGATCGAACCACTGGCGCCGCGCGACTTCATGCGCTTTGCCTTCGACTGGCAGCGCGTCAGTCCCTCTGCCCGTGTCCAGGGCCCGGAAGCGCTGGTCGGCGTGCTGTCGCAACTGGAAGGCTACGAGGCGCCAGCTTCGGCGTGGGAAGCCGAACTGCTGCCGGCACGCGTCAGCGACTACTCCATCTCCTGGCTCGACGACCTGTGCACATCAGGTCGCACGCTATGGACACGCCTGCGCGCTGGCAGCAACGAGGCCAATGCCGCGCGCGGCAGCACGCCGGTCCGCAGCACCCCCATCGTCCTGCTGCCGCGTCGCGACGCCGCGACCTGGACACGGCTGGCACCGCCGGCCGCCGCCGACGAAGCCATGTCTACCCGCGCGCAGCGTGTCCTCGACTACCTGGCCGAGCACGGTGCCTCGTTCTTCGACGAACTCGTCTCCGGCGCACACCTGCTGCGCACGGAACTGGAGGATGCTCTGGCCGAACTGGTCGCGCGCGGACGCATCCATTGCGACAGCTACGCGGGTCTGCGCGCGCTGCTGGTGCCGGCGTCGAAGCGCCCCGGCGCACAGAGTGGACGTCGCCGGCGCGCGGCTTTGTTCGGCATCGAGGATGCCGGCCGCTGGGCACTGATCAGGCGTCCTCCGGGCAGCGACAGGCGCGACCCGGAAGACGTGGAGCACATTGCCCGCGTGCTGCTGCGACGCCACGGCGTGGTGTGCTGGCGCATGCTCGAGCGCGAAGCCACCTGGCTGCCGCCGTGGCGCGAACTGGTGCGTGTCTACCACCGGCTCGAGGCACGCGGCGAGATCCGCGGAGGCCGCTTCATTGCAGGGCTCTCCGGCGAGCAGTTCGCGCTGCCCGAAGCGATCGGACTGATGCGCCAGGTGCGGCAACGGCCGCACGACGGTGCACTGGTCTGCGTGTCGGCGGTTGATCCCCTGAACCTGCTCGGCACCGTGCTCACCGGCACCAAAGTGCCGCGCCTGGCCGGTTCGCGCATCGCATTCCGCGACGGCATCGCCGTGGCGACCCTGGTGTCGGGCGAGGTTGAAATGCTGGCGGACCTTGAGCCCGATGATGCGCGCGCGGTGCGCAAGGCATTGCTGCGCGAACCTGACTCGATCCTGCCTCAGCCCGTCACCCGGTAGGAGCGAGCTTGCTCGCGATCGGCGTCTCAGGGATCGGGCACGCCCATCGCGAGCAAGCTCGCTCCCACATGTCCCACAACGGTCAAAGCTTCGCAACCTGTGGCGGTCACCATCGCGCCACCGGCTGCACGGGGGAGCCGGTTCTCCGAACCGCACAAGGACCGTCACATGCCCGCACTGCGCCCCTCCGTTACGCATTTCCTCGCGCTCGCCGGATTGCTGCTTGGCACCGCCTGCGCCACCGCGGTTGCCAAGGACGCCGCCGCACCCGATGCTCGCCCCGTGAGCGCCGTGGACCGCAACCACCGACCTGACCATCAAGACCATCAGGGTCACGAAGGCCTGATCGTGATCGGCCATCGCGGCGCCAGCGGCTATCGCCCCGAGCACACGCTGGAGTCCTACCGCCTGGCGATCCGCCAGGGTGCCGATTTCATCGAGCCGGACCTGGTCGCCACCCGCGACGGCGTGCTGGTTGCGCGCCACGAGAACGAGATCTCCGGCACCACCGACGTCGCCGCACACACGCAGTTCGCCAGCCGTCGCACCACCAAGGTCATCGATGGCGTTTCCATGACGGGCTGGTTCACCGAGGACTTCACCCTCGCCGAACTGAAGACGCTGCGGGCGAGGGAGCGCATTCCGGCGATCCGTCCGGCCAACACCCGCTTCGACGGCATGTACACGATCCCGACCCTGGCCGAAGTAATCGCGCTGGTGAAGCGCGAGAGCCGCAACGGTCGCAAGGTCGGCATCTACCCCGAGACCAAGCACCCGACGTACTTCGCCCGCGAGGGCCGGCGACTGGACGGTCGTCCCATCGCCATCTCGCTGGGCGCCAAGCTGGTCGAGACACTGGTGGCGGAAGGCTTCACCGACCCGAAGCGCATCTACGTGCAGAGCTTCGAGTTCGGCAACCTGATCGAGCTGAAGAAGAAGCTGATGCCGGCCGCCGGCATCGACCTGCCGCTGGTGCAGTTGTATGACGACCTCAACGACGCGCGTCCCTACGACGTGGTCTACAACGCCAGCCATGGCGCTGACATGCAGGCCCTCTATGGCGGGCTGACCGGTGAGGTCGCAGGTGGCCTGACCACGGCAACGCGCTACGGTGCGCTGGCCACCGAGCCCGTACTGCAGTGGATGATGGCCAACTACGCCAGCGGCGTCGGCCCATGGAAAGGCAACCTGCTGCCGCGCCAGCCAATCGCGCCGCCGGTCGATGCCAACGGCGACGGCAAAGCCGAACTGGCGGGGCAGGGCACCGCCCTGGTGCATCCGATGCTGGCCTGGGCGCTGAAGGCGGGTTTGCAGGTCCACCCGTACACATTGCGCGCAGAGGAAACT
The DNA here is from genome assembly GCF_057656415.1 of Lysobacter sp. Soil_C_59. Taxonomy (NCBI): domain Bacteria; kingdom Pseudomonadati; phylum Pseudomonadota; class Gammaproteobacteria; order Lysobacterales; family Lysobacteraceae; genus Lysobacter; species Lysobacter sp. Soil_C_59. Next base: position 284,521 of record NZ_JBDGKK010000003.1, on the reverse strand, counting down.
TTCCTTGCACAGACGCCAGGTGGCGTGGCCCAGTCAGTGGTAGCCGAAGCGATGCAGTTGTATGGGCTTGGCGCACAGGGCTTCTTCATCGACCAGCCCGACCAGGGCGTGCTGGCGCGCGAGATGTTCCTTGAACTCAGTCGCGTGGAGCCATAGCAGGGCGGACGACGCTTCGGCAGTTCGTTTCACCGTCTTCGGCGTCTCTCTCCCCAACCCCTCTCCCACAAGGGGAGAGGGGCTAAGGGCGCAAGTGGTTTCGGAACAACCAATTCCTTTCGCGGGCGTCCGGGACCGAGCTCACCGAGCAGACGTGCGAATGACCGAGGGCACGGACACCGCCCAAGGCCGGCACAGCGCGAGTCCTACCGCCGCAGATGCATCACGCGGGCACTGCGCTCTCGCCAACAGCCGAAGTCAATAAAACAGTAGAAGCTTCCGGAAGGAGGGGGTGGGGTGTATTTCGCGAACAATAAACGGAGCGAAGCGGAGGTTCGCGGAATACACCCCACCTCCTCCCCAATCACGCCACGCACAAAGCACAGACGAAAAAAAACCGCCCAGGTCACCCCGGGCGGTTTTCATGGAAGCATCGCAAAGAGCGACTTACTTCTTGGCAGCCTTGCCGGTTGCCTCGGAGGAACCCGAGGTCGCGGTCAGGCCACGCTTCTCCAGCAGCGGCTCGATCTTCGGATCGTGGCCGGCGAAGTTGCGGAACAGCTGCAGCGCATCCACGCTGCCACCCTGCGACAGCAGCGACTGGCGGAAATGGTCGCCGTTCTTGCGGGTCAGGCCACCGTTTTCCTTGAACCACTCCACCGAGTTGGCGTCCAGCACTTCCGACCAGATGTAAGCGTAGTAACCAGCCGCATAGCCACCCATGATGTGGCTGAAGTACGGCGTGCGGTAACGCGGCGGCACGGCGTAGAAGTTGACGCCATCCTTCTTCAGCGCCGTGGCCTCGAAGCCCATCACGCCATTGGCGGCCGGCAGCTGCGAAGCAGTCGCCTGGTGCCAGTTCTGGTCGAGCATCGCCGAACCCAGGTACTCGGTCGTGGCGAAGCCCTGGTTGAACTTCGAGCTGGCAAGCACCTTGTCGAGCAGTTCCTTCGGCATCGCCGCGCCGGTCTGGTAGTGCTTGGCGTAGTTGGCCAGGATCGACGGCCAGTCAGCCCACATCTCGTTGACCTGCGACGGATACTCGACGAAGTCGCGCGGCACGCTGGTGCCCGAGAAGTAGGGGTACTCGACGTTCGAGAACATGCCGTGCAGCGCATGGCCGAACTCGTGGAATGCCGTGGTCACCTCGTCCCAGGTCATCAGCGTCGGCTTGCCATCCGACGGCTTGGGGATGTTGAGGTGGTTGGCCACCACCGGCTTGAAGCCGGTCAGGCCGGACTGGTCGACGTACGAGTTCATCCACGCACCACCACGCTTGGACGAGCGCGCGTACGGATCGAAGATGAAGATCGCCAGCTGCGAACCGTCCTCGTTGAACACGTCGTACACCCAGGTGTCGGCGTGGTACTTCGGCAGGTCCGTGCGCTCCTTGAACTTCAGGCCGTACAGCTGGCCGGCGGCAAAGAACACGCCGTTCTCCAGCACGTTCTTCATCTCGAAGTACGGCTTGAGCTGCGACTCGTCGAACGCGTACTTCTCCTGGCGGACCTTCTCGGTGTAGAAGGACCAGTCCCACGGCTCGAGCTTGAAGGTCGGCTGGCCCTTGGCCTTCTGTTCCTTGTCGATCATCGCCTGCAGGTCGGCGCCTTCGCGCTCGGCGTTGGCGACGGCGGCCGGAGCGAGCTGGCCGAGCATCTTGTTGACCGCCTCGGGCGACTTGGCAGTCTCGTCATCGAGCACATAGGCCGCGTAGTTCGGGTAGCCCATGATCTTGGCGCGTTCGGCGCGCAGCTTGGTCACCTGCGAGACGATGGCGGTGTTGTCGTACGCATTGCCGCGGCTGCCGCGGGCGACCGAGGCCTTGTGCAGGCGCTCGCGCAGTGCGCGATTGGTCAGCGAGGCTTCCGGCGGCTGGCCGGTGGTGTTGAGCAGCGCGATGACGTACTTGCCGTCGAGCTTGCGTGCCTTGGCTGCTTCGGCGGCCGAGGCAATCTGCTCGTCGGTCAGACCATCGAGCTCTTCCTTGGTGTCGACCACGATCGCCGAATCGTTCACTTCGGCCAGAACGTTCTGGCTGAACTTGGTGCCCAGCGCGGCCAGCTCGGAGTTGATCGCCTTGGTGCGGGTCTTGTCGGCTTCCGACAGGTTGGCGCCGGAGCGGACGAAGTCGGTGTAGTAGCGCTCGACCAGGCGCACGCCCTGGGCGTCCAGGCCGAGGGTGTCGCGGGTGTCGTACAGCGCCTTCACGCGAGCAAAGAGCTTGGCGTTGAGGTTGATCGCGTCACGGTGCGCGGAGAACTTCGGCGCGTAGGTCGCCTGCAGCTTCTCGCGGGTCGGGTTGGTGTCGGTGCCGACCAGGTTGAAGAACACCGTGGTGGCGCGGCCAAGGGTGCGGCCCGTCTTTTCCATCGCGATGATGGTGTTGTCGAAGGTCGGCTTCGCCGTGTTGTTGGCGATCGCATCGATCTCCTTCAGCTGCTCGGCCATGCCGGCGTCGAAGGCGGGCGCGAAGTCGGCGTCCTTGATCTTGTCGAACTGCGGATAGTGGAGCGGCAGCGTGCTGTCGCTGAAGAACGGGTTCACGCTGTTGGGCTGCTGGGCTTGCGCACTCACGGACGTGTCTGCCTTGGGGGTCTTGGCATAGGTGGGGGCGGTTGCGCTCAATGCCACGGCCAGGGCCAGCGCGAGAGGGTGCTTCATTGGACTGAAACCTCGTCAAAGGGAGCCCGCAGCCTACCCGATGGGGGGCGCCGGGACCCCTGACGAAAGGCATGGGCGGACAAACGGCCCGTGCAGGCACAGGCTGGCTACACTTCGGGCAAGGGGGCGGGGCCGAACGAGCCATGGCCAGGCCGCCTCCGGCCTTCCTGCCGTGGTGCCGCAGCTGCCCAAGCTGGTGCTGCCGGGCGAGGGGAGGCGCCCACCCGCCAGCACAGGATCACCGCATGACCTCCAATACGCGCGCCGTACTCACCCGTAGCCTGGTTCTCGGCATCGGCCTGCTGGGCCTCAGCGCCACCGCGCTCGCCGCCGAGACCGTGCGTTACGTCGCCCTGGTCGATGGCGGCAAGCAGGCCGGCCACCAGCTGGTCACCCGCGGTGACGACGGCAAGACCACCGTAGATTTTATTTTTAAAGACAATGGCCGCGGTCCGGAGCTGAAGGAAGAGTTCACCCTCGCCGCGGACGGTACCTACCAGAGCTATCGCTCGCAGGGCACCACGACCTTTGGTGCCAAGGTCGACGAGACCTTCAGCCGCAACGGCGACCAGGCGCAGTGGAAGACGACCTCCGACGACGGCCGCCAGACGGTTTCCGGCACGGCCCTGTATTCGGCGCTGGGCGGTACGCCGGAAAGCTTCTCGGTGGCCATCAATGCCCTGTCCAAGCGCAGCGACGGCAAGCTGCCGCTGATCCCCAACGGCACGCTGACCTCGCGCAAGGTCGCGACGGCCCGCGTCGAGTGCGGCAAGTCGCCGCGCGACGTTGAGCTGTACGCCGTCACCGGCGTCGGCCTCACCCCGACATTTGCCTGGGCCACCACCGGCGCCAACCCGCGCCTGTTCGCCTACATCTACCCCGGTTACCTGCAGCTGGTCGAAGACGGCTGCCAGGCCGACGCCAATGCCCTCGAAGCGCGCCAGAAGCAGGCCGAAAGCCAGGTCCTGGTCGACCTGGCCAAGCGCCTGGGTCATCCGCTCGGCGGCACCACGCTGATCACCAATGCGCGCGTGTTCGACAGCGAGAACGCGAAGCTGGGACCGTCCAGCGACGTGCTGATCAAGGATGGCCGCATCGTCTCGGTCACGGCGGCGGGGAAGGGCAAGGGCAAGGCTGACAATCTCATCGACGCCGGCGGCAAGGTCCTGCTGCCCGGCCTGTTCGACATGCACGGCCACGTCGGTCGCTGGGACGGCGGACTCAACCTCGCCACCGGCGTGACCACCGTGCGCGACATGGGCAACGACAACGACACGCTGCAGCAGATGCTGGGCGAGATAAAGAACGGCACGCTGATGTCTCCGGATGTCGTCCCGGCCGGTTTCATCGAAGGCGAGAGCAACTTCTCGGCGCGCAATGGTTTCGTCGTAAAGGATCTCGGCAGCGCTAAAAAGGCGGTCGACTGGTACGCCGAGCACGGCTACCCGCAGATCAAGATCTACAACTCGTTCCCGAAGGACGTGCTCAAGGACACCGTGGCCTACGCCCATTCCAAGGGCATGCGCGTCAGCGGCCACGTGCCGGCGTTCCTGCGTGCGCAGGACGTGGTCGACGACGGCTTCGACGAGATCCAGCACATCAACCAGCTGATGCTGAACTTCTTCGTCGACGACAAGACCGACACGCGCACGCTGGCGCGCTTCTACCTCGTCGCCGACAAGACCGACGGCCTGGACCTGGACAGCAAGCCGGTGCAGGACTTCATCCAGACGCTGGCGACGAAGAAGGTCGTGATCGACCCGACCCTGGCCACCTTCGAGTTCCTGCACCAGCGCGACGGCGAGATGTCGCCGATCGTCGCCGAAGTCGCCGACCACCTGCCGCCGGACATCCAGCGCGGCCGCCGCGTCGCCGAGATGAACATCCCCGACGACGCCACCGCCGAACGCTACAACCGCTCCTACGCCAAGATGGTCGAGTTCGTCGGACGCGCCTACAAGGCCGGCGTGCCGATGGTGGCCGGCACCGACGAGATGGTCGGTTTCACCCTGCAGCGCGAGCTGGAGCTGTACGTGCAGGCCGGCCTGACCCCGTCCCAGGCCCTGCAGGTGGCCACCTGGAACGGCGCCAAGTACACCCGCACGCTGGCCGAGCGGGGCTCGGTGGCACCGGGCAAGCGGTCGGATATTGTGCTGATCGACGGCGATCCGACTACCAACATCGCCGATATCCGCAATGTGGCGCTGGTGATCAAGGGTGGCACGGCGTATTACCCGGCCGAGATCCACGAGGCGCTGGGCATCAAGCCGTTCGTGCCGGCGGTGAAGGTCAGCGCTGCGCGCTGAGCCCCCCTCTCCCCGGCGCCATGCGGCGCCATCCCTCTCCCACAAGGGGAGAGGGCAACGCGGACCCCAGAACCTCTCCCTGTTTTCCCCTCTCCCCTTGTGGGAGAGGGACAGGCCGCGAACGCGCCAGGGAGAGGGGCAGGGCGTACGCACAAGTACGGGCCTTTAACAGTCTGGTAACATTCCGCCCGTCATGTCAGCCGCCGTGGCGCGGGACGGGTCCGCGTCTAGGTCGTCAGGGGACGGCCTGAAGTCACGTATCGCCGCATTCGCATGTCGGAGATGGACATGCCGGTGCGTCGGCCTTCGAATCCTTGGTGTCCCATCCTTGACGCCACCCATCGAGACCGCTCAATGCCTTCCATGCCGCTTGCACGCAAGCTTCCCCGTCACGCCCTGACCGTTGCCATCGCCCTGATGCTGCCGGCCCAGGTCGCTTTCGCGCAGGATGCGCCGACCCCGGTCGAGACTGCCCCGGCCCAGACGACCAATGGCAAGTCCACGACGCTGGAGACCATCGAGGTCACCGCGCAGCGCAAGGTTGAAAACCTGCAGGACGTGCCGGTCTCGGTCACCACCCTCAATGCCGAGCAGCTCGACGTGCTCGGTTCGGGCGGCAACGACGTGCGCTTCCTGTCCGGTCGCGTGCCCAGCCTCAACATCGAATCCTCGTTCGGTCGTGCCTTCCCGCGCTTCTACATCCGCGGCTACGGCAACACCGACTTCCGCCTCAACGCGTCGCAGCCGGTGTCGCTGGTCTATGACGAAGTCGTCCAGGAAAACCCGATCCTCAAGGGCTTCCCGGTGTTCGACCTGGATCGCGTCGAAGTGCTGCGTGGCCCGCAGGGCTCGCTGTTCGGCCGCAACACCCCGGCCGGCGTGGTCAAGTTCGAGTCGGTGCGCCCGTCGCAGGACTTCGGCGGCTACGGCAAGGTCGGCGTCGGCAGCGACAACATGTTCAACTTCGAAGGCGCCGTCGGCGGCGGCCTGACCGAGAACTGGTCGGCCCGCGCCTCGGCCCTGTTCCAGCGTCGCGACGACTGGGTGACCAACACCTACCCGGGCCCGAACGACGGCTTCGAAGGCTACGACGAGTCGGCCGGACGCGTGCAGTTCCTGTACGAAGGCGAGTCGTTCGAGGCGCTGCTCAACGCGCATGCGCGTCACCTCAACGGCACCGCGCGCCTGTTCCGCGCCAACATCATCAAGCCCGGCACCAATGACCTGGTCGACGGCTTCGACGAGGACAAGGTGTCGCTGGACGGCCTGAACCACTCCGAGCTCGACAGCCAGGGCGCCAGCGCGCGCCTGACCTGGGACATCGGCGACTACATCCTGCACTCGATCACCGGCTACGAGTCGGTCGAGACCTACAGCCGCGGCGACATCGACGGCGGTTTCGGCGCGGTGTTCCTGCCGGTTTCCGGCCCGGGCGTCATTCCGTTCGCCTCGGAAACGGCCGACGGCATCCCCGAGCATTCGCAGTGGACGCAGGAGTTCCGCATCGAGTCGGACTTCGACAGCGCGTGGAACTGGCAGGCCGGCCTGTTCTACTTCAACGAAGACTACGACGTCGAAAGCTTCAGCTACGACTCGCTGGCCGGCGGCATCCAGGACGGCTACGAGCGCGTCAACCAGACCAACGATTCGTGGGCGGTGTTCGCCGCGACCACCTGGGACGTCAACGACGCCTTCCAGCTGCGTGCCGGCGTGCGCTACACCTGGGACGACAAGGACCTGGACGTCAAGGAATACTGGCAGACCGGCTTCGCGCCGTGCGTCCTCGCCCAGAAGTGCACCATCCAGCAGCTGGCGGCGATGGAGCCCGACGGCGACCTGCGCGAGTCGACGGAAGACAAGAAGTTCAGCTGGGACCTGTCGGCCACGTACGAAATCAACGACGACGTGAACCTGTACGGTCGCGCCGCCACCGGCTACCGCGGCAGCAGCATCCAGGCCGCTGGCGCGTTCAACGGCATGTCGATCGCCGGTCCCGAGACCTCGACTTCATTTGAAGCGGGCATCAAGGCCGACCTGTGGGACAAGCGTGCGCGCATCAACGCCGGCATCTTCTACTACGAGGTCAAGGACCAGCAGCTCACCGCCGTCGGCGGCGAGACCGGCAACGCCAACATCCTGCTCAATGCCGACAAGTCGACCGGCCAGGGCTTCGAGATGGATTTCCAGGCGTACCTGATGGACGACCTGCTGCTGACCCTGGGCAGCAGCTACAACGACACCGAGATCAAGGATCCTGATCTCACCGTCGCACCGTGCGCGGCATGCACCGTGACCGATCCGCTGGTCAACGGCGCTGCCCTGATCGACGGCAACGTGCTGCCGCAGGCGCCGAAGTGGAACCACAACCTGACCCTGCGCTGGGGCATCCCGATGGACAACGGCGGCGAGTTCTACGCCTACACCGACTGGGTCTATCGCAGCGAAGTGAACTTCTTCCTGTACGACTCGGTCGAGTTCACCGGCAAGTCGCTGGTCGAGGGCGGTCTGCGCCTGGGCTACACCTGGGAGTACGGCAAGTACGACGTCGCCCTGTTCGGCCGCAACATCACCGACGAAGTGCAGGTTGTCGGCGGCATCGACTTCAACAACCTGACCGGCTTCATCAACGAGCCGCGCACGGTTGGCGTGGAGTTCAAGGCCGGGTTCTGACCGGCTTGAAGCGGCGATTCGCGGCAATCGTGTGACACCGACAACGCCGGGCATGTCCCGGCGTTGTCGTTTCTGCCCTCGTGGCCCGGCAGCTGGCGCCACCAATGGCCGTACGGCGCCGAATGCCAACGTTTTCACGTCCCGGATGCCCGCGCCCGGCGCTATGCTCAGGCCCACTGTTCCGGAGTCTCCCCCATGACGACCGCCTACGACTTCAGCGCCACCGACATCGATGGCCAGCCGCGCGGGCTGGACGAGTTCCGCGGCAAGGTCCTGCTGATCGTCAACGTGGCCTCCCAGTGCGGGTTCACCCCGCAGTACACCGGCCTGGAAAAGCTCTCCCGGGACTTCGGCCCCAGGGGGCTGGCCGTGCTCGGCTTCCCCTGCGACCAGTTCGGCCACCAGGAGCCCGGGGACGAGGCGGAGATCCGCAATTTCTGCTCGCTCAACTACGACGTCACCTTCCCGATGTTCGCCAAGATCGAGGTCAACGGCGCCGGCGCCCACCCCTTATGGAAGTGGCTCAAGGACGAAAAGGGTGGCATCCTCGGGCTGGACGGGATCAAGTGGAACTTCACCAAATTCCTGGTCGGGCGGGACGGCCGGGTGATCAAGCGTTACGCACCGACCGACAAGCCCGAGTCGATTGCGAAGGACATCGAAGCCGCATTGGGGTAATGCCATGCTTAGACAGGTCATGCAGGCCCAGCTGCAGGTCGAGATCGAGGATCACGATTTCGGTCTGCGCGTGCAGGTGAGCGGCGAGGAAAATCTCGACAACACGCTGGCCTACTGGCGCGAGATCATGCCGCGCCTGGAAGTGGCGCAGGGCAACGGCGTGCTTCTCGTCGACGAGTTGTCCGGCGAAGCGATGCAGGAACACGAATGGCTGGAGCTGGTGCTCGCCCTGGAATATGCCCGTCTGTGGCGCTATCGCATCGCCCACGTGAAGTCGCGCGGCGTTCAGGACGTGGAGTACTGCGCGCTGTACGCGCGCGATGCCGGCGTCGATGCGGCGGTGTTCACCAGTGAGCTCGAGGCCGAGCGCTGGCTGCGGCGGCCGGTGACGTTGCCGGCCTGAGCGATCTGCCTGACGGCTGGGGTTACTTCTCTACGAACGCGCGTTCGAACACGTACTGACCCGGCACGCCGATGCGCGGCGCCGCGGCAAAACCGCGGCCGTCGAGGATGCCGCGGAAATCGGCCAGCATTTGCGGGCTGCCGCAGATCATGGCGCGATCGAGTTCCGGATCCAGCGGCTCCAGGCCCAGGTGATCCATCATCCTGCCGCTGTCGAACAGGTCGGTGAGGCGGCCGCGGTGATCGTTGCCATCGAACGCGAACTCCTCACGCGTCACCGCCGGGTAGTACTTGAGCTTGGCGGCGATCTGATCGCCCAGGAACTCATGACGCGGCAACTCGTTGACGAAGTAGTCGCGGTAGGCGAGGTCGCCCGCGCTGCGTACGCCATGGGTCAGGATCACCCGGTCGAAGCGCTCGTAGGTTTCCGGATCCTTGATCACCGCCAGCCACGGCGCCAGGCCGGTGCCGGTGCCCAGCAGGTAGAGGTTTCGGCCGGCGTGCAGGTCGTGGATCAGCAGGGTGCCGGTCGGCTTGCGGCCGATCAGGACCTGATCACCGGGCTGGATCGATTTCAGGCGCGAGGTCAGCGGCCCGTTCGGCACCTTGATGCTGAAGAACTCCAGCTGTTCTTCCCAGTTCGCGCTGGCGATCGAATAGGCGCGCAGCAGCGGACGCGATGAACCGTCCGCTTGCGGCACCTGCAGTCCGATCATCACGAACTGGCCGTTCTCGAAGCGGAAACCGTCGTCGCGGGTGGTGGTGAAGCTGAAGTAGTCGTCCGTCCAGTGACGGACATCCAGCACCGTTTCGGTGCCAAACGCGGAAGACATGCCGGTGCTTGGGGGGAGGTGACCGGCGGGCATTGTAGCCGATCAGGCCCAGCTGAGACTGATTCTCATCTGGGCCGAAAAATTGTAGGAGCGAGCTTGCTCGCGATCGCCTCAGCGGCAGCCGGTCGCGAGCAAGCTCGCTGCTACACCAGATCTTCAGCCCGCCGGCGGATCCAACCGCAGCAGCTTGCCGTTGTCCTCGTCGGTGAGCACGTAGACCTTGCCGTCGCTGCCGACACGGACATCGCGGATGCGCGAGGTCAGTTCCTTCAGCAGGCGCTCTTCGCCGGTGATCTTGTCGCCGTCGAGGCTCAGGCGGATCAGGCTGCTGTCGGCGAGCGCGCCCAGGAACAGGCTGTTGTCCCACTTCGATCCGGCCTGGCCGGTATAGAAAGCCATGCCCGACAGGCCCGGCGACTTCTCCCAGACGTGGTACGGCTGTTCCATGCCGGGCGCCGAGGTGCCCACGGCTTCGGGGATCTTCATGCCCGAGTAGTTGATGCCGTGGGTGATGATCGGCCAGCCGTAATTCTTGCCCGGCTCGGGAATGTTGATCTCGTCGCCGCCACGCGGGCCGTGCTCGGCTTCCCACACCTTGCCGGTGCGCGGGTCGAGCGCCAGCGACTGCATGTTGCGATGGCCGTAGCTCCAGATCTCCGGACGCGCATCCTTGCGACCGACGTACGGGTTGTCGCTGGGCACGCTGCCATCGAGATTCAGCCGGACCAGCTTGCCCTGCAGCATGTCCAGCTTCTGCGAGGTCGGGCGGTCGTTGCGTTCGCCCTGGCTGATGAAGACATGGCCCTTGCCGTCGAAAACGATGCGCGAACCGAAGTGGTTCGGCCCTTCCAGCTTCGGCTGTTGCTGGTAGATGCGGCGCACGTCGCTGAGCGAGCTGTCGCCGAGCGTGGCCGTCGCCACCGCGGTGCCGGCGGTGCCGTTCTCGCCGGCTTCGGAATAACTGAAGTAGATGCGCTTGCTGCTGGCGAAGTCCGGCGCCAGCACTACGTCGAGCAGGCCGCCCTGGCCCTGCGCCCAGACCTCAGGCACCCCGCCCAGAGGGCCGGACACCGCACCGTCGGCGGAGACGCGGCGCATCCGGCCGGGGCGTTCGGTGACCAGGAAGCTGCCGTCGGGCAGCAACGCCACGCTCCACGGGTGCGAGAGGCCCGAGGCGATTTCGGTCACGCGCACCTGGCCGTTCTGGCTGGCCACGTTTTGCGACGGCAACGTCTTCGGCGCCGCGGTGGCGCTGGCAGCTGCGCCGGCATTGGCGCCTTGGCCGGCCCCTTGTTCGGCCTGGCAAGCGGCCAGAGAGAGCGACAGCGCAAAGGCGAGGGCGGTGCAGTGCAAGTGGTGGCGCATGGACGGACTCCCGGTGCGGAGGGGTGGAGGCTTGTCCGTCAACGATACCCGGCGGCCTGCAATTCAAAAAGTTCGGCGTAGCGGCCGCCCTGGTCGAGCAGTTCCTGGTGGGTGCCGCTGGCCTCGAGCCGGCCCTGTGCCAGCACCAGGATGCGATCGGCCATGCGCACGCTGCTGAAGCGGTGCGATATCAGCACCGCGGTCTTGCCGTGCGAGAGTTCCTTGAAGCGCTTGAACACTTCGAACTCGCTGCGCGCATCCAGCGCCGCCGTCGGTTCGTCGAGGATCATCACCTGCGCATCGCGCATGTAGGCGCGGGCAATGGCGATCTTCTGCCACTGCCCGCCGGACAGGTCGACGCCGGTCTTGAAGCGCCGTCCGATCAGTTGGTCGTAGCCGTTGGGCAGGCTCTCGATCACCTCGTCGGCTGCCGCACGCCGCGCGGCCTCGCGAATGCGCGCGCCGTCGGCCATCGCGTCGATCTGGCCGACGCCGATGTTCTCGCCGGCAGTGAGGTGGTAGCGCACGAAGTCCTGGAAGATCACGCCGACGTTGCCGCGCAGGTCGTCCAGGTCGTACTCGCGCAGGTCGCGGCCATCGAGCGTGATGCGGCCTTCGTCGGGGTCGTACAGGCGCGCCAGGAGTTTGACCAGGGTGGTTTTGCCGGCACCGTTCTCGCCGACCAGGGCCAGCACTTCGCCGGCGCGCAGTTCGAAGTCGAGCCCGCGCAGCGCCCATTTGTCCGCATCGGGATAGCGGAAGCCGACGTTCTCGAAGACGAAGCCGCGCGTGATCGGCCGCGGCACCGGCAGGGCATTCGCCGGCGAGACGATTTCGGGTTTGATCTCGAAGAACGAGAACAGGTCGTCCAGGTACAGCGCCTGGCCGGCCACCTGCGAGAAGCCGATCAGCAAACCCTCCAGCAACTGCCGCAGGCGGCGGAAGCTGCCGGCCAGGAAGGTCAGGTCACCGATGCTGAAGTCGCCGCGCACGGTGCGCCAGGCGATATAGGCGTAGGCGACGTAGTAGCCCATCGTGCCCAGTGCGGCCAGCAGTGCGCCCCAGGCGGCGCGGCGCCGGGCGAGGGCACGGTTGGCGCGGAAGAAACCGTCGGCCAGTTCGCGGTATTTGGCGATCAGGTAACGATGGAGGTTGAAGATCTTCACCTCCTTCGCCGTTTCGACGCTCGCGCCCATCTGTCGCACGTACTCGAGCTGGCGGCGCTCGGGGGTCCAGGCGAAGTTGAGCGAATAGCCCAGTGCGTTGAAGTGCGCCTCGCCGACGAACGAGGGCACCAGTGCCACCGCCAGCAGCACGATCAGCCAGGGCGCATAGACCAGCAGGCCGGCGGCGAAGCTGATCACCGTGATCGCATCCTGTACCTGGCCGAACAGCTGGCTCATCAGATTCATCCGCCCCATCGTCTGGCGGCGCGCACGGTCCAGCTTGTCCTGCAGGTCAGGGTCTTCGAAGTCTTCCAGGTCGAGCGTGGCGGCATGCTCCATCAGCCGCACGCTGGTGACATTGGTGAACAGCTCCGACAGCAGCGAGTCGCCGTAGCTGATCAAGCGGCCGAGCAGGTCCGAACCGATCGCCAGGGCGAACTCGAGCACAAGCAACGACGACAGCGTGTCGAGCTGGCCGCTGCGCCAGGCCTCGCCGATCGTGCCGAAGCCGTTGCCGGCGGCCACCAGCCGTACCGCCTCGTCGATGATCAGCTTGCCCACATAAAGCGTGGCAATGGGCAGGAACGCGCGCACCACGCGCAGGCCCAACGTGGTCAGTGTCAGCCAGGGGCTGGTGGCCCAGATCTGTCGCAGGAACGGCGGCAGGTTGCGCAGCGCGTCGAATCGTTCGCGCAGGCTCGGCTTGGCGGATGCGGTCGAAGGGGCAGGCATGGGTTCGCAGGATAGGGCAGTTGGGCGACAACCGACGTCATTGCCCCATCATCGCGCCGTGGCGGTGCCCAGCATCAGGGGTCGATCACGATCCACGTCGGTGCATGGTCGCTGGCACGCTCCAGATCGCGCACCCAGCGATCGACGCCGGCTTCGCTCAATCTCGGTGCGAGCTCGGCATTGAGCAGCAGATGGTCAATGCGCAGTCCGGCGTCGCGCTGCCAGTGCTGGCGGAAGTAATCCCAGAACGTGTACACGCGTTCCTCGCCGAACAGCTCGCGCAGCGAGTCGGTCCAGCCCTGCGCGAGCAGCTTCTGGTATCGCTCGCGCGACTGCGGCTGCAGCAGCGCATCCTTGCGCCACGACTTGGGATTGTAGATATCCTCGTCGGTCGGCACGACGTTGAAGTCACCGGCGAGCACGACCGGTTGTCCACTCGCATGCAGTTGCTTCGCACGCTTGATCAGGCGGTCGAACCACGCCAGCTTGTAGTGGAACTTCGGCCCCGGTTGCGGATTGCCGTTGGGCAGGTACAGGCAGGCGACCACGATGCCTTCCACCGCGGCTTCGATGTAGCGGCTCTGGCTGTCGTCCGGGTCGCCGGGCAGTCCACGCCGGATCTCGACCGGGTCGCTGCCGCGGGCGAGGATGGCCACGCCGTTCCACGCCTTCTGCCCATGCCAGATCGCGCCGTAGCCGGCATCGGCGAGGGCCTTGCGCGGAAATTGTTCGTGCGCAGCCTTGAGTTCCTGCAGGCAGGCCACGTCCGGCGCTTCCTCGCGCAGCCACGCCAGCAGCGAATCCAGGCGGGTGTTGATGCCGTTGACGTTGAACGTGGCGATCTTCAAGCGTTGACCCGGCGCGGCGCCCGGGAGCCGGCAAGGCCGGCCCCTGGGCCAATGCACTCAGAAGCGATACACGCCACCCAGTCGGATGCCGCTGTCCTGGAACTCGAGGCGGCCGTCGAAGCGGCTGGCTTCGGCATCGGCATCGATGTTGTTGAAGGTGTAGTCGAGCATGAAGCCGAAGCTCTCCCACGGGAACCACTCGACGCCACCACGGGCGAAGGTGACGTCGGCATCGATGTCGTTGATCTTGGCGGTGAAGTAACCGGCTTCGGCGTAGATGCGCCAGTCGTCGGCCGGGACCCAGCGCCAGCTGGCACCGATCGACGGTGCGGGCACGTCGGCGGAGACCTGGCGATCGAACGCCGCGCCGCCCTGGTTGCCGCCTGCGTCCAGTTCCAGGTCCAGGTCGAGTTCGACCTTGTACCAGACCAGTCCCAGGCGCGGTCCCAGCGCCCAGGTGTCGTTGTTGGCGACCCACCAGTTGTAGTTGAGCTCGTAGGCATCGAGGTTGTACTCGCTGCGCACGGTGGCACTGGCCGGGTAGACCGCGCCGTCGAAGTTGATGTCGCGGCTGAGCGTGCGCCTGGAGTTGAAGCTGTCCTGGTAGTAGGCGATGCCGAACTCGTGGTTCTCCAGTGGCCGCCACGACGCCGAGATCAGGCCGATGGTGCTGTCGCCATCCAGGCCCAGGTCGCGCTCCAGGTCCACATTGGTGCCGCGCAAGGTCTCGCCGTCGGCGCGAAGCTCGGTGTCGAATTTGCTGATATAGCCTGCGATGCGGATGCTGAAGGTATCCAGGGGCTCGACCGCCAGGGCAGGGAACGAGGCGATCGAGAGGAGGACAGCGGGCATCAGCAGGCGGCCGACAGCCCCGCTACGGCGTTGCGAAGACGACATGGGAACCCCCTCAGGCTGGCGGCAGGCGGGGGCCGGCCGCATAGATGTTCAGTTTCTGTAACGTTCCATTGTGGGCTGTGCGTGAAATGTGAAGGCCCCGATTTCCCCAATCGCGCCCCTGCCGGCACCGGACCCGCAGTCAGTTAAGGGCTAAAATATCGGCCCCATCGCCAGCCTCGAAGCCCGCCGTGAGCAACGCCGCAAGCCCGAAGTCCAGCTCGACCACGCCCGTAGCCATTCGCCAGGAAGACCTGATCCAGTCGGTTGCCGATGCCCTGCAGTACATCAGCTACTACCACCCGGTCGACTACATCAAGAACCTTGCCGCCGCCTACGAGCGCGAACAGTCGCCGGCCGCGCGCGACGCCATCGCCCAGATCCTGATCAACTCGCGCATGTGCGCCGAGGGCCACCGCCCGATCTGCCAGGACACCGGCATCGTCACCGTCTTCCTCGAGATCGGCATGAACGTGCGCTGGGACGACGCCACGATGGGCGTGGAGGACATGGTCCACGAGGGCGTGCGTCGCGCCTACAACCACCCGGACAACAAGCTGCGCGCCTCGGTGTTGGCGGATCCGGCGGGCAAGCGCACCAACACGAAGGACAACACGCCGGGCGTGGTCAACGTCAAGGTCGTGCCGGGCAACACCGTGGACGTCATCGTCGCGGCCAAGGGCGGCGGTTCGGAAGCCAAGTCGAAGTTCGCGATGCTCAATCCGTCCGACTCGATCGTCGACTGGGTGCTCAAGACCGTGCCGACGATGGGCGCGGGCTGGTGCCCGCCGGGCATGCTCGGCATCGGCATCGGCGGCACCGCCGAGAAGGCGATGCTGCTGGCCAAGGAAGCGCTGATGGAGCCGATCGACATCACCGAGCTGCAGCAGCGCGGTGCATCCAATCGTGCTGAAGAGCTGCGCCTGGAGCTGTTCGAAAAGGTCAACGCGCTCGGCATCGGTGCGCAGGGCCTGGGTGGCCTGACCACGGTGCTCGACATCAAGGTCAAGGATTACCCGACGCACGCGGCCAACCTGCCGGTGGCGCTGATCCCCAATTGCGCCGCCACGCGCCACGCCCATTTCACCCTCGATGGCAGCGGCCCGGTGATGCTCGATCCGCCGTCGCTGGCCGACTGGCCGCAGCTGACCTACGACTCGTCCAAGGGCCGTCGCGTCGATCTCGACACGCTCACCCGCGAGGACGTCGCCAGCTGGAAGCCGGGCGAAGTGCTGCTGCTCAACGGCAAGCTGCTGACCGGTCGCGACGCCGCGCACAAGCGCATGGTCGACATGCTCAACAAGGGCGAGCCGCTGCCGGTCGACCTCAAGGGGCGCTTCATCTACTACGTCGGCCCGGTCGATCCGGTGCGCGATGAAGTGGTTGGCCCGGCCGGCCCGACCACGGCCACCCGCATGGACAAGTTCACCGAACAGGTGCTCAGCCAGACCGGCCTGCTCGGCATGGTCGGCAAGGCCGAGCGCGGCCCGGCCGCGATCGAGGCGATCCGCAAGCACGGTTCGGCCTACCTGATGGCCGTCGGCGGCGCCGCCTACCTGGTGTCGAAGGCGATCAAGGCCGCACGCGTGGTCGGCTTCGCCGACCTGGGCATGGAGGCGATCTACGAGTTCGAAGTGCAGGACATGCCGGTGACCGTCGCCGTCGATTCCACCGGCGAATCGGTGCACAAGACCGGCCCGCGCGAGTGGCAGGCGAAGATCGGCAAGATTCCGGTGGTGGTGGAGTAAACCGCCAGCGTTGTAAGACCTCGTCGTTCCGGCGAACAGTCACCGTCATCCCGGCGAACAGTCACCGTCGTCCCGGCGAACGCCGGGACCCAGGCCCGCAACGCATCAGCCACCTCACCGTCATCCCGGCTTTCGCCGGGACGACGTGACTGAAGGGCTCTGAGCCTGGATCCCGGCGTTCGCCGGGATGACGTTGATAAGTGACTGAACGTGGCCGCCGCTACAACCGCCCCACCAGCTCCACAAGCTTCTTGCGCGTATCGGCCTGCAGCAGATACGCCTGCGCCATCGACTCCAGCGCCGCGACGTTGGTCGCGCTGACGTCATCGAGGTCATCCAGCCCGGTCACCAGCTCCGCCTGCAGGCGGAAGTAACCATCGCCGACCAGGTGCTGGGCGATGTAATCGACCGCATCGGTGTTGCCGTCGAACAGCACGTCGATGATGGGAATTGCCCATTCCAGCGCACCCCATTCCTGCGCCGATTTCAGGTCGATCGGCCGGTTGCGCTCGCCGCTGCCGACCGACAGCACCACCAGGTCCTGGGCGCCGTCGATGCGCGCGTCCTTGCGCAAGGCTTCGGCGATGGCGCAGGCGGTGGGATTGTTGGCGACCACGCCGCCATCGATCATCGAGCGCCTGCGTCCTTCGACCACCATCGGATGGGCCGGGAAGTAGGTCGGTGCCGCGGTCGAGGCCCGGCACACGGACCACATCGGCAGGTCGGCGTGTTCGGGCTTGAAACTCTTGAAGACGATCGGCGTGCGCGAAATCGTGTCGTAGCTGGTTACCAGCAATGGCTTCTTCGCCTGGCCCAGCGTGGTCGTGCCGAAAACCTTCTTCAGCACCTTCTCCAGACCTTTGGCGTCATAGCGGGGGGCAGACACGCCCTGGGTAAACGCGCGTCCGGCCCGCGACCACAACCGCTGCGCCATGCCGGGAAAGATCAGGTGCCGCTGCTGGCGGTACAGCTCCGCCAGTTGCTGGGGCGGAAGGCCGAGAGCCAAGCCGCAGGCGATCAGCGCACCGGTCGAGCTGCCGGCGATCAGGTCGAAGTTGCGGAGCAGCCCGCCGGATTTCCTGGCCTGGGCGAGGGCATCTTCGACGCCGGCCAGCCAGACGCAGCTGACCAGGCCGCGGATGCCGCCGCCATCGAGCGAAAGGATGCGGCGCATTTTCACGTTCACGTCTCCTGCCATTGCAACCCCTGCCGAAGATGGAAGCCATCATCGCAGGCCGCGGTCGCAGGGACTGCGACCGCGTTGTCAGGTCAGTACCACTCCAGCAGCGAGATGCCCAGGCCGATGTAGGTCGCACGATGGTTGTAGTCGATCAGGCTTTCGCCGTAGCCGTCGAACACCTGGATGTGTCCGCGCAGGCTGTTGCTGATCGGGAAACCCCAGTCGAGCTGCACCGCGCCGTGCGAGCGGTCGCCACCGCGCAGCGAATGCCGCCCCATCACCGAGAACTGATGACCGCCGTGCACGTACACCAGCGTCGCATCGCCGCGCCCGACGAAATCCTCGATGTCGGAGTTGTTGTCCTCGCTCGCGCTTTCCTTGACCCGCCACCACGGCCGGACCGTCAGCGCCCAGTTCTCGCGATCCAGGCCGATCATGCCGACCACGCGGTTCCAGCTGCGCGACAACGGATCGGCTCGGCCATTGGACTGGTGGTTGATGCCGATGCCGGCCAGGCGGCCGTTCCAGCCACCGATCTGGTAGTTGTTGCGGAAGGTCAGCATGACCTCCGGTTCGTAATTGGTCTCGCGGAACGGTCGCGAGGTGTCGGCGCTGTAGACCTGCCAGTGCGAGGACTGGGTATAGGCCATCCACAGGTCGCCGTTGTCGCCGAAGATGTTCTCCCAGGCCTTGGTCTTGAAGCTGAGCTGGAACTTCGCCTCCAGCGCATCGACCGGGATGGGCCCTGGCACGGTGTTGTTGGGATTGGGCGAGTGCGGCGTCTCGTTGGCGTCCGTGCTCCAGAACGCGGGCAGCAGGTAGACCGGCTTGTAGGCGCGGAAGTTGAAGACGCCCAGCTTGGAATCGCGCGCCAGTTCCCAGCGGCTGTCGAGCAGCGAGCCCTTGCCGGCGTTGGCGATGGCGCTGTGAAGCGGGTCTTCCATCGGGTACAGGTCGCTGCCGGCGCGGGTCTGCTCGGGCGCGGCCGCCGTCGCATCGGGCACGACCTCCTCGGCGATCTCCAGGTTTTTCTGGATCGCCTTGGCTTCCTTGGCCGCAATGTCGGCGCCGCGCGTGTCGCGGGCGCGGCGGCCATGTACGGCGTCATAGCAGGCCAGGCGTTCGGCATCTACGTTGATGGAAACGCAGGCTTCCGGCGTGGCCGGAACGGCAGGGGCCTGCGCCTGTGCAAGCAATGGCATGGCGGCGGCGACGACCAGCCATGAGCGGTGCGGATTACGGTGCGGATTGCGAACTGGCGGCATGCGGGGGGCTCGATGCGTTGAAGTCACTGATGGGAAGTGTGGCCTAGAAGAACCAGGCGAAGGCGAACAGGCCGAGCATGGCGAATGCCAGGCCGAGCTTGAGCACGACGCCGAAGACGATGCCGAGCCAGGTACCGAACCCGACCTTGGCGGCCTTTCGCACTTCGCGTCCATGGATCAGCTCGCCGCCGAGGGCCCCGACAAACGGCCCGGCGAACAGCCCGACCGGCCCGAAGAACAGCCCGGCGAACGTGCCCAGTACCGCCCCGATGACGGCCAGCCTGCTCGCCCCGACGCGCTTGGCGCCTATCGACGTGGCCAGCAGGTCGATGCCCAGCGACAGCACGGTCAGCAGTCCCAGTATCACCAGCGGCACCCAGCCGACCTCGCGGAAATCCCCGGCCCATGCCGCCAGCAGCATCCCGGCGAATACCAGGGGCAGGCCGGGCAGGGCAGGCAATACCGTCCCGGCTATCCCGACCAGCATCAGAATGCCCGCGATTAGATAGTAAATTCCCTGCAATTCCATACTAATTACCCCCTGTCGGACCATGACTTTGCCCAGATTGCATTTTCACCCGGCGCGGGGTACTTTGCGGGCGCTGTGTTTGCCAGGGTCACCGTGAATCGTGGCCCGATGCGGTTGATCCATCGATCCGCTACATCGTTGCACCTCGCTTCCTCCTTGCAACCAGCACGCAGCCTAACGCCGCGTTATCAACCAAACGTTCCAAGGAGTAAGTAAATATGTCGAACCGTGAAACCGGTACCGTCAAGTGGTTCAACGATGCCAAGGGCTTTGGCTTCATCAGCCGCGAAAATGGTGAGGACGTGTTCGTGCACTTCCGCGCCATCCAGTCGCAGGGCTTCAAGAGCCTGAAGGAAGGCCAGAAGGTCTCCTTCACCGTCGTCCAGGGCCAGAAGGGCCTGCAGGCCGACGCCGTCCAGCCGCTCTGATCACGGCAGACGACGGAAGTCACTGGCGCGCCGCTTGCGGCGCCCGGAATGGAAAAAACCCGGCCTTGGCCGGGTTTTTTCTTTCTGCGTCGGTGGCGGAACGGATGGCTGCCGGTGCATGGGCGAAGTTTCCAAACATTCCCGGTCATCCTTGTTACCGCTCCCATTGTTTCCAGGATTAGTTACTGCGCCCAGGCGCGGCCGTTATTCACGCGGACATACGAGCCTTCGCGAATGCCGTCGAGGTCCTTCTGCGTGACCACGGTGGTGCGACCGTCGTTCAGGCGCACATAAACGTTATAGGCCGCGCTGCCGGTGTTCTTCTGGATTGCGTTGCCGGCAACGGCGCCGCCGACCGCGCCCGCGGCCGCTGCGACATTCTGATTGCCCTTGCTGCCACCGGTATGGGCGGAGATCTCATGGCCGGCGACGGCGCCGACGATGCCGCCAAGGATTGCACCCGTTGCGCTGGGCGCGGTGCTGCCTGCCGCGACCTGCTCGATGCGGGTAACGGTGCCGCAGTCGTAGCAGGTGGCACTGCTGCCACCGTAGGACGGTGCCGGCGCGGTGCTGTAGCCCGAGGACGGAGACGTGGCACAACCGGCCAGTGCGACCATGGCAGCGGCGGCAACACCAAGCAGGCGGAGATTCTGGGAACTCATGCGCGACTCCTGTGTGGATGGAGTGGTGTTGGCCGGACTACGTCGGCACGCCACGCATTGGACGCTAGCGGTCGCGAGGTGAACCGGCGATCAATACTCACCGGGTCGAGTGGATTCGTTGGGGAAGTAGCCAGCTTGCTGGTGACGGCGTGACGACGCCGCTGCCGAATGCCGGCTACGGCCTCAGCTGCGGAAATCCTGGTGGCAGGCCTTGCAGGCTTCGCCGATTTCAGTGTTGACCGTGCCGACACCGGCGCAGTTGAGCGGCGGACTGGCCAGCGCCGCGTCGAGCTTGGCGCGCATGCGGCTGGCGTGCTCGCCAAAGCGCTTGTCGTCGGCCAGGTCCGGGAAGGCCGGTTCCAGGTCGTCTGCCATGACCCGCAGCGCCTTGAAATGGGGCAGGACATCGGTGGCCGCGCAACGGTTCTGTTCGACCTTCTGCTTGAGCTGACCCAGGTGCCACTGCTGGACGTGCATGACGCTCTCGTGGAAATGGTCCTTGCGGGCATCGATCGCACGCAGCGCCATCACCGTAGCGACCACGCCCATGACCAGGCCGATCAGGAACAGGAACAGATACTTCGTCGCGTTGCTGCCTGGCTTGACGCTGCTGGGCTGTGGGGTGCTCATCGCCGGGGCTCTCCTTGCAGTTTGCGCGGAACCATATCACGCGGCCCGTGCCCGACCGCGGCCGGCGGACCCTTACAATGTCGCAATGACCACCACCCCCCTGGACCCGGCCTGGCTCGAACGCTTCGCCGGAGTAGACCGCCTTTACGGCGTCGGAACCGTTGCCCGCCTGTCCACCTGCCGCGTTGCCGTCGTCGGCATGGGCGGCGTCGGCTCGTGGGTGGTCGAAGCGCTGGCACGCACCGGCATCGGCCACCTGACGCTGATCGATGCGGACGATCTGTGCGTGTCCAATACCAACCGCCAGCTTCCGGCGCTGGCCGGCCAGTACGGCCGTGCCAAGGTTGAATCGATGGCGGAACGCTGCCGGGCGATCAATCCGCAGATCACGGTGGAGGCGGTTGCCAGTTTCGTCACGCCGTCCAACCTGACCGAGATGCTCGACCGCGGTTTCGACCTGGTGATCGATGCCTGCGACAGCTTCCGCACCAAGGTGGAGATGGCCGCGTGGTGCCGTCGCCGCAAGTTGCCACTGATCGTCGTCGGTTCGGCCGGCGGACGCACCGACGCGACCCTGGTGCGCGTGCGCGACCTGTCGCGCACCGAGCACGATGCGATGCTGGCGCTGGTGCGCAAGAAGCTGCGCAGCGAATTCAACTTCCCCAAGAACACCGATCGCTACTTCGGCATCTCGGCGATCTACTCGCTGGAGAACGTCAAGTACCCGCAGCCGGACGGCAGCGTCTGCGGCGTGCGGCCGCAATTGAGCGGGGACGCCGCGCTGAAACTCGACTGCGGCGCGGGGCTGGGCGCTGCCACGCACATCACCGGCACGTTTGCATTTGCCGCGGTCGGTCGCGCGCTGGAGCTGCTGCTGAAGCGGTAGGAGCGAGCTTGCTCGCGAGGCCAGCCGCAGTTGATGACCCCGATCGCGAGCAAGCTCGCTCCTACGGCGGCAGGGCGAACAGTCGGTGTGCGTTCGCAGTGGTTGCCAGCGCCAGTTCCCCAGGCGCGATGCCGCGCAGCCCTGCGATGACGCGTGCCACTTCCGGCAGCCGTGCCGGTTCGTTGCGCTGCCCGCGGATGCCCGCATCGGGCTGGTCGGGCGCATCGGTTTCCAGTAGCAGGTGCCCGATCGGCATCGATGCCGCCAGCTTGCGCAGGCGATTGGCGCGGTCGTAGGTCACCGGGCCGCCGAGCCCGAGCATGAAGCCGGCGTTCCACAGTTGCCGTGCCTGCTCTGCGCTGCCCGAATAGCTGTGGACGACACCGCGCAGTCCGCCAACGCGCCGGATGGCGCCGATCACTGCGTCGACGGCGCGGCGTGCGTGCACGATGACCGGCAGCTCGAACTCGCGCGCCAGCCGCAGCTGGCCTTCGAAGAAGTGCATCTGCAATTCCGCGTCGAGACCTTCGACGAAGTAATCCAGGCCGCACTCGCCGATCGCGAGCGGACGTTCGCGCTCGATCCACTCGCGCAGCAGCGGCACGTGCTCGTCGCGGTGCTGCGCCAGGTACATGGGGTGCAGCCCATAGGCCGGATGCAGGCCGCTGCCCGGCCGACAGGTGTCTCGCAACTTCGGCCAGCCGGCGGCGTCCACCGCCGGCACGACCTGGCGCGTGACGCCGGCCTCGCGGGCGCGCGCGATCACCTGGTCACGGTCGCCATCGAACTCGGCCGCGTCCAGGTGGCAGTGACTGTCGACCAGCGGGTGCACGGAGGCAGGGTGGCCCGGGTTCAGCGGGGAGCGCGGGGCGCGGGCGGCAGGCCCGGGTCCTTGCGCTTCTTCCAGCTGGCCAGCAGCAGGGTGCCCAGGCCGAGCAGGAGCTCGTCGGCCAGCGGCACGAAGTCGGGCACGACCACGTCGACCACGAACAGGGCCGCGGTCAGCAGGAACAGGCGCGGGAAGCTCAGCTTGCCGAGGAAGCCCAGCAGGGGGGCGGTGAGTGGGTTGGCCATGGCATTCGCAGTATGACGGCGGTCGCAATGACGCTAACACGCGGCCAAACCAGGTTCACAGTCGCGACAGCTTGATGTTAAAAAATCGGCGGCCGTTCAGGATCGCAGTGTTCGAATGGCGCCATCCATCAACCCGCGGGCCAAATCCCGCAACAGAGGCCTGAAATGAACAAGAACATCCTCGCAGTCGCCCTGGCTTCGCTGCTGGTCGGTGGCGTCGCAGTCGCGGCCTTCAACAGCTTCCGTGGCAACGACAACGCGCAGGCCCAGGTGGATGCCAACGGTCAGGCCATCGGCCAGGACGGCGACATGGCGGCTGACGGCTCGATCCAGTCGGGCAAGATCGAATACGCCGACGTGCTCAACGTCAAGCCGATCAACGAGAAGGAAAAGCTCTACGCCACCGTGATCGGCACCGACGCCGTGCGCGAGACCAGCACCACCTCGACCCCGCGTGAGGTCTGCGAGGACGTGGTCGTGCAGGAGCGCGCTCCGGAGCGTGACGGCAACGTTGGCGGCACCGTTGCTGGCGCCGTCATCGGTGGCCTGGTCGGCAACCAGATCGGCAGCGGCAACGGCCGCAAGGCTGCCACGGCCGCAGGCGCCGTCGCCGGTGGCTTCATCGGCAACACGGTCGACAAGCGCCACGTCGGCGGCAAGGTCACCAGCCGCACCGAGCGCCAGTGCCACACCACGTCGTCGACGTCGCAGTCCTCGCGCGTGGTCGGTTACAACGTGACCTACCGCAATCCGGACGGCACCACCGGTTCGATGCGCACCGACAGCAAGCCGGGCAACAAGATCCTGCTGGGTGAAGAGGACAAGGTGGTCGGTTACGACGTGACCTACCGTTACGACGGCGCCGAGCAGACCATCCGCATGGACGAGCGTCCGGTCAACAACCGCCTGCCGGTGATCGACGGCCAGGTCGTGACCCAGACCGCTTCGGCCTCGACGGGTTCGACCCAGGGCTGATCGCTCTCCAGCCAAACGCAATACCCGAGGGGCCGGAGCAATCCGGCCCCTTTCTTTTGTGCCATCGCCGCCCCCGGGCCGGAGGACGACGCTTCGGCGAGTTACTTCACGGTCTTCGTCAGTTCGTAGGGGGCTGGCAATCGAAGCGTCCCGGGCCCGTAAAGGCCTTGGAAAAACAACGCTGTACAGGCTCCACAGGGGGTACCCGAGCGGCCGGCGGCCATTACAATGGCTGTCTTTCCACTGTCGAGCGCGCCATGGCCCTGCACCCGTACGATCTTTACGACGTCCGCTCCCTGCTCACTGAAGAGGAGCGCGCCGTACAGGACACGGTGGCGCGTTTCACCAACGAGCGCGTGATCCCGATCATCGGTGATGCGTTCGACCAGGCCCGCTTCCCCAAGGAGCTGGTGGGTGAGATCGCCGAACTGGGCCTGCTCGGCTCGTCGCTGCCGGAGAAGTACGGTTGCGCTGGGCTCAACGCAGTCAGCTACGGCCTGATCTGCCAGGAACTCGAGCGCGGCGACAGCGGCATCCGCAGTTTCGTCAGCGTGCAGTCCTCGCTGTGCATGTACCCGATCTACGCCTACGGTTCGGAAGAGCAGCGCATGCGCTGGCTGCCGGACATGGCCGCGGGCAAGGTCATCGGCTGCTTCGGCCTGACCGAGCCGCACGGTGGTTCCGATCCGGCCAACATGAAGACCCATGCCAAGCGCGACGGCGGTGACTGGGTCCTCAACGGTTCCAAGATGTGGATCACCAACGGCAACGTCGCCGACATCGCGATCGTCTGGGCGCAGACCGACGAGGGCATCCAGGGTTTCGTCGTCGAGAAGGGCATGCCCGGTTTCGCGGCGCAGGAAATCAAGCACAAGATGAGCCTGCGCGCATCGGTGACCAGCTCGCTGTTCTTCGACAACGTGCGCGTGCCCGACGCCAACCGCCTGCCGAACGTGAAGGGCCTCAAGGGTCCGCTCGGTTGCCTCACGCAGGCCCGTTACGGCATCACCTGGGGTCCGATCGGCGCGGCCATCGCCTGCCTCGACGAAGTGCTGAACTACACCAAGGAACGCATCCTGTTCGATCGCCCGGTGGCGGCAACGCAGAGCGCGCAGATCAAGATGGCCGAGATGGCGCGTCGCATCACCCTGGCGCAATTGCTGGTGGTGCAGCTCGGTCGCCTCAAGGACGCCGGTGCCATGCAGCCGGCACAGGTGTCGCTGGCGAAGTGGAACAACTGCCGCATGGCCATCGACATCGCGCGCGAGTGCCGCGATCTGCTCGGCGGCGCCGGCATCACCACCGAGCACGCGGCAATCCGCCATGCGCTCAACCTGGAGTCGGTGATCACCTATGAGGGCACCGAAACCGTGCACCAGCTGGTGATCGGACGCGAACTGACCGGCATCAGCGCGTTCTGATACCCAGGCTCGTCATTCCCGCGAAGGCGGGAACCCAGCGCCTTCGATTGGCAGCGCGAAGCCACTGGGTCCCCGCCTTCGCGGGGATGACGGCTCAGATGCTGTCGGAGAGGTCCACACGTGTCTGTCTTCGACATCCAACTCGAAACCCCGCGCCTGATCCTGCGCCCACCACAGGCAGGCGACTTCGAGGCGTGGGCGGCGTTCCGCGCCGACGAGGAGGCGACACGTCACATCGGTGGCATCGAAGCACGGCCCATGGCGTGGCGCAGCTTCGCCGCGATGATCGGCGTCTGGCACCTCAAGGGCTTTGCCATGTTCTCGGTGATCGAGAAGGCCAGCGGCGAGTGGGTGGGGCGCGTCGGGCCGTGGCAGCCGGAAGGCTGGCCCGGCACCGAGGTCGGCTGGAGCATCGTCCGCAGGCACTGGGGCAAGGGCTTCGCCCCCGAGGCCGCTGTCGCCTCGATGGACTGGGCCTTCGATCACCTCGGCTGGACCGAGGTGATCCATACCATCGATCCGCAGAACGCCAATTCCAGGGCCGTTGCTGCCAAGCTCGGTTCGCGCTACCTGCGCATGGGCCGCCTGCCGGTCCCATACGATGCCAACGAGATCGAAATCTGGGGACAGTCGCGCGAGCAGTGGCTCGCCCGACGCACACGCGAGGAGCGCGCATGATCACCGTCTATGGCTATCCGTGTTCCGGCAATTGCCACAAGCTGAAGTTGCTGCTGACCCAGCTGGGGCGTGAGTACAAATGGGTCGATATCGACAGCACCTGCGGCGAGACGCGCACGCCGGAATACCTGGGCAAGAACCCCAACGGCAAGGTGCCGATGATCGAGCTCGAGGATGGCCGCATCCTCACCGAGTCCAACGCGATCCTGTGCTGGCTGGCCGAAGGCACGCCGTTCTGGGCGGGCGACGCGTGGCAGCGTGCGCAAGTGCTGAGCTGGATGTTCTTCGAGCAGTACAGCCATGAACCGTACATAGCGGTCGCCCGCTTCATCCGCGGCTGGACGACGCTGGACTCGCCGCGTCGCGCCACGCTGGAGCAATTGCGCGAGCGCGGTCACCAGGCGCTGGCGGTGATGGAACAGCACCTTGCCGCCGGCCACGAGTGGTTCAGCGGCGATGCCTACGGCATCGCCGACATCGCCCTGTTCGCCTACACCGTTGTCGCCGATGAAGGCGGCTTCGACGTTTCGCGTTATCCGCAGATCCGCGAATGGCTGGCCCGCGTGATGAAGACGCCGGGCTTTGTCGCCATGCCGGCGCCGCCGGTCGAGGTCGCCTCGCGCCTGGCGCTGCCGGACTGACCGCCACAGCAAGTTTCCTGCAAAGACATGCCTGGTCCCGCGCATAGCGCAGGACGACATCCGAGAACCTGAAAAAATGTCCGTACTGCCCAATCCGATCCCCGCACGCATGAAAGGCCTGAACCGGGCCGAGATCTGCGACGTCAACTTCAGCGAGTTCGTCAAGGCCTGGAATGGCCGCGCCGAAGCCCGTCCGACCGCGGGTGAGGCGATCCTCGACGGCAGCGCGCTCGATGCGCGAGGTTTCCGCGAGTTGTTCGAGTCGCAACTAGTCAGCCGCCACCTCGACCTGATGGCGCGCGTGCTGCGCGTGCAGAACAAGGTCTTCTACACGATCGGTTCCAGCGGCCACGAAGGCAACGCGATGGTCGCGCGCCTGACGCGCCATACCGATCCGGCGTTCCTGCATTACCGGTCCGGCGGCTTCATGGCCGAGCGCTTCCGCAAGTTGCCCGGGATGGATCCGGTGATGGATTCGGCGCTTTCGTTTGCCGCCAGCAAGGACGACCCGGCCAGCGGTGGACGCCACAAGGTCTGGGGCAGCAAGCCGTTGTGGGTGCTGCCGCAGACCTCGACCATCGCCTCGCACCTGCCCAAGGCTCTGGGCACGGCAGTGGCCATTGAAGCAGGCAAGCGCCTGGGCCATGCGCTGCCGATTCCGGACGACAGCATCACGATCTGCTCCTTCGGCGACGCGTCGGCCAACCATGCCACCGCGCAGACCGCGTTCAACGCAGCGGCCTGGACCGCCTACCAGAAGCTGCCGGCGCCGGTGCTGTTCGTCTGCGAGGACAACGGCATCGGCATTTCGGTGAAGACCCCGGGTGGCTGGATCGGCAACCGCTTCCGCAACATGGACGGGCTGGACTACTTCACCGCCGACGGCCTCGACCTGGCCGCCGGTTATGGCGACGTGCAGCGCGCCGTCGAGCATTGCCGCACTACGCGCCGTCCGACCTTCCTGCACCTGAAGACCACCCGCATCATGGGTCACGCCGGCACCGACTTCGAGATCGAATGGCGTTCGATCGAGGAACTGTGTGCGGTCGAGGCCACCGACCCATTGCTGCGCTCGGCCGCGATCGCGCTCGAGTCGGGCCTGATGTCGAAGGACGAAGTGCTGGATCTGTACGAGCAGACCAGGAAGAAGTGCTTCGCGGCCGCCGATGAGGCCGACCGCCGGCCCAAGCTCGACAATCTGGCCGACGTAATCGCGCCGCTGGCCCCGTACACGCCGGCCAAGGTCGCCGCCGAAGCCAAACGCGCTGATTACGGTCCGCGCCGCCTGGAAGTGTTCGGCAGCGAGGCCAAGCTGCCGGAGAACCAGCCGCCGCGTCACCTGGCGATCCAGATCAACAATGCCCTGCACGACATCTTCGCCAAGTACCCCGAGACGCTGCTGTTCGGCGAGGACGTGGCGCAGAAGGGCGGCGTCTACACCGTCACCAAGGGCCTGCAGAAGGCCTTCGGCCCGCGCCGCGTGTTCAACACCCTGCTCGACGAGACGATGATCCTGGGCATGGCCCAGGGCTTCGCCAACGTCGGCATGCTGCCGATCCCGGAGATCCAGTACCTGGCGTACTTCCACAACGCCTGCGACCAGATCCGAGGCGAGGCGGCGAGCCTGCAGTTCTTCAGCAACAACCAGTACGCCAATCCGATGGTCGTGCGCATCGCCGGCCTGGGCTACCAGCGCGGCTTCGGCGGCCACTTCCACAACGACAATTCGATCACCGCGCTGCGCGACATCCCGGGCCTGGTGGTGGGGTGCCCGTCGCGCGGCGACGACGCGGCGACGATGCTCCGCACGTTGACGGCGCTGGCCAAGGTCGACGGACGCGTGAGCGTGTTCCTCGAGCCGATCGCGCTGTACATGACCAAGGATCTGTACGAGGCCGGCGACGGCGCCTGGCTGACGAACTATCCCAAGCCTGATGAGGCGATGACGCTCGGCGAGGGCCGCATCTACGGCGAAGGCAACGATGACCTGGTGATCTTCAGCTACGGCAACGGCGTGCCGATGAGCCTCCGCGCGGCGCGGACCATCGAGGCAAAGCACGGCTGGAAGGCGCGAGTGGTCGACCTGCGCTGGCTCGTGCCGCTCAACGAGGAGTTCATCCGCGAGCAGGCACGCAGCGCCAAGCGCCTGCTGATCGTCGACGAAGGCCGCCACAGCGCCGGCGTGGGCGAGGGCGTGCTGACTGCCATTGCCGAGGGTGGTTACGGCGCACGACCGTTCCAGCGCGTCGTCGGCGTCGACACCTACACGCCACTGGCTGGCGCCGCATTCCTGGTGATTCCGGGCGAGGACGACATCGTCGCGGCAGCGGACCGGCTCGCCTGAATGTGCGGTCTCGCCGGACTGTTGCGCGCCACCCCCGACGCCAGTGCTGAGCGGCTGACCACGCTCGCCGGCGCGATGGGCGACGCGCTGGTCCATCGTGGCCCGGACGATCGCGGTGTCTGGACGGAAGCGGAGACCGGCATCGCGCTGGCCCATCGCCGCCTGAGCATCCTCGACCTGTCGCCGCTGGGCCACCAGCCGATGGCGTCGAGCGACCACCGCTTCGTCATTGCCTACAACGGCGAGGTCTACAACTTCGCCGAGCTGCGCGAAGTGCTGGTCGCGCGCGGTCATGCGTTCCGCGGCCATTCCGACACCGAGGTGCTGCTGGCCGCGGTGGTGGAGTGGGGCGTGGAAGACGCGATCTCCCGGTGCAACGGCATGTTCGCGATCGCCCTGTGGGATCGCCAGGAGCGCTGCCTGTGGCTGGCCCGCGACCGCGTCGGCAAGAAGCCGCTGTATTACGGTTGGGCCGGCGACACGTTCGTGTTCGGTTCGGAGTTGAAGGCGCTGTGGCGCCACCCGGATTTCGACAACGGCGTCAGCCGCGATGCGCTGGCCCTGCTTTTGCGCCTGGACTACATCCCGGCGCCGCATGCGATCCATGAAGGCACCTTCAAGTTGATGCCCGGCTCGCTGCTGCGCATTGACGCGGCAGCGGTGGCCGGTGGGGCAGGCGCGCACGACCCGCAGCGCGACCAGCGCCGATACTGGGATCCGCGCGAACGCATGGAAGCGGCGCTGCGTGCGCCATTCAAGGGTGACGAGCGCGAAGCGGAGAACCGCCTCGACGAGCTGCTGCGTGATGCCGTCGGCCTGCGCATGGTCGCCGACGTTCCAGTCGGCGTGTTCCTGTCGGGCGGCACCGATTCCTCGATCGTCACCGCGCTGATGCAGGCACAGAGCCGGCATCCGGTGCGCACCTTCACCATCGGCTTCGAGCGCTCGCACCATGACGAGGCGCACCTCGCGCGCGAGGTTGCCGAGCATCTGCATACGGCGCACACCGAGCTGTACGTGACCGGCAGCGATGCGCTGGCAGTAGTGCCGACGTTGCCGGCGATGTTCGATGAACCCTTTGCTGATGCCTCGCAGGTGCCGACCGCGCTGGTGGCGCGCCTGGCGCGCAGCGCGGTCACCGTGGCCCTGTCGGGTGACGGCGGCGACGAACTGTTCTTTGGTTACAAGCGCTACGAGCGCGCCTTGCGCAACTGGCGCTGGCAGCGGCGCGTGCCGTCACCGCTGCGCAAGGCGATGGCGCGCAGTGCGACCGGTCATGGCGAGTCCTCGCGCACGGGCGGCTTTGCCGCACTCGCGGCGGAGATGGGCGCGTGCGGCATCGGCGACGTCTACCGCCAGCGCATCGCCCGCTGGCGCGATCCAACCTGCGCCGTGCCTGGCGCGCAGCTTCCGGCGACCTTGTACGACCAGCCAGATCCGCTGCACGGCGCCGGCACCGCGGCCGACGCGATGATGCTGGCCGACTTCAGCGTCTACCTACCCGAAGACCTGCTGTGCAAAGTCGACCGCACCAGCATGGCGGTGAGCCTGGAGGCGCGGGCGCCGCTGCTGGACTGGCACGTGGCCGAGTTCGCCTGGTCGTTGCCGCTGGCGTTCAAGCGCCACCCCAAGGGCAACAAGTACCTGCTCAAGCAGGTGCTGCGGCGCTATCTGCCCGACGAGATGGTCGACCGCGGCAAGCGCGGGTTCGGTGCGCCGGTCAGTGACTGGCTGCGCGGCGACCTGCGCGAATGGGCCTCGGCGCTGCTGGACGAGCAGCGCCTGCGCGAAGAAGGCTACTTCGATGCCGCTGCCGTGCACGGCATCTGGCGCAAGTTCCTCGACGGCGAACGCAAGTGGCACACGCACCTGTGGAACGTGCTGATGTTCCAGGCGTGGCACGAGCATTGGCGCGAGCAGCGGCGCGCGACCTAGCCGCCATCCCGGCATTTCAGTTCCGTCATCCCGGCGAAAGCCGGGATAACGGTGACGAGTCTGATGTGTTGTGGGCCTGGGTCCCGGCGTTCGCCGGGACGACGAGTGTGGGGTCAGCGCCCGAGTCCGCCGCGCAGCGGCAGTTCGCGCACGGCGACATCGCCCGCGCTTGTTTCCTGAGGCTCTCGTTCCAGCGGCAGCACCGCCAGCGCGACATGCCGGTCGCCGGCATCGACAGCCGAAACCAGCTTGCCCAGTGCCAGGGCGCCAGCCATCACATCGGTTCCGGCAACAAGCGTCGCTTTGGCTTCGAAAAGCGCCAACCCACGCTTGGCCTGACCAAGGAAATGCGTACGCGCGACGATCTCCTGGCCCGGATAGCAGCCCTTCTTCACGCTGAAGGCCTGCAGGCGTTCCAGGGACAGCTGCTGCGGCGTCCAGTGGCCAGCCTGGGAGGCGGGCAGGCGCGGCAGGCCGTGCTCGAGGTCGTACGCCTGCCACCGCGCCAGCGCCAAGGCATCGGCCGTGCCAGTGGCACCGCCAGAAATGCGCAGGCTGCGCGGCCGGCCATCGCCGCCCAGGTCCATTTCGACCGCCTCGACCCCGTCATCACCGGCAAGAGCGGAGCCTTGTGCCATCGCCGGTGCCGTAAAGGAACCACTGACGTGCAGATCCTGGCGAAGTTCGATCTTGACTTTGCTGCGAAACACGAAGCGCTGCAGTGCGGCGGCCAGCTCGCCGGGATCGGCATCGGGCAGGAGCAGCCAGAGCGCCTCATCGGACAGTTTCAGCAAAGCGAACAGCGCCACCACGCGCCCCTTGGGCGTCAGCCAGCCATTCCACTGCCAGCTGCGCGGCTCCAGCAGGCCGACGTCGTTCATGAACTGTGCCTGCGCAAAAGCGACCGCATCACGCCCGCTGAGCGCGATCAGGCGATGGTCGGGCAGGGCGAAGGCGAGGCCGGCGGCGGCCTGCGGGTTGTCATGCATGGGGGGCGGGAATTAACATTCAGCGCCGTGATGATAGGCCAAACCCCACCCGTTGAAGCGCCCGAGGCAGATTCGACTCCGCAGCCCGCGCCATTGACGGATCCCAACAGGCCAAAGGAGCACGGCGGGCGCGAAGGCCCCGAACCGACCCGCTACGGCGACTGGGAAAAGAACGGCCGCTGCATCGATTTCTGACGCGTCACCACGCTTCCCCGCCACGCGGCTCCTGCCGCCCAGCTCAGAGAACGCCATAGCCCATGGCTAACGATCCACGCGTCCGCGAACGCCCCCTGTCACCGCACATGCAGATTTACAGCTGGCAGGTGCAGATGGTGACCTCGATCCTGCACCGTGGCACAGGCATCGTCCTGACCCTGGGCAGCCTGCTCGTTGTGTGGGCGCTGGTGGCAATGGCTGCCGGTCCCGAATCCTGGAGCACCTTCACCGCCTGCGCGCGGTCGCCGCTGGGCTTCCTGGTCCTGTTCGGCTGGAGCTGGTCGCTGGCTTACCACCTGCTCAACGGCATCCGTCACCTGGTGCAGGACGCCGGTTACGGCTACCGCATCGAAGCGTTCGTGCGCAGCAGCTGGATCTCGGTCTTCGGCAGCCTGGTGCTGACGGTGATCATCTGGCTGCTGGCGATGATGGCCCAGCGGGGTGGCGCATGAGCACCAACAACAACCGCCTGCGCAACCCGCTCAAGACCGCGCGCGGCCTGGGCTCGGCCAAGGACGGTACCCATCATTTCGTCGTCCAGCGCGTGACCGCCATCGCGCTGGTGTTCCTGTCGATCTACGTCATCGGCCTGATCCTGTCGCTGATCGGTGGCGATTACGCCAGCGTCCGCGCCACCGTCGGCCACCCGTGCAACGCGGTGCTGCTGTCGGCGTTCCTGATCGCCTCGTTCTGGCACGCCAAGCTCGGCATGCAGGTGATCATCGAGGATTACGTCCATACCCCGGGCCTTGCGATGGCATCGCAGCTCGCGGTCGTTTTCGTTTGCGTTCTCGCGGCATTGGCCAGCGTGCTCGCCGTCATCCGCATCGCGCTGGGAGCCTGATACATGGCCGCCGCTTACAAGATCCATGAACACACCTTCGACATGGTCGTCGTCGGCGCCGGTGGCGCCGGTCTGCGCGCCACCTTCGGCCTGGCCCAGAAGGGCCTGAAGACCGCCTGCATCACCAAGGTCTTCCCGACCCGTTCGCACACCGTGGCCGCCCAGGGCGGCGTCGCCGCGGCGCTGGCCAACATGGGCGAGGACGACTGGCGCTACCACTTCTTCGATACCGTCAAGGGCTCGGACTGGCTGGGCGACCAGGACGCGATCGAGTACATGTGCAAGGAAGCCATCCCGGCGATCATCGAGCTGGAGCACTACGGCGTTCCGTTCTCGCGCACCGACGACGGCAAGATCTACCAGCGCCCGTTCGGCGGCATGACCACCCGTTACGGCGAAGGCCCGCCGGCGCAGCGCACCTGCGCCGCCGCCGACCGCACCGGCCACGCCATCCTGCACACGCTGTACCAGCAGTCGCTGGCGCATGACGCGCAGTTCTTCATCGAGTACTTCGCGCTCGACCTGATCATGGACGCCAACGGCGCCTGCCGCGGCGTGCTTGCGCTGGACATGGCCGAAGGCACGCTGCACCTGTTCAAGGCGCAGGGCACGGTGCTGGCCACCGGCGGCTACGGCCGCGCCTACTTCTCGGCGACCTCGGCCCATACCTGCACCGGCGACGGCGGCGGCATGGCGCTGCGCGCGGGCTTGTCGCTGCAGGACATGGAGTTCGTGCAGTTCCACCCGACCGGCATCTACGGCGCCGGCTGCCTGATCACCGAGGGCGTCCGCGGCGAAGGCGGCATCCTGCGCAACAGCAACGGCGAGCGCTTCATGGAGCGCTACGCACCGAGCGTGAAGGACCTCGCCCCGCGCGACATGGTCAGTCGCGCGATGACGATGGAAATCCGCGAAGGCCGCGGCGTCGGCGAGTTCAAGGACCACATCCTGCTCGACCTGACCCACCTCGGCCCGGAAGTGATCCACGAAAAGCTGCCGGGCATCGCCGAGTCGGCGCGCATCTTCGCCAACGTCGACGTTGAGAAGCAGCCGATCCCGGTGATCCCGACCGTGCACTACAACATGGGCGGCATCCCGACCAACTACCACGGCGAAGTGGTGCAGCTGCGCAACGGCAACCCGGACGAAGTCGTCCCGGGCCTGTACGCGATTGGCGAAGCGGCCTGCGTGTCGGTCCATGGCGCCAACCGCCTGGGCTCGAACTCGCTGCTCGACCTGGTCGTGTTCGGTCGCGCCGTCGCCAACCGCGCCGCCGAGACGGTCAAGGTCGACGGCAAGCAGGCGCGCCTCGCCGGCGATGCCTGCGATTCGGCCCTGGCCCGCCTGGACAAGCTGCGCAACGCCAACGGTGGCACGCCGACGGCGGTCATCCGCGACAAGATGCAGCGCACGATGCAGGCCGACGCTGCGGTGTTCCGCACCGGCGAGACACTGGCCGACGGCGTGCGCAAGATGCGCGAGATCCACGCGTCCTTCGGCGACGTCAAGGTGGCCGACCGTTCGCTGATCTGGAACTCGGACCTGATCGAGACCTACGAGCTGTCGAACCTGCTCGACCAGGCGCTGGTGACGATTGTTTCCGCCGAGAACCGCACCGAGTCGCGCGGCGCCCACGCCCGCGAGGACTTCCCGGACCGCGACGACGCCCACTGGCAGAAGCACACCCTGTGCTCGGTCACTGAAAGCGGCGAAACCGCCATCGACTATCGCCCGGTGCACATGTACACGTTGAGTGACGACGTGTCCGTGGTCCCGCCGAAGAAGCGCGTCTACTGATCCGGAGCGAGCAACGTGGCTGAATTCTCACTACCCAAGAACTCGCAGATCCAGAAGGGCCGCCACTGGGCGTCGCCGGGCGCCAAGCAGCCGCGCACCTTCAAGGTCTACCGCTGGAACCCCGACGACGGCATGAACCCGCGCGTGGACACCTACGAGGTGGACATGGCGACGTGCGGCCCGATGGTTCTGGACGCGCTGATCAAGATCAAGAACGAGATCGATCCGACGCTGACGTTCCGTCGTTCGTGCCGCGAGGGCATCTGCGGTTCGTGCGCGATGAACATCGACGGCACCAACACGCTGGCGTGCACCAAGGCCATTGGCGATTGCGGCAAGGCCGAAGTGCCGATCTACCCGCTGCCGCACATGCCGGTGGTGAAGGACCTGGTCCCGGACCTGACCCACTTCTACGCCCAGTACGCGTCGATCAAGCCGTGGCTGCGCACGCAGAGCCCGGCACCGTCCGACCGCGAGCGCCTGCAGTCGCCGCAGGACCGCAAGAAGCTCGACGGCCTGTACGAGTGCATCCTGTGCGCGTGCTGCTCGACCAGCTGCCCGAGCTACTGGTGGAACGGCGACCGTTACCTGGGCCCGGCGATCCTGCTGCAGGCCTACCGCTGGATCATCGACTCGCGTGACGAGGACACCGGTGCGCGCCTGGACGATCTGGAAGATCCGTTCAAGCTGTACCGCTGCCACACCATCATGAACTGCGCGCGCACCTGCCCGAAGGGCTTGAACCCGGCGCAGGCGATCGGCGAGATCAAGAAGCTGATGCTGGCCCGTCGCGTCTGACGGCGCGCGGACCGGTGACAACACCAGGGGCGCACTCACGGGTGCGCCCCTTTTTTTCGTCATCCCGGCGTACGCCGGGATCCAGGCCTGGAACCGGGAAGAAAGACGTGGAAGGCATCAACGAAGCCGACGAACGCGAGCTGCGCCGCCTGCGCTGGCGCTGCCGGCGCGGCATGCGCGAGCTTGACCAGCTGTTCGAGCGCTACCTCGATCGCGCCTGGCGCCAGGCCGGCGAGGACGAGCGCGTCGTTTTCCTACGCTTGCTGGAAACCGAGGACGATAAGCTCTGGCACTGGTTCATGGGCAACGACGCGCCAACCGATGCCGACCTCGCAGCGCTCGTCGCGCGCATCCGCTCCCTGCCTCCTTGAGTGGCGTCCGTCACGACTGCTCGCCGCGGCGCTGGCGTCGCTGGGC
The DNA here is from genome assembly GCF_057656415.1 of Lysobacter sp. Soil_C_59. Lineage (NCBI taxonomy): Bacteria > Pseudomonadati > Pseudomonadota > Gammaproteobacteria > Lysobacterales > Lysobacteraceae > Lysobacter > Lysobacter sp. Soil_C_59. The sequence goes on along the minus strand of NZ_JBDGKK010000003.1, from coordinate 248,353 downwards.
ATGCTGGCCGCTTTGGCGGTGATCGGCTCTGAAATGCCCCTGCCGCTATCCCTGCCATTGGCGCTGCTGGCGGCCGGGGAGGGGATGCGGTTGGCCCGCCGCGAGTGCATGCGGCCCAAGCGGCTGCTGGTGATTGGCGGCGACGGCACGGCCACGCTGGACGGACAGGCGATCACCGGCCTGAGCGTCGAGTGGCGCGGGTCCCTGGCTTTCATGCGATTGGTGGACAGCGCCGGCCGGCCGTCACGCCTTGCCTGGTGGCCCGACACCCTCCCGGCCCCCGCCCGCCGTGAACTCAGGCTGGCCGCTCCGGTCAAAGCCGCTGCGCTTGAGCCGCCTTCGATGGCACCATAGTCCGATATGTTCAAACCCATCCCAGTGGCCATAGGCCTGCGCTACCTCCGGGCCAAGCGCCGCAACGGTTTCATCTCCTTCATTTCGCTGGCGTCCATCGCCGGCATCGCGCTGGGCGTCACGGCGCTGATCACCACCCTGGCGGTGATGAGCGGCTTCCAGCGCGAGATCCGCGACCGGATGCTGCAGATGGCCGCACACGCCACCGTCAGCGCCTATGGCGAACCGCTGACCGACTGGCAGCAGGCGGTCAAGACCGCCGTGGCCGACGCGCGAGTGGCCGGCGCCGCGCCCTACATCGAGAAGGAAGCGTTGCTGTCGGGTGCGCGCAACCAGCCTGCGATGGTGCGGGCGGTGTTGCCGGACCAGGAAGGCAAGGTGTCGGTGCTCGCCGAGAAGATGGTGCAGGGCAAGCTCGACTCACTCGAGCGCGGAAGCTTCAACATCGTGCTGGGCAAGGAACTGGCGCTGTGGCTAGGCGTCGGCATCGGCGACAGCGTGGTGATGACCACCAGTGATTTCCGCAGCACGCCATTGGGCGCGGTGCCGCAGCTCAAGCGCTTCATCGTCAGCGGCATCTTCGAGGCCGGCTACAACGAGTACGACAAGGGCCTGGCCGTCGTCAACTTGCACGACATGCAGCGCCTGCTGCGCATGGGTGACGGCGTCACCGGCGTGCGCCTGCGCCTGCACGACATGGACAAGGCCTGGGACGTCGCCCGCGACCTGGCGGTGAACCTGGGCGGCCCGTACCGGGTCAGCGACTGGACCAGCGAGAACGCCAACATGTTCCGGGCGCTCAAGATGGAAAAGACCATCATGGCGATCCTGCTGTCGCTGATCATCGCGATGGGCGCCTTCAACCTGGTCAGCTCGCAGGTGATGCTGGTGACCGACAAGCAGGCCGACATCGCGATCCTTCGCACGCTCGGCCTGACCCCGCGCGGCGTCATGCAGGTGTTCGTGGTGCAGGGAACATTGATTGGCGTGATCGGTACCGTGATCGGCGTGATTGGTGGCATCGTCCTGACGCTCAACCTCGAACACATCCTCAAGGCGATCGAAGCCGTGCTCGGCGTGCAGCTGCTGCCGGAGGACGTCTATTACATCACCGGCCTGCCGACCGAACTGCAGAGCAGCGACGTGGTGATCATCGCCGCGGTCGCGCTGGCGATGGCGTTCATGGCCACGATCTATCCCGCCTGGCGCGCCGCGCGCACGGCTCCGGCGGAGGCGCTGCGCTATGAGTGAGATCAACAACCACAAGCACACGGGCGAGTCGATCCGGGCCGAGGGCCTGGCGATGACCTATGCCGAAGGCAAGATGCGCACGCCGGTGTTCGAAGGGCTGCAGCTGTCGGTGCAGTCGGGCGAGACGGTTGCGATCCTTGGCGCGTCCGGTGCCGGCAAAAGCACGCTGCTGCACCTGCTCGGCGGGCTCGACACGCCCACCGCCGGCGAAGTGTTCGTGGCCGGGCAGCAGATGAGCTCTTTGTCCGACGCCGCGCGCGGCGCACTGCGCAACCGTGCGCTCGGCTTCGTATACCAGTTCCATCACCTGCTGCCGGAGTTCACCGCGCTGGAGAACGTGATGCTGCCGGTGCTGCTGTCCGGCGCGCATGTTGCGGACGCTTCCAGAAGCGCGCGGGCGCTGCTGGAGTCGGTCGGCCTGGGTCACCGCCTCGAGCACAAGCCCGGCGAGTTGTCCGGCGGCGAGCGCCAGCGCGCGGCCGTCGCGCGTGCGCTGGTCAACCGTCCGGCCTGCGTGCTTGGCGACGAGCCCACCGGCAATCTCGACGAGAAGACCGCGCAGACGGTGTTCGAAATCATGCTCGCGCTCAACCGCGAGCAGCACACCAGCCTGGTGCTGGTGACCCATGACCGGCGCCTCGCACGGCGCCTGGATCGCGTGCTCGAACTGCACGAAGGCAAGCTGCGCGAGCTGAGCCACGCCGAGGTCTAAGACAGGGAGAGGTCATGCGCGACGCGGCAAGGACGCCGCCGTTCGGAACCACCGCCGCACTGGCACTGCTGACAGGCGTCTGCGCCTGCCTGTGGCTGCCGTGGTTGTTGCCCTGGCCAGGTTCGATCGGGCTGTTGTTGATTGGGATTGCCGTTTGCGGGCTCGGCCTCCGGGCCGGCCGCGCTGCGCTCATGCTGCCTGGCTGGTTGGTGCTGGGCTTCGCGCTGGCGGGCCTGCATGCGGCGCATTCGCTGGCGTTGCAGCTGCCCGCTGAGCTGGAGCATCAGGACGCACGGGTCCGCGGTCGCATCGTCGACCTGCCGGTGCACGAAGTTGCGCGCAGCCGTTTCGCCTTCCGTGTTGACGACGACGAGACGCAGCGGCGGCCGCTGCGGGGGCGCACGCTGCGTCTGGCCTGGTACGACCGCAGTCTGAAGGCGCGCTCCGCGCTGAGGGCAGGGCAGCGATGGCAATTCGACGCGCGCCTGCGCGCACCGCGCGGACTGCGCAACCCCGGCGGGCTCGACAGCGAACGGTATGCACTCGCGCAGCGCATCGCCGCCACCGGTTATCTGCGGCAGCCGCAGCAGGCACTGCTGCTGGCGCCGGGAGATGGGTTGGAAGCGTGGCGCGAAGACATGTCGGCGCGCATCGCTTCACTGGATCGGTCGTCTTCGCGGTTCGTGCGCGCACTCGCGCTGGGCGACACGCGCGCGCTCGACGATGGCGACTGGCACGTCCTTCGCGCCAACGGCCTTACCCACCTGATCGCCATTTCCGGTTTCCATGTCGGCCTGGTGGCGGGATTCTTCGCGCTGATGGCGCGGGCGTTGTGGTGGCTGTGGCCGGTGGCGCTGGCGCGGCGCATGCCCGCACAGATCGCGGCGGCCGGTGCCGGTTTGTGCGGCGCAGTGCTATATGCGGCGGTCGCCGGATTCGCGCTGCCGACGGTGCGCACCGCGCTGATGATCGGCGTGATCGCCGCCGTGCGAATGTTCCGCAGGCCGCTGCGGATGGCCGATTCTCTGGCATTGGCGGCCATCGCGGTCCTGCTCGCCGATCCGATGGCCGTCCTCGGTGCCGGGTTCTGGCTCAGCTTCGCGGGCGTCGCGTGGCTGCTCTGGTGCCTGCCGCATGGCGGCGGGCGACCGCTGCACGACTTCCTCTCGGCGCAGGGCGTGGCGACCGTGGGACTGCTGCCGTTGAGCGCGGTGCTGTTCGGCCAGGCCTCGCTGGCCGGGTTGCTGGCCAATCTGCTTGCGGTGCCGTGGTGGAGCCTCGTTGTGGTGCCGCTGTCGCTGCTGGGGCTGGCGCTGGAGATGCTGGCTCCCGGCAACGGTGCCTGGGCCTGGAACCTTGCGGCGGCGGCCTTCGAGCTGACCTGGCCGATGTTCGAGCATCTGGCCGCGACCCCGCTGGCGGTCTGGTGGCTGCCCGAACCTGCGTGGTTCGCATTGCCGATGGCGTTGCTCGGTGCGTTCTGGCTGTTGCTGCCGCGTGGCGTGCCGGGCAAGCCGCTGGCATTGCTGTTGTGGTTGCCGCTGCTGTGGCCGGATCGCCACCTGCCGCGTCACGGTGAGGCCGAGCTGCTGGTGATCGATGTCGGCCAGGGCCTGTCGGTGCAGGTGCGCACGTCGCGGCACGCGCTGCTCTACGACATGGGCCCGGCGGTCCGCGACGGCTTTGACGCCGGCGAGCGGGCAGTGGTGCCGACCCTGCACGCGATGGGCGTTCGCCGGATCGACCGGTTCGTGGTCAGCCACGCCGACAATGACCACGCCGGTGGCCTGGAGGCCGTGGGCCGGGTGTTCGCGACGACGGACTTGCTGGCGCCGGAGGGCGCCCCGCTGGCGGACGCCAGGCCTTGCGTGGCGGGACAGGCCTGGGTCTGGGATGGCGTCCATTTCCGCGTCCTGCACCCGGCGCCGTACTTCCCCTACCTCGGCAACGAGGCCAGCTGCGTGCTGCGGATCGAGGCAGCCGGGGCCTCGGCGCTGCTGACCGGCGACATCGGCGAGGCGGTCGAGCGGATCCTGCTGCGCCGGGACCCCGCCTCCCTGCGCGCCGACGTGGTGACGGTGCCGCACCACGGCAGCGACGGCTCTTCCGACCCCGGATTCGTGGCCGCCACCGGTGCCCGCCATGCCCTGGTGGCGTCCGGCCACGGCAACCGGTTCGGGCATCCCAAGCCCGCAGTCGTCGAGCGCTGGGGCCGGGCCGGCGCCCAGGTCCATGACACCGCCCGCGCCGGCGCCCTGCGTGTGCGGCTTCAACAAGGCGGCGTGAGCGTGGAATCGCGACGGCAGGCACAGCCGCGGCTGTGGGATGCAGCGCAACGCGGGGAGAGGGGCGCGGCTGGGCTATCCTATCGGCCTGATTAACACGGCCGAGGGCCGGAGGTTGGCGTGCTGGAACTGGTCAAGGCCGGCGGTTGGCCGATGATTCCCCTGTTGTTGCTGTCGGTACTGGCCCTGACGCTGATCGTCGAGCGCGCCTGGTCGCTGCGTCGCAGCGTGGTGCTGCCACCCAATCTGGGCAAGGAAGTGCGGACCTGGGCGGGCAGCGGCAAGCTTGACCCGGCGCACATCGAGTCGCTGCGCAAGACCTCTCCCCTGGGCGAGCTGCTGGCGGCCGCCCTGGATGTCCGCCTGCGCCCGCGCGACCAGATCCGCGAGCGCATCGAGGATGTCGGTCGCCATCTGGTCCACAAGATGGAGCGCTACCTCAACACCCTCGGCACGATCGCCGCGGCCGGCCCGCTGCTGGGCCTGTTCGGCACCGTCGTGGGCATGATCCAGATGTTCCTGGGCATCCTCGACCACGGCATCGGCGACGTGAACCAGCTTGCCGGCGGCATCGGCAAGGCGCTGGTCTGCACCGCCGCCGGCATGATCGTGGCGATCCCGGCGCTGATCGCGCACCGCTGGTTCCGTGGTCGCATCGGCGAGTACATCGTTTCGATGGAGCACGAGGCCATCGCCCTGATGGACACGCTCGACACGCGCCCGGCCGCCGTGCGCACGCCGCAGGCCGCCTGAGGCTCACGTCACGATGCGTATCCGCGACCACCGCGCCTTCGAAGACGGGCTGGAGATCAACCTGGTTCCGTTGATCGACGTGATCCTGGTGCTGATCATCTTCTTCGTCGTCACCGCGACCTTCGACGCGCGCTCGGTGCTCAAGCTCGAGCTGCCGCGCGCCACCGGCGAGCCGGCCAGCGACACTTCCAAGGCGTTGATCGTGCTGGTCAATGCCGACGGCCGTTACTTCGTCGACGACCGCGAAGTGCTGCGCAGCGATGTCGAGTCGCTCAAAGCGACCATCGCGGAAGTGGCCGGCAACGACCGCGACCGCGCGGTGATGCTGCGCGCCGACGCGCGCACGCCATACCAGGCCGTGGTCACCGTCTATGACGCACTCGGGCAGCTGGGCTTCCGCAAGGTCATGAACGCCACCGCACCGCAGACACGCGAAGGCGCGGGTGGACCCGCCGCGGGGGCGGGCAAGTGAGCGACGCACCGTCGCCCTGGTCGACCTACCGCCGCCTGCAGGACTTCGTATCGCCGTATCGCGGGGTGCTGCTGGTAGCGCTGCTGGGCATGCTGATCGAAGCCGCCGCTGCCGGCGCCTTCACCTGGCTGATGAAGCCGGTGGTCGATGAAACCTTCATCAACAACAACCGCAAGCTGAGCCTGCTGCTGCCGCTGGCCATCGTCGGCATCTTCGTTGCCCGCGGCATCGCCGGTTACATCACCGACACCTTCATGGCGCGCGCCGGCCGCAGTATCGCCCGCGACCTGCGCGTGATGGTGCTGGGCAAGTACATGCGCCTGCCTGGACTGCGCTTCGACACCGAGCCGGTTGCCTCGATGCTCACCCGCCTGGGCTCGGACAGCGACCAGGTCGCGCAGGCCGCGATCGATGCCGCCAAGGTGATGCTGCAGCAGTCGCTGCAGGTCGTGGCGATGATGGGCGTGATGCTCTACTACAGCTGGCGCGTGACCCTCGCCATCCTGCTGCTGGGCCCGCTGCTGGCGTGGACGATGGACACCGTCGGCCGTCGCTACCGCCGCATCGGCCATCGCATCCAGGAGAGCGGAGCACAGCTGCTGCAGTCGGCCGACCAGGCTCTGTCGAACCATCAGGAAGTGAAGGTATACGGCGCCCAGGGCGCCGAACTCGAGCGTTATTCGGGCCAGGCCAACCACCACCTGCGCCTGAGCCTCAAGGTCGAGTCCACGCGCAGCATCTCGTCGGCGGTCGTGCAGCTGATGGGCGCGGTCGGACTGGCGCTGCTGCTGTTCTTCGCCGGTCGCGAAGCTGCCAATGGTCGTCTCAGCGCGGGCGATTTCGTCAGCCTGATGACCTCGATGCTGGCAGTGATCCCGGCGCTGAAACAGCTGACCAACGTGCAGGGCATGTTGCAGCGTGGCGTGGCTTCGGCCGAACGCCTGTTCGACGTGCTCGATACCCCGGACGAAATCGACACCGGCCGGCGCCCGCTCGAGCGTTCGCAGGGCCTGCTCGAATTCCGCGATGTCACCGCGCGTTATCCGGGCCAGGCACAGCCGGCGCTGTCCGACATCAGCTTCGTCGCGCGCCCCGGCACGGTCACCGCGATCGTCGGCCGCTCCGGCAGCGGCAAGTCGACGCTGATCAAGTTGATCCCGCGCTTCTACGACATCGAAGGCGGGCAGATCCTGCTCGATGGCCATCCTCTGCAGGACTATCGCCTGCAGGACCTTCGTCGCCAGATCGCGCTCGTCGGCCAGCAGGTGATGCTGTTCGACGGCACCGTCGCCGCCAATGTCGCCTACGGCGAGTTGCAGAGCGCCGGCGAACCGGCGCTGGAGCAGGCGGTGCGCGGCGCCAACGCGATGGAGTTCGTCGAGCGCCTGCCGCAGGGCATGCACACCGAGATCGGTGCCAAGGGCGGCCGTCTTTCCGGCGGCCAGCGCCAGCGCCTGGCGATCGCACGCGCGATGCTCAAGGACGCGCCGATCCTCATCCTCGACGAAGCCACCGCCGCGCTCGACACCGAGTCCGAACGACTGGTGCAGGACGCGCTTGACCACCTGATGCCCAACCGCACCACGCTGGTCATCGCCCACCGCCTGTCGACGATCGAACACGCCGACCAGGTGCTGGTGCTCGACCAGGGACGCATCGTCGAGCGCGGCACGCACAGCGAGCTGCTGGCACACGGCGGCCTCTACGCCCATCTCCACCGCATGCAGTTCCGCGAGGCTGAATGAGTAAACGGTCGTCGCAAACCCCGGCGTTCTGGTACGACGACGTGCGCGTGCCGCTTGGTGCGCGCCTGCTTTCGGCGGTCTACGGTTCACTCAGCGGACTGCGGCGCAGCCTGTACCTGAAGGGCTGGCTCAAGCGCCAGCACCCGGGCGTGCCGGTGATCGTGGTCGGCAACATCACCGCAGGCGGCGCCGGCAAGACGCCGCTGACCATTTCCCTGGTCGAGCGCCTGCGTGCCGAGGGCTGGAGTCCGGGTGTCGCCAGTCGTGGCTATGGCCGCGACGATTCCAGCGCGGCGATGTGGGTCGATTTCCGCAGTCCTGCCGATGCCGCCGGTGACGAGCCGGTACTGATCGCGCAGCGCACCGGCGTGCGCATCCGCGTCGACCGCGACCGCGCTGCCGCAGCCAAGGCTCTCGCCGAAGCGGGCTGCGACCTGGTGATCTGCGACGACGGCCTGCAGCACTACAAGCTCGCGCGCGACATCGAGATCGAAGTGGTCGACGGCCGCCGTCGCTACGGCAACGGCCAGCTGCTGCCGGCCGGACCACTGCGCGAGTTGCCCGAGCGCGGTGCCCGCTGCGACTTCCGCGTGGTCAATGTCGGCGCCGGTGGCGTCGGCAATGGCGATACCGGTTTCGGCGAATGGCCGATGCGCCTGCTGGCCGACCAGGCCCAGCCGATGCTGGGCGGACGTCCGCGCCGCCTGACGTCGTTCTCCGGCCAGCGCGTGCATGCGGTGGCTGGCATTGGCGATCCCGAGCGATTCTTCTCGATGCTGCGTGGTTTCGGCATTGCCGTGGTTCCGCACGCGTTCGCCGACCATCATCGCTACAGCGCCGAGGACTTCGAGTTCGGCAGCCGCGAATTGCCGGTGCTGATGACCGAGAAGGACGCGGTGAAGTGCACCGCGTTCGCCGACGACCGTCACTTCAGCGTGCCGGTGCGTGCCGAGTTGCCGGAGGCGTTCTGGGTCTCGCTGCTCGATCGCCTGTCGGGCAAGGCACGCCCGTATCGCAATGGCGCCGGTGCGACCGAAGGGAAGCTTCCGTGAGCAAGGATTTCGTTGTCGCAATCCCGGCCCGGCATGCCGCGACCCGCCTGCCAGGCAAGCCGCTGCGCCTGCTCGCCGGCGAGCCGCTGGTGCTGCACGTGGCGCGCCGTGCGCTGGCGGCAGGCGCTCGCGAAGTCTGGGTGGCCGCCGACGACGAACGCATCGCCGCGGCCATTGCCAACTGCGGCGTCCGCGTGGCCATGACCTCGCCCGATCACGCATCGGGCACCGACCGCCTCGCCGAGTGCGCACGCATCGCCGGCTGGAGCGACGACACCGTCGTGGTCAACCTGCAGGGCGACGAACCGTTTGCCCCTGCCGCCGGCATCCGTGCCGTGGCCGCGCTGATGCACGACGGCGACACCGAGATGGCGACGCTGGCCGCGCCGGTGACCGACGTCGAAACGCTGCTCGACCCAAACGCGGTCAAGCTGGTGCGTGCCGGCAACGGCAATGCCCTCTACTTCAGCCGTGCGCCCATTCCGTGGCCGCGAGATGCCTTCGCCCGCGACCGCAGCAGCATGCCGGGGCAGGGCGAATGGCTGCGCCATATCGGCATCTACGGCTACCGCGCCGGATTCCTGCAGCGCTTCGCGGCGCTGCCGGCGGGGCGGCTGGAACAGATCGAATCGCTGGAGCAGTTGCGCGTGCTCGAAGCTGGTTACCGCATCGCGGTCGGGATCACACCGGAGCCGTTCCCGCCTGGCGTGGATACCCCGGAAGACCTTGCCCGTGCCGAGGCCTGGATCGCTGCCGGCCGTGGCTGAACCGGTTCGACTGCTGGTCGTCTGTCTTGGCAACATTTGCCGCTCGCCGGTTGCTGAAGGCGTTCTGCGCGCACGCATCGCCACCTCTACCCTGGCCGGCCAGGTCGAGCTGGATTCTGCGGGGACGGGCGACTGGCATGTCGGCCAGCCACCGGACCGTCGCGCGATCGCCAATGCCGCCGAGCACGGAATCGACATTTCCGGCCTGCGCGCACGCCAGCTTGCCGCCGATGACTACCAGCGCTTCGACTGGTTGCTGTGCGCCGACCGCGCCAACCTGCGCGACGTCCAGGCGCGTGCCCCCCGCGGCGCGCGCGCCCGCAGCGCGCTCCTGCTGGAATGGACAGGAACGGAGGAGGGCGGCGAAGTGCCCGATCCCTACACCGGTGGGCCGGCGCAGTTCGAGCACGTCTTCCAGTTGCTCGACCGCGCGGCCGACGGCGCCATCGCCAGGCTGCGGCGCGAATACCGGTTGTAGCCGCGAAGATCGGGGGAAAGCCTTGTGCTGTCGCATAATTGGCCCAACTTCTGAGTCGATGCTCGTGACCGCAACGCCCGCCATCGCCACCCTTACGCCCACGGCTTCCGACGGCTTGGCACCATGAGCCGGGCCGAAGCCACGCCGTTCGACGGCAAGGCATTCATCAAGAAGCTGAGCACCGCGCCTGGCGTCTACCGGATGATCGCGGCTGACGACAGCGTGCTGTATGTCGGCAAGGCCGGCGTGCTCAAGAACCGAGTGTCCAGCTATTTCAACGCCACGCCGAAGTCGGCGCGGATCATGACCATGCTGGCGCAGACCGCGCGCATGGAAGTGACGGTCACGCGCACCGAGACCGAGGCGCTGATCCTCGAGAACGAGCTGATCAAGTCGCTCAAGCCGCGCTACAACGTGCTGCTGCGCGACGACAAGAGCTACCCCTACGTGCTGATGACGCAGGAAGCCTGGCCGCGCATCGCCATGCACCGCGGGCCGCGTGCGATCCCGGGGCGCTACTTCGGGCCCTATGCCAGCGTCGGCGCGGTCCGCGATTCGCTTAACCTCATGCACAAGCTGTTCAAGCTGCGCAGCTGCGAGGACAGCGTCTTCCGCAACCGCTCTCGGCCCTGCCTGCAGCACCAGATCGGCCGTTGCAGCGCGCCGTGCGTGGGCATGGTGCCGGCGCGCGACTACGCCGAGAGCGTGCGTCGCGCCAGCCTGTTCCTGGAAGGCCGCAGCGACGAGCTCAGCGACGACCTGGTCAAGTCGATGGAAGCGGCCAGCGTGCGCCTGGATTTCGAGGAGGCCGCGCGCCTGCGCGACCTGGTCGCCTCGATCCGCAGCGTGCAGGCGCGGCAGTACGTCGACGGCCGAGCCGCCGACCTGGACGTGCTCGCCATCGCCATGCAGGGCGTGGCGGCCTGCGTGATGCTGCTGGCCTTCCGCGACGGTCGCAACCTCGGCACGCGCGCGTTCTTCCCCAAGACCAACGGCAGCGACAATCCCGAAGAAGTGCTGGCGGCATTTGTTTCGCAGTACTACGGCGAGCAGCAGCCACCGCGCGAGATCGTGCTCGACCGCGACATCCCCGATCGGGAGCTGATCGAGCAGGCGCTGTCGAGCGCCGGCGAGCGCAAGGTGCAGATCCGCTGCAACGTGCGCGGTGAGCGCGCCGGCTACCTCGACATGGCCAGGCGCAACGCCGAGCTGTCGCTGTCGAGCGAGCGCACCAGCCACGCCGCCCAGCGCGCCCGCGCCGAAGCACTGCGCGACATGCTCGCCATGGACGAACTTCCCACGCGCATCGAATGCTTCGACATCAGCCACACGATGGGCGAGGCCACGGTCGCTTCGTGCGTGGTGTTCGATGCCGAAGGCCCCGTGCGCGGCCAGTACCGGCGCTACAACATCGCCGGCATCGAGCCCGGCGACGATTACGCGGCGATGCACCAGGCGATCGAGCGGCGGTTCCGTCGCGCAGTGGAGGAGGGCGGGGTGATGCCCGACATCCTCCTCATCGACGGCGGCGCCGGCCAGGTCGCGCAGGCGCGCGCGGCCCTGGACGAGCTGGGGGTCAAGGGCGTGGCCCTGGTCGGCGTAGCCAAGGGACCGGCCCGCCGCCCCGGCGACGAGGAACTGCTGCTGCCCGATGGCCGCGCGGTGCACCCCGGAGCAGAATCACCGGCCCTGCAGCTGGTCCAGCAGGTCCGTGACGAAGCGCACCGTTTTGCCATCACCGGCCACCGCGGGCGCCGCCAGAAGGCCCGCAACACCAGCCGCCTGGAAGACATCGCCGGCATCGGGCCGCGCCGACGCGCCAGCCTGCTGCGACACTTCGGCGGCCTGGGCGGCCTGAAAGCGGCGGGGATCGAGGAAATTGCCCGCGTGGATGGCATCAACGATGCCCTTGCCGAGCGTATCTATGCGACCCTGCACGGGCTGGACACCCCCGACATGAACGACACGAAGAGCGGCGCGCGGAGCGAAGGATGAAGTTGACGGTACCGACCATGCTGACCCTGCTGCGGATCCTGCTGATCCCGGTGCTGGTGCTGGTGTTCTATTTGCCGTTCAAGTGGACGAACTTCGCGGCGGCTTTCATCTTCGCGTTCGCCTCGATCACCGACTGGCTCGATGGCTGGATCGCGCGGCGCTACAACCAGTACTCCGCGTTCGGCGCGTTCCTCGATCCGGTGGCCGACAAGCTGATGGTGGCGGTGGCGCTGCTGCTGACGGTCCAGAAGCATCCGACCGTGTGGATGGCGTTGTGGGCGGCAGTCATCATCGGCCGCGAAATTGCCGTTTCCGCGCTGCGCGAGTGGATGGCAGAGCTCGGCCAGCGCGCCACGGTCAAGGTCGCCGGCATCGGCAAGATCAAGACGATCGTGCAGATGGTGGCGCTGGTGTGCCTGCTGTATCAGGAGCCTTTCGCGGGCATCAATGTGTTCATGGTCGGCGAGTGGCTGCTGGCTGCGGCGGCGTTGCTGACGTTGTGGTCCGGACTTTTGTATCTGCGAGCTGCATGGCCGGTCTTGCGCGAAGACGCGCGTTCATAGAAAATAGCGTCATCGCGAACGGTGCAGTGTTCGCTGATCAACCGGACAGTGGCAGGTCCGGTGGGGTGTTGAGAGGTAATGCGGAAGTCCGGCGACAGGGACCTCCGGGGAAGCGAAAAAGTGGTTGACAGATTCGCTTCCATGCCTAAAATGTCGGTTCCTCTGCGGGAATAGCTCAGTTGGTAGAGCACGACCTTGCCAAGGTCGGGGTCGCGAGTTCGAGTCTCGTTTCCCGCTCCAAATTCGAGGGTGCAGTTGATCAGCTCCCTCAACCAAGGCCCCGCGAGCGGGGCCTTGTTGTTTCCGGCCCCCTTGCGTGAACGGGCCTGGAATGTGGAAGAATCCGCATGCGGATTCGAAAGTCACCGGCCTGGTGGCAGAGTGGTTATGCAGCGGCCTGCAAAGCCGCGTACGCCGGTTCAATTCCGACCCAGGCCTCCAAGTTCAAAGCACAAGCCCGACCTTCCGGTCGGGCTTTTTGCTTTCTGCTCGTCATCCCGGCGAATGCCGGGATCCAGGCCGACATTCCATCCGCGCGCGATGCCCAATGCCTTTGCTCCCGGTCGGCAGGCAGACGTATCTCGTGACGCTTCGAACTGGATCCCGGCGTTCGCCGGGATGGCGCCTGTTGGCATAAGCTAGCGCACCACGCATCCTGGCCCGGATGGCGGAACTGGTAGACGCATCGGACTTAAAATCCGCTGGCCGAAAGGCCGTGCCGGTTCGATTCCGGCTCCGGGCACCATCGAATCCTTGTTCGCCGGACGCCGCTTGCCTAAGCTCAGGCCGGGCCGGGGGGCGGCCCGTCAAAACGGGGAAGGGCATGGGCAAGGCACTCGGGTACCTGATCGTCCTGATTTTCGGCGTTTTTCTGTTGCGCTCCACCGGGCTGTTCGACGGGATGTTCCAGCGCAGCAACCTGGAAGAGCGCGCGAAGTTCTGGGAGGAAACCGTGGCGCGCGAGACGCCGAACGGAACTTCCAAGGGCGTGGTGGATGCGCTGGCAGCGCGCAACGGCATGACGCTTGAATGTTTCCACTCTTCCCTTCAGCCGCCGATCGCGGACTGCATCGCCGATGACCCCGGCTCGAAGGGCGGCACCTCAGGGCATCCGGTAGCACTGCAACTGCGCTTTACGTTCCACGGCGAGTCGCTCGCGAAGTTCGAGACGAATCCGCACGTCCTGCAATAGGACCTGATCATGCCGAGCGGTGGCGCGGCGGTTCACCGCGCCACCGTCGGGGTCAGTTCTGGCTCGGACTGGCGGTGGTGATCTTTTCCATCGCATCGCCCACGGTGAAGCTTGCCGCCTTCGCACGCGGCGGAAACTCCTTGAAGCTCTCCAGCATCTTGCCGACGATCGCCTGCGCCGGAACCAGCAGGAAGATGCGACGCGCCTGCCAGTCGCCGTAGTAGATGCCGTCGCTTCCGCCTTCGAAGGGATCCGCGCGCAGGTTGTAGATGTTCGGCGCCCGCAGCGTGGTGAACTGCCCCTGCCACACGCCCAGGGGCGTCTTGGGGGTGATCTCGGCATGCTGTTCCAGGAAGCTGATCTTCCAGTGGCGGACGCGGATGGCGAGCAGGTCGCCGTCGTCGCTCCAATACGGGAAGAACTCGCGCGGCGACTTGTCCACCTCGCCCTTGAACAGCGGTTGCAGGTCGTGGCCGTCCAGATGGACCTTGAACGCCGTGTCGCCGATCTTGCCGCCCTTGCGCACCCGGTCGACGACATCGCCATCGCCCGCGGCACCACCCAGCGTGGGCAGGAAGTCTTCGTGTGAGCAGATCTCGTTGATCACCGTTCCGGGCTTGATCGTGCCGGGCCAGCGGATCACGCAGGGCACTCGGAAACCGCCTTCCCAGTTGGTCGCCTTCTCGCCACGGAATGGCGTCGTGCCGCCGTCGGGCCAGGTGAAGCTCTCGGCGCCGTTGTCGGTGGTGTAGACCACGATGGTGTTCTCGGCCACGCCCAGCTCGTCGAGCAGCGCCAGCAGTTCTCCGACGTGACCGTCGTGCTCGACCATGCCGTCCGGGTACAGGCCATAGCCGGTCTTGCCCTGCGACTCTTTCTTCAGGTGCGTGAAGATGTGCATGCGCGTGGTGTTGAAATAGCAGAACCACGGCGTCTTGCCGTTGTTGCGCTTGATGAAGGCCTTGGCATCGGTGAGGAATTCCTCGTCGATGGTTTCCATGCGCTTTTTCGTCATCGCGCCGGTGTTCTCGATGGTCTGCCCGCCCTTGCCATCGGCTTTGCACTTGAGCACGCCGCGCGGTCCGAACTTCTCCTTGAACCTGGGATCCTTCGGGTAGTCCTCGTTCTCCGGTTCTTCCTCGGCATTGAGGTGGTAGAGGTTGCCGAAGAACTCGTCGAAGCCGTGCATCGTCGGCAGGTGCTCGTCGCGATCACCCAAGTGGTTCTTGCCGAACTGGCCAGTCGCGTAGCCTTGCGCCTTGAGCACCTGGGCGATGCAGGGATCTTTCGGGCCCAGGCCAAGCTCCGCGCCGGGCAGGCCGACCTTGGTCAGGCCGGTGCGGATCGGTGACTGTCCGGTCAGGAACGCCGCGCGTCCTGCCGTGCAGCTCTGTTGCCCGTACCAGTCGGTGAACAGCGCGCCTTCTTTTGCGATGCGGTCGATGTTGGGCGTCTTGTAGCCCATCACGCCGAGGTTGTAGGCGCTGACGTTGTACCAGCCTATGTCGTCGCCCATGATGAAAAGGATATTCGGCTTCCCTTGCGCGGCCATCGCTGTCTCCGTTCGGCGCCGGATCGAACGCGCACCCTCTTTTGCCACGGCCGGCGCCGCAACTGGTTGACGGTGGCGCCCGACTCCACGGCGGGCGCCCGCAAAGATTAGGTCGGGCTTGTGATTCCCCGGTGAAAGGCCGCTTTTTCGGCCGATTGCGGATGCACAAGCGGCTTCCGCTTACGCTCAGGCCTTGCGCACGCTGGCGAGGAACTCGCGCAGCAGCGCACTGCGGTACTTGCGCCGGTGTAGCACCAGGCTAAGTTGACGCTTGAGGCTGAGGAAAGGTGTGCGCAGCACTGCCAGTCGTCCGGCAGCCTGCGCATGCGCGACCGCGACCTCCGGCAACAGAGCGAGCCCAAGCCCCGCAATCACCGCCTGCTTGATAGCTTCGCTCTGATCAAGCTCGAGCACCGTCTCGCCTGGCGGCAACGCGGCAAGTGCGCGTTCGGTCTGGCCGCGCGTTGCCGACCCGCCTTCGCGAAGGATCCAGCGTGCACCTGCGAAGTCTTCGGGGCGCAGGCGCCGCCGTTTCGCCAGTGGATGCGTGGGAGGGGCGCATACGCAAAGCTTGTCGTCGCGCCAGCGCAGCAGTTCCAGTTCCGGGTGGGCCGCCGGTCCTTCGATGCAACCTATGTCGAGGCTGTAGTCGAGCACGCCGGACACGATCGCCGCGCTGTTGTCGACGTGCAGCTTCAGTGCAACCTGCGGAAGGGCGGTGATGAACGCGCCGAGCAGGTCGCCGACGAGGTAGTTGCCGACCGTATTGCTGGCGCCCACACGCAGTTCGCCCGAGAGCAGGGCGTCGTCGTGCCCGGCGTGCCGGCCCAGTTCGCGCATGCGTTCGAGCAGTTCCTGCGCCAGCGGCAGCAGGTGGCGGCCGCGTGCATTGATGTGCAGGCGGCGCTGGGTGCGGTCGAACAGCGGCGAGCCAAGCACTCGTTCGAGCTCTGCCAGGGCCATGCTGGCCGCGGGCTGGGTCAGGTGCAGCTGCTCGGCCGCCGCGCGGACCGTGCCGCCGGTGGCGATGGCGACGAATACTTCGAGCTGGCGGGGGCTTACGCCTATCATCAGGGAAGTTTATGCCAACGCTAAGGATTCTCAAATTTACTGAATAACCGTGCGGGCCGATCATTTGCGCCATGGCTTACGTCGCTCCCGAATCGCAAACGAAGCTCCGCCCCCTGAACGCCTGGATTCCGGGCTGGGCGCCCGGGCTGGCACTGGCTGTGTCGGTCGGGTTGCTGGCATTGGCTGCCGCGCAATTGCCGCTGTTGCAGCGCTGGCAGCTGAGCGCACTGACCGTCGCCATCGTGCTGGGCATGCTCATCGGCAATCTGGCCGGCGCGCGCCTGCCCGCCGGCATCGCGCCCGGCATCGGTCTGGCCCAGCGCCAGTTGCTGCGCGCCGGCGTGGTGCTCTACGGATTGCGCCTGAGCTTCCAGGATGTGGCCGCAGTCGGCGTCCATGGCCTGCTGATCGACCTCATCGTGGTGGTGTCGACACTGGGCCTGGGAACCTGGGTGGGCCGTCGCTGGTTTGGACTGGATCGCGACACGGCGTTGCTGACTGCCGCCGGCAGCGCGATCTGCGGTGCCGCCGCGGTACTGGCGGTGGAACGCGTGATCCGCCCTGACCCGAGCAAGGTCGCCATCGCCGTGGCCAGCGTGGTGCTGTTTGGCACGCTGAACATCTTCCTGTACCCGCAGCTGTATCCCCACCTCGGCCTGGATCCGGCGGCGTTCGGCCTGTATGCCGGCGCGACGGTGCACGAAGTGGCACAGGTCGTGGCGGTGGGCAGTGCGATCAGTCCGGAAACCGCCGATGCCGCGGTCGTCGTCAAGTTGACCCGTGTCCTGATGCTGGTGCCGGTACTGCTGGTGCTGGTATGGCGTGAGGCGCGCAATGGTGGCCAGCGGGCCATGGTGGTGCCCTGGTTCGCGCTCGGCTTCCTCGGCGTGGTGGCGCTGAACTCGCTGGTGACCGTGCCCGCGCCTGTGCGCTCGGCGCTGCTGACCCTGGACACTCTGCTGCTTGCCACGGCCATGGCTGCCCTGGGAATCGAGACGCGCGTGTCGAAGCTGCGCGCACTCGGCCCGCGACCGCTGCTGCTGGCGGCGGCACTGTTCGGCTGGTTGTCGATTGGCGGATATGTGCTGGTGCGCTGGCTGGCCTGACACCCGCTGGCCCTAGAATGGCCGCTCGTGGCGACCGGTTCGGGCGCCGATCATCTGAGCGGGTGGGTGGATGCAGGATATTTCGGGTTCGCGCATCGCGGTCGTCGGGCTGGGCTATGTCGGTCTGCCCTTGGCCGTCGAGTTCGGCCGGCAGTACGACACGCTCGGCTACGACATCGATGCCCGCCGCGTCGAGCAGCTTGAACGTGGCGAGGACTACAACGGCGAAACCGATCGCGGCGACCTGGCCGAAGCGACGCGGCTCGGGCTGACGTCCGACCCGCAGCGCCTGCGCGAGTGCAACGTGTTCGTGGTCACCGTGCCGACACCGGTCGATGAGCACAAGCGGCCCGACTTCTCGCCGTTGATCGCTGCCAGCCGCACGATTGGCGCTCTGCTGAAGACCGGCGACGTGGTGGTGTACGAGTCCACGGTCTACCCGGGTGCGACGGAAGAGATCTGCGTACCCGAGCTCGAACGCGCCTCCGGCCTGCGCTACAACCTGGACTTCTTCGTCGGCTACAGCCCCGAGCGCATCAATCCGGGTGACCGCAAGCGGCGCCTGGTCGACATTCCAAAAGTAACCTCCGGCTCGACGCCCGAAGCCGCCGATTTCGTCGACGCGCTCTACCGCAGCATCATCAAGGCAGGCACGCACAAGGCCTCGAGCCTGCGCGTGGCCGAAGCGTCCAAGGTGATCGAGAACACGCAGCGCGACGCCAACATCGCCCTGGTCAACGAGTTCGCGCTGATCTTCCAGCGCCTGGGCATCGACACGACCGAAGTGCTGGAAGCGGCGGGCACGAAGTGGAACTTCCTGCCGTTCCGTCCGGGCCTCGTGGGCGGCCATTGCATTGGCGTGGACCCCTACTACCTGATCCAGAAGGCGCAGCAGGCCGGCTACTACCCGGACATCCTGCTGGCATGCCGCCGCATCAACGATGCGATGGGCGAGCACGTGGCCGCCGACGTGGTGAAACTGATGATCCAGCGCGGCATCGCAGTGGCCGGCGCGCGCATCCTCATCCTGGGCATCACCTTCAAGGAGAACTGCCCGGATCTGCGCAACACCCGCGTGGTCGAGCTTGCGGAAAAGTTCGGCGAGTACCGCGCCCAGGTCGATATCCACGATCCGTGGGCGGACGTCGAGGAGGCACGGCGTGCCTACGGTGTCGATCTCCTGCCGGCGACGCCGCAGCTCGACACCTACGATGCCGTGATCGTGGCCGTGGCACACGACCAGTTCCGCGAACTCGGCCCGCAGGGCGCGCGTGCCTACGGGCGTCCGCATGCGCTGCTCTACGACATCAAGAGCCTGTACCCGCGCGAGCAGGTCGACGCGCGGCTTTGATCACGCAGGTCTGATCACGGCCGCCGCGCTATCCTCCGATCTCCCCCGGGCCGGTTGCCAGCACATGCGTTATTCCCTCTATGTCGCCAGTGTGATCGCAACGCTGGCTTCAGCGATCCTGGCCATGTGGCACTCGACATGGCTGTGGGGCGTGGCCGGCTTCGGCGCGCTGGTAGTGCTGGGAACCTGGGACCTGCTGCAGACGCGCAGCGTGTTGCGGCGCAACTATCCGGTGCTGGCGCATTTCCGCTATGGGCTGGAAGCGATCGGACCGGAAATGCGGCAGTACTTCATCGAGTCCGACATCGCCGAAGTGCCGTTCTCGCGCCAGCAGCGCAGCCTGGTGTACCAGCGCTCCAAGTCTGTGAGCGACGTGCGGCCTTTTGGCACGCAGCAGGACGTCTACGGCATCGATTACGAGTGGATCAACCACTCGCTGGCGCCGCGGCCTGCCGGGTCGCACGACTTCCGCGTCGTGGTGGGGCAGGGCAGTGCCGCCCATCCGTACGCGGCCAGCGTGTTCAACATCTCGGCGATGAGTTTCGGCTCGCTTTCGGCCAACGCGATCCGCGCGCTCAACCACGGCGCGCGCATGGGCGGCTTCTATCACGACACCGGCGAGGGCTCGATCTCGTCCTATCACCGCGAGTTCGGCGGCGACCTGGTCTGGGAAATCGGCTCGGGTTACTTCGGTTGCCGCAACGACGATGGCAGCTTCAGCGCGGAACGCTTCGCCGCATGCGCGAGCGACCCGCAGGTGAAGATGATCGAGATCAAGTTGTCGCAGGGCGCCAAGCCCGGCCACGGCGGCGTCTTGCCGGCGGCCAAGGTGACCGCCGAGATCTCCCGATTCCGCGGCGTGCCGATGGGCGTGGATTGTGTGTCTCCGGCAGTGCACAGCGCGTTCAGCACGCCGCTGGGCTTGCTGGAGTTCGTCGCGCGGTTGCGCGAACTGTCGGGCGGCAAGCCGGTCGGTTTCAAACTGGCGATCGGTCATCCCTGGGAATGGTTCGGCATTGCCAAGGCCATGCTCGAGAGCGACCTGTTGCCTGACTTCATCGTCGTCGATGGTGCCGAAGGCGGTACCGGCGCCGCGCCGGCCGAGTTCATCGACCACGTCGGCGTGCCGATGCACGAAGCGCTGATGCTGGTGCACAACACGCTGGTGGGTTTGGACCTGCGCGGCCGCATCCGCGTCGGTGCGGCCGGTCGCATCACCAGCGCCTTCGATATCGCGCGCACGCTGTCGATGGGTGCGGACTGGTGCAATGCCGCGCGCGGCTTCATGTTCGCGCTGGGTTGCATCCAGTCGCAGAGTTGCCACACCGACCGGTGCCCAACGGGCGTGGCGACGCAGGACCCGCATCGCTGGCGCAACCTCGACGTACCCGACAAGGCCACGCGGGTGGCCGCGTTCCAGCAGAACACGCTCAAGGCATTGCGCGACCTGCTGTGCGCGGCGGGACTTGAACATCCCGAGCAACTGGGGCCGGAGCACATCCTGCGCCGCGTGTCACCGATCGAAGTGCGTTCGCTGGCTGCGCTGTACACATTCCTGCGGCCGGGCGACCTGATCGCGAGGATTCCCGACCATGCCGTCTTCCAGTCGTTCTGGGCCAGCGCACGCAGCGACAGCTTCTCCGCACCGCCAGCGGTGGAGCTGATGCGCGGCAGCAAGTCGCAATAGCCAGCTGCCCACCAGGGCAGCGGCGATCTTCAGTCGAGCAGCTCGAGCACGCGCTCCGGCGGTCGACCGATCACCGCGCGGCCGCCATGGACAAAGATCGGCCGCTCGATCAGGCGCGGATGCTTGACCATCGCGTCGATCAGCGCCGACTCGGCCAGCGATTCGTTGGCTAGGCCCAGGGCCGCGTACTCGTCCTCGCCGGTGCGCAGGAGGTCGCGGGCAGGCAGACCCAGTGTCCCGAGCAGATCGCGCAGCTCGGCCGCGCTGGGAGGGTTGTCCAGATAGGCGATCACGAGCGGCTCGATGCCGCGCTCACGCAACAGTTCCAGCGCGCCGCGCGACTTGGAGCAGCGGGGGTTGTGGTACAGGCGGGTGTCGTTCATCGGTGCCTCGCTGGTCGGGTCGCGGACGCTGAAAAGCAAAAGGCCGGCTTTCGCCGGCCTTTTGCCTGGAACTGGTGGGCGGTACAAGTTTCGAACTTGTGACCCCTGCCGTGTGAAAGCAGTGCTCTACCGCTGAGCTAACCGCCCGAAATGGGCGCGCAGTATACCCCAAGCCGGGGTCTGGTTGGCAAGGGGTGCGTGGCCCGGAACATGCGTCGCTCGTTCAGGGCGCCACCGCGCTTTGCAGATACACTCCCGCGCTCTGCTCAGGGGGAGCCGGATGTTCGACCTGCATTGCCATCTACTGCCGGCCATCGACGATGGCGCGGTCGACCTCGACATGGCGCTGGAAATGGCGCGCATGGCCGCGGCCGATGGCATCGTCACGGTTGCCTGCACGCCGCATATCTATCCGGGGATGTACGAGAACACCGCGGACGGCATCCGTGCGGCGATCGCGGCATTCCAGGCCGAACTCGACGAGCGCGGCATCGCGCTGCGACTGGTCGAGGGCGCCGACGTCCATCTCGCCCCGGACCTGATCGAAGGCATTCGCAGCGGCCGCGTGCCGACCCTGGCCGGGTCGCGCTACCTGCTGCTGGAGCCGCCGCACCATGTCGCGCCGCCGCGGTTCGAAGAGGCAGTGTTCGATCTCATGGCGGCGGGGTTCGTGCCGGTAATCACACACCCTGAGCGCCTGACGTGGGTGGAAACCCATTACGACGTGTTCGCACGCCTTGCCGAACGTGGCGCCTGGATGCAGATCACCGCCGGGGCCATGACCGGGCGCTACGGGCGTCGGGTCAAGTACTGGAGCGAGCGTTTCGTCGGCGAGGGGCTGTGCATGGTGCTGGCGACCGACGCCCACCACCCGCAGCGGCGTCCGCCGCTGCTGGCCGAGGCCCGGGAAGCCGCGGCCGCACTGGTGGGAATGGAGGAAGCGGTGCACATGGTCGACACCCGCACCCGCGGCATCGTCGACGATCTGGCGCCTGATCAGTTGCCGCCGGGGTTGTTCCGGCAGGCAGGGTTCCGGCCGCAGGTTCGCGGTCCGTCCGCGTCGGCGGGCGAGGGTGTCGTCGGGCGCTTCCTGCGCTCGATCCGGGGGAAGTGAGGAAAAGTCTCAGTGCCTGCGGCCCGGCCGAAACTGGGACGTGCGGCATAATTGGGAAGTAAGCGTAAGAACCACGCACCAACGCGTTGCTTTTTTTGGGGATGGCCTTGTTTAGCGTTTTTCGAGTCTGGGCGCTTGTGTGCCTGTTGCTGCTGTGCGCCTGCTCGAACTCGGGTGGCACCAAAGAAGAAGCAGCGACGCTGCCGGAAGGGGATCCGGTTGCGGCGGCCATGGGCCGTAGTGAATACCTGATCGGTCCGAGCGACCTGCTCACGGTGACGGTCTTCCAGATCGAGGATCTCGACCGTGAGGTCCGGGTCAACAATGCCGGGCAGATTGCGCTTCCGTTGATTGGCGCCGTTCCGGTGGCTGGCCGTACCGTGGGCGAGATCGAACAGGACATTGCCGGTCGCTACCAGGCGCGCTACCTGCAGAACCCGCAGGTGACCGTGTTCGTCAAGGAATTCTCCAGCCAGCGCGTGACCGTCGGCGGTGAAGTGAAGAAGCCGGGCATCTATCCGATGACCTCGCGCCTGAGCCTGCTGCAGTCGCTGGCGCTTGCCGAGGGCTTCAACGAGGTCGCCAGCCATCGCAATGTGCTGGTGTTCCGCACCATCAACGGCGAGCGCAAGTTCGCGCGCTTCGACGTCGCCGCGATCGAGAATGGCGAGCAGCCCGATCCGCAGATCTTCGGCGAGGACGTGATCGTCGTTGACACTTCGCTCGGCCGCCAGACGCTGAGGACATTGATCCAGCTGGCGCCGTTCGTCGCGGTGTGGAGGTCGTACCGATGAGCGCGGTAGTCGAACCCATGGAGTCGTTGCGCCAGGAAAGTCGCGACGACGAGATCAACCTGCTCGAGTACTGGCGCATCCTGCGTGAGCGGCAGTGGTGGGTGATCGGCACCGCGTTCGCGGTGGTCTTCCTGACGCTGGTGTTCACCCTGCTGGCGACACCCATTTACCGCGCGGGCTCGACCCTGCAGATCGAACGCGACACGATGAAGATCGTCGAGTTCGAGGGCCTGCAGCCGACCGAGTCGCCGATGGATCGCGACTTCTACCAGACGCAGTACGAACTGCTGAAGAGCCGCTCGCTGGCGCGGCGCGTGATCCAGGACCTGCGCCTGGTCGCGAACAAGGAGTTCGAGAAGGACATGGCCAAGGTCGACGAGACCCTGGCCGACAAGGCCAATGGCCAGGCCGTGGCGGCATCGGCGAAGCAGCAGGCGCGCGAAGCAGCGCTGATCGAGATCGTTCTCGAATCGCTGAGCGTCGAACCGGTGCGCAACTCGCGCCTGGTCCGCGTCAACTTCGATTCGGCCGATCCCGCGCTGGCGGCTCGCGTTGCCAATGCCTATGCCGACGGCTTCATCGCCAGCAACCTCGAGCGCCGCTTCGATGCGTCGTCCTACGCCAAGAAGTACCTGGAGGAGCGCCTGGCGCAGCTGAAGGGCAAGCTCGAAGACTCCGAGAAGGACCTGGTGGCGTTCTCCGAGGCCGAGCGGATCGTGTCGGTCGGCGACGACAAGCCGTCGCTAGATGCGCAGAACCTCAGCGACCTCAACGCCGCCCTGGCCGCCGCGCAGGGTGCGCGAATCAAGGCCGAGGCGACGTGGACACAGGCCAGCACCGGTAACGGCATGGGCCTGCCGCAGGTGGTCGCCAACCTGCTGATCCAGAAGTTGCGCGAACAGCGCTCGACGCTGATGGCCGAGTACCAGAACAACCTGGGTACCTACAAGGCCGACTACCCGAACATGGTGCAGTTGAGCAACCAGATTGCCGAAGCCGATCGCCAGATCAAGGTCGAAGTCGGCAACATCCGCGATGCCATTCGCGCCGAATACCAGGCCGCGCTGGCACAGGAGACGCTGCTGCGCGAGCGCATCACCGGCCTGAAGGGCGACGTGCTCGACCTGCAGAGCCGCTCGATCCAGTACAACATCCTGCGTCGCGAGGCCGAAACCAATCGCCAGCTGTATGACGCGGTCATGCAGCGTTACAAGGAGATCGGTGTCGCCGGCGGCGTTGGCGCAAACAACATCTCGGTCATCGACCGCGCGACTGTTCCTGAGAAGGCCAACTCGCCGCGCAAACTGCTCAACCTCGCGGTCGGCGTGCTGCTGGGCGGATTCCTCGGCGTGCTGCTGGCGTTCCTGATGCATCACCTGGACAACACGGTGCACGACGCGAAGGCGCTCGAGACGATTACCGGTCTGCCTGTGCTGGGCGCCATTCCGCGCCTGGAGCAGGGCGTCTCGCCTGCGCAGGCCGCCGGTGACCTGCGCTCGCCCTTCGCCGAAGCCTATCGCTCGGTGCGCACGGCACTGCAGTTCGCCACGACACGTGGCTTGCCGCGCAGCTTGTTGATCACCAGCGCCAGCCCGTCCGAAGGCAAGAGCACCACCGCGCACGAACTGGCGCGCAACATCGCCCAGCTCGGCAAGCGCGTCGTGCTGGTCGATGCCGACCTGCGCAATCCTTCCGTGCACAAGGCCACGGGCCTGTCGTCGGCGCTTGGCCTGTCGAACCTGCTGGCCGGCGCGCGTGAAATCGGCGACGTGTTGCAGCAACTGCCCAACGACTACCTGAGCGTGATCACTTCGGGTCCGTTGCCGCCCAACCCGCCGGAGTTGTTGGCGGGCGAGGCCCTGGCAAGGCTGCTGGCGCAGCTGCAGGAGCAGTTCGACGTGGTCATCCTCGATGGCCCGCCGGTGCTGGGCCTGGCCGATGCGCCGCTGCTGGCAAACCAGGCCGAAGCCACGGTCGTGGTGGCCGCGGCGGACGACACTCGCAACGAGGCGTTGCGCGTGGCACTGCAGCGCCTGAAGTCCGCTCGTGCGCGCGTCCTTGGCGCCGTGCTGACCCGCTACGACCTCAAGCGCCAGGGCGCTGGCTACGGCTACACCTACTATGCCTACGGCGGCTCGGCAGACTGACCGGCCGTGGGCAGGCCACCTCCGCATCGGAGCTGGCCTGTTCGCGGTTGTCGCGGTGGCTTGGATGGCCTGGCAGCAGGTGCGGGTGGATGCCGATGTGGGGGCGCCGTACGGCCCCGACCGTCGCGTTGCTGACGCCCGACGCCTATCGAAGGACGCCAAAGCCCTCACGATGGTCGCGCGCGAAACGCTGCGCGAACGTCCGATCGACGGTGGCGCCTTCCGTTTGCTGGGCCTGGCTGCCGGCCTGGAGTCGGAGAGTGCACGCGCCGTCGACCTTTATCGCACCGCCGTGCGGCTCTCGCCGCGGGACGACATCGCCCAGGCGATGCTGATCGATGCCTCGTTCGATCAGGGCCGGGTAGGCGAGGGCGTGCAGCACGTCGATGCGCTGCTGCGCATTGCTCCGCATCTGCGGGCTCCCATGCTTGCCTCGCTGCTGCCGCACATCGATAACCCGGAACTGCGCGACGCGATGGTTGGCGTGCTGGCTGCGGATCCACCGTGGCGGGGAGCGCTGGCGCCGGTGCTGGGTAGCGCCGACCCGGCGCAGGCCGAAGCCTTCCTTGCCGTGATCGCCGAAACGACGCCACTCGCGCCTGCGGAGCTGGCGGTGCGCGTGGATGTGCTAATCGCGCTGGGCGAGTCCGCGCGCGCGCGCGAAGTCTGGCTGCATTCACTGTCAGAAACGGACAGGGCCCTCGATGGTTCTCCCTTTGACGGCGGTTTCGAAGGAGCAGACCAGACAGGCTGGTTCGGCTGGAGTTGGAACGACGAGCCCGGTGTAACGATTTCCGTGGACGCAATTGATCCCGCCCAAGGGCAGCAGTCGCTGCAGGCGGATTTCAGCGGCCGCGTGGTGCGCTTCATCGGTCCGCGCCAGCGCCTGGCGCTTTCACCCGGGACCTATGAAATCAGCAGTTCCGTGAACGACCGCACCGGGTCGTCGCGGCGATTCGCATGGTTCGTGCAATGCACACAGGGCCCGAACCTCGTGGAGCTGGACCTGCCTGCGGCATCGTCCGCGCAGTGGCAGACCGTGCGTGCAAGCTTCGATGTTCCGCCTGACTGCCAGGGTCAACAACTGACGCTCCGTCACACTGGCCGATCGATGGCCGAGCGTCAGATCAGCGGTGTTTTGCGGGTGGATGATGTGCAACTGAGAAAAGTTCCCAGTAGTGTCACATTGCCAAGGGCATCACATCCCGAATAGTCTGTTGCGATGGCACATTTCGTGTTTATTGGGGAGTTGTAGAGACATGAAGCAGATTCTGTTTGGCTTGGTTGCTGTTCTCGCATTTGGCGCCGCATCCGCGCAGACCGCGCAGCCGGCCGCCGACGCGCAGCCGCAGCAGCAGGCCGCTCCGGCCAAGGCCGCCAAGGCCGAGAAGAAGAGCAAGGTCAGCAGTTCGACGGTCATCGCCGTTGGCGCTGGCGTGGCTGCGGTTGCCGGACTGGCAGCTGGCGGCGGCGGTGGCGACGACAAGCCCGCACCGGCTCCGCCGAAGCCGTCGAGCCCGTAATGGTTTCACGCTGCGCCGGACGAACGTCTGGCGCAGCTGCGTTAGGGCTGCACCAGGCAGCCCATCAAACGCGAGATCATCGTGTCGCTGGCGTCACGGTGGTTTTGCAGGCGCGGCACGTCTGCGTCATCCAATCGAGTAGATCCGGAGCAGTTCTATGAAGTCGCTGATCGTTGGTATGTGTGCGTTGACCCTGGCCGGCGGTGCGCTGGCGCAATCGCCGAAGGCACTCGTCCGCTCCAACGGCGGTGAAGTGAATGTGGCCGGTCGTACGATCGAAGCATCCAACAGCTCCGGCGCCGAGTCTGGCGACGTGGTCATGGTCAATGGCGGCGAGGCCTATGTGACCTATCCCAACGGTTGCACGATCAAGGTGACCGGCAGCTACACGATCCAGGACGTTGCACCGGCCAAGTGCCCGAGCCTGGGCAAGGTCGGTTCGGACACGAACTACGTGATGGTCGGCTCCGGCATCGCCGTGGCAGCCGGTGCGCTTGCGCTGGCCAGCGGTGGTGGCGACGACGACAAGCCGGCACCGGCTCCGCCGAAGCCGTCGAGCCCGTAAAGCAACACCAGCACAGGCTTTGGGTGTAACCCGCAAGCGGTGCTGTTATCCATCCAGAAACAGGTAGCGACGGGCCGCCGCGTGCGGCCCGCTTGCTGTCATCGAGGTTGAAATGCGTTTGAAGGGCGCCAAGGGGACGCCTGACACGGCCGCCGAAATTGCTGCAGCGTTGCTGCTTGCGGCGGCGCTGCTGGCCGGTGGGGGGTCGCGCGGGGTCGGGGACGCCGTCGTGCATCTGGCTGCATTGCCCGCACTGCTGCTGGCGATGATGCGCTGGCGGTGGGCGCCTGCTTCACGGGCGCAGCGTGTTCTGGCCATCGCGTGTGCAAGCGCCGTCGCACTGGCAGCGTTGCAGTTGCTGCCGCTGCCTCCCGCGCTCTACGCGATGATGCCGGGCCGTACCCACGTGCTGGCCGATCTTGCCCAGGCAGGGCAGCCCCACGGCTGGTTGCCGTTGACGCTCGATCGCTGGGGCACGGTGAGGGCTTTGCTGGCGTTCGTGGTGTTCGCTTCCTTCTGGGCGCTTGCTTGCACGCTGACGCACGCGGCGAGGTTGCGGCTGCTCAAGCTCGCGCTGATCGTGGCGACACTGACGGCGTTGCTCGGTTACGCCCAGTCGGCGGCGGGCACCTATTCGCTGCTGCGCCCCTACGACTACCACCATCCCATCGGCGCGATCGGCCTGTTCGCCAACCGCAATCATTTCGCTTGCCTGATGGCCATGCTGCTGCCTTGCGCGATCGCACTGGGCGTGCAGGCCCAGAGCCAGCGACGTGGACCGGTTGCCCTGGCGTGGTACGCAGTCGCGGCGATGCTGTTCCTCGCCGCCGCGCTGAGCTTCTCCCGCACCGGCCTTGCGCTGGCGTGCGCGACAGCGCTGGGTAGCGTGCTGTTGCTGTCGTCTCGGATCGGGGCTGCGTCGCGTGCCCGCCGCTGGGCGCCGCTGGCGGCCCTTGGTGTCGCCATTGCAGGTATCGCTGTCTATGCCTGGGATGGCATCAGCCAGCGCCTGCAGCAGGATCCGCTGGAAGACCTGCGCTGGCAGTACCTGCGCTACGGCTGGGACGCCGCGCAGGCCTACCTGCCCTTGGGCAGCGGCTGGGGAAGCTTCAAGTCGGTCTATGCACCCTTCGAGCCCGTCGGCGCGATGCGTGAAGTGTTCGCGCTGCATGCGCACAACGACATCCTCGAGACGCTGATCGAAGCGGGACTGCCCGGATTCGTAGTGTTATTGACGCTTTTGGTCACTGTGATCTGCGTCACAAGAAAAAGTCTCATTGAGCGCAGTCCTCACACGTCGATACTCGGTGCCGCGGCGATTGCCGCGTTCGTCCCGATGGTGCATTCCCTGGTCGACTACCCATTGCGCACCCATGCGGTCGCGGTGGTGTTTGCCCTGGTGCTGTCCTTCCTCCTGACGAGCGCGAGTGACGCGCGATGACAGGAGAAAAGACCCAAATGCTGTTCTCGCCGATCCGGACCGAGTACGCAGTCGAGCGTGTGTCGTTGAACAAGTTCTCAGCCTTGTTCGGACTGATGCTGCGCATACTCGACGTTGCAGTGATTGTCGCGGTCGGCGTCGCCGCCTACTGGCTGCGCTTCGGCTCCGTCGACATGCCGGTGGAGTTCCGCCAGGCCGTGGCTCGCGGCGTGCTGTTCGCGCTGCTGTCGATGGGTTCGTTTTCGATGTACCGCAGTTGGCGCGGCGTCAGTGTCCTCAACGAGGCCTTCAAGCTCGTCGGCGTCTGGACAGTGGTATTCCTCTTGGGCGTCCTCTATGTCGCCTTGTTGAAAGTGCAGGGAGTGACATCCCGCCTCTGGTGGGGATACTGGTTCGTGGGCACGGTGCTGGCATCCGGCGCCGGACGTATCGTCTGCCGCCAGGCGGCGGCATGGGTTCGGGAACGGGGCTTGGACGTACGAAGCGCCGTGGTAATCGGCTCCAGCGCCGACGCTGCGCATATCGTGCGCACACTCGAGCGCCAGCGCTGGGCAGGCATCGAAGTGCGTGGCTGGTTCAGCACCGCCGATGGTTTGCAGCCGGCACTTGCCGGCGTTCCGCACCTGGGCGACCTTGCCGCGCTGCCGGCCTTCGTCGAGTCGCAGCACATCAGCCAGGTTTGGATCGCGCTTCCGGTCAGTGAGCAGGTCGCGATCGACCGCATCCTGGTCAGCCTTGATCACTCAACGGCAGACATCAAGTTCGTGCCCGACCTGTTCGGCATACAGCTGTTGAATCACTCGGTCGAGCAGATGGCAGGCCTACCTGTGATTAACCTGCGCGCGAGCCCTCTCAACGGCGAGGCGCGCATGGTCAAAGGCCTGGAGGACCGTGTGCTCGCGGCGCTGATCCTCTTGCTGATCTCGCCTTTGCTGGCGCTGATCGCAATTGGCGTGAAGCTAAGTTCGCCTGGGCCTATCCTGTTCAAGCAGAAGCGGCATGGTCTGGACGGCAAGACGATCAAAGTCTGGAAGTTCCGCAGCATGCGTCTCCACGCCGAGCACGCAGGGCAGGTCACGCAGGCCAGTCGGCGAGATCCGCGCATTACCGCCTTCGGCAGCTTCCTGCGTCGGACCAGCCTCGACGAACTCCCGCAGTTCATCAATGTCCTGCAGGGAAAGATGTCAATCGTCGGGCCGCGACCACATGCGGTGGAGCACAACCACCTCTACAAATCGATCGTGCAGAACTACATGCAGCGCCACCGCGTGAAGCCCGGCATAACCGGCTGGGCGCAGGTCAATGGCCTGCGTGGCGAGACCGACACGGTCGACAAGATGTCGGCGCGCGTGGAGTACGACCTGCACTACATGCAGAACTGGTCGCTGTTGCTTGACCTTCGCATCATCGCGATGACTGTGGTCAAGGGCTTCGTCGGCAAGGCCGCGTACTAGGTGTCGAAGTGCAAGTATCGACCTTTGGAGCCGGATACGTCGCCCCCCCCCCCCCGCCGGAACGTGCCTGGCCGTGGCCGGCGCTAGATAGATGAGCCGTATCCTGGTAGTCGGAATCAACTATGCCCCCGAGACGATCGGAACGGGCAAGTACACCAGTGGGATGTGTGAATGGCTTGTGCAGCAGGGGCATACGGTCCGCGTGGTAACGGCTCCCCCTTACTATCCCGCTTGGTCGGTCTGGCCGGAGCACCGAACGTGGGGGATCCGAAGCGAGAATCTCAATGGCGTGGAGGTACTGCGCTGCCCTGTGTGGGTGCCCAAAAAGCCGCGAGGCCTGACGCGCCTGATGCACTTGGCCAGCTTCGCGCTTTCTTCCCTGGGGGGGCTCGCCCTCTCGGCGGGGTTCCGACCCGATCTGGTAATCAACATTGCTCCGACGCTTGCCAGTGCGCCTTCGGCGTGGGCATTTGCGCGGCTGTCGAGGGCGAAGTGTTGGCTCCATATCCAGGACTTTGAAGTCGATGCAGCAATGCACATGGGGATCGTCAACGTTGGGCGGTTGCGTCGCGCGGCCCTGGCCGCTGAGCAATGGCTGCTCCGCAGATTTGACCGTGTATCTACAATATCCACACGCATGCTTGAGCGTCTGACGGATAAGGGTGTCGCATCGGGCAATCAAGTCTTGTTCCCGAACTGGACCGACATAGTCGCGATAAATCCTCTCAATGCGCCGAGCCCCTACCGGGCTGAACTCGGCATACCCGATGGAGCGATCGTTGCCCTCTATTCTGGAAACATGGGGCATAAGCAGGGGCTGGAGCTGCTAGGTAAGGTGGCCCGAGCCCTTAAGGATGAGCCTGCATTGCACTTCGTGTTTGGTGGCGAAGGCCCAGGCCAAGCGGGGCTTGAAGCGGCTTGCCAAGGTCTTCCGAATGTTCACTTTCTCGGCCTGCAACCTGCTGAACGCTTGAGTGACTGGCTGGGCCTCGCCGATGTCCATTTGCTGCCTCAGCTCGCGGACGCGGCGGATCTCGTTATGCCTTCCAAGTTGACCGGCATGCTCGCGAGTGGACGTCCAATTCTCGCTACGGCGGCGCAGGGCACAGGCATAGCGCAGATGCTCGTCGAGTCTGGCGCGATCACCGAGCCTGGGAACGTAAGCCAGTTTGGCCACGCTTTGAAAGCGCTAATGAATGATCCGGTCCGTCGGCGCAACCTCGGTGAGGCCGCTCGCCACCAAGCTGAGGGCGAGCTTTCGGCTCACGCAGTACTTTCGCACTTCCATGCGGCAGTGATGGAACTGGCTGGAGATGCGAACGCAACTTCGCGATCAAGCTGCAGCCAGCATTTGCAAGGACCACGGGGCTCCACCAAGCGGGCAGCGGGGCTGGCCGAATGAAGATTAGCGTCATCATCCCTTCATTCAATAGCGGTGCCTATCTCGCCGGCACGCTGCGCTCCCTCGAGCAGCAGTCCAACAGGAACTTCGAAGTCATCATCATGGACGGGGGCAGCACCGACTCCACTGCGCAAGTGGTTCGATCATTCGGTGATCTGGTCACAAGGTTCGTGGTGTCACCGGACAAGGGTCAGCTGGACGCCGTGCAGAACGGGCTGGCTCTCGCCACGGGCGACATTCATTTCTGGTTGAATGCCGACGATGTCGTCATGCCGGGAGCGTTTGAGTATGTGGCTGAGGCGTTCCAATCGGATCCCGACATTGACATAGTCTATTCCGACAACTATGCGTTCGATGAGCGTCGCGCCGCATTGTATGTTGGACCCACAGTTCGCGGGCTTCGATACCAGGACCATCTGCTCTTCTACCGACAGATGTACTCTGAATGCGTCTACTGGCGAGCACGGGCTACCAAGTTTGTGGGCGAGGAGTTCCTGAGTCTTCGCGTGTATACCGACTACGCGTTCATCCTCAATATGCGCTCAGGTCGACGGGAGAAATGGGTCCCGAAGCGCTTGGGAGCGTTTCGAATTGCGCCGAACCAAGCCTCGGAGGTGCACCGATCGAAGGCTGCCTCGGAGTATCAGTTCATTCGATCGCGGGCTTATCAGCGTCATGGCTGGACGCGTCTCGGTGTCGCCATGCGCCGCGGAGTCTCTGGCCCGTCGTTCTGTCTCCGACACGTCTTCTATCCTCGGATTGATGCGCTAGTCCGACGCGCGCGTCGGATCGCCGAAGGGGACAGAACGAGAAGTGCGCAGGCGAAGCTCTTCTTTGAAACCTGGCTCAGGGGCAGTGTGGAAGGTAATGACAAGGTCCTTGAACGGAAACTTTTCAGATGAACGATCTGCCTAGCGTTACCGTGCTCATCCCTACCTTCAATCGTATTGCGGACCTGGCCGTGTCAATGGCTCGGGCGGCTGAGATCGACTATCCGAATCTGAGGGTTCTGGTTGTCGATGATGGTTCGACCAATGGCGCTGAAGTGGAGACGGTCGTTCGCGAAAGCGGGGCCGACTATCTACGCACTCCGAGGAACATGGGGTTGATTGCGGCCCGCAACTATGGACTCGCGGCATGCTCGTCGAGGTACGTGGTCAACCTTGATGATGACAGCTGGTTCAAGGAATCTGTCGGGCTGAGATCTGCCGTTGAGTTTCTAGAGGCTCATCCCGGGGTCGCCGTGCTGGCTCTCAATGTCGAGACTAAGTCCGGCATTGACTGGCCCGAGGCTGACGTGCCTGTTGTCGTTCCGTACTACACGGGGTGCGGCAACATATACAGGCGACAGGATGTAGTTGCCTGTGGCCCTTATATCGAGGAGTTTGTTCGGCAAGGCGAAGAGGCAGAGCGCTCGCTGCGGTTGATGTCGGACGGCAAGCTGGTCGTAGCTGTGCCGGGGATAGGGGTGTATCACGCGCATTCTCCTGTCAATCGGAGTTCTACGCGCGCAGTGAGTTACGAGGCTGTTAACTATTTTCGCCGCGAAGTGCTGCGTGCTCCTTTGTGGCTGATCTTGCTGGGATTGTGTCGCGCCGCGGTCTTCACGCTGTCTCGCTGGAGCTTGATCGACAAGGCCATCTACAAGAGTGAGATGCTTGGCTCCAGGAATCTGATGTCCCTTGCTCAGAAGTACCGGAGGTCCGTCCCAACGCGTCGATATCTCGCGTGGCAGGTAATGGCTTGGCGTTACCACCGGCGTCATGGCGACGTGGGTTCGTACGTGCGGCGGTACTCATTCGATCGCCGGCCGTGATGGTGATGATTCGCAGAACTGGTCTTGAGGCGTTCCTGTTCTCAGGCCTGCTGACTTGGGCGTTGCTGGCGTGGTCGCTGGATCTCTCCCTGTTCGGCATCTCTGAGTCCATCGCGAGATGGGGTGTATTGATCGTGGTTGTGGCTTGGATGCTCTTCCTGGGTCGAAGGATCAAGTTGGCGCCTTCGATGCTCGTCGGGATCGTCGCGTATCTCTCGCTGATTGCGTTGAGCGTAGCCGCATCGGCGAGGCCAGAGCGCTCCGTTGTCGAGTACATCCGATCTTTGGTGGCGGTGGTCTTTCTGCTCTGCCTGCTCGCAAGTGATTCGCAAGGACGCGCTCTCCAGGTGGTCGGGCGGGTCTGTTCGATCGTTACGGTATGTTCGTACCTCTACTATCTGGCAAACTCCGGTGAGGTCGCGTGGCCCTCGGCGCTTTCGGATACGTACAGGCAGCGCACCGCCGGGATAACAACTCACCCGAACATCCTGAGCATGGTTGGCTCAGTTGCGTGCGCCTATTGGTCAAGCGCGGCGGCGGCTGCTTTTGGGGCAGGGGCAAGATGGCGTGGCGTCCTCCTGATGATGGTTGCGTCGTCGATGCTCGTCGTGGTGGACGCATCAGGATCAAGGTCGGGCTCAATCGCTGCATTGTTGTCGATTGGAATCGCGGTGATTTTCTTCTTCCTGAAAGCGAGGAGGGTAGGGGGAGGAACCCTGGTCTGGGGTGGCGTGTCCCTGGCCGTTATCGCGGTTCCCACTTTGATGATCTTGAGTGGCTCGCTGACACACTGGGGGTCGGATGAGTACGCGCTGTCAAACAGTGAGCGGATCAGCGCCTGGCAAGAGTCCCTTAGGGTGTTCGCTGAAGCGCCACTACTAGGCCAAGGGTTCGCGACGGGGGTCGATTCGTATCGAAGCGACCTCGTTGTCAGTGAGCTTCAGTACTCCCACAATCTTCTGTTGACGTTCCTGTCTAACTCGGGGGCCGTCGGCGTGATTGCAGTGCTCGTGTTGTGCCTCGGCTTCGGACGCGTGCTTTCAAGGTCGGAAGCGCTCGCCGGCGCGAGCTGGAAGGCAGGAGACTGGCGAGATTTTCAGAGGGCGTCGTTTTTGTTCTCCCTTGGGGCAATTCTGGTGGTCTATTCAACCGTGGAGGGCGCGCTTCAGGGTGTGGTGCTGAGCTCTATCCTCTATGCGGTGATGGTCGGAGCAAGCGAGCGCGCCGGGAGTAGGGTGCGCTGATGGGCCGCACGCTAAGTAGAGATGTGCTGAACTCATACACCTATGTGGCGTGGTCAGCATTCGGAAGAGTGGCAGCCGCGCTTGCAATGTTTGTGGCAATGCGTAGCGTCCTGCCCGCCACATTTGGCGAGTTCAGCTACTTTCAGGCAAGCGTGGCGGCACTCGTAGCATTGTGCGGCCTAGGGCTGGATGCGTCCTCAAACGCACTGATATCCAGAGCGCGCAGTGAATCCAGAGGGTACCGCTCCATCATCGTCGCTGGCCTCTGCGCCGTCGGTGCCTCCACGCTTGTCCTGGCGATACTGCTAGTCGGCTTCTGGCTGTTGGATAGGACGGTTGGCGTCATTCCTCTCCTGCTGATCTTTCTGTCGACTTCGCTTCAGCTGCTGACGGTTTTGTTCACTGGGGTGCTTGTCTCGTCGAGATGGTCAGTTTCTGCTGCCTCTCTTTCCGTATTCGTCTCGGT
This sequence comes from Lysobacter sp. Soil_C_59, assembly GCF_057656415.1. Classification (NCBI taxonomy): domain Bacteria; kingdom Pseudomonadati; phylum Pseudomonadota; class Gammaproteobacteria; order Lysobacterales; family Lysobacteraceae; genus Lysobacter; species Lysobacter sp. Soil_C_59. The sequence goes on along the minus strand of NZ_JBDGKK010000003.1, from coordinate 213,618 downwards.
GGCATTCCTGGCCTCAACGACGCTCGTTGATTCCACGACGCAGGGCACGCATCTTCTTGCGATGTATGTGGCTGCTCAGGCGGTGGCCGTCGCGTTCGGCGCATACCGGTTGTTGGGAATCTTCAGAGCTTGCGATGCCGGAGAGCCGCGGCAGAGTGTTGGAAAGGTCCTTGCCTCGCTGATCTCCTATGGCGCAAAGAACAGCGTGATAGCCGGAAGCATGTTGGTCGGGCAGTGGGCATTGCAGGCGCGGATTATCGGTGAAGCAGGAGGGGCGGAGGAGAATGCCGTCTACGGTCTGGCGAACCAGGTCTACAGCATCGTGATATTCGCTCCGTATGTGGCCGGTCCGCTTCTGATGCGGCGCATGGCGTCGTGTCGGACGAACCAGGATGCTTCGCACCTCGCATTGAGGTGGGGTATCGTCTTTCTGGGGTTGGTTGCCGTGGGGCTCGTCGCGTTAGCAATAGGTTTTCCGCTGGTCAGCAGCTACTTGCCGAACGCTTACCAGAGAGCCTTGGTGCCCGTGCTTCTGTCTGCAGTTGCGGCCGGATTTCAATTCATCAAGGCGCCATACTCGGTGTACTTTCAATCTCGCCTGGTTCTCTATCCAGAGGTCCTGAGCGCGCTGGTCGCAGCAGCTGCAATCTATGCCGGAGTAGTCCTCCTTGACCGTATGGATGCTCAAGCAGCGGCCGGCATGCGTGCCGTGGCCCATGGATTGCAACTCCTGATAGTCACTGCGTTCTTCCTCTGGCTCGCAAGGCGAGGTGCAAACTCGGCGTTGGATCGTTCTGCAGAATGGCAGCCGGAAACATGAGTCGGGAGCAAACTTTGTTGAAAGATCAGCCCGTGACCGAGGCATTTGCGTCGCACCGCCTTGTTCCGGTCCTCGTGATCGCCTACAAGCGCGCGGAGAACCTCAAGCGTTGCCTCGACCGATTGTTGGAGATCGGCGTGACCAAGATCTATGTCGCGGTCGACGGCCCGCGGGGCGTGGAGGACGAGGGCAAGGTGCAATCGGTTCGCGCGCTCGTATCCACGTACTCGAAGGATGTTGTGGTTGCGACTCGTTTCGGAGGCTCGAATCTCGGATGCCGAACCTGGGTGTCATCATCAATCAACTGGTTCTTCAATGCGGAGGCATTTGGCATCATCGTTGAAGAGGACATCTTGCTCGATGCCAGGTTCTACGAATGGTGCCTGGATGTTGGTTCTCGATTCGAGAATGACGCTGGGATCATGCACGTGAATGCGTTCTATCCTTCGGGCAGCTCATTGCCGGAGAGGAACGCCCATCTGACAAAATTCGCCACGTCATGGGGGTGGGCGACGTGGCGTGATGCGTGGAGCAAGTATGACGATTCGATGTCCGGGTTCTTGAAGCGTGGATTGATCGGTCGCCTGACGTACCTCAAGGCGAAGATTGGCGCCGGGTGGCCTGCCGCGATTCATTATTTCTTCGCTTTGCATATGACAGCGCAGGGAAAGTTGTCGTCGTGGGCGTACCGGTGGAACTTGACGATCTGGGACCAGGACGGCGTTGCGCTTTCGCCCGGCATCAATCTGAGCGAGAACATCGGAGTGGGGCAGGATGCTAGCCATACTGGCAACGAAGAGAGCCTGCTTGCATTCAAGATTTCGGAGGACGCCAAGATCAGTTCGGATTCGATCTTGGCCCTGGATCGACTGGTGGATAGGCTGATATTCCGGAGCGTGGGTAAGACTCACAGTTTCAGTCGATCTTTGCGTATGTTCGTTTCGGTTCTGGTTCCTAATGGAGTCTTCTTCGCGATCCGTCGAAGATTCCGGCGCTAGGGTGTCAATGCAATGAAAGGGGATGTCGTGAATAGTTTTGTTGAGTTTGAGTCCTCGGAGCTGGCCTGGGGGGCGTATCCCAAGGTGCTGCATGAGAATCTGGTTAACTTGGGCGTGTCGAGTGTGTGCGAAGTTGGCGGCGGCGCGAACCCTGCTGTCGAACTGGACTTCATTGAGCGGCATCGCTTGAAGTACACGCTTCTCGATATTTCCCAGCACGAGATGGATAAGGCTCCGTCTGGTTACAAGACTGTTTGCGCGAATATCTGCAACAAAGCTGAGTTGCCTGGTGAGCGGTTCGACTTTGTCTTTACCAAGATGCTCGCCGAGCACGTCGAGAGTGGCAAGGACTTTCATCAGAACGTATTTGATCTGCTTGCGCCTGGCGGATATGCGTTTCACTACTTTCCCACTCTTTTTGCTCCACCTTTCCTCATAAATAGGTTCGCGCCGGAGCGTCTTGCTGGTGCTGCGCTGGACGTGTTCTCGCCGCGAGATAAGGTGAGGAGGGCGAAGTTTCCGGCCTACTACAGCTGGTGCTACGGCCCAACGAAGTCGCAGATCTCTAAGTTCCAGTCCATCGGCTATGAAGTTGTCAGCTACAAGGGCTTCTTTGGTGCCATGCGCTATTACGAGAGAGTTCCGTTCGGCTTCAAGATTTCGAAGGCGGTGGCTGAGTATCTGGCAAGAAACCCGGTTCCCGCTTTCACTTCCTTTGCGCAGGTACTCCTGCGGAAGCCAGAAGTCGAGTAACTGTCCGTTCGGGCACCGGTAGTGGTGGCGTGTCTTTTGGGTGATTGGCCTCGAAGTGCCGGGGCCAACGAGGAGTCAGGTTCGCGTTGAGCTTCGTCGAGACTGAGAAGGTGTGCATGGGTAAGACAGTTCTGATCTGCGGCGGCGCCGGCTACATCGGCAGCCATATGGCCAAGTGGCTGGCCACGCGCGGCTATGCAGTGACTGTGCTCGACAACCTGGCAACCGGTCACCGTGAAGCGGTGCAATGGGGCGGGCTGATCGAAGCCGATCTCCTCGACCAGTCTTCGCTGGACAATGTCTTCTCCAGCGCCCGGTTCGATGCGGTGTTGCATTTTTGCGCGCGCTCGCTGGTTGGCGAGTCGGTGGCGCGCCCGTACGACTACTACGCGAACAACGTTGTGGGTACGCTGAACCTGCTTGAGGCGATGCGTCGCAATGGTGTCGATCGCCTGGTCTTTTCTTCGACGGCCGCGATCTTCGGTGAGCCGGTATCGGCAACCATCGATGAGACGCATCCCAAGCAGCCGATCAACCCCTACGGCGCCAGCAAGCTCATGGTCGAACGCATCCTCTCGGATGCGGCGCACGCCTACGGGCTCCGCTCCGTGTCTTTGCGCTACTTCAATGCGGCGGGTGCGTCCCCGGACGGCGAGATCGGTGAGTCGCACCAACCCGAGACCCATCTGATCCCCAATGTCCTGAAGGCCGTTCTCAGGCAAGGGCCTGGTCTGAAGGTCTTCGGGGACGACTATCGGACGTCCGATGGCACCTGCGTCCGTGACTATGTCCACGTCGATGATCTGGCGCAGGCTCATGAGCTGGCGCTGGAGTACATGGACAGGCATGAAGGCGCGCACGCGTTCAATCTTGGAAACGGGAATGGTTTTTCCGTCAGGCAGGTCATTGAAGCTGCAGCCCGGGTCACAGGGCGCGAAGTTCCGTTCGAGGTAGCGCCTCGTCGCACGGGTGACCCTGCGGTCCTGGTCGCAGCCAGTCACAAAGCGCGTAGCGAGCTTGGTTGGGTGCCGGCCCATGAAACAATCGAGTCGATTATCGAGGCGGCGTGGCGCTGGCATCAGTCGCCCGCGTTCTAGATTCTGCCGCCAACGTCCCTGGATTCCCGCCTGCGCGGGAATGACGGGTTTGGCAGGTTACTCAGAATGCCTGCCGGCAGCCTCGTCCTTCAGCCACGATTGGCGATGCACCGGCTTTTCGTTGCCGGCAAGGCTTGCCCCAAGCCTTCCAAGCCAGTGCTCGGTTTGCAGGTTGGGCAGGTGGACTCCGATCCAGATGCTGACAATCACGGTCAGTGTGGTGGCGAGTGCCACTTGCTTCGCCCCCAGGTGCGTTGCTGCCAATGCCTTCAACGACAGCGACGCAACGAGCAGCCCGAGCGCGAGTCCAGCCACCACTTCCGACGTCGGATGGGCGTTGAGCTTGACTCTGGATACTCCCACGAGCACGCCAATCAGGGCGCCAAGCGCGTACGCGATGTGGCGTGAGCGTCGCAATCTCGTTGGAACCAGCAAGGCCAGCGCCACCGGCCAGAACCCCATCGCCAGCACGCTATGCCCGCTGAAGCAGGTGAGGTTCCATTCGCGGATTCCGGTGCCCCAGCCGTAGAAGGCAACCTTGCTCGCGGCCACCAGCAGTGACGCCAGGGCCATTGCGCCAAGCCAGGTCGAAACACCGGCAAGCGACGTCCTCCCGCCTGCACGAACAATCAGCAAGGCAGCGGTCGCGATCGTCAACGGCCATACCACCGCGACGTGCCCCAGCGGCGTGAACCAGTTCCAGTCCCAGGTCATGCGACGTTTTCGATGCTCGCAGCCAGTGCGCTCACTCAAACTCCGCAAACGGCTGCCGGATCAAGGTATGCAGCCTCAGCCCCGGATGCATGTCGGCCATCTTCATCGAGCCGCTCAACGCCACCACGCGGTCGAAGATGTTGGTCAACCCATGGTTCGCGCGCATGCCGTCCGCGCCGCCAATGCCATCATCGCGGACATGGATGAACAACCACAGCGCGTCGTTGCGCAGGTTGATGCGCAGGCGCACTTCGCAGCGGCTGGCGCGGGCGTGGCGTACGACGTTCGTCACGGCCTCCTGCACGACGCGGTAGGCGGCGTGACGGTGCACCGGGGCCAGCATCGACAGCAGGCGGGCGTCGCCTTCCAGGTGGGCGTCGAACTCCAGGCCGGCTTCCTCGACCAGACGACGGATCTGGCCGCGCTCGATCGATGCGTACAGGCCCAGTTCGTCGAGCGCCGCCGGGCGCAGTGACTCGAGCACCGAGCCGATGTTGCGGCGCATGTTGCGGGTCAGTTCGAGCAGGTTGTCGACGACGGCGGTCCGTCCGCTCTCGATGAAGTCCCGCTGGGCCAGTTTGAGGTGCGTCTGCAGTGCCGTCAGGTTCTGTCCGAATTCGTCGTGCAGGTCGGCGGCCAGGCGCCGGCGTTCGCGTTCTTCCGCCTGCAGGTTGCGCAGTGCCGAGGCGTGTAGTTTTGCGGTCAGGGCCGCGGCCTCGGCATTGGCTTGGCGGAGCAGGGCGACGCCGCGGCGCATGTCATCGACGGTGACGCCGAACAGCAACGCCATGGCGCCGGTGATGGCGACGAAGATCTGCAATCGGATCGGGGTGTAGACAGGCAGGCCGACATGCTCCTCGACCGCGATTGCGATGCTGGCCACCAGTACCGAGATGGCTGCGCCACGCCAGCCGTGACGCAACGCGAATACGACCACGGCGACCATCAGCAGCAACCTCAATAGTTCGCCCAGGTTGCTGCCGGGTCGGCTCAGGCTCAGCACCAGGTACAGCGCCATTGTCGGCAACAAATAGCGGATGGCGCTGCTTATGATGGGTTTTGATGGTGAATAGTGCGCGGGAAGCGAGATCCACGCGCCCAGCGGCGCGATCAGGATGCAGCCGATGAAGTTGCTGAGGAAGTCCTTCAGGATGAAGGCGGCCAGCAGCGTCCATATGCTGGGCCCCATCATCGGTGCCAGGTCGCCGAGGCGGTCCAGGGGCACGTCGCCGATCCGGCCGTCCACCAGCACGTAGGCAACGTCCTTGCTCGCCACCGCCAGCGCGGAGACTGCAGTGGCCAAGTGGAGCCGGGCCATGGAATCCAGGCTCATCGGGTCCTTGGGAAACACCCGCCAGTGCTGCAGCAACAAGACGCCGGTGGCGATCATGAACGGCTCAAGCAGATTGCCGAGCACGAACTGCAGCGGGCCGGGCCAGTACTGCAGGAAGGTGCCAGGGTCGCCTGATGAGGCGCTCATGAGTGCGCCGTTGATGATGCGCGCCAGGATCGCGCCTGCGAACAACCAGGGCCACGAGCGCCTGGGCATGCACCACAGGGCCGTGAACAGGACGCCGCTGGCGACCATCCAGTGGAAGAAGCTGAAAAGCCCCAGCGGCATATATATTGCCGCCATCGCAACCATCGCCAGCACGCCCAGGCCCGTCTCGCGCAACGTGCCGCCCAGGCTGGGCGAAGTGGGCGACGATCGGTTAGGCATGCGTGGTGGGTCGGAAGTGAGGAGGTTCTGATGCATCGGCAGGCAGGGTACCCCGTCTCCATACGCCGGGATGGAGACTTTTTCTAACCCGCCGTCGGCTGGGGCTGTCAGACTAGTGTCTATGGTCAGGGTATTGCTAGTCGACGATCACGCAATCGTCCGAGAGGGCTTCAAGCGCCTCTTTGAAAACACGGAAGGGTATGAAGTCCTGGCGGAGGCGTCGACGGTCGCCGACGCGGTTGCGGCTGCGCGTACCCATTCCCCGGACATCGCCGTGCTCGATCTGAGCCTGAGCGCCGGCAACAGCGGCCTGACCCTGCTCGGGCAGCTGGCCGCGGTCGTGCCGAACGTGCGCCGGGTGGTACTGAGCATGCATGACGACCCCGGGCTGGTCCTGCGGGCCTTGGACCTGGGCGCGCATGGTTACGTGACCAAGGCCGCCGCGGTGGATGAGCTGGTCGGCGTGCTCGACCGGGTCATGCAGGGAGAAGTGGTGCTCAGCAGCGACCTCAATGCCACTGTCCACCGGCCGGTCGCGTCGCGACTGACGCCACGCGAAGTGGAAACCCTGCGCGGGCTGCTGTCGGACCTGCCGCCCAAGGCCATCGCCAGCGAGTTGGGCATCAGCGTGAAGACGCTGTACCGCCACCGCGCCAACCTGATGGAAAAGCTCGGCGCGCGCACCGTTGGCGAGCTGGCGCGGATCGCGCGCGAGCGTGGCTTGCTGGCGATGTGGGGCCACTGAAGGCCGCGCGGCGCTACTCCAGTTGTGACGCGGCAAACGCCGCATCCAACGCTTCCATCGCATCGATCGGCTTGAGCTTGGCGGCTTTCTCGTAGGCCGCGGCTGCCGCGTCTTCCTGCTTGTCGCCATGCAACAGCATCAGCACGTTTCCGTGCTCGATATGGGCGATGGGCGAATCGGGCGTCAGCTTCAGCGCCGTCTTGATGTGTTTTTCGGCTTCGGCCGATTTGGCGCCATAGGTCAGGCCACCAATCATGCTGCCGACCTTGCCGATGATCTCGGCGTGGTACAGCGCCATCGCCGTATGCGCCTCGGCATGCTTGGGTGACTGCTCCAGAGTCTTGTCGAGGGCGCCGCGTACCTTGCCGGCGATGCCGGCCTTGAGTGCCTTGGCGATGCTCAGCCCCTGGCTGTAGCGACCCAGTGCGAAGGCATGGCGATAGTGGCTGTTGGCTTCGTCGGGCAGGGCCTTCACCGCGTTCTCCGCGATCTTTGCCGCCTGCTCGAAGCGCTTGAGTTTTTCGGCGTCGTCATCGACCAGGTAAGTGGCATGGATACCGATGGCCTTCACCGCGACGGATGCACCGACCGGACCGAGCGCTTCGCCCGCGTCGAAGGCCGCCTTGAAGTCGCCATGATGGAATTTGCGCCAGGCGTCCTGCAGCGCGTCGGCGAGCGCATCGGCATCGAGTCCCTTGGGCGCGGTCTTGCCGGCGGCGGCGATCAGGGCCGCGGCGCGCTTGCTGTCCGGGTACGGCTCGTTGTCGCCGGCGTGCAGCTTCGGCCAGGCCTTCTTGAGCGCGTCACCGGCATAGGTGAAGCCCTTGGCGTCGTGTGGAAACGCTGCCCAGCTGGATTTGGCGGCCATCTGCGGTCCTTGTCGGCGGGTCGGGATGGGCAGCATCTCGCCTGGGGCCGGAATCTGGCAAGCCCCCACTCGGGACTAGGACCTAGTGTGTTTGCTCGATCAGTCGCCACGAAAGTGAGCGCGAAAGCCGGGCGCCCCGTCCGGATGTGGAGTTACCGATGGCGGCTGCCAAGCGCAAATCCAATGCAGCGAGCAAGACCACGCTGCGTCACGTCTGGCTGGCCGGCCTCGGCCTGGTGGCGGTGTCCCGACGCGAAGCGCTGGTGGCGCCTGCACGGGCCGTGGCCCGGTTGGACGCGTTGCAGCGTCGCGTGCAGGAGCTGGCCGGCAGTGCCGGCGCGCGCGTGCGCCAGGTCGAGCCTTGCGTCGTGCAGTTCAGCAGCGAGGTCGAGGCGCGGCTGGCGCCAGTGCTCGACAAGCTGGGGTTGAAGCAGAAGGCGGCGCCGAAGGCGAAGCGTACCGTTCGCCAGAAGGGCGTGCGCAAGCCGGCGAAGCGGGCGGCCTGAAGTCGCTGGGTCCCCGCCTTCGCGGGGATGACGGACACCGCGGAACAGGGCGGGGCAATCAGTCCAGGTAGGCCCGCGTCAGTGTATTGAGATGCACCCGCTCGGCGTCGCGCAGGAACGGCGCCAGCAGCATCATCACCTGCACGATGCCGTCGCGGATCGCCGCGTGTTCGTCCTTGTCGCCGCGCGCGGCGGCATAGTTCAGCCAGAACGTGGCGATCACCAGCACGTTGGTCGCGGTGGCGGCCACTTCGTCTTTCGAGGCACGCATGATCCCGGCCTGCACCAGGCCGCGCATGACGGTGTGTGCCTGCTCGTCGGCGCGGCGCAGGATGCGGGCGAAGCGCAGGCGCAGGCGACGGTTGCGGCTGAGGATCTCGACCAGGTCGCGATGCAGGAAGCGGTAGTCCCAGATGCACTCGAACACCAGGTGCAACTGCAACCAGATGTCCTCGAGCCCGGGCAGTCGTCCTTCCGGCGCGGCCAGCGCGGCGTCCATGCGCTCCTCGAAGCGCGCGAACAGCTGCTCGATGATGTCGTCCTTGTTGCGGAAGTGGTAGTACAGATTGCCCGGGCTGATCTCCAGCTCGTCGGCGATATGGTTGGTGGTGACATTGGGCTCGCCCAGCGCGTTGAACATGGTCAACGCGCTCTCGAGGATGCGCTGGCGGGTCTGCTTCGCCATCAACTGGTCGCCATCAGTTCGCTCGGGGGGCGGCGGGGGCGCGACGCGGCGCGCGTGAGTGCAGGGTGAAGATCAGGACCGCAGCCTTTTCACCAGGTCGATGTATTTCTTCTTGGCCTCGTCGCTGCCGGTGCCCTTGAGCTTGGCCCAGGCCTCGTACTTGGCCGTGCCGACGAAGTCGAAGAAGCCCGGCTTGGGCCCGCTGACATCCCCTTCGGAGCCTTGCTTGTACAGCGCGTACAGGCGCAGCAGCGTCTCGTTGTCGGGGCGGTCGGACAGCGTCTTCACATCCTTGGCGGCTTGCTCGAAATCAGTGTGCAGATCGGACATGGGTCGCCCCTCCCGGCGGCCAAGATGGTGTCGGCATTACCGCACGCACCGCAGGGGTGGTCAATACGCCCGGGAATTGTCGCGCGCCACCGGCTCTGGCAACGTAGGCCCATTACGCCGCCACGCGGCATGCTCAAGGTCAGGGAGTGGGACATGAGTTATTTCGTCACCGGCGCGACGGGCTTCATCGGACGCTTTCTCGTCAGCAAGCTGCTCAAGCGCAAGGGCACCGTCTACGTGCTGGTGCGCAAGGACTCGCACAAGAAGCTCGAAGCGATCGCCAAGAAGATGGGCTGGGACAGCAAGCGCGTGGTCCTGGTCGATGGCGACATGACCGAGCCAAAGTGCGGTGTCAGCGCCGCGCAGTTGCGCACGCTGAGCGGCAAGGTCAAGCACTTCTTCCACCTCGCCGCGATCTACGACCTCACCGCCAATGCGGAGTCGCAACGTGCGGCCAACATCGACGGCACGCAGAATGCGCTCGACCTGGCTGTCGCGCTCAAAGCCGAGGTGTTCCACCACACCAGTTCAATCGCCGCCGCGGGCCTGTACCAGGGCGTGTTCCGCGAGGACATGTTCGAAGAGGCCGAAGGGCTGGATGATCCATACCTGCGCACCAAGCACGAATCGGAAGGGCTGGTACGCAGGGAAACCCGGATCAAGTGGCGCATCTACCGCCCGGGCATGGTGGTGGGCCACTCGCAGACCGGCGAGATGGACAAGATCGACGGGCCTTACTACTTCTTCACCTTCCTCAAGAAGCTGCGCGAAATGCTGCCGCCGTGGATGCCGATGCTCGGCCTGGAAGGCGGGCGCATCAACATCGTGCCGGTGGATTTCGTCGTCGATGCGATGGACCACATCGCGCACAAGCCGCGCCTGGACGGCCACTGCTTCCATCTGACCGATCCGGAACCCATGCGCGTGGGCGAGGTGCTCAACACCTTCGCCCGTGCCGGCCATTCGCCGGAAATGACCATGCGCATCGATGCGCGCATGTTCGCCTTCATCCCCGGCAGCGTGCGCGGCATGGTCGGCAACCTGCCGCCGGTGCGGCGCTTCGTCGGCATGCTGCTGCGCGACTTCAAGGTGCCGAAGGCGACGCTGAAGTTCCTGACCTATCCCACGCGCTTCGACAACCGCGAGGCCGAGCGTGCACTCAAGGGCAGTGGCATCCAGGTGCCGCCGCTGGAAGGCTACGCCTGGCGCCTGTGGGATTACTGGGAGCGCCACCTCGACCCGGACCTGTTCGTCGACCGCACCCTCAAGGGCAAGGTCCGCAACAAGGTCGTGGTCATCACCGGCGGTTCGTCGGGCATCGGCCTGGCGACCGCGCAGCGTGTGGCCGAGGCCGGCGCGATCACGGTGATCGTGGCGCGTGGCGAGGGCGAGCTGTTCAAGGCGCGCGACGAGATGCGGGCCGCCGGCGGCAAGGTCTTCGCCTACACCGCCGACCTGGCCGACATGGACGATTGCGACCGCCTGGTGAAGACCGTGCTCGAGGAGCACGGCAAGGTCGATGTGCTCGTCAACAACGCCGGCCGCTCGATCCGTCGCTCGATCGAGCTCAGCTACGACCGCTTCCACGACTTCGAGCGGACCATGCAGCTGAATTACTTCGGCAGCCTGCGCCTGATCATGGGCCTCATGCCGGGCATGGTCCAACGCCGCAAGGGCCACATCATCAACATCAGCTCGATCGGCGTGCTGGCCAACTCGCCACGCTTCTCGGCCTACGTCGCCTCCAAGGCGGCGCTCGATGCGTGGAGCCGTTGCGCACAGGGCGAGCTGTCGGGCAAGGGGATCTGCTTCACCACGATCAACATGCCGCTGGTGAAGACGCCGATGATCGCGCCGACCAAGATGTACGACTCGGTGCCGACGTTGACCCCGGAAGAGGCCGCCGACCTGGTGGTGAAGGGGATCATCGAACGCCCCAGCCGGATCGCCACGCGCCTTGGCATCACCGCCTCCGTGCTCAACGCACTGGCGCCGAAGGCTTACGAGGTGATCATGAGCACCGCGTTCGAGCTGTTCCCGGATTCGGCGGCCGCGCGCGGCGACAAGCAGGCACTACGCGGCGAGGTCAAGCCGAGCAACGAGCAGATCGCGTTCGCATCGTTGATGCGCGGGGTGCACTGGTAGCTGCCCGCCCTCAGTAGCTGCTGCACTGCAGGAACCGCACCGTCCGCTGGCTTCCCGCCGGCGGCTGCAGCTGCAGGCGCGAGGCTCGCAGTGAGTCATAGCGGCTGAGCACCGCGCAGACTTCCTGCACGTGCAGCTGCTCGACGTCCTCGCGCTGCTGGATGACCAGCGTCGACGAGGTCGACCACAGCACGCGCTCGACCCACGGCAGGGCGGAGATGGCGTGGATGACTTCGCCACGCTCGAACTGCTCGCGGTTGGGATCGGCCGGTGCGGCGGCGGTCAGGGCGCGGTCGGCGGGCAACGTAGCAGGCGCGGTGGTGGCGGGGCGCTGCGCCGCCACGGGGGCGGCGACCGCTTCGGATTCGGGCTTGCCCTGCATCAGGGCGGGGATGAAGCCTGCAAGCAGGCCGAGCACGGCGGCGCCACCCCAGGCCATGGCGATCTCGCGGACGCTGCGCTTGCGCGCGTTGGCGGTCAGGTCCTCGCGCAGGGACGACGGCAGCATCTGGCTGACCAGTGCCCACAGCGCCGTGCCGTCGTAGAGATCAAGGTCGCCCGCCAGCTTGCGTGCGCCGGCATCAATATTGGCCGGGGTGGCGAGGATGCCGCCGGCGGCGCCAGTGAGGCGCACGGCTTCGGTCAGTTCACGCACGCTTGCCGCGGCAAGGCGGGAGCGGGCGCCGGCCTGCTTGCAAGCCAGCAGCCAGGTGCGGCCTTCGCGGCTCAGGCGGATCTCGGCCTGGGGGCCGCTTTCCAGCGTCTTCTCGACCGATTCGGCGACGAAGCCACGCGCGTGCAGGGCCTCGATCACCAGACGCGAGAACTCGCGCCAGCGCATCGCGGCCAGTGCCTCGATGCCGGCACGGGTTTCCGCCTGGCGTTGCCGGACCAGCCACAGGTAGCCCGTCGCCAGGGCGCCGGAAAGGACGACGACGACGGTCGCAATCAACGGGGAAAAGCCGGCCAGCATGCGCAACTCTGTTGGTTCAGGGCCCGCGAATATACGCCAGCTTCACGCCAACTCGTGTGGCGCCGATCAAGAGAAAGCCCGCCAGTCCGAAACCGTAAGGGGAGGGGAGCATACGGAAGCGCGAACTGGCGGGCTTAGGTTGTCCGCGCGGCGATCAGCCGCGCGGTAATGCGGTGCAGCTCAAGCCGGATATCAGGAGGCGGCGGCCTTGCGCGGCTTGCGCTTTGCCGGTGCCTTGGCGACCTTCTTCGCGGCCGGTGCCTTGCGTGCGGTGGCCGGCTTGCCGCCCTGGCGGCGCAGCTCGGCGGTCAGCGCATCGACCTTGCGGCTGAGCTCGGTGAGGTCGTCGCGGCCCGGCACGCCGAGCTTGATCAGGGCGCGGTTGACGCGATCTTCGAACACCTTCTCGAGCCGGTCCCAGGTGTCGGCGGCACGGTCGCGGGCCTGGCCGACCCTGGACTCGACGACGTCGCGGACGACCTCGGCCTGGCCGCCGGCGAACTTGCGCGCGGTCTGCTCCAGGCTCATGCCCTCCTTGATCAGGGCATCGAACAACTTGGTGCCCTCGGCCTGTGCGCGCGAGAACGCGCCCACGCCGGCCAGCCAGATCTGCTGCGCCGACTCGCTCAGGCTGCGCGAGAGCTGCTCGGCTTCCTTCTGTGCATCGGCCTTGCTGGTCTTGCCGCGACCGGTGCTGGCCTTCTTGGCCGCCTTCTTGAACTTCGCCATGCGGGTTCCCTCGGTGGGAGTGGCTGATGTGCCCCCACCATCGCCCCGCGCTCTAGAGCTTTCACACCAGCGCTGGCGACGACCTCAACGCCGGCGGCGTGCGGCCACCAGGCGGCCGACATCGTCCAGGGCGCGCTCGAGGCGGGCGGTGGTTTCGGTGTGGCGGGTCGGCACGTCCAGGCCGTCGAGGATCGAGCGCTCGCTGTCGGCGATCAGGTCGGTGCGCAGGCGGATGCCATGCGCGGCCAGTTGCGGGCCGAGGGTGTCGGCGCGGCGATGCAGGTCGGCCAGGGTGTTGCGGTAGGCGATCTCGCAGATGCGCCGGCGTGCCGAGAAACTGAAGGCGTTGGTGAAGAACAGCTCGCCGTCCTGGGCATTGGGTTCGAAGATGAGCTGGTCGATGTCCGGGTATTGCTGGGCATAGCGGGCCAGGCCGACCTGCATGCGCGACTGCAGCAGCGTGCGGAAGGTCTGCGACAGCACGGCCGGTAACCCGCCGGCGGCCAGGCTGCGCTCGCGGCTGACGGCGACGCCGGCATCGCCCTTGTTGAAGGGCACCAGCGGATTGATGCCGATGAGCAGGTCGATGCCGCGCTCGAGCAGGACCGAGGCGTTCATGGTCCGGCGCAGTGCACCATCGACGAAGTGGCGACCGCGAACCTCGACCGGCGGGTACAGGCCGGGCAGGGCGGCACTGGCCTGGACCGCGGTGGAGATCGGCACGTCGCGCCAGCCTTCGCCGCCGAAGCGCACGACTTCGCCGCTGTCGAGGTCAACCGATATGACGTAGAGCGTGGCATCGAGGTCGCGGAAGTCATTGCTGCGCCCGCGCCGGGTGAAGACATCGCGCAGGAATTCCTCGACGCGGGCATTGTCGAACAGCCCGGTCGGCACCAGGCCGCCGAAGCGCATCAACAGGTCCGACCAGCGCGCTTCCTTGCCCGAGAAGAGCATGTCCTGGCCCCACTGCGCGGCCAGGCGCGGCAGGCCGGCGGCACGGCGCAGGTACTCGAAAATCGCCGGGCGCAGGAAGGTCTCGGGCCGGAATTGCACGTCGTCGCTGTCGCCGGTGATGAAGATCCGGCACATCTGCGCGGTATCCATGCGGTTGGCCAGCCCGGCGGCGAGGAACGCGCCGCTGCTGACGCCCACATAGCTGTCGAGACGGGTCAGGTCGAGGCCGTCGAGCGCTTCGTCGAGCGCACGCAGGGCGCCCAGCTCGTACATGCCGCCGATCGGGCCGCCGCCGGCGACCGCAAGCCCAATCTTGCTGGGACTGCCATCGGTATGGTTGCGCGGCCGGTGCCGGGCGGAGTGGACTGACAGCATGGAGGCACGCGTCGCGGGAATGACCCGAGTGTATCCGGGTTCGTAGGAGCGAGCTTGCTCGCGAAGCCGCCCCGGCCCGGTGTCGCGAGCAAGCTCGCTCCTACGGTTCCGGGGGCCGGGTATGATCAGCCCCGATGTCCCCGCATACGCCCCAAGGCAGCCATCGTCGTCGCCCGCTGGCGCAAAGGCTGCAGTGGCTGCTGCGCGAGCACCATGCGCTGCACGACCCGGGACAGGAGCCTCGCAACCGCCTGCGCTGGCTGCCCGAAGTCCGGCGTTGGCAGGCGCGGCGGCTGGAGGCCAGCTTCGATCGCTTCCTCAGCGACCCCCGGCGCCGCCCGGCGGCCCAGTTCTTCCTGAGTGACGTCTACAACGACCACGATTTCAGTCGCCGCGATGCCGACATCGCCAAGGTCCTGCCGATGATGCAGCGCCTGCTGCCGACCGGCCTGCTGGAGACGGTGGCCGATGCGATCGAGCTGGGGCTGCTGACCCATGCCTTCGACCTGCGCATGGCCGGGGTCCTGCAGAAGGTCGGCGGGCAGCGGCGCAAGCTCGACGCCGAACTGTATGCGCGGGCTTACCGCGAGGCGGGACTGCCGCGGTTGCGATCGCACCAGATCGACCTGATCGCCCGTGTCGGCCTGGGGCTGGGCAGTGCGTTGCGACTGCCGGGCATCTCGATGCTGCTCAAGCTTTCGCACGGCCCGGCGAAGGCGGCCGGCGTCTCGGAGCTGCAGGGGTTCCTGGAACGTGGCTTCGAAGCCTTCTCGAAGCTGGGCGATGTGCGCAGCTTCATCGCCGAGATCGAGGAGGACGAACGCGCGGTGTCCAGGCGCCTGTTCGCAGGCGAGCCGGACCCGTTCCGCGGCCAGATAGCCTAACCGCGCGGAGCCTCAGGCGAAGCGCTCGTCGAGTACGCGCTTGATCTCGGCCTCGATCGGGCCTTTCATCGTGCTCAGCAGGAAGCCCAGCTTCGCCGTCACGTGAAGTTCTTCTGGCTCCAGCGCGATGTGGCCGTCGACGCCGCTGCGGTTGAAGTTGAGGACGTCGCCGGCCCAGGCGTACTCCATGCCGAAACGCTCGGACAGTTTCTCGGCCACTTCCTGCACGGCCTGGCGGGCCTGCTCGGGCGAGAGCGAATGGGCGTGGTGGATATCGATGTTCGACATGTCTGGTCCTCCGAAGTGCCGGTATTGTGCGGGCACGCCCCCCTGCTTCCAAGTGTGTGACGCATGCTAGATTGCGCGGGCGTGAATTCCCTAAGACTGCGATTCCAGAACCGAGAACATGCCGACCTGGCGCTGAGCCCGGGCGTGCATGCCATTGGCTACGACAGCCAGGGCGCGCTGCGCCCGGGTTCGATCGATGCTGCCCTGGTGCAGTTCTGCGTGGACCGCCGCGGCGTGTGGCTGCAGGTGCGTGAAGGCGCACGCGGCCTTCACGTCAACGGCCGCCCGGTGCGGCGGATGGCGATGCTGCGCGTCGGCGACGCGATCTTCGTCGACGGCATCGAGCTGTTGCTGCTGGCGGCCGACCCGCTGCCCGCACCGGTCGACTACGGATTCTCCGGCGGCGCCGACACCCGCATGCTGCTGCGCGGCGTGGGTGGCCCGCACCATGGCCGCAGCTTCACGCTTGACCGGCCGCGCACCGTCGGCCGCGCCGGCGAGTGCGACATCCGCATCAACGAAGCCACGTTCGTCGACCGCCATGCCCGCCTGGAGGCGCACGCCGATGGCGTGGTGCTGCGCGACCTGGGCTCGGTGGAAGGCACCATCGTCAACGGCCGGCCGGTGCGCCATGCACTGCTGCAGCCGGGTGACCAGGTCGTGTTCGGCAACCAGCACCGCTTCGTCGTCGAGGCCCCGGTGCAGCGCATCGCTGGCGTCGAAGCGTCCGCGCCGGCACCGTCCCGGCCTGTGCCGGTGGAGGAGCCGCGGGCTCCGTCGACGTTGCCGCAGTCGGTGCGGCGCATGCCGTGGCTGCTGCTGGCGGCACTGCTGATCGCAGCCGCGCTCAGCCTGCTGTTGCTGTACGGCGCGCGTTGATCGCCCGCAGCTTCTTCCACCCGCGCCAGCCCAGCAGCACTGCCAGGATGCCGGCGTACAGCGCCGGTTCGCGGATGTCGGACTTCACCAGCCACCAGAAGTGCAGCACCGCCAGCACGGCGATGACGTAGACCAGCTGGTGCAGTCGGGCCCAGTTGCGGCCGAGCCTGCGGATCGCCGCCTGGGTCGAAGTGATCGCCAGCGGCAGCAGCAACAGCCATGCGGCGAATCCGACGGTGATGTAGGGGCGCTTGACGATCTCCTCGAAGATCTGCGCCCAGTAGCCGCGCAGGTCGAGCACCAGGTAGGCGGTCAGGTGCAGAGTCGCATAGGCGAAGACATACAGCCCGAGCATGCGACGGAAGCGCAGCAGCGCCGGCTGGTTGGTCAGTTGCCGCAGCGGCGTGATCGCCAGGGTGATCATCAGGAACCGCAACGCCCACAGGCCGAGCCGGTGCTCGATGGCCGCCACCGGGTCCGCGCCGAGGCCACCGCTGCCGGTGAGGAACTCGTCGCGGATCTGCCAGGCCAGGATCGCCGCCGGCGTCAGCGCCAGCAGGTGCACCAGGGCCTTGCTGGCGAACAGGGCCCGCGGGCCGGGTCGCCACACTTTCATGCCAGCCACGTCCTCAGAACCACTTCTTCAGGTCGAGGCCGGTGTACATGCCGGCCACCTGGTCGGCATAGCCATTGAACAGGCGCGTCGGGATGCGCTCGGCGAAGAGCTTGCTGGTGGTGCCGGCGATGCGGCGCTCGGTCTTCTGGCTCCAGCGCGGATGGTCGACGTTCGGATTGACGTTGGAGAAGAAGCCGTACTCGCTGGGTTGGAGTTCGTGCCAGGCGGTCTCGGGCATCTTCTCGACGAAGTCGATGGCGACGATCGACTTGATTGATTTGAAGCCGTACTTCCACGGCGTGACCAGTCGCAGTGGCGCACCGTTCTGCTGCAGCAGCGGCTTGCCGTAGATGCCGGTGGCCAGCAGCGACAACGGGTTCATGGCTTCGTCGATGCGCAGCCCCTCCCGGTACGGCCAGTCGATCGAGCGGTAAGCGATGCCCGGCATCTGCTTGGGGTCGGCCAGCGTGGTGAAGGCGACGAACTTGGCCTGCGAGGTCGGTTCGAAACGCTTGAGCACCGAAGCCAGCGGCACGCCCAGCCACGGGATCACCATCGACCAGCCTTCGACACAGCGCAGGCGGTAGACGCGCTCCTCGGGCGTGAGGCCCTTGATCAGGTCGTCGAGCGAGACTGTGCCGGGTTTGGCGCAATGGCCGCCGACGGCGACCGACCACGGACGCGTGCGCAGCGTGCGCGCGGCCTTCGACGGGTCCGCCTTGCCGGTGCCGAACTCGTAGAAGTTGTTGTAGGTGGTGATGTCCTCGAATCGCGTCAGCGGCTCGTCGGTGCGAAAACCCGAACGTGCCTGCGCCGGGGTGATCGCCGTTTTTGGCGGCGGCGGAGGCTGGGCCTCCGAGCAGCCGGGCAGGGCCAGGGCCGGCAGAGCGGCGAACGCGGTGAGGAACTGCCGGCGTTCGCGGTAAACCGATTCGTCGGTGATTTGCGATGAGGGGATATTCAGTGCGTCACGCAGCGACATGTCCAACTCCGGATGGTGCGTCGGTGCGCCAGGGGGGAGCGCGCCGTCCACTGACTATAGAGGGAGCCAGCGAGGGAAAAGTTGCGCGGGAAACCATGAATCCGCTACCTGTTGCAGTGCGGCATACTTGGCCGCCCAGCCCCACCATCCCTTCCTGACTGGAGCGTTCATGTCCCGCGCCTTCAATTTCGCCGCCGGCCCCGCGACCCTGCCCGAGCCGGTGCTGCGACAGGCCCAGGAAGAGCTTATCGATTGGCACGGCGTGGGCGCTTCGATCGTCGAGCTCAGCCATCGCGGCCCGGAATTCATGGAGGTCGCGGCCCAGGCCGAAGCCGACCTGCGCCGCCTGGTGTCGATCCCCGACGACTATGCGGTGCTGTTCCTGCAGGGTGGGGCGACGGCGCAGCAGGCGCTGATGGCGCTCAACTTCACCTCGCCGGGCCAACGCGTCGACTACGTGGTCACCGGCCACTGGGGCAAGACCGCGCTGAAGCAGGTGCGGCCGTACTGCGATGTGAACGTGGCCGCCGATGGCGAACCGGGCGGGTTTCGCAACATTCCCGGCCGCGATACGTGGAAGCTTTCGCCCGACGCGGCCTACGTCCACTACACCGCCAACGAAACCATCCACGGCGTCGAGTTCCACGACATTCCCGACGTCGGCGATGTACCGCTGTTTGCCGATTTCAGCTCCTCGATCGCGTCCGAGCCGCTGGACGTGTCGCGCTTCGGCCTGATCTATGGCGGCGCGCAGAAGAACCTGGGCCCGGTCGGGGTCGCGGTGGTGATCGTGCGCCGTGACCTGCTGGAGCGTGCCGGCCAGCCGCGTGCCGAAATCTTCGACTACCGCGCCCACCTCAAGGGCGACTCGATGCTCAACACGCCGCCGACCTGGAACTGGTACCTGGCCGGACTGGTGTTCAAGTGGATGCTGGCCGAGGGCGGCGTGGAAGAGTTCGCCCGCCGCAACGCCCGCAAGGCCGGCCTGCTGTACGACGTGATCGACCATTCCGGTGGCTTCTATCGCAATGACGTCGCGGTGGCTGCGCGCTCGCGCATGAACATTCCGTTCTTCCTGCACGATCCGTCGCTGGACGCCGCCTTCCTCGAGCAGGCCGCGCAGGACGGAATGATCTCGCTCAAGGGCCATCGCGTGCTCGGCGGCATGCGCGCGTCGATCTACAACGCGATGCCGGAAGAAGGCGTGCAGGCGCTGGCTGCCTTCATGCGCGACTTCCAGAAGCGCAACGGCTGACGAACACGAGTCCTTCTCCCGCTGGCGGGGAAGGGAGCAACTAAGGCAATCGAGGCTTACATCGAATGAGCAGTGGCAAGAAGACCCCCGTGAAAGCCGCGGCAAAGAAGAAGGCACCGGCCAAGGCCAGGGCCGCAACCGGCAAGGTCGCCAAGACCGCGGCCACCGAGGCACACGCAGCGCCGATTCCGGCCGACCTGCTCGCCCTGCGCGAGCGCATCGACGGCATCGACCGCCACATCCAGCAGTTGATCGCCGAGCGCGCCCAGTTTGCCAACCAGGTCGGCAAGGCCAAGGGCAAGCTGGCCGCAGCCGTGGACTACTACCGCCCCGAGCGCGAGGCGCAGGTGCTGCGCCGCGTGGTCGATCGCAACGATGGCCCGCTCAACGATGAAGTGCTGGTGCGTTTGTTCCGCGAGATCATGTCGGCCTGCCTGGCGCAGCAGGAGCCGTTGAAGATCGGTTACCTCGGCCCGGAAGGCACGCATTCGCAGCAGGCGGTCTACAAGCACTTCGGCCACTCGATCCATGGCCTGCCATTGGGCAGCATCGAAGAAGTGTTCCAGGAAGTGGAGGCCGGCCATGCCGACTTCGGCGTGGTGCCGGTGGAGAACTCCACCCAGGGCACGATCCAGTCGACGCTGGACATGTTCCTGACCTCGAAGCTGAAGATCTGCGGCGAAGTCGAGCTGCGCGTGCACCAGCACCTGCTCTCGCGCAGCGGCCGCATCGAGGACATCGAGCGCGTCTACTCGCACCCGCAGTCGTTCGCACAGTGCAAGGCCTGGCTGCGCCAGTACCTGCCCAAGGCCGAGAAGATCGCGGTGGGCAGCAACGCCGAGGCCGCGCGCCGGGCGCGCAGTGCCGATGACGCGGCCGCGATTGCCGGCATCAGTGCGGCCAACGTCTATGGCCTCAAGTCCATCGCCGGGCCGATCGAGGACCGTCCCGACAACACCACGCGCTTCCTCGTGCTCGGTCGCGAGCTGTTCCCGACCTCGGGCAACGACCGCACCTCGCTTCTGGTGTTCATCAAGGACCAGCCGGGTGCGCTGCATCACGTGCTGGCGCCGTTCGCCCGGCACGGCCTGAGCATGAACCGGATCGAGTCCCGTCCCGGCCACACCGGTCTGTGGCAGTACGCGTTCTTCATCGACGTCGGCGGTCATGTCGACGACGAGGCGATGCGCCGCGCGCTGGACGAGCTGGATGAGTACGCACAGGAAGTGAAGGTGCTGGGTTCCTACCCGGTGGCGATCGCATGAGCCAGGCGGTCGGCCGTGACGGGCATGCACTCGGCGGGCACGCATTCGACGAGGCGTGGTTCGCATCGCGTGCCAGCGCGGGCGTGCAGCGGCTGCGCGCCTACGATCCGGGCCATGACCTGGTGGCGATGCGCAAGCGCTTCGGTGAGGCCAACCTGGTCGAACTGGGCTCCAACGAGAATCCGTACGGCCCATCGCCGGCCGCACGCGACGCCATCGTCGGCCAGCTCCAGGCGCTGCACCGTTATCCCGATCCGCTGGGTGCCGATCTCAAGCGCGCGCTTGCGGCCAGGCATGGCGTCGACAGCGCGCAGATCCTTCTGGGCAACGGTTCGCACGAACTTCTGATGCAACTGGGGCAGGTGTTCGCTGGCCCCTGCGATGAAGTCGTCTGCTCGCGGTATGGCTTTGCCGTGTTCGCACTGGCGACCCAGGCCGCCGGCGCCACCCTGCGGATGGTTGATGCGCTGCCCGGCGACGACGGCGTGATGCCGCTTGGACATGACCTCGACGCGATCGCCAAGGCAATTACGGCCAGGACCAAACTGGTTTTCCTGGCCAATCCGAACAATCCGACCGGCACCTGGTTTGGCCGGCAGGCGCTTGCCGCGTTCCTGGCGCAGGTGTCCGATGAAGTCATCGTGGTGATGGACGAGGCGTACGCGGAGATGGCCGACGCCGACGCCGATGCCGCCAGTGCACTGCCGTTGCTCGGCGCGCATCCCAACCTGGTGCTGACGCGCACCTTCAGCAAGGCCTATGGACTGGCTGGCCTGCGCGTGGGCTACCTGATCGGTGCGCCCGGCCTGGTCGCGGTGATGGAACGCCTGCGCGAGAGCTTCAACGTCAACGGACCGGCACTTGCGGCCTGCGAAGCAGCGCTGGGCGATGAAGCGCACTTGCACATGGCCTGCGCGCGCAATGCCGAGCAGCGCGCGGCGCTGGCAGCGCAGCTGGGCCAGCGTGGCCTGCGCGTATATCCCTCGCAGACCAACTTCCTGCTGGTCGAGTTCGGCCCGCGCACGGTGCAGATCGAAGCCGACCTGGTGGCGCGCGGTGTGGTCCTGCGGCCGATGGGCGGCTACGGATTGCCGCAGTGCCTGCGGATCACTGTCGGCACGGTCGACGAGAACCGCCGCCTGCTGGCGGCGCTAGACGAGGTGCTGGCATGAGCGCCGGAACCGACGACATGTCCGGCGCCACTCCAGGCACCACGCGACAGGACTGGATCGCCCATGCCGGGCGGCCCCTGCGTGGCAGCGTCCGTGTCCCGGGCGACAAGTCGGTCTCGCACCGGGCGATCATGCTCGCCGCGCTGGCCGAAGGCACGACCCACATCAGCGGTTTCCTCGAAGGCGAGGACACGCGGGCCACGGCGCGCGTGTTCGAGCAGCTTGGCGTGCGCATCCTCACGCCCAGCGCGAGCGAGCGCATCGTCCACGGCGTCGGCCTGCATGGCCTGCGCGGCAGCGATGGCGTGCTCGACTGCGGCAATGCCGGCACCGGCATGCGCCTGCTGGCCGGCGTGCTGGCGGGGCAGGCGTTCGACAGCGTGCTGGTCGGCGATGCCTCCTTGTCGAAGCGGCCGATGCGCCGCGTGATCGAGCCGCTGGCGAAGATGGGCGCAGTGATCGGATCGGAAGCCGACGGTTTGCCGCCGCTGCGAATCCAGGGGGGCGCACCGCTGCACGGCATCGAGTACACGTTGCCGGTCGCCAGCGCCCAGGTGAAGTCGGCGCTGTTGCTGGCCGGCCTGTACGCAGACGGCGAGACGATCGTGCACGAGCCGCACCCGACGCGTGACTACACCGAGCGCATGCTGGCTGCGTTCGGTTGGCCGATCGAGTTTTCGCCGGGCTACGCCCGCCTGCAAGGCGGCCACCGCCTGCGCGCCGCGGATGTCGCGGTTCCCGCCGATTTTTCCTCTGCGGCATTCTTCCTGGTGGCCGCCAGCATCATTCCCGGCTCGGAGCTTCGTCTCCAGGCCGTCGGCATGAACCCGCGCCGGACCGGTCTGCTGACCGCGCTGCGCCGCATGGGCGCGGACATCCGCGAGGAGAACGCCAGCCAGCAGGGCGGCGAACCGGTGGCCGACCTGGTCGTCAGGCACGCGCCGCTGCACGGCATCGAGGTCGCCGGCGACCTGGCGCCAGACATGATCGACGAGTTTCCGGCGCTGTTCGTGGCGGCCGCGTGCGCGCAAGGCAGCACCACGATCCGCGATGCTGCCGAACTGCGGGTCAAGGAGTCCGACCGCATCGCCACGATGGCGCAGGGCCTGCGGGCGCTCGGTATCGAGGTGGATGAGCATCCGGACGGCGCGACCATCGTGCCCGGGCCGATCGGGCCCGGCACGGTCGACAGCCACGGCGACCACCGCATCGCCATGAGCTTCGCGGTGGCGGCGCAGATGGCCGTGGGGGACGTCCGGATCCGGGACGTTGCCAATGTGGCAACTTCGTTCCCAGGCTTCGACACTCTCGCTGCCGATACGGGCATCTGGCTGGCTGGGCCTCACTGAATTAGACTCAGGCATGTCTTGTCCGTGCCCTCGAATCGACGCTTGTGTCCCACCAGACTTTTGACACGGACATGCCCGGCCGTCGTGGTGGCAGGTCGAAACCCATGCCGTCACTGACCGAGGTCGACGTGACCCCGCGGCTGCTGCGGGTCGCGTTGTGCAGCCTGGGCTTCCTGGCGTTCTTCGCCATGACCGATTTCGACCTGTACATGCGGCCGGAATTCGGGGCGGGGATGGCGCTGGTGGCGATGTTCTTCGCCGGCCGCACCCCATGGCGCGAGCTTGCGGCCCTGCCGGTCGTGCGCTTGCTGGGGGTGTTCATCGCCTTCCTGATCGTGCACTCGCTCTATGCGACCACGGTCGTTCCCCAGATTGATTACGCCGACCAGCTTTCCACTGCCGCCAAGCTGGTGCGCCTGGGTGTGTTCGCCTGCGTGGTCGGCTGGTGGCTCTCGGTCTGCCCGCGAGCCATCCCCGGGCTGCTGGGGTTGATGGTCCTGGGACTGCTGGTCGCCGTGCTGTACCACATGCCGTGGCATGCGCTTCCGGCAATCTGGGAAGGGCAGATGCGGCCGCGTTTCGGCATCCCCGAGAACCTGAGCGGACAGCTTGCAGCGGTTGGCGGCTGGCTCGCGCTGTGCCTGCTGATCGGCATCTGGCGCGACCACCGCCCTGGTCGCCGCCGCAACTGGCTGCTTGCCGTGGGGTTTGCCGCCTACGCCGGGAGTTTCTGCGTGCTGCTGTTTTCGCAGTCACGCGGGGCGTGGCTGGCCTTCCTGTCGGCCACGCCGCTGGCGATCCTGGGCTATTGGCTGACCCGGCGGCCGCGCGGAATCCGGACGCTGCCCTGGCAGCCGATCGCGCTGGGGGCGCTGGTGTCGATCCTGCTCGTGCTCGGTGCGCGAGACATCTTTGCGATCCGTTTCGCTGGCGCCGAGCGCATGCTGCCCGTAGCCGAGGAAGCGGCGCAGGTAGTCGCGCCGACCAATCCCGCCCAGGCCACTGATCCGTCGCCCGTAAGCCATGCGCCGTCGAAGGCACCCAGCGACGCAGCGCTGCCGGGGCGTGTCGCGCCACCGGCGTCAACCGGCCGCGCGCCAGGCACTGATGTCACCTCGACCATCGACACGACCATTCCCGGCAACAAGGCGATCGGCATTCGCGTGCGCCTTTACGAGCTGGGCGTGCAGAAGTTCAAGGAGCGTCCCTGGCTCGGCTGGGGCCTGGACTCCACGCCTGCGCTGATCGCATCGGCGCACCTGGACCTGGCCGGCGAGCGCCATGTACACCTGCACAACTCGTACCTCGACGCGCTGGTCGGCATGGGCCTGATCGGCTCGCTTCTGCTGCTGACGCTGTTTGTCCTGGTGATCCGCGAACTGGTCCTGGCCTGGCGTGGTGGCATCATTTCCACTGCCAGCTTCTGGGCGCTGGCCGGGTGCGTGGGCATCGTGCTTGTGGCCAACGCCTTCGATTCGCTGCTTTGGCGATTCGAGTACGCGCGCGCACCGCTGGAACTGCTGTTCGGCTGCTGCATCGCATACGCGTTGATGCGGCGTCGCGGCGCGAGCGCCTGACTTCGGGCGTTGACCCCGTGAGGGTCAACGCTGGGCGTCGAACCTGATCGGAACGATCACCGAGCCGCTGACCGGCTGACCATTGCTCATCGCCGGGCGGAAGCGCCAGCGGCGTACCGCGTCGACTGCGGCGCGATCGAGATAGCGCGAGCCACTGCTGCCGTCGACGCTGACCTGCGCAGGCACGCCGTCGGGACCGATATCCACTCGCAAGTTGACCGTGCCGCTTTCGCCGCGGCGCAGCGCCTGCGCGGGATAACGTGGGGAAGGCGTCTGCCCGGCGACGGGTTCCGGACGGCTGGTAGCCACCGCTGTGGGCGCCGGGGCAGCCTGTTGCAGGGTCGGAGGCGGCGCCGGCGGCCGGGTCTCCACCAGTCGGGGTTGTTCGTCGCCGTCGGCAACATCCGCCCCAGGCGGCTTGGCCAGGCGGCTGGCGCCGTCGGCTCCGGCGGCAGGCAATGGAGCGGGCAGGGGGGCGTACTGCGGCGATGCAGCCGTCGGCAGAGTGGCCCCGCCCGATTCGCTGGCGCGCTCGCGACCCAGCCCCAGCACCAGCGCGAACAGCAGCAGGCCCGCGACGAATGCCATCAGCACCCACAACAACGAGCGTCGGGCCGGCAGCCAGTCGGTCAGGGAAGTCTGCCAGGAGCCTGCTTTCGAAGGATGCGGTGTCGCAGGAGCGGATAGGGACATGTGGCGTTCGCCTGGGATTCTCAGTCGATTCTGACGAGCCCGGCGTTAATGATTCGGCAACCGGTCGCGGTGGGACGCGGTTACACGCGATAATCGCGACCTCGATCACCCAACGCCCCCTGACATGCTCGATCCGAACCTGTTGCGCCAAAACCCCGCCGAACTCGCGCAGCGCCTGCGCCAGAGCCGGGGCTACGACCTCGACGCCAGTGCGGTGGAAGCGCTGGAAGCCGAGCGCAAGCAGATCCAGGTCCGCACCCAGGAGCTGCAGAACCTGCGCAATACGCGTTCCAAGGCGATCGGCA
The DNA here is from genome assembly GCF_057656415.1 of Lysobacter sp. Soil_C_59. NCBI lineage: Bacteria > Pseudomonadati > Pseudomonadota > Gammaproteobacteria > Lysobacterales > Lysobacteraceae > Lysobacter > Lysobacter sp. Soil_C_59. The sequence continues at coordinate 187,941 of NZ_JBDGKK010000003.1, read as the reverse complement.
TGGCCAAGGCCAAGGGCGAGGACGTCGCGCCGCTGATGGCTGAGGTCGCCGGTTTCGGCGACGAACTCAAGGCCAGCGAGGCGCGCCTGGAAACCATCCGCGGCGAGATCGAGGCCATCGCGCTGACGATCCCCAACCTGCCGCACGAGTCGGTGCCGGCCGGCCAGGACGAAAGCCACAACGTCGAGCAGCACCGCTGGGGTACGCCGCGCTCGTTCGATTTTGCGGTCAAGGACCACGTCGAACTGGGCGCACGCAATGGCTGGCTCGACGGCGACACCGCCGCCAAGCTCAGCGGCGCGCGCTTCACCGTGTTGCGCGGGCAGCTTGCGCGCCTGCATCGCGCGCTGGCGCAGTTCATGCTCGACCTGCACACCAACGAGCACGGCTACCAGGAAACCAGCGTGCCGCTGCTGGTCAACGCCGACAGCATGCGCGGCACCGGCCAGTTGCCGAAGTTCGAAGACGACCTGTTCGCCACGTCGGTCGGTGACGGCGAGAACGCACACAAGCGCTACCTGATCCCGACCTCGGAAGTGCCGCTGACCAACATCGTCCGCGACGAAATCGTCGAAGCCGACGCGATGCCGTTGCGCATGACTGCGCACTCGATGTGTTTCCGCGCCGAAGCCGGCAGCCATGGCCGTGATACCCGCGGCATGATCCGCCAGCACCAGTTCGAAAAGGTCGAGCTGGTCACCATCGCGCAGCCGGAAGAGAGCTACGCCGAGCACGACCGCATGACGCGCTGTGCCGAGGTAGTGCTGGAGAAGCTCGGCCTGCCGTACCGCCGGGTGCTGCTGTGCACCGGCGACATGGGCTTTGCCGCGACCAAGACCTACGACCTCGAAGTCTGGCTGCCGTCGCAGGACACCTACCGCGAGATTTCCTCGTGCTCCAACTGCGAGACCTTCCAGGCGCGGCGCATGCAGGCGCGCTGGCGCAATCCGGCCACGGGCAAGCCGGAGCTGGTGCATACCCTCAACGGCTCGGGCGTGGCGGTCGGCCGCGCGCTGATCGCGGTGATGGAGAACTACCAGAACGAGGACGGCTCGATCACCGTGCCGGAGATCCTTCGCCCGTACATGGGTGGTCAGGAACGCATCACCTGAGCGATCACGGCCCGCAGTGCGGGCAGCGCCAAAAAAAACGGGCCCGCAATGCGGGCCCGTCGCGTTCCCGCGGCCCAAGCGGGGAGGGATGGGCCGGGAACGCCTAGTCAGACAGCCTGAATCAGGGAAGGGGAGTCCCAGGGGGTTATCAGGCGGCCTGTGCCAGAGGCGAACGGATGGACGCATGGGCAGCGGCCAGCGCGTCGGTGCGGTGCTGCTCCGAGTAGGCCACGCCTTCGGCGCGGACGATCTCCAGCTCGGTCACGCCGAGGAAGCCGAACACGTGGCGCAGGTAGGACTCCTGGAAGTCAGCCGGGCTGACGTCGCCGTAGATGCCGCCGCGACCGCTGGCGATGATCACGCGCTTGCCACCGGCCAGGCCTTCCGGGCCGGCCTCGGTGTAACGGAAGGTGCGGCCGGCGACGGCGACCCGGTCGATCCATGCCTTCAGCGTCGAGGGGATGCCGAAGTTGTAAAACGGGGTGCCAATCACCACTACATCGGCATCGAGGAACTGCTGGATCACGGCTTCATTGGCATCCGCCTCGGCCTGGTCGACCTTGGCCAGGGCGCGGCCGGTCAGGTGCGGGATCGGGTCGGCGTCCAGGTCACGGTATTCGACCGTCAGGTCGGCGTGGGATTCCTGCCAGCGCTTGACGATGGCAGCGCTGATTTCGCGGGTGATGGAATTTGCGCCCAGGGCGCTGGAGTCGAGATGGAGCAGCTTCATGACGGGCCTCTGCAGCAGATTCGGCGGGGGTGCCGGGTTGGACGCCAATCTAGGCCGTTGCAAACGTAGGATAAAGCTGGTCAACTACCACTAACTGTTCTGGAATTGGAATTATCGCCATGCAGGACCTGAACGACCTCTACTACTTCGCCATGGTGGTCGAGCACGGCGGCTTTGCGGCCGCCGAGCGCGCGCTGGGCATCCCCAAGTCGCGCCTGAGCCGACGCATCAGCCAGCTCGAGACCGACCTGGGCGTCCGCCTGCTGCAGCGTTCCACCCGTCGCTTCGCCGTCACCGACGTCGGCAACAGCGTCTATCGCCACGCGCAGTCGATGCTGGCCGAAGCCCAGGCCGCGCACGAAGTGGTCGACCGCCTGAGCGCGGAGCCACGCGGTGTGATCCGTGTCAGCGTGCCCGTCGGCATGGCCCAGCAGCAGATGCCGCGGTTGCTGCCGGAATTCCTGGCGCGCTTCCCGCAGGTGCGGGTGCAACTGCTGGTCAGCAACCGCCGCGTCGACATCATCAATGAAGGCATCGACGTCGCCCTGCGCGTTCGCGCCAAGCTCGACGATGACGGCAGCCTGGTGATGCGCAGCTTCGGCCAGATCCAGGAACTGCTGGTCGCCAGCCCCGATTACCTGCGTCGCATGGGTCGGCCGAAGAATCCGGACGAACTCGGCGACCACGTCACCCTGAGCATGAGCGAGGACGACGCGCGCCAGCGTTGGGAGCTGCATGGCCCCGATGGAGACGTGCGCCGGGTCGAACTGAAGCCGCGCGTGATGGGCTTCGACTTCCCGATGCTGATGTCGCTGGCACAACAGGGCGTGGGCATCACGCTGCTGCCAGAAACCATCTGCGCAGAAGCGGTCCGCCGCGGTGAGCTGGAAGTGGTGCTGCCGAACTGGCGTCTGCCCCAGGGCATCTTCCACGCCGTGTTCGCCTCACGCCGCGGCCTGCTGCCGGCCGTGCGAGTGTTCATCGACTTCATCGCCGAGAAGGCGCCGGGCCTGGTCGAATCCGCTCGCCTGCAGTGCAAGGAGATCAAGGGCATGCCGTGCCCGGAAGATGCCAGTCAGCCGATTCCGGCGCCGGAGATCCGGATTCCCACGCAGGCCTAGTCGCGCAAGCGCTCGGGCACGGGGGTGTTCAGACCTCTTCCCAGGGTTCCTTGCCCGAGATGATGAGGTCCAGCATCCCTGGCGTCCAAAACGACAGGCATTCCTGCGCCGTCACTTCTGGCAGCAGATCCTCGCCGACACCGTCTTCAACGAAGAATGCGTTGAAGAAGAGCGAATTCATGCCGACCAGGCGATAACCCTTTTTCTTGCCGAGCTTGACGAAGGCAGGTAGCGAAGCTCCACAGCGGTAGGGCTGCTTTGAGAAGTCGAGTTGGTACTCCGGGTTGTAGGACATTGACACCGCCTTTTCCGGCCCCCATACCGCATTGACCTCGGCGACGACCACGCGCGGCCTGATCACGTCGAGTGCCTGCCAGATCCAGTAATCATTGCCGTCCAGGTCGAGCGACAGGAGATCGACCGGGCCGGCGAAGCTGGCTACGAGTTCGTTGATGTTCTCGGCTGTTATCCAGGCATTGACCAGCGTCGGTGGAGCAAGGAACGTGGTGCCACACTTGCTATAGAAGTCGCGCCCCTGGGCGATCAGCGTCGGATCGCCATCGAACAGCAGGCCGCGCCAGCCGTGATTGATTATCAGGTTCGCGGCATTGCATTCGATTCCGCTGCCAGCGCAGATCTCGACGACTCTTCGGTTTGTTGTGCCGAGCAGTGAGAGTATGTAGAGGAGGATGCCGTCCTCGCCGTTCTGCGAATGGCAACGAAATTCCACATCGGCGAATGCAGGAAGGTCCTTGACACCTCTGCGGACGAGATCCTCGTAATGCAGGCGAAGGAAAACCTGGGCTGCCTGGGTGGCGGGATTCACCCAGCTGAGATTCTGGGCTTGGGCCTCCTGGATGGCGATGCCCATGGAGCTGATGTCAGCCCGCGTCGCGGCAATCTGTTCATGGAGCTGTGTCAGTCCCGCCAAGCGCAAGAGCGAAGATCGAGTTCTTCTGAACATGTTTCCCCCATGCTGGAGCGTCCGTCGGACAGGGTCAGCGTAACAGGGTGCCGATGCCCGTTTCGCCCGGGATTGAGAGCCTGCCCGGGCGTTATGCCACAATATGCCGCCCGCCAGACGGGCCAGCAGTCGTCACGCAATCGGAGAGATGGCCGAGTGGTTTAAGGCAGCGGTCTTGAAAACCGCCGTGGTAGCAATACCACCGTGGGTTCGAATCCCACTCTCTCCGCCAGTGTTTGGCGAAATTCGGACCCTGAGTGCACGGAAAGCTTAGGGGGAGGCGGGCGTTCCAGCCTTAAGGGCCAGACGACGCGAACCAGGCGCGTTCATTCACGGGCTTCACCCTCACTTCATTGGCGTCGCGATCTGCTCCAGTAGCGGGGATAACCCGAACATGCCGAGCCGCAACTGCGATGGGTCCTATGATTGCCGGTCTTTCCGTTTTCACCGCCGCGGCGATCGCGCTGGGAAGCGGTATCGTGTGGAATCGCTACTTGCGAGAACCCCAGCAGCATCTGGAACCGATGCCGGCGCATCTGGTGGTGCTGGACTCGCCTGCCGGTCGGGCGCTGCTGGCTGGCAGCGACGCCGTGGCTGACTTCGATAAGTTGCGCGCACACTTCATTCCGCAATCCCGGCGCGCATACTGCGGCGTTGCCAGCGCGCTGACCACACTCAATGCCGGAGGCGCGCGGCTCGATGAAGCGGCGCTATTCTCCCATCCCAACGTGGATTCGCATCCGTTGAAGGTGAGCTTCACCGGGATGTCGCTGAGGCAACTGGGCACGCTAATGCGCGCGCACGGAGCGCGTGTAGATATCGTGCATGCCTCCGACGCGAACCTGGACGACTTCCGCCGGGTGGTTCGTCAGAACCTCGCGCGCGAAGGCGATTTCCTGATCCTCAACTATGAGCGCGAGCTCCTCGGCCAACCGCCCATGGGCCACATCTCTCCCGTCGCTGCGTACCACGCAGACAGCGATCGGCTACTCGTGCTCGACGTCGCGGCGCACCGGTACCCTCCGACTTGGGTCCCCCTGGAGGGCATGTGGAATGCGATGAGGGCACCTCTCAACGCCAGCACCACGCGCACACGCGGCTTCTTGGCTGTGCACGACAACTCACCGTACCAATCAGAATGAAGGGGGCACTGCGGCCCCTAAGCATTCAATGGAGGAGGCGCGAACGGAAGCGTCTGGTCGAAAGCGGTCGTTGGTCATCCACCGGTCGACCGCATTCCCCACCGAATCCCGAAAACTGCCCGTTTACGCCGAATGCGGTACTGGAGCGGCAGGTGTTGTCGACACCGAATGCCGCGGAAGGTCAATCGTAAAAACGCAACCCGAACCTGGGACGTTTCGCACACTGAGAACGCCCCCATTGGCCTCGATGCTCCGCCGGGAGATCGACAGGCCCAGTCCCAAACCGCTTCGGTCTTCAGCCCCTTGAGTGAAAGCCTCAAACATCTTCTCCGCGTCGCCTGGTGGCAGACCTCCGCATTGGTCCTCGACGTCGATCAAGACGCGATCAGCCATCGCATATGCATTGAGGCTGACTTCGCTATGGGGATGCGAAAACTTGAAGGCGTTCTGCAGGAGATTTCCGGCCGCTGCCAGGATCAGGTCCCGATCCACATCGAGCGCCAACAACGGATCGACGTTGGAAACAATCAACTTGCAGCCTCTTACGTCTGCTTCAAGCGATGCAGATAGCTTCAGTTCGGCGAGGAAGTCGCCAACGGAGAAGAGTCGATTCTGCAATGGCATGCCCGCTGTCATTCGGACCTCTGCCAATGAACGATCGATCAGATTGCTCAAGCCAACCAGGGCCCGGTCGAGCACGACACCCCTGGCGCCACCTAAGCCAACACTGCCGCCCTTTATGACGGAAAGTGCCAGGGTGGCTGTACACAGCTGATTGCGCAGTTCGTGGGCAAAGAATCCAAGTCTCTCGTTGAGCGCGAGAGCCTGCTTGTCGGCGACGATAAAGTCGCGCTGATAGCCGAACTCGGTAACGGCGTTCGCGATGGCGTTGTCCAGGCAACGGTTGAGTGTCCTGAACTCATCAATGCTGATTGCCGCATCCTGTTCGAATGCCAGGTCGGTGATTGCCTGGCATAGGTCGCCGTAGTCGTGGACTACTTCTTCGATAGTGAACCCTTGTTGCATCAACTCCTTGCCGTGCTGTGCTGCCGATTCGCCGATCTCCGACAGCGCTGGCTTTCCACCGCCGGAGCGACCAGAAACTTTCCGACTCCGCATCGGATCCGAGGTCATCTCTAACGCGAGTGTCCTTATGACCTGATCGAGGAACACAGTGATCCCGTGTTCTAACTCTTTCCCGGCGGTACCGGCCGGCGCCCGTTCGGCTACCTTCACCCTGCAGCGAGCTATCAACTGGTCTCGATTCGCGGTGAGGAACTGGTGCATCATCCCGACATTGTGCTCTGCCGGCTCACTGCTTCAGGGCATTTATCAGGTCAGTGCGAATCGCGATCGGATCGATCTGCACTCCTAAGACTGTCAGGCACGACTCGCAACAGAACGCGATGGTCTTCCATTGCTTACCCATGGGGACGCTGGCTTGGATGATGCTGATCTTGGCCGTGAGTACCGGCTGTTCACACTTCGGACACTTGCCGTGCATTGTACTCTCCTCGAGGGCCTCTGGACCATGATACGCCCGAGTTGTCTCGTGCCTCGCGGAAAGCGAATGATGCTGGAACTTGCGGGCGCTGCGGCGCGTTGATTCAGCTCCTCACGGGTCTGTCATGGCGGCACGCCTAGGTTGAAAGGCGTGATTCTCACGCATAGGTTTGACACGACATGACACGCGACATTCTTAAGACCCTCAAGACCGAGCATGACGAGCTGCGCGGGCTTTTCGCGGAACTGAAAGAGACCACTGACCGTGGCGTCAAGAAGCGGGAAGGCCTGCTGGAGAAGATTGAAGAGGCCCTCATTCCGCACGCGAAGTGGGAGGAAAAGGTCTTCTATCCGGCGTTCAAGGAGCGCGCAGACCGTGAAGGTCTGCAGACGCTGGCCGAGGCGATCTCGGAGCATCACGCTGTTGAGAACTCGGTGATTCCGGAGGTGCATGCCGCCGATCCGAGTACTCCGGAGTTCGCTGGACGGACCAAGGTCTTTGGTGAGTTCGTCGATCACCATGCCAAGGAAGAGGAGAAGACGATGTTCAAGATGGCGCGGGAGATGTTCTCCGCGAACGAACTCGCCCAGTTCGATGAGCAGTACGAAGACTGGAAGCAGTCCGACGCTGCCAGTGCTCTCATTGCAATGGAAAAGACCAAAGCAGGTGTCAAGGGCGCGGTTAAGGCAATGGCCCAGTGAGGTCGATACGAGCGGGTTCCGATGGCAGTAGTAGGACATGACCGAGCAGTTGATTCGCGTCCGTACTCGGCGCTGATCCGCGCTATCGGCGAGCAGGCTCGAGAGCTGTATCCGGGCTCAACCTGGAAAGTTGCCTCAAGGGAACTCGAGCAACTTTGGCGGTCGTATGTCAGCGCGACCGGGATCGGGTGGGAAGCTGTCGAGCCCAGGATTCATGAAGCTTGGGAGGATTCAGACCTCCGGGTAGACCCCTCCCAAGCGCGAAGGGATCTCGACCACGGGAGGTAAGGTCACCCGTCTGGTCGTTCTAGACGGAGCTGACCACTACCTTGAGTCAGTAGCGATTACGTTGGTCAGCCAAGCCAGTTCCATCTCGCTCGTAGCTTCAATTGCTCCTTGCCTGTGGCGGTCGGCGTGCGCGGCGGTTCCGTAAGCGGTCGAGCATGTCCATGACCCATCCTGCGCTGACTCCATGTAGCAGGATCGACAGCAGCACTACCAACGCCACCACTGACCACAGGGCTTGCGTGTCCTCGAATTGCGCATGGTTAAAGGCGAATGCCAGGTAATACAACGAGCCAATCCCGCGTACACCGAAGATGGCAATGGCCCAGCGCTCGCGGCGCGTCAACGTGGTGCCCAGCAAGGCGAGCCAACCAGCCAGGGGGCGAACACCCAGAACGAAGATTGCTGCAAAGGTGATTTCTCGCCAGCCTAATCCCCGCAGTATTCCTCCCGCAACCGCCCCGCCCAGCAGTAGCAGCAGCAATGCAGTCAGCAGCTTCTCGCACTGTTGCGCGAAGAGATCCAAGGTGGCGTGGTACTCGTGGTCGTGCTCGAGCTGACGCACCACCAGCGCGCCGACGAAGACCGCCAGAAAACCATAGGTATGGCACAACTCGGCCACGCCATAGACGATCAAAGTGATGGCAAGCGCGGTCAGGCCGTCGCTGCTCGTGGACAAGTTCGGAGCGCGTTCGCTGCGGAAGATCAGGTGCATTAGACCGTAACCCACCGCCGCGCCGATGCCGATGCCACCGAGCACCCGCCATAGCACGTCCAGCGCCAGCCACCGGCCCCAGTCCATCGGTTCGCCTGCTGCATCCAGAGCCAGGGCCACCGCGAGCCACACGAACGGGAAGGCCAGACCGTCATTGAACCCAGCTTCGGACGTGAGCGCAAAGCGCACCGGATCCTCGCCTCCCTCCCCGGGGGGGTGCACCTGCACATCGGCGGCCAACACCGGATCAGTGGGGGCCAGAACTGCAGCCAGGAGTAGAGCGCTTGCCACCCCGTAGCCGAGCCAAGCCTGTCCCAACCACCAGCCCGCTAGGATTGTCGCCGGCATCGTGATGGCCAACAGTCGCCAAGTCAGAGTCCAACGCCGCCAGCCGAAGCGTGTGTCGATGCGAAGTCCCGCTCCGATCAGCGCCACAAGTACCGCTAGCTCGGTGAGATGCTCAGCGAGTCTTGGGAAGCGAAACGGATCGGGTGGCGGCAGCGGCAAGGGCAACGCATAGAGGCCCAGTCCTGCGAGTACGTAGATGATCGGCAAGGTAAGCGGGCGACGACGGATCAGGTGCGGCAACCATGCCGCCCCCAGGAGGGCGCCTCCTACTACAGCTAAAGCCAATTTGTAGCCATCCATTCGATACGGACTAGGTAGGAACACTGTTCCGTTGTAGCGGACGTAGTGACAGCAGAGCGTCAAGGCTTGCAACCCGGTGTGGCTGCCGCTGCGGTTTGCTGCCACGTGGACTGCGGTCCTGGCGGCTGGCGCGCCCGCTGTTACGGCCTTAGTTCCTTCAGGACAAGAATTAGACGATCTAAGTCGTAAGGCTTCTGCAGATAGGGTTCATTTGCGAAAGCCTCTGGCAAGAGATTCTGGTCACGAGCGCTGGTGAAGAAGTACCGAAGCCCTATGTCCACCAAATGATGGGCGAAACCAAAAGACAGCTCTTTGCCGATCTCGATGTCGAGCATTGCCACGTCGAAGGATACGGTGCTGACCGCCTCGGAAGCGCTGGCTATCGTCGAGGCATGAAAAGTGTCGTGGCCCTCGGAATCCAAAGCCAGCACTACGCATGCAGCCATCAGTGCACTGTCTTCTAGGAGGAGAATGCGCACAGGGCTCCCAAAGCATTACGCTGGGGATGGCCCGCCGCACTGCCCGCTTGGGTAATACTGGCGCGGCAGTCCTGGCTCATAAGAATCTGCACGGCTTAGCCTCATCTCGCAGAGAGCTGCACGGAGGCCCGGATGGCAAGACTGGGATGACACCAGTCCGATGCACGAACATCGTTACGCACTAGAAGGTAGCGGCAAGTGACGACCCAGTCATTGCGGCGTTGCGCGTTACGTGGAGTTAAGCCCCCAGCTGTCGTAGGAGTCATGGCGCGCTTGTCTCAGGATGATCGAAAACTTGGCCCGCCTTGGACCCGGGACACAGTAGCCACGACATCTCAGGCTAGGCGTCATCCTGCGTCGCGAACAGCAGATCGGCGTCTTACCGAGTCAATCAACGCCCTTGACGGCTCACGGAGCCCGGACTCGCGTGTGACACCTTGCGTACCTCCTGCAGGAACTCGGGATCCGCCTTGCTGCCCACCTGTTCCGTACGTGCGACCACACGACCGTCCGCATCCAGCAGAATCAATGCGCTGGTGTGGTTGAACTCGCCGTCCTCAAGCTTGCGAAAACGTACCCCAAGGACATTCGCGACATCGCGCACCTGGGAGGGTGCCGGACTCGCGAGCGTCCATTGGCGGGTGTCCAGTCCCCGCTTCTTGACCACCGCCGTCAGCGCGTCTGGCGTATCGCGGGCAGGATCCATGCTGACGAGAAGAATGCCTATGTTCGCGCGCTCGCCAGGAGTCAACGTGCGCTCTACGGCCTTGCCACTGTCGACAATCAGCGGGCAGATGTACTGGCAAGACGTGTAGAACATCGCCACGATCTGCGGCCGGCCGCGACGCGCGCTCCAGGCCCAGGTCTTCCCGGACTGGTCCGTCAGCCGCACCGGTAGCTGGTAGACAGAGTCTTTGGGTAGGGCAGTGGTCGCGGGACCGGCGATCGCGGTCATGGTTGCCGCGAGCAGCGCGGACAACACCAGGGGAACATGCTTCATGGCTGGCTCCTCGCGCATCGGAATCCCAGGTTGGCGGTGGTGTCGCGCCCGCCCAGCGACGAGAGCATCGCCACGCGCATCATCACCGCATAGTTCTCGCGATCGTCCACCGAGAGCGCGCCAGCCCCACAGAACTGCGTCTTGTCCGGATCGCCCTGGTCACGGTTGTCGGCCGATACCAGCAGCGAGGAATAGTCCTCGGTCCATTCCCAGACCAGGCCATGCAGATCCTGGACTCCGTAGGCATTGGGCATCTGCAGTCCGGCCCGCTGCAGTGGCTGGTTGGATGGCTTGGAGTACCACGTCAGGATGCGCTCGCGCCATGCCGGATCCTGCCGCGCATCGCGACGCGTCTCGTCTGCCGCCGCCGCGTACTCCCACTCCGACCACGTCGGCAGGCGAGCGTCGAGCGATTCGCAGTAGGCACTCGCGGCAAACCAGCTGACCTGCGTGACCGGCTGCTGCGGCAAGGCGCGAGGACCCAGCGACATCGCCGATTCCCAATGCGACAGGTAACGCGGTTCGGCCAGTACGCTGGCGACCTGGTCGCGCCGCCACTGCGGGTTGGCTGTCACGAATGCCAGGAACTCGGCATTCGTGACAGGCCTGCGCATCAAGGCGAACGGTGCAAGGCGCACCCCCTGCTTTGCATCCTCGTACTTCAACACCGACTTGAACACGCCACCGGGCAGGCCGGCGTAGATCGCCGCGCTGCCGGCCAGCGCGGCCAGCGGTACGGCGATCAGCAGCGCGATGGGAAGTAGTCGGCGCATCGCATCAATGGCCTTCCGAAGCGTTGGCTGGCTTCGCCTGGCGAACCTGGGCCGCTTCCGCGCTTGTCACGCGGCCGCCCGGGTTGCCCCAACTGTTGAGCACGTAGGTCGAAATGTTGGCGACCTCGTCGTCGGTCAGCTGGCTCATCGGTGGCATGTTGGAGTTGTAGTCCTGGCCGTTGACCTTCACCGGTCCAACCAGGCCATGCAGGATCACGCTCGGCACGCGCTTGGGATCGGCGGCGATGTAGTCCGACTTGGCCAGCGGTGGGAAGACGCCTGGCATGCCCTGTCCTTCGGGCTGGTGGCAGGTCGAGCAGGTGCCGGCGAACAGGGCCTTGCCGGCCTCGATCTGCTGCTCCACCGACAGATCCCCGGTCTTGGCCGACGCGGCTGCGGTGGCCACGGCCTGCATGTTCGACGCTGCACGGTCGCCGAGGTAGACGTAGTCGACCTCCTTGCCGGAGTAGATCGCCTTGTTCTCCTGGCCATCGGCCTTGAGGATGGCCAGAGCGCCCTTGTTGAACGCGCGGAAGATCGAATGATCGACCAGCACGTAGCTGCCCGGCACTTCAAGATGGAAGTCCATCATCGCCGCGCCGCCTGCAGGGATCAGCGTGGTCTGCACGTTCTCCTGGAACCGGGTGCCACCCTCGAACCAGACCTTGTCGAAGATCTCGCCGATGACGTGGAAGCTCGACACGAGGTTGGGACCGCCATTGCCGACATACAGGCGCACCGTCTCGCCGACATTGGCCTTCAGGGCCTTGTCGCCGGTGAGCGCGCCTTCGTTGCCGTTGAACAGAACGTAGGTGGGCTGCTCGATGATGGCCTTTTCCATGTCGAAAGGCTGATGGCCCTTCTCGCGGTACTTGCCAGTCGTGTAGAAGTCGCCCTGCATCACGTAGTACTCGCGGTTGACCTCCGGCATGCCCTCGGGCGGCTCGACAAGGATCAACCCGTACATGCCGTTGGCAACGTGCATGCCCACCGGCGCGGTGGCGCAGTGGTAGACGTACAAGCCTGCGTTGAGTGCCTTGAAGGTGAATCGGGACGAATGGCCGGGTGCGGTGAAGCTGGAAGCCGCGCCGCCGCCGGGGCCGGTTACCCCGTGCAGGTCGATGTTGTGCGGCATCTTCGACTCCGGCAGGTTCCGCAAATGGAACTCGACCGTATCCCCCTGGCGGACGCGGATGAAGCTGCCGGGAACCGTGCCGCCGAAGGTCCAGAAGGTGTAGGTGACGCCTTCGGAGATCGGCATCTCCTTCTCGATCACGTCGAGTTTGACGATGACCTTGGCCGGAGCGGTGCGTCCCGTCGGCGGCGGCACGTTCGGCGGAGCAGTCAGCACTGCATCCACGGGCTTGCCTTGCGGCGGACCGAAATCACCCTTGCGCGAGCCGCCGCTGTCAGCGGCCTCCTCGGTCTTGCCAGCTTCAACCGGCTTGTCCCGACAGCCGCCGAGTGCCAGTGCAGAAAACGCGATTGCAACAACCAACGAGTGTGAATGCACTGCCTTCATTTCCGACTCCTTTGATCGTTCAGAAGGGCGTGGACATCGTCGGCGGCGGTGACTGCGGGGTGGCTTCATAGGCCACCTGTCCGTACCTACCGTAGGCGATCGATACGGCGGCTGCCATCGCGACGAGGATCAGGGTGAACGAGAGAGTGGTGTGACGAACGCTGACGGATTTCATGCTACGGCTCCAGACGGTATCCACATGTGAGTGCGGGGCCAGTCTGTTCCCGTCGCGGACGCTGGATACTGATCCTGGTCAAACCCGCACGAGTGGCTGGGGCCAATCGCGCGGCCAGTTGACATAGATCAAGGGCATGCCGGGCCGAGGGTCTTGCCGTAACGCATTTTTGACGCTGCAGGACCGCGTCATGGCGGGGAATCGTCCTGCTCATGGCAGCCACGCCTGCAACGAACCCAGGGGGTGATGCGCGCGAGCGATGGAGTAGATCGCGCCGAAGACCAGCAGCGCCAGCGCATAGCTCATCACCCGCTGCCTTGAGCTGCGCCCGCGTCGCATCGTCAGCACACCAAGCACCACGTAGACCACCACCAGCGCGACCTTCGTCAGCAGCCAGCCGTTATCGAACATTGCCCATGGAAGGATGGTCAGCAACATCAGGGCCGCTGTCAGTAGCGCGGTGTCGACGGCATAGCCAAGCCAGCGCACCGGCAAGGCACGCGGCCAGTCAGCGCCGGCCAGAATGCACGCGCCACGAGTCGCGAATACCGCGCCGCTGAGCAGGGCGACAACAATATGGAAATGCTTGATCTGAGGGTAGAACTCGACCATCGCTGCCTCAGCGGGGTTTTCCAGCGGCGCTGAGCGCCACGTGGGAGCAACCAGACTTCGGGAGCGGCATGCGGTCATCGCCGCCTGCCGCCAAGGCCATCAACCGCGGTCGGCGGGCTCGCCCTCTCCGGACAGTGCCGTGTCGGGCTTCGGCGCGATCCAAAGACGCAGCACGAACCACGCCAATGCCACGGCGCCGACGCTGAAGATCGTGTCGCCGGGGACGCGCATCCACACCAGCATCGAAACAATCGGTTTCTGCATGAACTCCGCAGAGCGCGCATAGGCGTAGCCGTGCTCGATTGCGGCGAGAAGTTGCATGGTGCCCAGTGGCAACAGCGTCAGCAGGGCCATCAGAGCCAGTCCGATGTTCAGGCACCAGAACGCGGTCCTGAGCGCACCGGTGTTCCAGCGCATCTGGCCGCGCAGCCCGCGCAGGCAGAAGAGCACCAGGGCGATTCCAAGCATGCCGTACACGCCGAACAGGGCGGTGTGGCCGTGCAGAGGCGTCAGGTTGAGTCCCTGCATGTAATACAGCGAGAGCGGCGGATTGATCAGGAAGCCGAACAGGCCCGCACCCACCAGGTTCCAGAAGGACACCGAAATGAAGAACAGCACTGGCCAGCGATAGCGCACCATCCACGGCGTGGACTGTCCCAGCTTGTAGGTGTGGTACGCCTCGAATCCAAGGTAGGCCAATGGCACCACTTCCAACGCGCTGAAACTGGCACCCAGTGCCACCACCGCGGTTGGTGTCCCGACGAAGTAAAGGTGATGCAGCGTGCCGAGCACACCGCCGGCCATGAACACGATCGTGGCGAACAGCACCGCCACCGTCGCGGTAGAAGTTCTGATGAGCCCCAGACGGGTAAATATCAGGGCCATCACTGCCGTCGCGAAGACTTCGAAGAAGCCTTCGACCCAAAGGTGCACCAGCCACCAGCGCCAATACTCCACTTCGGAGATGTGAGTGTGTTCGCCCCACATCAATGCCGAGGCGAAGAACAGGCCGATGGCAGCCGTCGACATGAACAACAGGCCGATGATGTGGCGCGACTCGTTGGCCTTGTCGCGAAGCACCGGCCACAACGCCCTTCCGACCAGGCCGACCCACAACAACAGTCCGACGAACAGATACCACTGCCAGAAGCGGCCCATATCGGCGTATTCCCAGCCCTGGTGGCCAAACCAGAAGTTGCGTTCCAGCCCCAGCTTCTGCATCACTGCCAGCCACTGGCCAGTGAAGGATCCAACGACGATGACCAGCAGCGACACGAACAGGAAGTTCACGCCGAAACGCTGGTACTTCGGTTCGTGTCCGGACAAGGCCGGCGCGATGTAGAGCCCCGTGCCGAGCCATGCCACCGCAATCCACAGCACGGCCAACTGCGTGTGCCAGGTCCGCGACAGCGAGTACGGCAAGACTTCGGACAGTGCAAAGCCGTAGGCGTCCTGACCTTCCACCTGATAGTGCGCGGTGATGGCGCCAAGCAGGATCTGCACCAGGAACAATGCCAGCACGACCCAGAAGTACTTGGCCACCGCTCGCATCGACGGCGTGACGCGCAACGTGGCAAAGGGGTCGGTGGCGGGAACGGTATGCGCGGGCTCGTCCTTGTCATGGGAGACCGCGTGGTGCCAACCGAGCAGCCCGATGCCCAGGATCAGGAACAGCACGCTGAAAGCCGACCACACCCACAGCGGTGCTGGTGGTGTATTGCCTACGAGAGGCTCGCTGGGCCAGTTGTTGGTGTAGGTGACCTGCTTGGACGCCACGCCGCGCTGATCCGGAACCATTGCGTCGCCGGCTTCATTGGGGCGCTCAGTCGTCGCCGCCCATGCGGTCCACCAGAAGAACGCGGTGAGGGCACGCCGGTGCGCTGCATCGGGCACCGTGTCCTGCTTCATCGCATACGCCTTGCGCAGATCCAGCGTCGCCGGATCGGAGCCGAAAAGGCTTTCGTAGTGGGCGGCCACGTTCGAGATCGCGGCGATCCGGTCCTGCGTCAGCGTGACCGTCTTCGTAGCCGGATCGTAGGTGTTCTTCCGCATCTGCGCCTGCAAGCGCCCTTGCAATGCGGCCTGCTCTTCCGCAGGCAGTTGCGCATAGGTGGCCATGCCGCCATCGGCACGCGCCCACAGGTCCAGCATCGTGGTGGCCTCACGGTGTAACCAGTCCGCGCTCCAGTCGGGCGCTACATAGCCTCCGTGGCCCCAGATTGACCCCAGTTGCATGCCGCCGATGGACTGCCACACCTGGCGACCCTTCTCAATGTCAGCTCGCGTGTAGACGACCTGGCCGCCGTCGGCAACAACCTTCTCCGGGACGGGAGGCGCGGCTCGGAATATCTCGCTGCCTGCCCACAGCAGCACCGAGAACGACGCGACAAGCAGGACCGCCAGGCCCAGCCACAGCTTTCGAGCACTGCTCATGCAAGCCTCCCGCAGAGGACGCCGTGGACTCACGTGCAGACTCTGCTCGCTGCGCCGGCCCAATTGGCCAAGCTGATCCGCCCGGCAGCATACGACGCCAGCGTTAGGATTCCGTGGACGCCTCTGCCCAGCCGCGGATATGGGCCCGTCACGGCTGAGGACGTTCACCAGCAGAGCGGCGCTCCGTACCGATAACAGTGGTGGCTTAGCTGCTTGCCGGCCCGTGCCACCGCCGGGCCTTGCGGCTATTCGCGCATCGAGCGTGCGCCGCAGTTCTACGGCACGCCGAGCGGCATCTCGGATCGTTGCAGCGCGGCTTGAATCCGCGGGAACGGAGAGCGCGATGCCGCCGCCGACTCTCTTACGGAGGCGCGCGTGCTCATGTCGCGGTCCGCGGCCAGTACGCTTCAACCCGGTGCACGACGCCGTCGTCGACCAGCGGAAACTGGAAGCCCGCCTGGTCGGTGCCATCGAGCTTCAGTACTGCGGGGCCAACGTCGCCCTGCGTCACCTCGATCAGATAGAGGCTGGTGCCATGGCGATACTGCAGCTGGTACTCCGGCCAGTCGGCAGGCAGGCATGGGCGCAAGGTCATCAGGTTGCCGGTGCGTTGCAGGCCCAGCAGTGATTCGGTCAACAGCCGGTACATCCATCCTGCCGAACCGGTGTACCAGGTCCATCCGCCGCGACCGACATGCGGCGGGACTGCGTAGACGTCGGCGGCCAGCACATAGGGTTCAACCTTGTAGCGGGCCGCTTCTTCGGCGTCGCGTGCGTGGTGGATCGGGTTGATCATGCGCGCCAGTTCCCACGCCCGTGCCGCGTCGCCCTGGTGGGCGAACGCCATCGCTGCCCACACCGCGGCGTGCGTGTACTGCCCGCCGTTCTCGCGTACACCCGGCACGTATCCGCGGATATAGCCCGGATCCTTCGCGGTCTTGTCGAACGGTGGGTCCAGCAACTGGATCAGTCCGGCGTCACGCCGCACCAGGTGCCGGTCCAGCGAGTCCAAGGCCTGGCTTGCGCGTGCAGGATCGGCCGCGCCGGACAATACCGACCAGCTTTGCGAGATCGAGTCGATCCTGCATTCGTCGCTTTCGGTCGAGCCCAGCGGCGTGCCGTCGTCGAACCACGCGCGGCGATACCACTGGCCGTCCCAGGCGTGGGTCTCCAGGTTCGCGCGCAACTGCTGCGCCTGCTCGCGGCACCAGTTCGCGAAGGACTCATCGCCCCGCCTGCTGGCGACGTCCGTGAAGCGCTGCAGCCCATCGAAGAGGAAGAACCCCAGCCACACGCTTTCGCCGCGCCCGGCCTCGCCGACACGGTTCATGCCGTCGTTCCAGTCGCCGGTTCCGATCAGCGGCAGTCCGCGCTCGCCCAACAGGCTGCAGCCGCGCCGCAGTGCCAGTACGCAATGCTCGTAGAACGACTGCTGCAGGTACGACGCCACCGGCATGTCGTAATAGGATTCCTCGTCGGGATTCACCGGGCGTCCATCGATGAAGCGCACGCTCTCGTCCAGCACGCTGGCATCGCCGGTGACTTCCAGATAGCGGCAAGCGGCCAGTGGCAGCCACAGGTAGTCGTCCGAGCAGCGCGTGCGCACGCCGCGCCCCTGCGGTGGATGCCACCAGTGCAGCACGTCGCCCTGCGGGAACTGGTGCGCCGCGCACAGCAGGAGGTGTTCGCGCGTCAACGCAGGGTTGGCGTGCACGGTCGCCATGGTGTCCTGCAGCTGGTCGCGGAAACCGAATGCGCCGCCGGACTGGTAATAGCCGCTGCGTGCGACGTAGCGGCAGGCCAATGTCTGGTACAGCAGCCAGCCGTTGGCCAGCGCGTCGACGCTGGCGTCGGGCGTCTTCACCTGGACGGTCGACAGCACGCGGCGCCAGTGGATGCGCAGGGCGTCGAGCGCGTCGTGTGCGCGCTGCACGCCTCGCACCCGTTCGGCGACCTGCAACGCTTCGCCGTAATCCTTGCCGATGCCCAGTCGGAACACGGTCTCGCGTTCCTCGCCTTCGGCCAATGCCAGCGGTACCTGGATGGCGGCGCACGGATCCAGGCCCACGCCCAACCGTCCCGAAAGCCGCTCGCGCCGCAGCGCCGCCGGGTCCTGGAGGCTGCCGTTGCGGCCGAGGAACTCGGTGCGGTCGGCGGTATAGCTGCAGCCACTTGCGTCGGTGTCGAAGAACGCGACGCGGCCGCTGAACTCGGTGTTGTACGGGTTGCGTGCGGTCAGCACGCCGCTGCCGGCATGCAGTTCGCTGACCACGTGCATCTGCGACTTGGACCTTAGATCGCCCAGCACCCATTCCACGTAGCCCACTGCCGACAGCCGGCGCGCGCGGCCGGACAGGTTTCGAAGCTTCAGCACGGAGAACTTGACCGCCTCTTCGATGTCCACGTACACCCACAGCTCGCTGGCGATGCCGTCCTCGATGTGCTCGTAGACGCTGTAGCCGAATCCGTGTCGCGTGCGGTAGGCGCCGCGTCCACGCCGCGGCAACGGCATCGGCGACCAGACATCGCCGGTTTCCTCATCGCGCAGGTAGAACGCTTCGCCGCCACTGTCGGCCACCGGATCGTTGTGCCATGGCGTCAGGCGGAACTCGTGCGCGTTCTCGAACCAGGTGTAGCCGGGTGTGCTCTCGCTCACGACGGTGCCCAGCTTCTCGTTGGCCATCACGTTCGACCACGGCGCTGGCGTGGGCGCGCCTTCGCGGGAGACGATCACGTACTCGCGGCCGTCGACGGAGAAGGCGCCGGTGCCGTTGTCGAAGATGAGCTCGCTGGCGACCGCATCGAAGGGCCAGGCGTCGTCCACCTCGCGCGCGGTTGCCGGTGGCGGCAGCCCGGTCGACGGCTCCAGTGCCGGCAGTTCGGGCTGCGCTTCCGACGGGCCATCCGGGAGCAGGGCGGGGATGGTCCGCTCGGGCGGCACGTGGCGGCCGATCTGCGCGGCAAGCGATCCCCTCTGGTCGCTGATGATCACCCGCGCCACCGACTGCAGCAGGATGCGATCCTCCTGCGAGATCTGCTGCGCTGGGCGCACGAAGATGCCGCCAGGGCGATCGAGCACATTGGCTTCCGGATCGGCCGAGACCATTCCCAGGATCAGATCCTGCAACTGCTGCCGATAGCCCGCCTGGCTCTCGTTCCAGATCACCAGGTCCGCGCGCAGGCCTTTCAATCGCCAGTAGGCATGCGCCTGCACCATCTGCCTGACCAGCTCGATGTTGTCGGAATCGGCGATCTGCAGCAGGACGATCGGCAGGTCACCGGAGATGGCATGGCCCCACAGGCCGGACTGTCCGCGCTGGTTCTGCAGCAGCACGTCGGGGTCGGCGCGAAGCAACGGGTGGGCGTAGACGATCAGTCCGGCAAGACGCTCGTACAGCTGCGCATCGGCCTGGGACGCGTTGATCTGGCGCCTCACCACCTGGCTGTGCGTCCAGGCCAGGTCGAACACGCGATCGGCCAGGCGGCGGTCGCGGTACTTGTCGACCAGTTGCTCGCAGGCTTCACGGTCGACACCGACGCCGTAAACCATGTCGATCATCGCGGTCTGTTCCGGCGCCAGTTCGATCCGGCAACGAATGGCCACGATCGGATCGAGCACCGACCCGTCGGTGTCGGAAAGCGCTTCGTCGATGGCGAGCGCGCGTGGAGTCCGTGGGTTGTTGCCACGACCCAGGAAGCGCGCACGGTCGGTTTCGTAGGAGATCGCGCTGATGTCGGCATCGTGCACGGCGACCAGGTGGAACATCCAGGGCGGTACTTCGTCGTGGGCTCGCGCCCGGCGCGTGCACAACAGCGCCTGCTTAGGCCGGACGATCTGCGATTGCACGAACAGGTTGCTGAAGGCCGGATGCAGTTCGTCGGCAATGGCCGGCGCCAGCACGACTTCGGCATAGGTGGTGATCTCGATCGTGCGCGTGCGCCTGCTGCGGTTGGTCAGGCGCAGGCGGCGCAGTTCGATGTCGTCCTCGGCCGAGATGGCGATTTCCAGGTGGCTTTCGTAACCGCGCTTGCGCCCGCGGAACTCGGCTTTGGCGTCGGAGAAGATGGCCTCGTACTGTTCCACCGCAACGCCGGTCGGCTGCATGGCGGTGGACCAGAACTCGCCGCTTTCGACGTCGCGCAGATAGCAGAAATTACCCCAGTGGTCGCGGGTGCCGTCTTCGCGCCAGCGGGTGACCGCCATGTCGCGCTGACGGCTGTAGCCGCCGCCGGCGCTGGTGAGAAGGCCGTGATAGCGGCCGTTGGAAAGCAGTTGCACCGCCGGCCGCGCCGTACCGGCATTGCGGAAGACGCGCAGCTGGGTTTCCGTCTCGCCGGCGGCGGAGCGCGCGCCGCCCACCGTCTCGGCCTCGTGCGGGTGGAACACGCCGGTATGTGGAATGCGCTCCTGCAGCAGCAACAACGTCGCCTGGAACTCGGCGTCGGCGACGAAGCGCTGCTGCATCGGCTGGTCGCGCAACAGGTAATCCAGCGACAGCAGGCCCATGCCCTGGTGATGGGCCATGAACGACCGGACGACTACATACTCCTGGCCATGCGGTACGCGCGACGGTGTGAAATCGATCGCCTCGTACAGGCCGAAATGGCCGCCGAATCCCTGGGCCGTCAACCGTTGCAGGTTCTGGCATGCGGCTTCGGGCGCGACCATCAGCGCCATCATGCTGGCGTAGGGCGCGATCACCAGGTCCTGGCCCAGGCCGCGCTTGAGTCCAAGGCCGGGCACGCCGAACGCCCGGTACTGGTAGTTCATGCGTGCATCGACGGTGTTGTAGCCGGACTCCGACACGCCCCACGGCACTCCACGCTGCTCGCCGTGCGTGATCTGCGCGTCGACGGCATGACGGGAGGTCTGGTCGATCAGGGTGTCGCGATAGCTCGGCATCACCAGCTGCGGCATCAGGTACTCGAACATCGAGCCGCTCCACGACAGCAGCGTGGCATCGCCATTGACCTCGGTCAGCAGCCGTCCCAGGGCGAACCAGGTTTCCTGCGGCAGCTGTCCCTGGGCGATCGCCACGAAGCTGCACAGCCGCGCCTCCGACGCCAGAAGGTCGTAGTAGCCGGCATCGAGCCGGTGCTCGTCGAGGTTGTAGCCGATGGACAGCAGGTGTCGCGAGCGGTCGTAGAGGAACTCGTACTCCACCAGCGAAAACTGGCCGGCGACATGCGCCAGTCGTTCCAGCTGATGGATCCGCTCACGCGCACGTGCCTGCGTCGGCGCGCCTGGGAGCCGGGCCTGCAACTGTCGCAGCGTGGGTATGGCTTCTGCAATGGCGGTGCCGCCGGAGTTCTCCTGCGTTTCCAGTTCAGGGAAGAACCATCGCAGTTCCGCGTGCGCGGACAGACAGGCATCAGCCAGAAGCTTTGGCCAGTCCGGTGCATGGACGTCCTCTCCCGGGGCTGGCCACGCGCCCGCGATCTGGGCCGATTGAATCACCAACTGGGCAAGCAGCCGGTCGGCGCCATCGACGGTGGGAGCTTGCGCGCGCGCCAGATCCAGCGTCGTGCGGAAATTGCCCAACGCCGAGGTCAGCGCTTCCACGCGGTCCGCCGCATCGAGCGTTTCCTCCAGCACGCCCAAGGTGTCGGCCATCCCCTCGAACGTGCAGGGCGCCAGCACGGGGGCATCCACCAGCGCCAGCAGTCCCTGCCGCAAGGTCAGCAGATGTCCTGCCAGGTTGCCGCTGTCGACCGTGGAGATGTAGCGCGGTGGCAGTGGCTGCAATGTTTCGGTGTCGTACCAGTTGTAGAAATGCCCGCGGTGGCGCGGCAGCGTTTCCAGCGTGGCGAACACCAGGCGCGTCCGTTCCAGCACGCCACCGGGTTGCAGGTACCCCAGGTCGTAGGCGGACAGGTTGGCCAGCAGCGACAAACCGATGTTGGTCGGTGATGTGCGCCGCGCGACGACGAGGGCAGGGTGTTCCTGCACATTGTCCGGGGGCAGCCAGTGATCCTCGGCGCGGACGTAGGTTTCGAAGAATCCCCACGTGCGGCGCGCCAGCCGGCCCAGGAAGGCGCGCTGCGAGGTGGACAGTTCGGTGTCGCGCTGCGCGGGCGGGTGGCCGAGCCAGGCCATGACGACGGGCGACAGCAGCCACAATCCCAGGATGGGCGCTGCCACCCACAGCGACATCGGCTGGACGCCGGCGAGCAGGCCCGCCGCAGCGATGGCGAACAGCGGGGCGATGGCCATGCCCCGCAACTCGGCACCCATGCCGCTGCCGAGGCTGCGCTCGACCTCGCTGGACGGGTTCCACTGCAGCAGATTCCTGCGGCTGACCAGCAGCCGCCACAGCGTCCGCGCGATCGCGCCCAGGTTCAGGAAGGCTTCGTGGGGCAGGCAGGTCAGGCTGACAACGGCGCGTTGCAACTGGCGCAGCGTGGACTTGCCGATCCTCAGCAGGTGCGCTTCCAGCGGCATGTCCACCGGAACGACGAAGGCGTCGCGCAGCGCCGGCACCAGCACCGGCAGCAGCCACAGGCACAGCAACCACGCCGTCCATTCCAGCGGATGCAACGAGTAGAGCCAACCTGTCAGCAGCAGCGCCGTGGTCGCCACCGGCACCAGGCTGCGGCGCAGGTTGTCGAGCAGCTTGCCGCGCGACAGCCATGACAGCGGGTTGCGTTCGTAACCACCTCGCGCACGCGGCACCCACGGCAGCAACCACGGCAGCAGCTGCCAGTCGCCGCGGATCCAGCGGTAGCGCCGCTTCACGTCGGCGGCATAGCGCGACGGATAGTCCTCGTACAGGCGCACATCGCTGACCAGGCCGGCGCGTGAGTAGCAACCTTCCAGCAGGTCATGGCTGAGGATTCGGTTGTCGGGGAAGCGATCGGCCAGCGCGGCTTCGAATGCATCCACGTCGTAGATGCCCTTGCCGACGAACGAGCCCTCGCCGAACAGATCCTGGTAGACGTCAGAAACCGTGCGCGTATAGGGGTCGATGCCCGGTTCGCTGCCGAACATCCGCGCATAGCGCGTGCTGCGACGTCCGCTCAGGCTGGTGCCGACGCTGGGCTGGAGGATGCCGTAGCCATGGACGACGCGGCGCTTGCGTGGATCGAAGCGGGCGCGGTTCAGCGGGTGCGACAGCGTGCCGACGAACTCGCGGGCTGCGTCGCGCGGCAAACGGGTATCGGTGTCCAGGGTGATGACATAGCGGACATTGCCCAGGATCTCAGTGGCGCCGCTGACCAGCAGGAATTCCTCGTGGTCCGAACCGCGCAGCAGCCGGTTCAGTGCCGCAAGCTTGCCGCGCTTTCGCTCGTAGCCCATCCAGCGGCCTTCGCGCGGATTCCATTGGCGCGGGCGGTGGAACAGGAAAAAGCGGTCGCCGCTTTCCGGCGCGTAGCGGTGATTGAGCAGTTCGATCTGCCGTTCTGCCCTGGCCAGCAGCTCCGCATCAGCAGGCAGCGTTTGTTGGTCCGCATCCAGGAAGTCGGTCAGCAGGGCGAAGTGGAGATGGCTGTCGCGGTTGGCCAGGAAGCGGACTTCCAGCCCTTCCACCAGGGTGTCCACGCCGTCGGCACTGCCCAGCATGCTGGGCACCACCACGAGCGTGCGCGATTCGGCCGGGATGCCCTTGGAGAAATCCATGCGCGGCAGCAGTCGCGGCGGCACCAGCACGGTTGCGGCCCAGTTGACGAGGGCGATGCCCATCTCGCTGAAGGCCACCACGCCCAGCAAGCCCAGCAACCATGCCGGCACGCCGTGGCGGGCGATGCCGTCGGCTTGCGCCAGCAAGCCCCAGGTGAACAATCCGGTGATGGTGGCGATCGGCAGAAGGTAGACCAGCAGCGGCGTACGACGTGGCGGCAGGCGCACCGGCCGTCGCGCTTTTGCCGACTCGCTCACCGCGTCCCGCGTCTGCGCCACGCCATCGTCGATCAGGTAATAGCCGACGTGGGCCTTGCTGTCGTTGATCGTTGCCGTGGCAGCTTCTCCCTGCGCCAACTGCAACACGATATCGGCAACGTCCTGCTCGGCGACTCCGCTGAGCCGGGCAACCTTTTCCACCACGTGGCGGTAGCTGTCGCGCGTGCTGAAGTCCATCCGCCCGTAGGTCCCGGCCGGGTCCTCGCGCAGGGTGCGATCGACCACGCTCATGTTCTCGACGAATTCCCGCCAGTCCATGTTGGCCAGGAACCGCAGGCTGCCAATGCTGTTGCTGATCGACACCTGGTCGGCGGCCTGTTGCTGGCTTTCCAGGTGCACCAGTTCCTCGATGCTGTGGCCACTGTCGACGGCCCACTGGTCCAGCCAGGTCATGGGCATGGAGAACACCGACCCGCGACCCTGCAGTCCGCGCGTCAACTCCGAGATGAATGCGCCCGACAGCGGTGGCTCCGAGCGCGCCATGTCGGCCACGACAAGCACCACGTTCTTGGGGTTCTCGGCGGCGGTCGTGTTGAGAAGGGCGGCCCACTCGCTGGCCAGCCGGTTGTCCAGCCCGTCGCGCATCACGCGCACCGCCATGCGCCTGAGGTTGTCGATCAGCGCCAGCCTCAGCATGATCGGAATCGCCCACAGCTCGCCCAGCTTCAGCGGCGTGATTGACTGGTAGGCGGCCACGAAACGACTGATGGTTTCGGCGTCGATGCGGCCATCGCCGTGCGCGATGGCTTCCAGCGAAAGGTCGTACACGCGCGGCAGACCGGCCGAGAAGCCGTTGCTCAACGACGGCAGTTCGCGACTGTATCCCTTCGGCAGATGCCGCCGCGCCGTGTGGACCTGCTCCTCCACCAGATAGAAGTTGTCGAGCAGCCACTCGCCGGCAGGGGTGATGCGCATGTTGTCCTGCACCATCCTCGTGAGCATGGCGCAGGCGTCATCCAGCAGGCCCTCGTTCTCCTCCAGGCGACCCAGCAGGCGTTCCGGGCCGGGACGGGAATGCACGCGGTGGGCGGAGGCCAGAGCCCTGCCGTGCAGTTCCATCTGTTCGACGTTGAACAGTTGCGAACGCAGCGGCTCTTCGGCTTGCAGGGTCCGCTTGTTCGCGGCGCGGCGCCAGCGCCATAAACGGCGGCGCAGGCGAAGCCAGCGACTGAACATCCTCCAGATCTGTGGCATCGGGAAACCTGTGAGGCCAGCTTGCGGCCGTGGCGTTCATACTTGCATCCGTGTCTGCACTCGCACGTGAAAGCCCGGCTGGCGGCGTCTGCAGGCAGACATGGATGGCCGAGCGCGACCTTCACAAAAGGCAGACGCCGACTGACAACAATCCATGGACCGCTCTCCTCGGCCCGACTTGAGCGGCTGCCCACAGGAGATCGTCATGGCCCCCAAGAAAGCCCCCGCGAAGAGCGGGCGTAGCTCATCCAAAGCCGCATCCTCCAGCAAGCCCAACATCCTGGTCATCTTCGGCGATGACATCGGCATTCCGCAGATCAGCGCCTACACGCGCGGTCTCATGGGCTACCAGACGCCCAACATCGACCGCATCGCCAGCGAAGGCGCGCTGTTCACCGACTCCTATGGGCAGCAGAGCTGCACTGCCGGCCGCGCGTCTTTCATCCTCGGCCAGGAACCGTTCCGCACGGGCCTGCTCACCATCGGCATGCCCGGTGACCCGCACGGAATCACCGACTGGATGCCCACCATTGCCGATGTGATGAAGAGCCAGGGCTACGCGACCGGCCAGTTCGGCAAGAACCATCTCGGCGACCAGGACCAGCACCTGCCGACGAACCACGGCTTCGATGAGTTCTTCGGCAACCTTTACCACCTGAATGCCGAAGAAGAGCCCGAAGGCTACTTCTATCCAAAGGATCCGGCGTTCAAGAAGAAGTTCGGGCCGCGCGGCGTGATCCACTCACACGCCGGCGGGAAAATCGAGGACACCGGTCCGCTGAACATCAAGCGCATGCCGACGATCGACGAGGAGTTCCTCGGTGCGGCGCAGAAGTTCATCAAGAAGAGCGTCAAGGACGAAACGCCGTTCTTCGTCTGGTTCAACACCACCCGCATGCATGTCTTCACCCACCTGAAGAAGGAATCGCTGGGAAAGACGGGCAAGGGCATGCACGCCGACGGCATGGTCGAACACGACGGCCACGTGGGCGAGTTGCTGGACCTGCTGGACGAACTGGGCATCGACGACAACACGATCGTCGTCTACACCACCGACAACGGCGCGGAGATCGCGTTGTGGCCGGACGGCGCGATGACGATGTTCCGCGGCGAGAAGGGCTCGACCTGGGAAGGCGGCTTCCGCATCCCGATGGCGATCCGCTGGCCGGGCGTGATCGCGCCGGGCACGGTCATCAACGACCCGATCTCGCTGCTCGACATGTTCCCCACGCTATGCGCGGCGGCGGGTGCGGCGGATATCAAGGAGCAACTGGCAAAGGGCACGACGCTCGGAAAGAAGAAGTTCAAGGTCAAGCTGGACGGCTTCAACTTCATGCCGTTCTTCCAGGGCAAGGAGAAGAAGGGACCGCGCGACGCGATCTTCTACTTCGACCAGGGCGGAAGCCTCAATGCGTTGCGCTTCCAGGACTGGAAGCTGAGTTTCGCCGTGCAGGCGCACGGAAACATCGCCACCGGTTCACGCACCGTGACCAACTGGGCGACCATCTGCAACCTGCGCATGGATCCATACGAGCGCGGGCTGGAAGACGGCGGCGGCGCGATCGAATTCCTGGCAAGGCAGATGTGGCTGATCGTCCCGGTGATGGGAGCGATCAAGGCGTTCTTCTCCGACTTCATGGACTACCCATACCAGGCCGGCAGCGGGCTCAATGCAGGCGCGATCAACTATGGGCTGTTGAAGCAGGAGGACGCGGTGAAGCGTCTGAAGAAGCTCGAGTCCCTGCATCCCAACTAGGTGGATCGACTGTCCCGGGCGCACATCGCGTCCGGGACAGGTTGGGGGACATCAACGACCTTTCGGCAGCTCGCTGCGCGAGCGAAGATCCTTGCGCCACGCCCTTGGCGCCATGCCGAACTCCGCCGAGAACCATCGGGTGAACGAGCTGGGCGCGGAGAATCCCAACAGCCGCCCGACCACCTGCAGCGAGTAGTTGCGGTTCTCCATGTAGCGAACCGCCAGGTCGGTGCGAACCGAATTGAGGATGTCGGAGAACGTCTCGTTGGCTTCCTCGAGGCGGCGTTGCAGCGTGCGCACGTTCATCCCGCGGCCGTGCGCGACTTGCTCGATGGTGGCTTGGCCCATCGGCATCAGAATGTAGAGATCCTTGCGCACGTCGGTAGTGATGGAATTCTTGTCGGGGGTCGGCAGCGACTCCACCAGGCGCTTGACGTAGACGGCCATGGCCGGATCGGCCGACGGGTTGCGGTAGGTCAGGTCGGCGGCGTCGCAGACGATGCCGTTGAACTCGCGGTCGAACTCGGTGGCGCAGCGGAAAACGCGGCGGTGGACCAGCAGGTTCTCCGGCGGGCCGTGGGTGAAGTGCACGCTGTGCGGCTTCCAGTGCGGACCGAGCAGGAACCCGCACAGGCGGTACAGCGCGCCCATCGCCAGTTCGATGGCCTGGCGGGAAGTCGGGCCCGGACCGGGCACGAATTCCTCGCGGATCACCACCGTGCGCCCTCGCTCCTCGACATGGATCGCCAGCAGCTCGTTGAGCAGGTGGCGGTACTTCATCGTCGTCATCAGCGCATCGCGCAGCGTCGGCTGGTGGATCAGCAGCAGGCTGACCACGCCGAAGTCCGACATCTGGCGCGATTCGGCCATGCGCAGGCCGAAGGTGTCGCAGCCGGTCTGGCGGGCGGAGTCCTCCAGCAGCTTGACGGCGGCGGCAGCGGGGATGCGCCGCTCCGGGTCGGACAGCATGGTCCGGCTCAGTCCGGCCATGCGCAGCAGCGGCTGCGGATTGAGGCCGAGTTGCTGCGCCACCTCGAAATAGTTCTTCAGCGTGGCGGCACGGATGAGGCTGCTCATGGACCGGTTCCAGGCTCGGGCGCCTTGTCATGATATGAGAAATTGGTGTCGCTGTTTGGAAAGAATTGCATCCCTCTGCGTGCCTATAGTCGAAGCCGTCAACCCCTTGAGGGGTGCCCCCGATTCATAGTTGAGAGGTTGCAAAAACTGCCATGGCCCATGCTGTTCGATTCCACCAGGCCGGCGGCCCCGAGGTCCTGCGCTACGAGTCCGTCGCCGTCGGCGACCCGGGCCCGGGCCAGGTGCGCTTGCGCCACGTCGCGGTCGGGCTGAACTACGCCGACACCTACTTCCGCAATGGTACCTACGTGATCCCGTTGCCGGCCGGCATCGGTGTCGAGGCTGCGGGCGTGGTCGAGGCTGTGGGCGATGGCGTCGACCAGGTCGGCGTCGGCGACCGTGTCACCTATACAGGCTTCATCAACACGCTGGGGGCTTACAGCACCGAGCGCCTGGTGCCAGCGGCACCGCTGATCAAGCTGCCCGAGGCCATCGCCTGCGAGACCGCCGCCGCCATGACCATGCGCGGCCTGACCGCGGCCTACCTGATGCGCCGCATCTATCCGTTCAAGGCGGGTGATTCGATCCTGCTGCACGCCGCCGCCGGTGGTGTCGGCCTGATCGTCGCGCAGTGGGCGAAGCTGCTCGGCCTGACCGTGATCGGCACCGTGTCGACCGAAGCCAAGGCCGAGATGGCGCGTGCCCACGGCTGCGACCATGTCATCAACTACAGCCATGAAGACGTCGCCAAGCGCGTGCGCGAGCTGACCGGCGGCGTTGGCGTGTCGGTGGTGTTCGACAGCGTCGGCAAGACCACGTTCGAAGCCTCGCTCGATTCGCTCAAGCGCCGCGGCCTGATGGTCTGCGTCGGCACCGCATCGGGACCGATCCCGCCATTCAATCCGCAGATGCTGGCCATCAAGGGGTCGCTCTACATGACCCGCCCGGCGCTCGCCGATTACATCGCCGACCCTGCCGAGAAGGCCGAACTGGCCGCCGAACTGTTCGACCACGTTGCCGCCGGCCGCATCCAGATCGGCATCAACCAGCGCTATGCGCTGCAGGATGCGGTGCAGGCCCATCGCGACCTGGAGTCCCGCAAGACCACCGGCTCGTCGATCTTCGTGATCTGAGGAAGACCGACATGCGCGCCGAACTGCTGACCTGCGCCATCGGAGCCGAACTGGTCGGCGTCGACCTGGCCGATGCCATCCGTGACGATGGCCTGTTCCAGGAATTGCGCCGCCTGCTGGTCCAGCACAAGGTGCTGTTCCTGCGCGACCAGGACATCACCCGCGCCGAGCACGTCGCGTTCGCGCGGCGCTTCGGCGAGCTGGAGGACCACCCGGTCGCGGGCAGCGACCCGGAGCACCCGGGCCTGGTGCGCATCTACAAGTCGCCCGAGCAGCCCAACGAACGCTACGAGAACGCCTGGCACAGCGACGCGACGTGGCGCGTGGCGCCGCCGTTCGGCTGCGTGCTGCGCTGCGTGGAATGCCCGCCGATGGGCGGCGACACGATGTGGGCGAACATGGTGCTTGCCTACGAGAAGTTGCCCGGGCACATCAAGCAACAGATAGACGGCCTGCGCGCCCGGCACAGCATCGAAGCGACCTTCGGCGCGGCGATGCCGATCGAAAAGCGCCTCGCCCTGAAACAACAGTTTCCCGACGCCGAGCATCCGGTGGTGCGTATCCACCCGGATACCGGCGAGAAGATCCTGTTCGTCAATGCCTTCACCACGCACTTCACCAACTTCCACACGCCCGACAACGTGCGTTATGGGCAGGACTACACGGCCGGTGCGCAGCAGTTGCTGCAGTACCTGATCAGCCAGGCCCATGTCCCCGAATACCAGGTCCGCTGGCGCTGGTCGCCCAACAGCATCGCCATCTGGGACAACCGCAGCACCCAGCATTACGCAGTGATGGATTACCCGCCGTGCCATCGAAAGATGGAGCGCGCGGGAATCATCGGCGACGTGCCCTGTTGATTTGCCATTGACCTTATCCGGCACCGCCGATCCGACTGCACCACCGCCGCGCATTACTACGGAGATACCCATGAATTTCCTCGATGGATCGTTGTTCCCCGAGAACCAGCCCAAGCTGGTGATCACCGCCGCGCCGTACGGACCGGAGTGGCTGCCGTCGGACTTCCCGGAAGACATCCCGGTGACGATGGAGGAGCACATCCAGAAGGCGGTCGACTGCTACAACGCCGGCGCCACCGTGCTTCACCTGCACGTGCGTGAGCTCGACGGCAAGGGTTCCAAGCGCCTGTCGATGTTCAACGAGCTGCTGGCCGGCATCCGTTCGCGCGTGCCGGACATGATCCTGCAGGTCGGCGGTTCGATTTCGTTCGCACCTGAAGGCGAGGGCAACGTCGCCAAGTGGCTGTCGGACGACACCCGGCACATGCTCGCCGAGCTGACGCCGGCGCCGGACCAGGTGACGATCGCCATCAACACCAACCAGATGAACGTGGTCGAGCAGATGTGCGAGGCCGACCTGGCCGGCACCAGCCTGGGCACGCCGGAGGGCTACCGCGCCTACCGTGAAATGACCATCCCGGCGGGTCCCGAGTGGGTCGAGGAGCATATCCGCCGACTGTCGGCCAACGGCATCCAGACCCATTTCCAGCTTGCCAACATCACCCAGCTGGAGACGGTCGAGCGCATGATGCGCAAGGGCACCTGCAACGTGCCGCTGATCCTGACCTGGGTGGCGATCGGTGGCGGCTTCGACGCGCCGAACATCTACAACCTGGCCAACTTCGTGCGTGGCTGCCCCGATGGATCGGTGCTGACGCTGGAGTCGTCGATGCTCAACGTGCTGCCGCTGAACATGATGGCGATCGCGATGGGTCTGCACGTTCGCTGCGGCAACGAGGACAACATCTGGACCCAGCGCCGTGACCGCAAGATGGGCAGCGTGGAGCAGATCGAGCAGCTGGTGCGGTTCTCGCGCGAGTTCGGCCGCGACATCGCCACGCCTGCGCAGGCGCGCGAGATCTACAAGATCGGTACTTTCTACAAGGATGCCGATGAGACGCTGGCGGCGAATGGCTTCGCGCCGAACCGCCGGCCGGTCTGGAAGGGCGTGCCGCAGCCCGCCTGAAGCGCGCCCGCATGACTCCCGCCTACTGAACTGCAGGTTCGACCCATGGCTTACCACTCCCTTCCGGATCACGGCAACGACGACCCCGGCGCGCGGATTCCGCGGCGGTACGCCTGGGTCGTGTTCGGCCTGAGCTTCGGCCTGCTGCTGTCGGACTACATGTCGCGGCAGGTGCTCAATGCCGTGTTCCCGCTGCTCAAGCAGGAGTGGGCGCTGACCGATGCACGCCTCGGGCTCCTGAGCGGCATCGTCGCGCTGATGGTGGGGTTGCTGACGTTCCCGCTGTCGTTGCTGGCCGACCGGTTCGGGCGGGTGAAGAGCCTGGCATTGATGGCCGGCGTGTGGAGCCTGGCGACGCTGGCCTGCGGCCTTGCGCAGCAGTACCCGCAGATGCTGGTCGCGCGATTCTTCGTGGGCGTGGGTGAAGCGGCTTACGGCAGCGTCGGCATTGCCGTCGTGCTGTCGGTGTTTCCCAAGGACATGCGGGCGACGCTGACCGGGGCCTTCATGGCCGGTGGCATGTTCGGCTCGGTGCTGGGCATGGCGCTCGGCGGGGCCGTGGCCGCGCACCTGGGCTGGCGATGGGCATTCGCGGTGATGGCAGTGTTCGGCCTGGTGCTGGCGTTGCTGTATCCGATCATCGTCAGGGAAAAGCGTATCTCGCCATCGATGCGGCCGGATCAGCCACGCATCGATGCGCCGCCGGCCTCGCGGGTACCGCTGCGCAGCCTGGTCAACAGCCGCTCGGTGGTCGGCGCTTACATCGGCAGCGGCCTGCAGTTGTTCGTCGGTGGCACGGTCATCGTCTGGATTCCCAGCTACCTCAATCGCTATTACGCGATGGCCACCGATGTCGCCGGTGGCGTGTCGGCGATCATCGTGCTGGTCAGCGGCATCGGCATGATCGCCTGCGGCATGCTCAGCGATCGCATGTGCCGCAACGCGCCGCAACACAAGTTCAACCTTGCCATTGCCTACAGCCTCGGTAGCTGCGCGTTGCTGTCGCTCGCGTTCGCGCTGCCACACGGCATGCCGCAACTGGTGATGATCGGGATGGGCATGGTCCTGGCAGCCGGCACCAGTGGTCCGGCCGGCGCGATGGTCGCCAATCTCACGCCGTTGCCGATCCATGGCACCGCGTTTGCAACGCTGACGCTGGCCAACAACCTGCTGGGCCTCGCCGCGGGGCCGCTGGTTACCGGTCTGCTCGCCGATGCGCTGGGCCTGGCCAAGGCATTCCAGCTGGTGCCGCTGGTCAGCGTGATGGCAGCCGCCGTGTTCTGGTTCGCCAAGCGCCATTACCTCACGGATGTCGAGCACGTGGGCATCCACGCGCGCGGTTCCGCTGCCGTCATGCAGGCGCAGACGTGAGTGCGGGCAACAAGCTCACGATCGGCATCCACTTCGACCTGATCTGTCCCTGGTGCTTCATCGGCAAGCACCAGTTCGCGATGGCAAGGGGCAAGTACACGCAGATGTTTCCGGCGGTCGCCGTCGAGACGGTCTGGCGTCCGGTGCAGCTGTTGCCCGACGTGCCCGCGCCAGGAGTGCCATTCGCCGCGTTCTACGAAAGGCGACTGGGCTCGGCCGAGGCCGTCCGGCGACGGCAGAAGCAGGTCGCGCAGGCGGCCAGCGGCGTCGGTCTCGATCTCGACCTGTCCGCCATCGAACGCATGCCCAACACCGCACGCGCACACCGTCTGCTGCGCCAGGTGGCCGGGCTGGGCGATCTGGCGCTGTACGAAGCGCTGCTCGATCGCCTGTTCGCGGCGTACTTCCAGCGTGGCGAGGACATTGGCGACGAGGCGACGTTGCGGATGCTGGCGGCGGACGTCGGCGTGCGCTCGCACGTTGTCGACGCGGCGCAGGCAGACGCCGGCAACCCGGCGACCGCCGCAGCCGTCGAGGGTGTGCCGCACTTCGATTTCAACGGGCGCCTGTCCCTGTCCGGCGCCCGCGATGCCGCGATCCTGCTGATGGCCATGAGCAAGGCCGTGCAAGTGCTGCCATGAAGGGAACAACCCCGAGGAAGCTGTCATGAACGTCGACGCGACCGTGCTGATCGTTCCGGGACTGCGTGAGCACGTGCCGGAACACTGGCAGACGCTGCTCGCCGCCGGCTTGCCCAACGTGCATACTGTGCCGCCCCTGGAGCAGGACAAGCTCAGTTGCGTTGCCCGGGTGGAGGCACTGGATCGTGCGCTGGCCGCCATCGACGGCCCGGTGATCCTCGTCGCCCACAGTGCAGGCGTGATGATGGTTGCGCACTGGGCACTGTCGACTGCCGGCCACCGCCCGATCAAGGGCGCCTTGCTGGCAACGCCCGCTGACGTGGAGATTCCGTTCCCGGTCGGCTATCCGACGCTGGATACCTTGCGCGACCACGCATGGCTGCCGATTCCGCGCCGCCGGTTCGGATTCCCGAGTCTGCTTGCGGCCAGTCGCAACGATCCGTTGTGCTCGTACTCGCGTGCGCAATCACTGGCGCACGACTGGGGTAGCGAATTCGTCGACCTTGGCCAGGTCGGCCACCTCAATCCGGCGGCCGGCTTCGGCAAGTGGCCGCAGGCATGGGAGCTGATCGCCCGCCTGGACGGCGCGTAACCGGTAGCCCGGGCGGGCGAAGCGCGCCCGGGCTACATTTGCTCAGGCATCTTCCGGGAAGCGATAGTCGCGGTACTGCTCGCGCAGCACCGCCTTGTGCAGTTTCCCGGTCGCGGTGTGCGGCAGCTGCTGCACGAACAGCACGTCGTCCGGAAGCCACCATTTGGCGACGCGGTCCTCGAGATAGCGCAGCACGGTCTCGCGCTCCATTGTCTGGCCCGGCTTGACGACCACCAGCATCAACGGCCGCTCCTGCCACTTCGGGTGGGCGATGCCGATGACGGCCGCTTCGGCGATGGTCAGATGACCCATCGCGGCGTTCTCCAGGGCGATGGAAGATATCCACTCGCCACCGGACTTGATCACGTCCTTGGCGCGGTCGGTGATCTGCATGTAGCCATCGCGGTCGATGGTCGCAACGTCACCGGTATCGAAGTAGCCCTCGTCGTCCAGGATCGATCCGCTGTCGTCACGGTAGTAGGCGCCGGCAACCCACGGGCCCCGAATCTTCAGGTGACCTGCGGCCTGGCCGTCGTGCGGAAGCCGGTTGCCGTCCTCGTCGGTCAGCTTGAGGCTCACACCGAACACGGGGCGGCCCTGCTTGGCCTGCACCTGCAGGCGTTCTTCAAGCGGCAGCGAAGCGTGCTTGGGCAGCAGGTTGCACACGGTGCCGACCGGCGAGGTCTCGGTCATGCCCCAGGCATGGACCACGAACGCGCCGAAGTCGCGCTCGAACGCTTCGGCCATTGCCCGCGGCGCCGCTGCGCCGCCGATCACGACCCGGCGAAGCGTCAGTTCCGAAGACGGCTTCAGGCGTTCGGCCGCTACATGTTGCAGCAGCATCATCCAGACCGTGGGCACGCCGAGGGCGAGGGTGACGCGCTCATCGCGTAGCAACTGATAGACGCTGGCGCCGTCGAGGGCCGGGCCGGGCAGGACCAGCTTGGCGCCGCTCATGGCGCCGGCATAGGGCATGCTCCAGGCGTTGACGTGGAACATCGGCACCACCAGCAGTGCCGTTTCGTCCCTCGATACCGCAAGGCTGTCGACGGTGCAGGCGCCATAGGCATGCAGCACGGTCGACCGGTGCGAGTACAGCACGCCCTTGGGCATGCCGGTCGTGCCCGAGGTGTAGCACAGCGAAGCAGCGGCGCACTCGTCCAGATCCGGCCAGGCATAGTCGCCGGTCTGCGCCGCGAGTAGCTCCTCGTAGCACAGCAGGCCCGGGATGGCGCTTTCGGGCATGTTCGCGCGATCGGTCATCACCACGAAGTGGCGAACGCTCGTCAGCTTCGGCAGCAGCTTTTCAACCAGGGCCACGAAGCTCAGGTCGAAGAAGAGGACCGTGTCTTCCGCGTGGTTGATGATGTATTCGAGCTGTTCTGGAAACAGGCGCGGGTTGGCTGTATGCAGCACGGCACCCATTCCGGACACACCAAAGTACAGCTCCATGTGGCGATAGCCGTTCCAGGCCAGCGTGCCGACGCGGTCGCCGCGTTGCACGCCCAGCGCGTTCAGCGCACTTGCCGCCTGCCTTGCGCGCCTATCGATGTCGCGGTAAGTGCAACGGTGGACCGGGCCTTCGACCGTGCGCGAAACCACTTCCGCATCCGGGTGGGACGCCACCGCGTGCTCGATCAGCGACGACACCAGCAGCTTGTGGTCCTGCATCAATCCCAACATGTCATGCCTCCACTTTGCGCAGCAGGAAGTGCGAGAGCGCGGGAATCAGGACCAGCGCGCCGATCATGTTCCACAGGAACATGAAGGTAAGCAGGATGCCCATGTCGGCCTGGAACTTGATCGGCGAGAACGCCCAGGTGATGACACCGGCAGCCAAGGTGATGCCAACCAGTGCCACGACCTTGCCGGTGAACATCACCGCATGGCGGTAGGCGGCGGCGAGTGGCACACCCGCACGCTGCTGGCCCAACTGCACGCTCAGCAGGTACAACGCATAGTCGACGCCGATGCCGGCACCCAGCGCGATCACCGGCAGCGTGGCAACCTTCACGCCGATGCCCAGTCCCACCATCAGTGCCTCGCACAGGATCGAGGTCAGGATCAGCGGCAGCACCGCCACCACCACGGCGCGCCAGCTGCGGAATGCCACGAAGCAGAGCAGGGCGACCGCGCCGTAGACGTACAGCAGCATGGAGCGGCTGGCGGCGTGGACGACTTCGTTGGTGGCCGCCTCGATGCCCGCGGAACCGGCGGCCAGCTTGAAGGTCACGTCGCGGTCGTTGTGGCGTGCGGCGAAGTCCTCGGCAATAGCGGAGACGCGCTTTAGCGAATCGGCCTTGTGGTCGGACAGGTAGGCAATCACCGGCAACACCGAGCACTCGGTGTTGAACAGGTCCGGGTTGAGCACCGTCGCCTGCTGGCCGGAGTAGTTGATGACGTCCTGGTTGCGGTTGATGGTCAACCACTTCGGGTTGCCCTCGAACGAACCTGCCGTGATGTTGCGTACCGCATCGACCAGCGAGACGGTGGTCTGCACCGCCGGGTCCTGTTGCAGCGCCCAGCCCAGGCGGTCGGCCTGGATCAGGGTCTTGTAGTTCAGGCAGGCGTCCTTGGGCGTCTTCACGATCACCGCGAACAGATCGCTCGACAGTGCGTAGTTGGCGGTGATGAAGGCGTTGTCGCGGTTGTAGCGCGAGTCCTTGCGCAGCTCCGGCGCGCCCGGGTCGAGATCGCCGACCTGCAGGCCGCGGCTGATCCACAGGCCACCGGCCGCGAGCAGCACCGCGCCGGTGATCGCAGCGATCGCCCAGCGCCGCTCGGTGAACTTGTCCAGCACGTTCCAGAAGGCGCCGACGCCGCGTCCGCTGGCTTCCTTGCTCTCCTCGCGCAGGCTGCGCGTGGCCGCCGCCGGGCTGACGCCGACGTACGACAGCAGCACCGGCAGCAGGATCAGGTTGGTGAACACCAGCACGCCCACGCCGATGCTGGCGGTCAGTGCCAGCTCCTTGATCACCGGGATGTCGATGGTCATGAGCACGGCGAAACCGACCACGTCGGCCAGCAGCGCGGTCAGACCGGCGAGGAACAGGCGGCGGAAGGTGTAGCGCGCAGCAACCAGGCGATGGGTGCCGCGCCCCACGTCCTGCATGATGCCGTTCATCTTCTGCGCGCCATGGCTGACGCCGATGGCGAAGATCAGGAACGGCACGAGCACCGAGAACGGGTCCAGCTCGAAGCCGAGCAGGCGCACCAGGCCCAGCTGCCAGATCACGGCGACCACCGAGCAGGCGACCACCAGCACGGTGCTGCGCACGCACCGGGTGTACAGGAAGATGATCAGCGCGGCGATCAGCGCGGCGCCGAGGAAGAAGCTGGCGACCTTGACCAGGCCTTCGATCAGGTCACCGGCGAGCTTGGCGAAGCCGATCACGTGGATCTTGACCTTGCCCTTGCCGGCGGCCTCGTACTTGGCGCGCACGCGCTGCTCGAGCTGCTGCGAGAACGCGTGGTAGTCCAGTCGCTCGCCGCTCTCCGCATTGCGCTCCAGCAGTGGCACGAACACCATCGTCGAACGGAAATCGTTGGCGACCAGGTTGCCGACGATGTTGGCGCGGCGGATGTTGAGCTTGAGCGCATCGACAGACGCAGGCGAGCCGTCGTAGTTGTCCGGCATCACCGGACCGCCGACGAAGCCTTCCTCGTTGACCTCGCTCCAGCGCACGGCCGGGGTCCATATCGACTTCATCCAGGCCCGGTCGACGTCCTGCATCAGGAACACTTCGTCGTTGACCTGCTTGAGGACTTCCAGGTACTGCGGATCGAAGATGTCGCCGTGGGCATTTTCGACCACTACGCGCACGGAGTTGCCCAGCCCGCGCAGGCTGCCGCGACTCTCCAGGTAGTTCCTGACGTAGGCGTGGCCGTGCGGAATCATCTTCTCGAAGCCGGCATTGATCGCCAGCTTCGTCGCCTGGAACCCGAGCAGCACCGTCAGCAGCGCACAGGCAACGACGATCAGCAGCCGGTGATTGAAGATGGCACGTTCGAAGAACTGGCCCGAGCGGTGGTCGAAGCCCTCGATCGAGTGGACGACCGGCATGTCGTCGAGGGGGGTGTCTAGCTTGTTCAAACGCATATCCTCACGGACAGATCGGTTCACAGTTCAGGGCGTACGACGCGCACGCCACGAAGTCCGGTAAGGACCACGGCATCGCCGGACACGGCAAGGCCGGTGCAGGGCATCGCGCCCTTCAAGTCGAGGCGACGGAAAGACGCACCGTCGTCGTCGCTCACCAGTACGTCACCGGCCATCGAGCACAGCAGCAGGCGTCCGTCGGGCAAGACCTGGCCGGCGGTGATCGACGCGGTGGTGCCGGTGTCCACCGACTCCCAGTTCTTGCCGCCATCGGGTGAGCGAAAGGCGGTGCCCCTCAATCCGTAGGCAAGCACCAGCCCGGGCTTGGTGAGCAGGCCGAAGTAGCTGCCTTCGTACGGGGTTTGCAGCGCGTTGAAGCGGGACGTTGCCGGATCGAAGCGCAGCGCCAGTCCCAGTTCGCCGACGATGTACAACCCGTCGCCGCTGCCGCGGATGCCATACAGGTGATAGAAGCGATCGTTCTGGGTGTGGGCGATCCACGGCTCCCAGGTCTTGCCACCGTCGGTGGTGTGGAAGATCAGGTTGTAGGCACCGACCACGAAGCCTTCGTTCGCGTTTGCGAACCAGACATCCAGGAACGGCCGGCTCGGGCCCTCCGTCGTTGCGCGCTCGGCCTCGGCCTTCAGCGCGTCGAGCAGGGAGGCATCCGTTGTCGCCGGCAGCTGCTGTACGTAGGCGAGGGTCAGTGCATTGGCGCGACGGCCGTCGAGCTGGACGGCCCAGGAAGCGCCGCCGTCTGCTGTGTGCAGCACCACGCCTTCGTGGCCGACTGCCCAGCCCTGGTTCGCGTCCACAAAGTGCAGCGCGGTCAGGTCGGCGCTGACGGGCACCTTCGCCTGGCGCCAGGTCGAGCCGAGGTTGTCGGAGTAGACGATGTGGCCGCGTGCACCGGCGACGACCAGTCGCTTGCCGGCCACGGCGCTGGCTTGCAGCGCTCGTTGCGTGACCAGTGCGCTGGAACTGGCGGGTTGGTCGAGCACGTCCGTGAAGGTCGTGCGGCCGGTGGCCGAGGAAGCGACTGACGTGGCCAGCAGTGTGGCCAGTGCGGCCACGGCGGCGTGTCTAAAGCGAAGAGGGTTCATGACTTGATTTCGTTCAGCGACGGGACTTCGTAACGCAGACCTCCGGCGGCGGAAGAGCGCCGCCGGAGATCGTGTCCGTCAGGACTCAGCGCACGCCGGCACCGGCCAGTGCGTCGGGCGACCACTGGTTGACCGGGAGCGGGTTGGTGTAGCGGATGCCGTCGTACGGACCCATCAGGAAGCTGATGTTGTAGACGCCAGAGGTCAGGTCGTAGAACACCTGGGTCTCGGCATTGGGCGTGCGCGTGTCGTAGCTGGGCGACATGTGCGCGAACGATGCGCGGTACAGGCGGCCATTGGCGTCGTACTGGTCGGCGGCCAATGCGGTCCAGCTGTCCTCATCGAGGTAGAAGGTGCGCTTGGCATAGATGTGGCGCTTGCCCGGCTTGAGGGTGGCTTCCACGACCCACACGCGGTGCAGTTCCCAGCGCACCAGGTCGGGATTGACGAACTGCGGCGTGGTCACTTCCGCGGCCTTTTTGGCGTAGGTCAGACGGTAGGTGTTGTACGGAACCAGCATCTCCTTCTTGCCCACGAGCTTGAAGTCGTAGCGGTCCATGGAGCCGTTGAAGAGCCAGGCATCGTCGTAGGTGGCCGAACCGGCGGTGCCGGGATTGGGCGTGTCATACGAAATGTCCGGAGCGAGCTTTACGCGACGCTGGCCCGGCAGGTACAGCCAGGCGCGGCGCGGACGCTTGAACGGGTTGACCACGTCGACCGCCATCAGCGCTTCGCCTGCGCGGCGCGCCGGTGCGTTGTAGAAGATCTTGGTGCGGAAGTAGACGTCGGTCTCTTCCGCCGGCTTGGTCGCCGCCGGGTCGTAGTAGGGGTATTCGACGAACAGCTTGCCGCTGGTGGCCAGCGCCGGCGTGCCGGACGAATCGACGTTCCAGTTGTCGTACTTGAAGTTGCTGGCGACGCCGACGTAGCGCAGCAGATGGTTCCACATCGCCTCGTAGCCGCTCTTCGGGATCGGGAACGGATAGCCACCGATGGCACCGGAGATGCCCAGTCCGCCGTCCTTGGTGCTGGCGCGGGTGGCGTTTGCGGCGGTGTTGTCGAGCACGCGGTCGGGCAGGGCGACGGTGCGGTGGGTCGGGTACACGTCGATGCGGTAGTTCGGGTACTTCTTCAGCAGCGCACGCGCGCCAACGGTCAGCTGGCCTTCGTACTGGGCCATGTTCTTGGCGGTGATCGTGAGCCGCGGCTTCTCGCTGGTGAACGGATCGGGACGGATCGACGTGCCGGGCTTGAAGCTGGCCGGTGCCGTGGTCAGTCCGCCGGTGTAGGCGGGAATGGTGCCGTCGGCGTTGGCGCCGGTCTCGGCGCCGACACGGGTCAGGCGGGTGCCGAGCTGCTTGGCCTCGTCGGCGGTCACCGCGGCTGCGGCGTTGCCGAGTACGGCAAGCAGCGCACCGGCGAGGAGGGTCTTGGCGAATGTCATGGTGTGTTCCTCTGCAAAAGTCTGGAGTGCTTCAGAGCGTGGTCTTGAAGGTGAAGACCACGAAGCCGCGATCCGTCAGCAGCGAGTTGGCGCCACCGTACGAGGTGATGGCGTTGGCGGGGTTGGTGGTGGCGTTGCCGAGGAAGTCGACGTACTTCAGGTCGAAGCGGTACTTCGAATGGAGATCGACCGCCACGCCGACGGAGTAGCTGCCGGCGCCTTCGTTGCCACCCAGCAGCACCGCGGAGTTGCCGCTGATGCCCTGCGAGTAGCTGATCGGCACCGACAGGTCGGCGCCCGGGAACATCTGGTACTTGGTCGGCGTGAAGTTGACCGCCAGGCCGTAGTA
Organism: Lysobacter sp. Soil_C_59; assembly: GCF_057656415.1. Lineage (NCBI taxonomy): Bacteria > Pseudomonadati > Pseudomonadota > Gammaproteobacteria > Lysobacterales > Lysobacteraceae > Lysobacter > Lysobacter sp. Soil_C_59. The sequence goes on along the minus strand of NZ_JBDGKK010000003.1, from coordinate 147,383 downwards.
GTCCTTGGTCACCTTGTCTTCCGGCGTGACCGGCGTGCCGGCCGGGCCGATGACGGTGTAGTTGCTGCGGCCCTTGAAGACGGCAGCGCCTTCCTTGACGTCGCTCCAGTGGTTCCAGGTCAGTTCGACGATCAGGTTCGCGGCATCCCAGATCGGGGTGTCGGCGAAGCTGGCGAAGCCGTTGAGCACGCCGTGCCAGGTCGAGCCACGCGCGCCGCCGGTCTCGCCCTCGGTGGGGGGCGCGAACAGGCTGCCAGCCGGCAGCGAGGCGGCCAGCGGTGCCAGCGATGCCGGCAGCACGCTGACGGTGTCGCTCAGCAGCGGCATGTTCTCGCGGTAGTTCAGGTCGGCACCGACGCTGACGCCCCACAGGTTCTTCGACAGGCTCAGGCCGTAGATCTTGATGTCGTCGGCGTAGGCGGCGGCATAGCGGCCGATGGTGCCGCCAAGCACTTCCGGCACGGTCGCGGCCGACGGATTGATGTAGCACGTGGTGGCGTTCAACGGCACCAGGCCCAGTGCGCGGCACAGCGCCGCCGGCGTGCCCGGGCGCACTGCCGGTGTGGCGTTGCCCTGCGGCAGCACATCGGCGGTCTCGCGGTAGTAGGCGCCCAGCGTGCCGTCGAGCCACAGCGGGCTCCAGCGTGCGGACAGGCCGAAGTCGCCGTGCTTGTCCGGCTCGCTGTCTTCGCCGCGCACCAGGCGGTTCACGCCCAGCGGGTTGGCGGCGGTCACCGCCGCGGCACTGAAGATGAAGGATTCGCCGCCGCGCAGCAGGTGGTCGTTGAAGCCCAGGAACGAGCCTGCTTCGGGAATGCGTGCCTGCTCCCAGTCGAAGAAGTACTGGCCGGCGAGTGAAAGCTCCGGCGTGACCTGCATCTGCGCCGACAGCGCTTCGCGCGGCAGGAAGAGTTCCTTGGCTTCGGTGCCCGGGACCGAGAACAGCTTGCCCAGGTCCAGTGCCGACTGGCCGTAGCTCAGGCTGTGCACCGGGCTGAGCATCGCCTCGCCCCAGAAGACGGTGTGGCGGCCGAGCTTGACGTTGACGGGCATGGAACCGACATCGAACTTGCCGAACACGAACGCGTCGAGCACCTCGCCCGACGGGCCGTGGAAGTAGCGGTCGGTTTCATCGCTCAGGCCGATCGCAGCGCGGCCGTCGCGCATGTGGTTGGACGAGGCGAGATTGGTGTTGTCGATGTTCTCGTACGCCAGGTCGTACCAGCCGGCGGCGCTGACGCGGAAGCCCAGGCGGTCCTGGTAGACGAAGTCCAGTTCGCTCAGCAGGTCCAGGCGCTCCGACACCATACCGGTGTCGAAATTGCGGTCGCCGTCGTCGTAGTTGGGGCTGTTGAGGATCCTGGCGTCCTGGCTCTCGACACGATTGGCCAGGTTGACGCGGATGGTGTTGTCCCAGCGAAGGACGATGTCCGGATTGCCGGTGTTGATCTCCACTGCGCCAGCACTGCCGGCAGCGGCCAGCGTGGCCGTGATGATGGCGCTGAGCAGACGCCTGGGCGCCTTCGATACTGCCTTCGTTGCGTTCATTGACTTCACTGCACCCCGCCCCCGTGGTTGTGTTCGAAAGTCCAGTCGAGCCAACCGTTCTTTCGCGGCGGCAACCGAATGGAGCGATCGACTATAGGGAGGCAGCGGGTTGCAAAATTTGACTAACGGCGTCACTGACTTGTCATTTCATGACAAGGCCGTTGGAGCGTTTTCATGAATAGCGACGGCACGCGGCCGTGCCGGATCGCACATGCGCCATGTGCGAAACCGGCTTGAATTCAGGGGTATTCCACACAGCGGGTGACGCCGGCAATGGTCGCCGGAAACACCCGTTCAGGGAGCCAGGAAGTGTCCGCGCCTGACTTTGCGTCAGAGGGCGCCTTGAACCGCTCTGCGGCGATCAGGGATCCGCGAACAGCCCGTTGATCGCCCCGTAACCCATGACGTCAGTCGACGTCGGGCTGCGCCCGCTGCGAAGGAACTCCTGCGCGCCCGCACGCGTATGCGCGTATGCCTCTTCGGCGAGGTTGGAGCCGGCACTGAGCCGGCGCACGCCGAGTGACTCGAGCGTGGAGGTATCGGGCAGGTTGGGGCGTAGCATCACGTTGAGCGGCACGCCGGCGCGGGAAGCGACTGCACCGATCTCGTCCGCGTCCGTCAGGCCCGGCACGAACAGCCCATCGGCCCCGGCGTCGCTGTAGAGCGCGGCGCGGGCGAGGGTAGGCTCCACGCGCTGGCCGGCCGGCGCCAGTCCACGCAGGTACACGTCGGTGCGGGCGTTGATGTACACATCCAGCCCGCGCTGTGCGCATTCGCGTTTGATCCGCTCGATCTTGGCGCACAGCAGCTCCGGAGCGCCGGCACCGTCCTCCAGGTTGATGCCGACCACGCCGATGCTCGCCAGGCGCACGACATTGTCGGCCACTGTAGCCGGATCATCGGAGTAACCACCCTCGACGTCGACGCTGAGCGGAATCGCGATCACGCGCGCGATCGACTCCGCCGTCGCGACCAGTTGCGCAATCGGCAACTGGTCGCCGTCGGCATAGCCATTCGCCCAGGCGACGCCGGCACTGGTGGTGGCGATCGCCTTGGCCCCCAGGCTCTCGATCAGTCGTGCACTGCCGGCATCCCAGGCATTGGGCAGCAACAGCAGCCCACCTGCATGGAGTTGACGGAACTGCGCTGCGTACCGGGCATTGCTCGACATGGAGGCCTCACGACTTGATGGGGGAGAAAACGGGGTCTAAAACGGGGTCAGAGTGGCAGGGTCCGCGGGCGATTACTGGCCGTTTGCGGACATCCCGGTCGCTGCGGCCGGTGCCGCTGCATCCCAGCCGCGCAACGCCTTCTCGACGGCATCGACGCCGCGCACGGCAGCAGTCGCATCCACCTGCTCGATCGTGTCCTTGTCGCTGTGAATGACCGCCATGACTTTCGCCGGCGCGGCGGGCTTCTTGCCGGCATAGGCTTCAAGCACCAGCTTGATTTCGTCTGCGCCCACCAGCGAGTACGACACGGCCGGCCAACCGGCACGAATGAAGGGCAGGTGGTCGGTGGGCGGGTACTGCTCGCCCGGAGAGAAACCGATGCCGACCGACTGCGTTGCGGTCCTGCTGCTGTCGACCAGCGCCTGCTGGCCGTTTGCCGGCGTCATCATCCACAGCGTGTCGCCCCAGCCGAACACGTCGAAGTTCACGTACAGCGCAGGCTTGGTCTTGCCCGCCGCGACGTATGCCTTGGAGCCGAGCAGGCCGGCTTCTTCCAGGTCCCAGAACGCGATCGCGACGCGGTGATGCTGCAACGGCTGCGCACGCAGTCGCTGCGCGAGTGCGAGCACGGTGGCGCTGCCGGAGGCGTTGTCGGTGGCGCCCTTGCCGTGTTCCACGCGGTCGGAATGGGCGCCGATCAGCAGCAGCGGTGCGCCGTCCGGACCGCCGAGGTCGGCGATCAGGTTCTCGCCTTCACGCTTGCCGTCGACGAACGCTTCCTTGCGCCAGGTGATGCCCATCGCATCCATGCGCTGCGTGATCGCGGCGCGACGCTGTGCATTCTCGCCGGCGTCGGAAATCGCGCGCACGTCGCCAAGCCACTGCGTAGCTGCGGTATTGCCGGCGGGTGCGACAACTTCGGCGGCGGTGGGGCGCGTTGCCTGCGTGGTCGGAGCGCAGGCGGTAACCAGCAGCACGGCAAGAGCGGGGGCGAGCTGACGCATCGGATCGAATCCTTGTCGGGAAAGTCCGCAGTGTGCCCAAGCTTGCGCCCAGTGCAATGGGCCATTGGGCCTGCCGGGTTGCGCCCCCCGGAAGTGGCGCGTAGCCTCGGGACCCGGCGAGAAACTGCCCGGGGAAAAGGATGAGCATCCGAGTTTTCATCGTAGACGACCATGCGCTGGTCAGGACGGGTATGCGCATGATCCTGTCGGCCGAGACCGACATCGAAGTAGTGGGGGACGTGGAGAGCGGCGAGCTGGCGTTGCCGATGATCCGCAAGCTGCATCCCGACGTCGTGCTGTGCGACCTGCACCTGCCGGGACTGAGCGGTTTGGAAGTCACCGAACGCGTGGTGCGGGGCGATCACGGCACGCGCGTGATCATCGTTTCCGTGCTCGAGGACGGACCGATGCCCAAGCGCCTGCTCGAGGCAGGTGCCTCGGGATACGTCGGCAAGGGCGGCGACGCCAGCGAGCTGGTGCGGGCCGTGCGCGACGTCTCGCGCGGCAAGCGTTACCTGGCCAGCAGCATTGCCCAGAACCTGGCGTTGTCAGGAATCGCAGGCGATTCGTCGCCGTTCGACGAACTGTCACCGCGCGAGCTGGAAGTGGCGCTGCTGCTGGTGCAGGGCTTGCGCCAGGACGATATCGCCAAGCGCCTGAGCCTCAGCGCCAAGACCGTCAACACGCACAAGGCGCGGTTGTTCGAGAAGCTCGACATCCACGACAACATCGCGTTGGCACGCATGGCCAGTCGTTACGGACTGGTGGATCCGGTCAACGCGCTCTGACGTGTAGCGCCTGCGAACCAGGCGCCGATTCGTAGCCCAAAACAAAACTGGCCACCAATGGCGGCCAGTTCTGCTGGATCGGAACGAGGAAAGCTACGCCGATCAGGCGTGGCCTTCCTCGTGCTTGGGCTCGCTGCCGCGCTTGTCGATCTCGTGCGCGGCCACGTCTGCCGGCACTTCACCAGCCGCCTCGTCAGCGGCCGTCTCGACTGCAGCCGGTTCCGCGGCGGCATCGGCGCCAGCGACGGCGGCATCGGCCGCAGCGGCGACCGGCTCCACTTCGACCGGAGCAATGCCTTCCTGCGGCAGGGCGTCGAACAGGCCTGCCGTGCGCGGAATGTCGGCCACCGGCGCGACCGGTGCGACCGGACGCGAGTCGGTGATCTGCACTTCGTCGATGCGCTCCGACTTCAGCGGCTCGTCCTGCACGTCATCCTGCACGGACGGCGCTTCCGGCGTGGTCTGGGCGACCGGCGCTTCCACCACCGCCGGTGCTTCGACAACGACCGGTTCCGGCACGGTTTCGACTACCGGTTCGGCGACCGTGTCATTGACGACATCAGCCACGACCACCGGTGCTTCGACGACCGCAACCGGCGTGACCGGGGCAACGACAACTTCGTCGTGCTGCGGTGCAGCCGATTCGATCGTCGCAACCGGTGCCTCAGGTTCGACGGCCGGGGCAGGGGCGGCGACAGGTTCGAGCTTGACCGCCTCGACCACCGCCGGTGCAACCGCTGCCACTGCAGCCACTGCGACCGCAGCCGGAGCGGCGGCAGCAGGCCTGGTCGCCTGCGTGCCCACATCGCCCTCGTCATCGAAGTCGAACTCGGGCTGCGAACGGTTCGCCGCGACGGCCGGCGCCGGAGCGTGCTCGCTGCCGGTGTCGTCTTCGTCGTCGAGCAGATGGTCGTCCTGCATGCCGGCTTCTTCGCCACCGGCCGTGCCTTCACCACCACCGCCACGACGACGACGGCGACCACCACGACGACCGCGACGACGACGACCACTGCCTTCGCCGGCGGCTTCGCCAGCGGCGGATGCGTTCTCGCCCGGGTTGGTCGCGGCGACAACGCCCTCGACCTTGGCGGCTTCGACGGCTTCACCGGCCACTGCGGCGGCCTCACCAGCCACTGCTGCGGTTGCGATGATCGCGGCGTCCGTCACCGGTGCTGCTTCCGGCTTGGCTGCGGCAGGCCTGGGCTCGCGCGGCGGACGCGGGGCGGTTTCGCCCTGCGCCTGCTGCTGGACCTGCGCCTGCTGGCGCTCGTCGGACTGCGGCTTGGGCGGCCTGGGCTGCTGCTGTTGCTTGGGCTGCTGCTGTTGCTGCGGCTTGGCCTGCTGCGGCTGCTGCGCCTGCTTGGGCTGGTTGCCCTGGGCCTGCTGCTTGTCGCGGCGCTGCTCGTCACGACGCGGCTCGTCACGGCGTGCCTCGTCGCGACGCGGCTGCTCGTCACGGCGGCCATCGCGGCCACCCTGCTTGCCGCCGCGACCGTCGCGGCGCTGCGCGTTGCGGTCATTGCGCTCGTTGCGACCGCGGCCGTCCTGCGGACGCGCGGCCGGGGCCGGCTGCGCCGCAGCCGGCTGGCTGCCACGGAAGAAACGCAGGATGCGCTCGACCACGCCGATCGAATGGGTCGGCGTCGCAACCACCGGTGCCGGTGCCGGCATCTGGTCGACCTGCTGCTCACGCGGCTCGCGCAGCGGGGCAGGCTGGGCCGGCTTGACGTTGGTCACCGCCGGAGTCGGCGGGATGTTGAGGTGGGCCTTGGTCAGTGCATGCGTCGGCAGCTTGCGCGGGGTGCCGCGCTGGTAGCTCGGCTTGCTCGACTCTTCGCCCAGCTCGTTCTCGCGGATGCGCGTGACTTCGTAGTGCGGGGTGTGCAGCTGCTCGTCGGCGACGATCAGGATCGGCGCGTCATGGCGCTTCTCGATCTCGCTCAGGGCGCGGCGCTTTTCGTTGAGCAGGTAGTTGGCGATCTCGGTCGGAGCCTGCACCAGCACTTGGCCGGTGTTCTCCTTCATCGCATGCTCTTCAGCCAGGCGCAGGATCGACAGCGACAGCGACTCGACGCTGCGCATGCGGCCGTGGCCTTCGCAACGCGGGCAGACAATCTGGCTCGATTCACCCAGCGACGGACGCAGGCGCTGGCGGCTCAGTTCGAGCAGGCCGAAGCGCGAGATGCGGCCGATCTGCACGCGCGCACGGTCCTGCTTGAGGGCGTGGGCAAGGCGGTTCTCGACGTCGCGCTGGTGCTTGTTCGACGCCATGTCGATGAAGTCGATCACCACCAGGCCGCCGAGGTCGCGCAGGCGCATCTGGCGGGCGACTTCCTCAGCCGCTTCCAGGTTGGTGTTGAACGCGGTTTCCTCGATGTCGCCGCCCTTGGTGGCGCGCGCCGAGTTGACGTCGACCGCGGTCAAGGCTTCGGTCTGGTCGATCACCAGCGCGCCGCCCGACGGCAGGCGCACTTCGCGCTCGTAGGCGTTCTCGATCTGCGATTCGATCTGGAAGCGGTTGAACAGCGGCGTGTCGTCGGTGTAGTGCTTGAGCTTGCGCAGGTTGTGCGGCATCACCTGTTCGACGAAGTCGCGTGCCTCGGCGTACATCTCCGGGGTATCGACCAGGATCTCGCCGATGTCCGGACGCATGTAGTCGCGCAGGGCACGGATGATCAGGCGCGATTCCTGGTACAGCAGGAACGGTGCCGGCTTGGTCAGCGCGGCCTCGGCAATGGCCTTCCATACCTGCAGCAGGTAGTCGAGGTCCCACTGCAGCTCTTCGGCATCGCGGCCGACGCCGGCGGTGCGGATGATCACGCCCATGTCATCGGGGATGTCCAGGCTGTCCATGGCCTGCTTGAGCGCGGCGCGGTCGTCGCCCTCGATCCGGCGCGAGACGCCGCCGGCGGTGGGCGAGTTGGGCATCAGCACCATGTAGCGGCCGGCCAGCGAGATGAACGTGGTCAGGGCAGCGCCCTTGTTGCCACGCTCTTCCTTGTCGACCTGGACTACGACTTCCTGGCCTTCGCGCAGCAGTTCACGCAGGCCGGCCTTGTTGTGGTCGACGCCAGCCTGGAAGTAATCGCGGGAAATCTCCTTCAGCGGCAGGAAGCCGTGACGCTCGCCGCCGTATTCGACGAAGGCGGCCTCGAGGGAGGGTTCGAGCCGGGTGATGCGGCCCTTGTAGATGTTGGACTTCTTCTGTTCTTTCGCCGGTTGCTCGATGTCGATGTCGTACAGGGTCTGGCCATCGACGGTGGCGACGCGCAGTTCTTCTGCCTGCGTCGCATTGATCAGCATTCGCTTCATTGTTGCGTTCCTCGCGCGCTCCTGCGCGTGGTCGGCGCAGGACGCATGCGTCCTGCAGCCGCGGAACGCCGTGGGCGTTTCGCCTCTGGATACCGCAAGCCTGCCTCTGCCAGGGAATGATCCGGGCGCGGCGGCTTCAAGTTTTCCAGCGCTACGACACCACGGCACGCCGCGGGAGCGCTTATCTCTTTTTTCCTGGTACTAGGGCCGGCGGCGCGAACGCCGCACGGGACGTGTTCATCACAGGTGGTTTGACCCACCGGGCGGGAACCGGTTCCGCCGGACCATCGCTGCTAACATGGCTACCCCGGGGGCAGTGGTTAGACGCGGACCGGAATCGCAGGACAGGGGCTTTCGGCCTTTGAGTGCAAGTTCCTGCGAAATCAAAACCTTATCTCGCGTCGCGAGTGTATCAGATAACCTCCCCCGGATGACCCATTCAGCTCCCCCCAACCCCGGCCCGGCGCCTCGCCAGGACGCCAGCCAGGTCCGCACCGTCCGTGTCCCCGAGGATCGGGACGGCCAGCGCCTGGACAATTTCCTCCTCGGCCAGCTCAAGGGCGCGCCCAGGTCGCTGGTCTACAAGCTCGTCCGCTCGGGCCAGGTCCGGGTCAACGGCGGCCGCGCCAAGGCCGAGCGCAAGCTCGAGGCCGGCGACGAAGTGCGGATTCCGCCGGTTCGGCTCAGCGAGGTTGGCGACAAGCCGACGCCGCCGAAGGGCCTGCTCGATGCCCTGGAGGCGGCGATCGTGTTCGAGGACGCGCGCCTGCTGGCCCTGAACAAGCCGGCTGGCCTTGCCAGCCACGGCGGCAGCGGCATCAGCCACGGTGCGATCGAATCGCTGCGGGCGCTGCGTCCGAACATGAGCCTGGAGCTGGTCCACCGCCTGGACCGGGACACCTCGGGCCTGCTGGTCGTGGCCAAGAAGCGCTCGGCCCTGACCGAGCTGCAGGCGCTGATGCGCGAGGACCGCGACTACGACGGCATCGGCATCCGCAAGCGTTACCTGGCGCTGCTGACCGGGCGCATGCCCGATGGCTTGATGACCGTCGATGCCCCGCTGCACGTCGGCCTGCGCCAGGGTGGCGAGCGCCATGTCCAGGTCAATCCGGCAGGCAAGGCCTCGCTGAGCCATTTCAAGGTGCTCGAGCGCCGCGGCGGGCAGTCCTACTGTGAGGTGCGGATCGAGACCGGCCGCACCCACCAGATCCGCGTCCACGCCCAGCACATCGGCCACGCGATCGCCGGCGACGACAAGTACGGCGACGCCGAGGCCAACAAGCGCCTGCGCGATCAGGTCGGCCTGAAGCGGATGTTCCTGCACGCCTCGACGCTGGAGTTCTCGCTCGACAACGGCAAGACCCCGTACCTGCTCAACGCGCCGCTGGCGCCGGAACTGATCGACGTGCTGGACCGCCTGGCATAACCGTCACCGTCATCCCAATCACCGTCGTCCCGGCGAACGCCGGGACCCAGGCCCGCAGCGCTTCCACCTCGTCACCGTCATCCCGGCGAACGCCGGGATCCATCTGCTCTTACTTCCCGCCAGCGCGACGCCGCTGCTCATCCAGCGCAAAGCACGCCTGCGGCCGCACCGCCGGCGGCCGGAAATTCACCGGCACCTGCAGCTTGCTGGACTGCGCGACGCCATCACGGGTCGCCGGCTTGAAGGTCCAGTTGCGCACGCCTTCCAGCGCGGCCTTGTCCAGCGGAGCGATGCCGCTGCTGCGCAGCACATTCGCCGAAGCGACCTTGCCATCCGCCCCGACCGACAGCGCCAGCAGCACCTGGCCGCCGATGTTGTCGCAGGCCAGTTCCTCGGGATAGCCGGGTGGAGGCGTATCGACCGCCATCAGTTCGGTCAGTGCGACCGCCGCCGGTGCCGGCTGTTCGGGCCCCTTGTGGCAGGCACCCAGCAGCAGGGGCAGGGCGACCGAGGCCAGCGCGGAGAAGCCGTGGCGGCGAAGCATGCTCTTCATATCCGTGCCCATGATGTCCATGCTGACTGCCTCGGGGAAAGTGGAAAGGGCGGGAGCGATCAACCGGCCAGGGCGTCGGCCTTGGCCGCGCAGATGAAGTCGTTCTCGCTCAGGCCGCCGACGTCGTGGGTCGAATAGCGCACGACGCAGCGGTTGTAATGCACGCCGAGGTCGGGATGGTGGTCCTCGCGGTGGGCCATGAATGCCAGCGCGTTCACGAACGCCATGGTTTCGTAGTAGTTGCCGAACGAGTACGTCCTGGAGAGGGCGTGCCCATCCTCGACCAGTTCCCAGCCTTGAACCTGCGGCAGCAATTCGCGGATGCGAGCCTCGCTGAGCCGGTGTTCGCTGCCGCGACGGGCAAGGCAATGGGCCTGGGCGAGGGGGACGAGGTCGTTCATCGGCAATGATTCCTTTACGCGTCCCGCCGACTGAACGGAAGCCATCGTCGGCGGTCATTCCAGGGGGGCGCACCATCGAGCTGCGCGGACCCCGGTAGAATAGCCCCCATGATCAACATTTCCGAATCCGCCCAGCGCCACTTCCTCAAGCTGATCGAGCGCGAGGCCCTGCCGGGCCTGGGCGTACGACTGGCTGCTGTCCACGCCGGCACGCCGCGCGCGGACGTGCGCCTGGAGTTCGCCGAGCCCGGCGACCTGCAGGGTGACGAGTGGGCCGTGGACTGCGAAGGCTTCACGGTGTGGCTCGACGCCGCCAGCGTGAAATACCTCGACGGCGCCCAGATCGACTACGAGACCCAGGCCACCGGTGGCCAGCTCCAGATCCGCGCGCCGAAGATCAAGGGCGAGGAGCCTGCCGAGTCGGCTTCGCTGGTCGAGCGCGTGCACTGGATCGTCGAGCACGAGATCAATCCGCAGCTCGCGTCCCATCGCGGCAACGTCGCCGTGCAGGAAGTCACCGCCGACGGCGTGGTCGTGCTGCGCTTCGGTGGTGGCTGCCACGGTTGCGGAATGGCCGACGTGACCCTCAAGCAGGGCATCGAGAAGACCCTGATGACCAAGGTGCCCGGAGTGACGGCAGTGCGTGACGCCACCGATCACGAGACCGGCGACGCACCCTACATCCCCCGCGATTCGGCGGCCTGAGCAGGGCGCGGCGACGTAGATGTTCTCCGCCGCCGAACTGATCCACGCCCTGCAGCGACGGCTGCAGCTCATTTCGCCGCATCTGCGACGCCAGCCCGGTGAGTTTCCGCCGGGCTGGCAGACCTGGTTCGCGAGCCTGCACGAACGCATCGGCGCGGTTCGCGGCGCGACTGCGGAAGCGTTCATCGAGGTGTTCCTTGCGCGGCCGCTGGCCGTCCCGCCGCCAAAGCGCATAGGCGACCTGACCCGCTGGCAGTCCTTCGCCACGCTGTGGCGACAGGACTGGCACGGCGATGTGAAGCAGGACCGCATCGATCGGCGCGTGCACTGGTTCGCCACCGCGTTCACGGTGCTTTGGCACGTGTTCTTCGCGGCGATGCTGCTCTATCTGATGTACCTGCGCTTCATGGCCGCCAGCGCACTGCAGCCGCAGGGCGAGGAAGTGGTAATGGTCGAGTACGTCGGCAAGGGCACGCCGAAAGAACCGGGCGGTGGCCCGGGCGAGCCGGGCCAACAGCAACAGCAGCAGGCCCAGCCGCAACCGCAGCAAGCCGCTGCCGCGCCCGCCCAGGAAAGTGCAGCGAGTGCGCCGAGCGCGCAGCCCAGTCCGCCCGAGGTCGCAATGCCGGTGCCGCCGGTGGACGCACCGGTCCCGGAAGTCGCCCAGCGCGACGTCCCCGAACCGCAGTTGCCCCCGCCAGCGCCGACGGCCGAGCAGCCGGTGGTGGTGAGCGAACCGACACCGAGCGAACCAACCGTGTTCGTCCTGCCGCCGACGCGGCGTCGCCCGCCGGAAGCGGCCGTGGCGGCTCCGGAGCTGAGCACGGCGGCGCCCACTGTGCGCACCGCGGAAGTGGCCGAACCGGTGCAGCCGATCCGCCCGAACATCACCCCGCGCGAAGTCGCCGCGCCATCCATCGAGCAACGCCAGCGCGAAGTCGCCGTGCGCGAAGTGCCAGTGCCCGTGCAGCTGCCGCCGGCACCCGTGCGCACGTTGCCGACTCCGGCGGTTCCGGTGCCGCAAGTGCGATCGACCGCCCCCAGCATTCGCACGGCCGAGATTCCGACCCCGCCGACGCCTGCGCCTCCGTCACCGGCTCCGGCCGCACCGACGCAGGCGCCGACAGCCACGGCGAGTGCGCCTGCTGCCAGCACCGCGACGGCAGCGCCGGCCGCAAGCCCGGCGACGTCGACTGCCGCCGCAAGCACGGCGCCCGCGCCTGCCGCAGGCACGCCCGGTTCCGCGCAACAGCGCCCGGCCGCGCCAGCCGGCAGTGGCACGCAGCCAGTCGCCGGCGCCGGTGCCGGCCCGAAGCCGGCGCCCGCACCGGGAACCTGGTCGACGCCGACGCGCGGCGACGACTGGGGCGAGTCGACCCGCAATCGACCGGGTGGCCAGCGTGGCGAACAGCCCGGGCTCTACAACAGCGACGGTAGCGTCCGGATCGCCGACGCGCCGGGTTCGGCTTCGCCGGGGCAGCCGCCGGGCACGATCACCGAGGAGATCAAGGACCTCGACCGCGCCGGCACCTGGCTGCGTCGCAAGCCCAACGATTTCGAGCCGACGAGCTTCGACAAGTACTGGGTTCCCAACGAGTCGCTGCTCGCCGAATGGGTGCGCAGGGGCGTGAGGAAGGTGGCGATTCCAATCCCGGGCACCGGCAAGAGCATCGAGTGCGTGATCTCGATGCTGAGCCTGGGCGGCGGCTGCGGCATCAGCGATCCCAACCTCAACGACCAGCCGGCCGGCGCGCGACCGCCACCGGCGATACCGTTCAAACCGGCGTTGCAGGAAGACAACGGGTCAGTGAAACCCGCCGGCGGCTGACCGTCATCCCGGCGAACGCCGGGATCCATCTGCTTCTGCTCGAAGCGCAGGAGCCAACGTCCCTGGATCCCCGCCTTCGCGGGGATGACGGCAAAAACAAATTCCCGGGGATGACGGGCAAAAACAAAAAAGCCCGCCGAAGCGGGCTTTTTCGCCGTATCGCCAGGCGGCGATCAGTGTGCGTTGTGCAGGTCGCGCAGGTTGCTCTGGCGCGAACCGAAGTACGCGGCCAGGTCGGCGATCTGCTGGTCGGTCAGGTCCTTGGCCTGGCTCGACATCAGCGCGTGCTCGCGGTCGCCGTCGCGGTAGGCCTGCAAGGCGTGCGCGATGTAGTCGTAGTACTGGCCGGCGAGCTTCGGGTAGGTCCCGTCGATCGGGGCATTGCCTTCGGCACCGTGGCAGTCGACGCAGGACTGGCCGGTGGCCTTGCCCTTGGTGCTGGCGAGCTGCTCGCCGGCGGCGATGTGACCGGCCGGCAGGCCGGCGGACGAAGAGGTGTGGCCTTCTGCGCGATCGGCGGCGGAATGCTCGGCCGGAGTGTCGGAGCTGGAGCAGCCGACCACCGCGAGCGAGGCGAGCAGGGCGATGGCGAGGATCTTGTTCGTCATGGTCTGCTCACTCACTTCAAGGACGAAAGGAAGGCGGCGATGTCGGCGATGTCCTGGTCGGAGAAGCTCTGCGACTGGGCCTGCATCGTCGGGTGCTTGCGCGCGCCCTTCTTGTATTCGTTCAACGCGTTGACCAGGTACTCCGCCGACTGCCCGCCGATCTTGGGCACGTGGAAGTTCGGGTAGGCGTTCTTGTAGCCGGTGATGCCGTGGCAACCCTGGCAGGTGTAGGTCAGCTGGTGTCCCTTGGCGGCATCACCCTTAACAGCGGCAGGTGCCGTGGTTGCGGTGGCAGCGGCCGGGGCGGCGGTGGGGGCCTGGGTTTCCTGGGCCGATGCGACGGACGCAGCGGTGGTCAGCAGGAAGCAGGCGGCGATCATCAGCGGTCGCATCATGTCGTAGTCCGCAATCTCGAATGGCTAGCGAAAGGTTCTGAAGCTGGCTGCGCGTGGCCGTCCCTCTTCAGGAGGGCCGCGCATAAGTGCGCAAGTATAGCCTGCGATATCGATGCAACGAAGCGGTGCCATTTTGCATCGATGGTTGTTGCGGCTGACGAGAACTCTACTTAGGGTTCCGCCCCGCGACATGGCTCCAGTCACCATGACCTTCGGCGGATGTTGGTGAACGGGGCAGGTGATATACCTATCTACAACACCGGCATACGGTCCGGTAAACAGCCACCTTGGGGTTCAATTCATGCGTCATCTCTCCCGAAATCGCAGCCGTGGTTTTGCCCACACCGCTCGCGTCCTGCTGCCCTGCCTGGCACTGTCGAGCGCCCTGCTGCTGGCCTCCTGCAAGGGCGGTGGCGGCCCTGGAGAAGCCCAGGCCAAAGAGGGCGAGAAGGGCCCGGAGGCCGTCCCGGTCGAGGTCGCCAAGGCCTCGCGCCGTGCGGTCGCGGCCAGCTACACCGGCACGGCGGCCCTGGAGCCGGTGGCCGAGTCGCAGGTGGTGGCCAAGACCTCGGGCGTGGCACTGAACGTGCTTGTCGAGGAAGGCCAGCCGGTCCGTGCCGGCCAGACCCTGGTGCGCCTGGATGCGGCCCGCTCGCAGCAGCAGGTCGCCCAGACCGACGCCCGCATGCGCAAGCTCGAGGCCAACTATTCCCGCGGCAAGCAGATGGCCGAGCAGAAACTGCTCAGCGCCAATGACAACGACCAGCTGCGCTTCGACCTCGAAGAGGCCCGCGCGGCCAACCGCATGGCCAACCTGGAACTGTCCTACGCGAACGTGGAAGCGCCGATCTCCGGCGTGATCGCCTCGCGCTCGATCAAGACCGGCAACTTCGTCCAGATCAACACGCCGATCTTCCGCATCGTCGACACCTCGCGCCTGGAAGCCACCTTGAACGTGCCCGAGCGCGAGCTCGCCACGCTCAAGGCCGGCCTGCCGGTGCAGATGCAGGTCGACGCGCTGCCGGGCAAGGTTTTCAGCGGCACCGTCGACCGCGTCGCACCGGTGGTGGACTCCGGCAGCGGCACCTTCCGCGTGGTCTGCGCGTTTGCCGGCGGCGGCGTGCTGCAGCCGGGCATGTTCGGTCGCATCAAGATCGACTACGACCAGCGCGCCGATGCCCTCGTGGTGCCGCGCGTGGCCCTGCTCGAGGATGACGGCGATCCGGCGGTGTTCGTCGTCAAGGGCGACAAGACCACCCGCGTGCCGGTCAAGCTGGGCTACATGGACGGTTCCTGGGCGGAAATCCGCACCGGCGTGAAGGTGGGTGACCAGGTCGTGGTCGCCGGCAAAACCGCACTGCGTGACGGCACCGTCGTGCAGGTGCTGGGCCAGCCGGCGAAGAAGGTCGCGGCCGCCAAAACCGAAGCCAAGAAGCAGTAATCATCGCGGAGAGCGAACGTGACGCAACCTGCGAACGAATCATCCGGCTTCAATCTGGTCGAGTTCTCCACGCGTCGCCGGGTCACGGTGATGATGGTGACCCTCACCTTCGTGATGTTCGGATTCATCGCGCTGAGCGACCTCAAGGTCAATCTGCTGCCCGACCTGAGTTACCCGACCCTGACGGTGCGCACCGAATACACCGGTGCGGCGCCGTCTGAAATCGAAACCCTGATCAGCGAGCCGGTCGAAGAGGCCGTTGGCGTGGTCAAGGGACTGCGCAAGCTGAAGTCTGTTTCGCGTACCGGCCAGAGCGACGTCGTGCTCGAGTTTGCCTGGGGCACCGACATGGACCAGGCCAGCCTCGAAGTGCGCGACAAAATGGAAGTCCTGCAACTGCCGCTGGAGGCCAAGGCCCCGGTGCTGCTGCGCTTCAATCCGTCGACCGAACCGATCCTTCGCATCGCGCTGTCGTCCAAGACCGCCGCGACCAGCGACACCGAGGCCATGCGCCAGCTCACCGGGCTGCGCCGCTACGCCGATGACGATCTGAAGAAGAAGCTCGAGCCGGTCGATGGCGTTGCCGCGGTCAAGGTTGGCGGTGGTCTCGAGGACGAGATCCAGGTCGACATCGACCAGCAGAAGCTGGCGCAGTTGAACCTGCCGATCGACAACGTCATCCAGCGCCTGCAGCAGGAGAACATCAACATCTCCGGCGGCCGCCTGGAAGAAGGTTCTCAGCGCTACCTGGTGCGCACGGTGAACCAGTTCGCCAGCGTGCCGGAAATCCGCGAAATGCTGGTCACCACGCGTAGTGGTGGCGACAACGCGGCTGCCAGTGCGGCTGCGCAGATGGCGGCGATCGCGGCGCAGACCGGTTCGGCCGAAGCCATGGCCGCGGCTGCATCCGTGCAAAGTGCCAACTCCGCTGGCGGTGGCACCGTGGCCGGCGGCATGCCGGTGCGCCTGAAGGACATCGCCGAAGTCCGCCAGGGTTACAAGGAACGCGAGGCGATCATCCGTCTGGCCGGCAAGGAAGCGGTCGAGCTGGCGATCTACAAGGAAGGCGACGCCAATACCGTTGCCACCGCCGACGCGATCAGCAAGCGCCTGGAAGAGATCAAGGAACAGATTCCGCCGGACGTGGAACTGACCACGATCGACGACCAGTCGCAGTTCATCCGCCACGCCATCAGCGACGTCAAGAAGGACGCGGTGATCGGCGGCATGCTGGCCGTGCTGATCATCTTCCTGTTCCTGCGCGATGGCTGGAGCACGTTCGTCATCGGCCTCTCGCTGCCGGTGTCGATCATCGCCACGTTCTTCTTCATGGGCCAGCTGGGCCTGAGCCTCAACGTGATGTCGCTCGGCGGCCTGGCATTGGCCACCGGCCTGGTCGTGGACGACTCGATCGTCGTGCTCGAAAGCATCGCCAAGGCGCGAGAGCGAGGGCTAGGCATCCTCGATGCCGCCATCGCCGGTACCCGCGAAGTGAGCATGGCCGTGGTCGCCTCGACCCTGACCACCATCGCGGTGTTCCTGCCGCTGGTGTTCGTGCAGGGCATCGCCGGCCAGCTGTTCCGCGACCAGGCGTTGACCGTGGCATTGGCCATCGGCATCTCGCTGGTCGTGTCGATGACGCTGATCCCGATGCTCAGCGCGCTCAAGGGCCGGCCGCCGATGGCCTTCCCGGAAGAGGCCCCGCATCCGCGCTGGCAGCCGACCTCGAAGCTGCAGAAGCCCATCGCCGCCGTCGAGCATGGCATCGGTGTCGGCACCCGCGGTGCGTTCTTCGGCCTGACCTGGCTGATCGTCCGCGCATGGCGTGGCGTGGTCGCCGTGGTCGGTCCGGTAATGCGCAAGGCAAGCGACATCGCCATGGCGCCGTACGGACGTGCCGAGCGCGGCTACATGAAGCTGTTGCCGACCGCGCTGCGCAAGCCGTGGCTGGTGCTGGGCTTTGCCGCTGCGGCATTCGCCCTGACCCTGCTGGCAATTCCGTTGCTGGGTGCCGACCTGATCCCGCAGCTGGCCCAGGACCGCTTCGAGATGACCGTGAAGCTGCCGCCGGGTACGCCGCTGCGCGAAACCGACGCACTGGTTCGCGAGTTGCAGGACAAGCACGCCAAGGACGACGGCATCCGCACGCTGTATGGCGTCAGCGGCAGCGGTACCCGACTGGACGCCAATCCGACCGAGAGCGGCGAGAACATCGGCAAGCTGACCGTGGTCATGGCCGATGGCGGCAGCAAGGACGTGGAGGCGCGCGAGACCGAGCGCCTGCGCACGACCATGCAGTCGCATCCGGGTGCTCAGGTGGACTTCAGCCGTCCGGAGCTCTTCAGTTTCTCCACGCCGCTTGAAATCGAACTGCGCGGGCAGGACCTGGAAAGCATCCAGGTCGCCGGCCAGCGCATGGCGGCGATGCTGCGTGCCAATCCTCACTATGCCGACGTCAAGTCGACGGTCGAGGAAGGCTTCCCGGAGATCCAGATCCGCTTCGACCAGGACCGCGCCGGTGCGCTCGGCCTGACCACCCGCCAGATCGCCGACGTGGTCGTGAAGAAGGTGCGCGGCGACGTCGCCACGCGCTACAGCTTCCGCGACCGCAAGATCGACGTGCTGGTGCGTGCCCGCGAAACCGACCGTGCCTCGGTCGACAACATCCGTCGCCTGATCGTCAATCCGGGCAGCACCCGCCCGGTGACGCTGGATGCGGTGGCAGATGTCGTCTCCACGACCGGCCCGAGCGAAATCCACCGCGCCGACCAGGTGCGCGTGGCGATCGTCTCGGCCAACCTGCGCGATATCGACCTGGGTGGTGCCGTGCAGGAAGTGCGCGACATGATCGCCGAGCAGCCGCTCGGTGCCGGTGTCGGCATGCACATCGGCGGCCAGGGCGAAGAGCTGGCCGAGTCGGTGCGCTCGCTGCTGTTCGCGTTCGGCCTGGCGATCTTCCTGGTCTACCTGGTGATGGCGTCGCAGTTCGAGTCGCTGCTGCACCCGTTCGTGATCCTGTTCACCATCCCGCTGGCGCTGGTCGGCGCGGTGCTGGCACTGCTGCTGACCAATTCGCCGGTATCGGTGGTGGTCTTCATCGGCCTGATCCTGCTGGTGGGCCTGGTGGTGAAGAACGCGATCATCCTGGTCGACAAGGTCAACCAGTTGCGCGAGCACGGCGTGCCCAAGCGCGAGGCCCTGGTCGAAGGCGCCCGTTCGCGCCTGCGCCCGATCATCATGACCACGATGTGCACGCTGTTCGGCTTCCTGCCCCTGGCGCTGGCGATGGGCGAGGGCGCGGAAGTGCGCTCGCCGATGGCCATCACCGTGATCGGCGGCCTGCTGGTGTCGACGTTGCTGACGCTGCTGGTGATCCCGGTGGTGTACGACCTGCTGGACCGCCGCGCCGACGACTACTACGTCGAGCGTGCCCGCCGTACGCACGGCAAGGTCGCGTCGAACGACGACGGCCAGGTCGAGCCGGTCTGAGCGGAGCACTGACATGACGATTGCAGAGCTCAGCATCAAGCGGCCGGTCACGGCGATCATGTTCTTCGTGTCGCTGTTCGTGATCGGCCTGATCGCGGCGATCCGGCTGCCGCTGGAGGCCTTCCCGGAGGTCTCGCCACCTTTCATCTTCGTCCAGATCCCTTACGAGGGATCGACGCCGGAGGAAGTGGAACGCACGCTGCTGCGGCCGGTGGAAGAAGCGCTGTCGACGATGACCGACGTCAAGCGCATGGATGCCAACGCCCGTTCCGACGGCGCCGAGATCTTCATGCAGTTCTCGGACTGGGACCGCGATGTCGCCATCGCGGCCTCGGAGGCGCGCGAGCGGATCGACGCCATCCGCGACGACCTGCCGGACGACCTGCAGCGTTACAACGTGTTCAAGTTCTCCACCACCGATGAACCGGTGTTGCGCGTGCGCCTGGCCAGTTCGACCGACCTGACCGGCGCGTACGACATGATCGACCGCGAGTTCAAGCGGCGCATCGAACGCATCCCGGGCGTGGCGCGGGTGGAAGTGACCGGCGCGGCACCCAACGAGGTCGAGATTGCGATCGACCCCGACCGGTTGACCGCGCACAACCTGAGCATCAACGACCTCAACACCCGGCTGCAGGCCGTCAATTTTTCGGTATCCGCCGGACAGATCGACGATGGCGGCCGGCGCCTGCGCGTGCAGCCGGTCGGCGAGATCACCGACCTGCAGCAGTTGCGTGACCTGATCATCGACACCAAGGGCACGCGCCTTGGCGACATCGCCGAAATCCGCCTGAAGCCGGCGCGGATGAACTACGGCCGCCGTCTCGACGGCAAGCCGGCGATCGGCCTGGACATCTTCAAGGAGCGCCAGGCCAACCTGGTGGAGGTCTCCAGCAACGCGCTCAAGGAAGTCGAGGCGATCCGCGACCAGCCGGAAATGGCCGGGATCCAGATCAAGATCATCGACAACCAGGGTGACAACGTCACCAGTTCGCTGCTCGAACTGGCCGAGGCCGGCGGCATCGGCCTGCTGTTGTCGATCGCGGTGCTGTTCTTCTTCCTGCGTCACTGGCCGTCGACGTTGATGGTGACCCTGGCCATCCCGATCTGCTTCGTGATGACCCTGGGCTTCATGTACTTCACCGGCGTCACGCTCAACATCCTGACGATGATGGGCCTGCTGCTGGCGGTGGGCATGCTGGTCGACAATGCCGTGGTCGTGGTGGAGAGCATCTACCAGGAACGCGAGCGCATGCCGGACCAGCCGACGATGGCCTCCATCGTCGGTACCAAGCACGTCGCGATCGCCCTGTCGGCCGGCACGCTGTGCCACTGCATCGTGTTCCTGCCCAACCTGTTCGGCGACCGCAACTTCCTCAGCATCTACCTGTCGCAGATCGCCATCACGATCTCGGTGTCGCTGCTGGCCTCGTGGCTGGTGGCCGTCAGCCTGATCCCGATGATCTCGGCACGACTGAAGACGCCGCCGGCGGTGCGTTCGGACCGCGGCCTGATCCCGCGCCTGCAGAGCGGCTACGCCCGCTTCCTGCGCTGGACGCTGGAGCACCGTGGCAAGAGCGTGCTCGGCATCCTGATGATCATCGCGATCAGTATTGTGCCGATGAACCTGACCAAGAAGAACATGTTCGGTGGCGACGACGGCACCGAGACCAACATCTTCTACCAGTGGAAGGGCGCGTACACCAAGGAGCAGATGTCGGCGGAAATCCTCAAGATCGAGAAGTTCCTCGAGGCCAACCGCAAGCGCTACAACATCACCCAGATCTACTCGTACTTCAGCGAGCAGGGCTGGGGCGGCACCCGCATCACCTTCGACCTCGACAAGATCGACGAGACCAAGGCGACGATCGAGAAGCTGCGCAACGATCTGCCCAAGTCTGCCCGCGCCAATATCGGCATCGGCAACCAGGGCGGCGGCGGTGGCGGCGGCGGTGGGCCAGGGCAGAATGTCCAGGTGCAGCTGGTCGGCGACTCGACCGAGACCCTGGTCGAGCTGGCCAACGACATCGTGCCGATCCTGTCCAAGCGCAAGGAACTGCGCGACGTCCGGGTCGACATCGGCGACCAGAACAGCGAGCTGTCGGTGCACGTGGACCGGGATCGGGCGGCGGCGTTCGGTTTCAGCGCGCAGGAAGTGGCCAGCTTCGTCGGCCTGGCACTGCGCGGCGCTCCGCTGCGCGAGTTCCGTCGCGGCGAAACCGAAGTTCCGGTGTGGGTGCGTTTCGCCGGTGCCGAGCACTTCGGTGTCGAGGACATCGACAGCTTCACCGTGCGTGCCCCGGATGGCCGCACCGTGCCCTTGCTGGCGATGGTCGACGTGGCGGTGAAGCCGTCGGCCACGCAGATCCAGCGCGCCAACCGCCAGACCACGGTGGCGATCCAGGCGAACCTGGCCGAGAAGGCCACCGTTCCCGAAGCGCGCAAGGCGATGGAGGAGGCGCTCAAGTCAGTGGCGTTCCCGGCCGGCTACAGCTTCACCTTCGAGAGCGGAGCTTTCGAGGATGAGGCCGAGGCCAACAGCCAGATGATGTTCAACCTGCTGATCGCCCTGATCATGATCTACGTGGTGATGGCGGCGGTGTTCGAGTCGCTGCTGTTCCCGTCGGCAATCATGAGCGGCGTGCTGTTCTCGGTCTTCGGTGTGTTCTGGCTGTTCTGGCTCACCGGCACCGAGTTCAACATCATGGCCTTCATCGGCATCCTGGTGCTGATGGGCGTGGTGGTGAACAACGGCATCGTGATGATCGAGCACATCAACAACCTGCGTCGTCGCGGTCTCTCGCGTACCGACGCCCTGGTCGAGGGCAGCCGCGAGCGTCTGCGCCCGATCCTGATGACGATGGGCACGGCGATCCTGGCGATGGTGCCGATCTCGCTGACCAACACACAGCTGGGCGGTGACGGTCCTCCGTACTACCCGATGGCGCGTGCCATCGCCGGCGGCCTGGCGTTCTCGACGGTGGTGAGCCTGCTGTTCCTGCCGACGATCTACGCGATGCTCGACGACCTGCGCACCGGCACTTCGCGCATGGTGCGACGCGCGCGTGGCAAGGGGGACGGGAGCGTCCCGGCAGCGGCGGTAGTGGCGCTGAAAGCGGAATAGCCCTACGGGCAGTAAGAAGAAACGGGAAGGCTTGCCTTCCCGTTTTCTTATGGGCGTCCCGCCCAGCGCGGCCTAACGTGACAGCCTCAGTCACATGGCAGGCACAGGGAACATCACGATGCTCGTCCTCCAGGCGACCTCGCAGGGGTCGAGGCTCGACTACGCGGGGCGTCGTCCGGAGCGCGGCTTCACGTTGCTCGAGCTGATGATCGCCGTCGCGGTGGTGGGAATCGTGGCCGCGATCGGCTATCCGGGCATGACCGCCATCATCAGCAACGGCCGCCTCGGCGGCGCGGCCAACGAAATGGTGGCGACGCTGCAACTGGCCCGGTTGGAGGCGGTTCGCCTCAACAGGACCGTCACGGTCTGCCGCAGCGTCGATGGCGCCAGCTGCCAGGCCGGTGCGGTCTGGAACGGTTGGATCACTATCGCCGATGTCGACCGGGACGGGGCCGTCGACGACATCTTGCGCGCGAGCAGTGTTCCTGCAGCTGTACAGCTCAGGGCAAGCACGGCGATCCAGGGCAGCCGCATCGCATTCGGATCCGACGGCCTTGCCCACGTGGCTGGCGGTTCGTTGTTGAACGCATGGGTCGCGGTCTGCGTCCCCGGCGATGGCCCGGAAGGTGGCCAACGGCGGATCAGCATCGCTGGGGGCAGTCGCATCTCCACCCGGTCCGAGAACCGGGGAGGGCAGTGTGGTGCGCCGGGCAACAACCTGTAACGCCGCCAGCCAGCGCGGCGTGGGCCTGATCGAAGTGCTTGTCGCCGTACTGGTGATGGCCATTGGACTGCTGGGGATCGCAGCGCTGCAGGCGACGGCACTTCGCAATAGCCAGAGTTCCCTGGAGCGCAGCCAGGCGGTGGTGCTCAGCTACGCGATCCTGGATGCCATGCGCGCCAACCTGACCGAAGCAAGGGCAGGCGGCTATGAAATGGCATTGGCCTGTCAGGCACCGACGCCGCCGAAGGGAGGCCAGCCTACCGTCGCCACGCTGGGACGCAGTGACCTGGTCGCGTGGATCGGCCTGATCAATGCCGAACTGGGACAGGGCGGTTGCGGATCGGTTGCATGCGCATCAGTGGCGGGAACCGGCGCCCGGGATTGCCGCGTGACGGTTCGCTGGGACGACTCGCGCGGCACCGGTGGCAGCGAACAGCAAGAGATCACAACCGTGACCAGGCTATGAGCCTCCAGCGCCGGGGGACCGTCCGGACAGTGGGCGAAAACGCTGGCTTCAGCCTGGTCGAGTTGATGATCTCGCTCGTGCTGGGTTTGCTCGTGACTGCGGCTGCCGTCGGAATCTTCCTTTCCAACCAGCGCACCTTTCGCGCGACCGAGAGCCTGGCCCGCATCCAGGAGGACGGCAGGGTGGCGTTCGAGTTGATGGCGCGGGATCTTCGACAGGCTGCAGGAAACCCCTGCGGAAGAACGCTTCCCATGGCCAATGTCCTCAGTGGTGCATCCGCGGCGGCCGTTCCGTGGTGGATGGACTGGGACAGGGGAATCACCGGCTACGACAATGGCGGGCTCGCCCGCAGTGCGGCCGGAACCGATGCGATCGAATTCGTATCCTCAGGCAGCCAGGTTGCCACGGTCATACAGCATGGCGCGCAGGCTTCGGGACGTCCGGCCAGTTTCAGGCTCGACACGACTGACCATGACTTCCGCGATGGTGACATCGTGCTGGTCTGCGATTACACCCAGGCCACCATCCTCCAGATCAGTCGCGCCACCGAAGGCGGCAGCACGCTCGAGTACGTGCAAGGCAGCGGCACTCCGGGAAATTGC
The DNA here is from genome assembly GCF_057656415.1 of Lysobacter sp. Soil_C_59. Classification (NCBI taxonomy): domain Bacteria; kingdom Pseudomonadati; phylum Pseudomonadota; class Gammaproteobacteria; order Lysobacterales; family Lysobacteraceae; genus Lysobacter; species Lysobacter sp. Soil_C_59. Next base: position 123,797 of record NZ_JBDGKK010000003.1, on the reverse strand, counting down.
ACCACCGATCTGGTGGAACCCGTCGTGTGCGGCGCCAGTGGCAGCAGCAAGGAGTACCGACCAGGCTCGTTGATTGCGCGCGTTCAAGCGACTCGCTGGTTCATCGATGACAACGACCGCGGCGGCCGATCGCTCTATCGTGCGGTGGTGGAAGCAGGGGCTTTGGAGCCCCGTGACGAAGTCGCCGAGCATATACAAGACATGCAGATCACCTACCTGGTCGACGGCACAGCCGCGTACGTGCCTGCCAGCGCCAGTGTCGACTGGCAGCATGTCGTCGCCGTGCGGATCAGGTTGTCACTGAAGGTGGGGGTTGATCGTTCTGCGCTCGGGCGCACGCTGGTCCACACAGTCGCATTGCGGAATCGGACCACGTGACCATGCATGCCAGTCATCCATCCAGGCGGCGGCAACGCGGCGTGACACTCATGGTCGTCCTGATCCTGTTGATCGTGGTGACGCTTCTCGGCCTGGTCGCCCTGCGCGGGACCCTCATGGAAGAACGCATGAGCGCCTACCAGTTCGATCGCAGCCTGGCCTTCCAGGCCGCTGAATCAGCGCTTCGTCTTGCCGAGCAGAAAGTGCAGGAGGCTGCCGTGGCCGGGCAGTCGATAGGTGTTGACTGTTCGCCCACTCGCGCGACTTGTTCCGCAACGCCGCCCGGCATGGACACGGCAAGCCCGGAGAAGTGTGAAGCCAACACGCCTGGTTGCTGGATCACAGTCGCGTCGACGGGGAACGACTCCGATGACCCTGCCAGCACTCCGCAGTACTACATCGAGTACATGGGCGACGTCCTGGTGAGTGACGAGCCCGATTCCGGTCGGAGCGCATCGGCCAACCAGGAAGGTGGCACACAACCCACCTACGGCAAGTCGATCTATCGCATTTCCGCGCGAAGCCAGGATCCGCGCGCAAATCGTGCCCTGGTTGCGCTGCAGGCCACCATCGAGCTGCGTTGAGCCCGCCGCGACCATTGGCCATCTTTCGTAGGAGTACGAGCAATGGACGCTCGATCGGTTAGTCGCAGGCACGCCAGGGCATGCATCCCGTTCATCCTCTCTGCTTTCTTCATCCTGGCAGTGAGCATGATGGCTGGGCCTGTCATCGCACAGGTCGATATTGCGCAGGTGCCCCTGCACCTGGGAACGCACGTGGCAGGCAACCTGGCTCTGGTCCCGTCGGTGGAATATCCGACGATCAACAGCGCCGCCAACCTGGGGCCGTACGAGGCGAGCCGCCAGTACACGGGCTACTTCGATGCGGACAAGTGCTACCACTACCGGTATTCGGCAATCGAGTCGGAGCGCCACTTCTTTCCAACACGCTTCACCACTGGCCATGTGTGTAATGCCTCGAGCAAGGAGTGGAGCGGCAACTTCATGAACTGGGCCGTCACCCAGACCATTGATCCGTTCCGCCTCGCACTTACCGGCGGCTACCGTGTCAGGGACGCCTCCACCGAAACCTGGCTCGAAAAGGCACGGCACGATCGCTCATGGGGTTTCAGCGACCGTCGTCTGCCGGATGGAAAGCCGACCGATATGGCGGCGCTTCGTGCTGCGACACCGGCCTCCTGGAACTGGATGTGGATTCGCGTGCAGGGTCTTGGCAACAAGATGCGCTTTACCGGCCGCGACTCCTGGGGTGCTGTGGTTCCTTACAATCCGGCGGTGCACGACCTGCGCCTGGACGAACGCGGCGGGGCGGTACCCGAAAGCGGATTGGAGATAAGCATTCGGGTCAGGGTCTGCGTGCCGAACCTGCTGGAAGCCAACTGCAAGCAATACAGTCAGGGCTGGAAGCCGGAAGGCTTGATCCAGCAGTACTCGGACCGGGTGCGCTACAGCATCTTCGGCTACCTCAATGAATCGACCATCTGGCGCGATGGTGGCGTACTGCGGGCGAACCAGAAGTTCGTCGGCCCCCTGAGCTACGATCCAAACCAGGGTCGAGCGGACAACGTCGCCAAAGAGTGGGACGCCGACACCGGCGTGATTCGTCGCAACCCGGACCCGGCCGCCGCTGCCGCGACGCCCGGTGCAATCATGGACAGCGGGGTCATCAATTATCTCAACAAGTTTGGCCAATTGACCTCCCAGCTGCACAAGGGCGTCGACCCGGTGAGCGAGCTCTATTACGCAGCGGTCCGCTACTTCAAACACCAGGGCAACGTCGCCGCGTACTCGACCATCGGATCAGGCAACGCCTACGACCTGGCAGATGGCTTCCCGGTGATCACGCGATGGGACGATCCGATCCAGTACCGCTGTCAGGCCAACGTCGTCCTCGGCATCGGTGATGTGAACACCCACCGCGACAAGAATCTCCCGGGCAGTACGAATCTTTCGGAAGAGCCCGCCACTCCGCCGGAAGTGTCGGCTGACCGAACCGTCAATGTCGCCACTGCGACTGCAAAGGTCGCGCAACTGGAAGGCGTGACGATATCCACACCGTTCTCGGGACGAAACAACTCGGCGTACATCGCAGGCCTGGCTTACGATTCGCACACCAAGGACATCCGGCCGGACCTGAAGGGCAAGCAGACCGTCGCGACCTACTGGGTAGATGTACGGGAGAACGGCGTACTGGCGCCCAGGTCGTTCAATCAATACTGGCTGGCAGCCAAGTACGGCGGCTTCCGCGTGCCCGATGACTTCAGTCCCTATGAGCGGACCGCAGCGCTGCCGGAAGCATGGTGGAACGAGTCCGGCGATGTTCTGGCGACGAACGACAAGCGCCCCGACAACTTTTATGTCGCCAGTGAAGCGGACAAGATGGTCGAGAGCCTGACCCGCGCGTTCAGGCGCATCATTGGCGAATCCAGTGGTTCGGCGACCTCGGTGGCTTCCAATACGACGCGACTGGAGGCGGGCGCCATGATCTACCAGGCGCGCTTCTACAGCCCGTCATGGCGGGGCGAGCTGAGCGCGTATGCGGTCGATCCTGAGACTCGCAGGATCAGTGATGCCGCAGTGTGGAATGCCAGCGAGCGCCTGGCCGCCATGCCCTGGATGCAACGGAAGATATACGTACACAACCCGCAGGCAGGTGCGCGTGGACGCTATCAGCCGCTGAGCTGGCAAGCGCTGGGTCCGGCGCAGCAGTCGGTCCTGGGCGACGAAGCCACCGTGAACTACCTGCGCGGCGATCGCAGCAACGAGGGTCGCCTGCGAGTTCGCGGAGGTGTTCTCGGTGACATCGTGCATTCCCAACCTGTTTTTGTCGGCCGGCCACGATTGCGCAGGTATCGCGGCGCGCGGTTCAGCGGGGCATCGTCTTACCTCGCCTTTGCCCAGGCTCAGTCCGGCAGGCGGGGAGTTGTCTACGTCGGTGCGAACGATGGCATGTTGCATGGGTTCGACGCGACTACCGGCAACGAGGTCTATGCCTTCATGCCGGCCGCGGCTATCACTGCCCAGTTGAAGAATCTGACCTCACCGGATTACGAGCATCGATACTTCGTCGATGGCGAGCTGACCGTGGCCGACGTGTACTCCAGTCGCGAAGGGCGCTGGAAATCGATCCTGGTGGGAACCATGGGGCGGGGCGGGAGGTCCGTTTTCGCACTGGACGTCACCGACCCGGCGGATGTCGGGTTCTTGTGGGAAATGAGGGCTGCCGAGCTACAGGCACTGGGCAACGTCATTGGCAAACCCATCATCGCCCAGGTGGCCGATGGCGATTGGCGTGTGCTGGTTGCCAACGGTCCCAACAGCGCCGCCGGGACTGCGCAGTTGATCACCATCGGCGTGGAGTCCCGTTCCGTGCAGGTCTACGACACCGGAGCGGGGGGCAGCAACGGTTTGTCCGGCGTGGACGGCTGGGACGGCAATGGCGACGGATTCCACGAGACCGTTTACGGCGGCGATCTGGCTGGAAATCTGTGGCGATTCAAGTTGGGAGACTCGGGGAATTCGACGCTCGCTGCCAGCAGGCTGTTCGCGGCCAAGGATGCCGCCGGCAATCCGCAACCCATCACGGCAGCGCCGTTCCTGCTGCGGGAGCCGCAATCCCGAAAACTTTGGGTGTACTTCGGTACCGGTCGCTACCTCGGGGACGGGGACGTCGCCAACCGCAGCGAGCAGACCTGGTATGGCCTGATCGACGACGGCGATGTAGTGCCCGGTCGCGGCGCGCTGGTCAGGCGGCGAATCCTCGCAGAGAAAACTCCAGCCGGCAGCGAAATGACCCAGCGGGTAACGAGTGCGGCGATTGCCGGTGATCTGGCGGGCAGGGACGGCTGGTATCTCGATCTGGTCTCGGTCAACGGCCCTGAGGGTGAGCGGATGGTGGCGCCCAACAGTCTGGTGGGTGGTGTGCTGTATGGCACCACGCGAATCCCCGATGCCCGCGACGTCTGCAGCCCGGGTGGCCGGGGTTTTCTAATGGGGGTGGAACCGTTCACCGGCGGGCGAGCGCCCTTCGCAACCTATGATGGCGATGGGCGGATCGACGACAAGGACAAGGTCGAGGTCGGGGGCGTGCGCGTTCCTGCTTCCGGTGTTGGTTACGGCAGCAGCCCGAACCAGCCGCGTTTTCTGGATGGCGCCGCAGTGATGATTCTGGACGATGGCAGGAGAGTCGCGCCGCCGCCTCCGCCCCCGATCGGCACCAAGGCCAGCCGCACCTCTTGGCGCGAACTACTACTGGAATGAAGGTGAACAACTGCGTGTACAAGACACACCCGCCAACCACCTTCACGCAGGCACCTGGCTTCACGCTGATCGAGCTGATGATCGTCGTGGCGATCGTCGCGATCCTGGCGGCGATCGCGTATCCCAGCTATCAGGGTCATGTCATCAGGACCCGTCGCGCGGCAGCGGCGGTGTGCATGCTGGAAGTGGCGCAGTTCATGGAGCGCTACTACACGACGCACCTTCGATACGTCGATGTCGCGGGGGAGGCGCCGACGATTCCGGCGACGCAATGCCGCACCGATCTCCAGAACGACTACTCCATCGGCCTTGCCCACGGCACAGCAGCCGGCGCCTACACGGTCCAGGCTGTGCCCAGGGGCGCACAGGCGATCCGCGATACGAAATGCGCGACGCTGGCGATGAATCAGCTGGGCGCGAAGCAGGAATCGGGAACCGCCGCCACTGCGACGGAATGCTTCTAGCACTCCGCCGCGGGGTGGGTGGCGTGCATCAGCCGACCAGTTTGCCCAGCATCCGCAAACCGCCGGTCCACACGCCGATCGCGGTGCCCAGGCTGGTCAGGAAGAAGTTGAGCAGCACGCGCGCAACGCGGTTGCGCCACCAGCCGCGCCAGCTCTGCACGTCATCGCGAAGTGCCATGAAGTCGGCATAGGTCGGTTTGCGGATCCATGCCTCCGTGAGCGCACTGAGCGTGCCCGAAGCAAGCGCCGGATGGAGCGGCGTAATGGGCGATGCGACGAAGGCGACCAGGATGCTGAGCGGGTGTCCGCCGGCTATGGCGCAGCCGATCGCGCCGAGCACGCCGGTGGCCAGCACCCATTGCAGCAGCAGGTCGGAGCCGACGTCGATGCCGCCGCGCCAGAAGCCCCAGGCGAAACCACCCAGCACGAACACGGCCAGGAGGATCGTAAACCAAGGCACGTCGCTCTTCTTCGGCAGCGCCTCGAGTTCTTCCCGAATGATGTCCGGCGCGCGGACTTCGTCCTTGAGGTGGCGTGCCAGACCCTGCAAGTGGCCGGCGCCGACCACCGCCAGCACTTCGCGCGCATTGCCGTGCGTCTCGCGCAGGCGCGCGGCCATGTAGCGATCGCGTTCGGCGATCACGGTTTCGTAGAGTTCGGGGCTGTCGCTGGCGAACTCGCCGAAGCTCGATTCGAGCATGTCGCCCTGCTTGAGCTTCTCGATCTCGTCGGCACCGACTTCCTCGTCGACGAACAGCGCCGCCATCAGGCCGCCGCCGAGCTTGGCCCGGGACCACCAGCCGAGCCGGTTGTTGGCGCGCTTGAAGGTCAGGCCGACGTCGCGATCGATCAGGTGCACCGGCAGCTCGCGCTGGCGAGCCTCGAGCACGGCGCGCTTGAGCTCGGCGCCAGGCTCGATGCCGAGCTGTTCGGCCAGGCGCCGCTGGTAGGCAGCCAATGCCAGGTTGGCCGCGAACAGTGCGGTCTTGCCCGTGCGGATGACCTGCACCAGGTCCAGGCGCGCCAGTGCGTCAGGGTCGGTAAGGGCCTGCAGGCGCTGCGGATCGAGCTCGACGGCGACCGCGTCGAAGGCGCCGCTGTCGATGGCATCGCGGACGGCTTCAACGCTGGCCAGCGAAACATGCGCGGTACCGAGCAGCGTGTAGCGCACGCCGTCGCGCTCGACGATCGCATGCGGCTGGCCGGCGAGGACGGCATCGAGTGCCGACTGCGCAGTGGCTTCAATCATGGCTGCACCCGGCGGTCGGACAGAGCGGGGCGCGAAACGGTTTGCTGTGCTGCGGGCATGCGGCGTTGCCTTTCGGGGTTTGCGCAGCAAGACGGCGCCAGTCCGGCGCCGTCTTGCTGATGTATGGAGTGGCTGCAGGGCAGCTTAGGGCCAGACCACCATCGGGGCAACGCGAGTGCGTTCAGGCGACGCCGAAGGGCAGGTTGGTGCTGGACACGATGCGATCGCCGACGGTTTCCCCGTGCAGGAAGCGCAGGCTGGCGGCAATCACCTCGCCATCGTCGAGGACGCGGCGGTGGCCCAGGCCACGGGTGGTCAGCAGTCGAGAGTCCGGCCAGTAGCGTGCGTAGCGCTCGCCTTCCTCCCAGGGAACATCGCGGTCTTCCAGGTCATGCACGATCAGCGCGGGGCGACCGATGACCGGTGCGTTCAGATGCGCCTGCTGTTCGGCGAACGTGATGCCTATCCGGCTCTCGAAGTAGGTGAACATGCGCAGGAACACCCTGTGTCCGATCCACATCACATGGGCGAAACGTTCGGCTGCGGCAACCGGGTCGGCCGCCGGTGCGATCAGGACCGCTCGTCCTGCCTTCAATCCACGTGCCATGGCGAGAAGCGTCGCCGCGCCACCGAGCGAATGCCCGATCACCGCGGCCGCCGGCCCGTAGTGATCGCCCACGGCAAGCAGGTGCCGGGTGAAATCCGGCAGCGTCGCCTGCGTGCCGGGGCTGCGACCGTGCGCAGGCTGATCGAATGCGACCACCGCATAGCCTGCGGCGAGCAGGCCAGGCAGCCATGCGGCGATACGGGTGCCGTGACTGGACCAGCCGTGCGCGAACAGCACATACGGCTGCCTGTCCGGGTTGCCCCAGACGTAGGCGGCAATGGCATGGCCATCGACATCGAGCTGCTCCTCACGCGCACCCTGCGTGGATGCGGCGAGGGCGCGGCTACGGCTCGACGACATCGGTGTCGAGAACAGACGCGCAGCACGTTGCACCGCCGCCCCCGGGGATAGCGGGGCGCCAAGTGCGAAGCCCAGGCGCAGGCCGTACAGTCGCATGATATTACGAACGGTCGTGCTAATTGTGGCGATGAGCGGGTACACGGGAGGCCTCCGGTAGGGGTCAGAGGGTGGCGGAGTACGAGCGGAAGAGCCGCTCGAGGGCGCGACGGCCGCGGGTCACGGCCAGTTCGAAGCCGAACAGGCCGGCATCGTGGTGAACGATCAGTGCGAGGCTGTAGACCTCGAAGGCCATTTGCTCGGCATCGGTATCGGCGGCAAGGTCACCGGTTTCGACGGCCAACGCGATTGCGCGGGACAGCTCTTTGCGCCAGCGCAGTTCATGGGCGACGACGCGGTCGCGGATTTCACCCGGGCGATCGTCGTATTCGCTGGCGGCGCTGAGCAGCAGGCAGCCGCCTTCGGACGACTGCCGGGCCCAGTCGAACCAGGCCTCGACGATGGCGCGCAGCCTTGGCAGGCCGCGTGGCAGCTTCAGCGCCGGCAGCAGGACATGGGCGACGAAACGCTGCCCCGCTGCATCCAGGACCGCCATCTGCAGGTCTTCGCGCGAGCCGAAATGGGCGAACACGCCACTCTTCGACATTCCCACGGCCTGCGCCAGGGGACCGATCGACAGGCCTTCAAGACCGGCGGAGCAGGCGATGCCGTAGGCGCGATCGATGATCGCTTCGCGGGTGGCGGCGCCTTTGCTGGTGGCGGTCAATGCGGACATGGGGCGAAAAATAGCACGTCCGTTCGTTTTATTTGTGACCGTTCGTCGGAACCGCCGTCGCTCGATCAGGTGAGACCGGAGAGCAACGGTTCTAGGCCGACTCTGGCGCTGTCGTACGCCCGGCGCCCAGGTCCAACTGCATCTGCACGGTATCCAGCCAGCGCCCGTGCTTCCGCCCCAGACCGGCAAACACACCGGCCGTGCGGAATCCAAGACGCTCGTGCAGGGCGATGGAGGCGGTGTTGCTGACGTCGCCGACCACGGCGACCATCTGCCGGAATCCCAGTTGCGTGCACTCGTCGATCAGCCACTGCAGCAACGCCCGACCGACGCCGCGGCCCTGCAGTTCGGGAACGATGTAGACCGTGTCCTCGACTGTCCAGCGATAGCCCTCGCGGCTGCGGTAGCTGCTGGCGTAGGCGTAACCGGCGAATCGCCCGTCGAGCTCGGCGACGATGTAGGGATAGCCTTGCGCGACGATCGCCTGCCAGCGTCGCGTCATCTCGGCCAGGTCGGGCGCGTCGTATTCGTAGGTGGCGACGAGCTCGTCGACTTCGCGCGCGTACAACGCGGTGATCGCCGGCAGGTCGCCGGCGACAGCTGGGCGGATCGAAAGCCCGGCGGCCAAGCAGCTCAGTCGCGGTAACGCTTGAGCAGGTCGCCGTAGGCGTCGATGCGGCGATCGCGCAGGAACGGCCAGATCCGGCGCACATGCTCGCTGCGCTGCATATCGACCTCGGCCATCAGGATCTCGGGTTCGGCGACAGTCGACTGCGCAAGGAACTCGCCCTGCGGACCCAGCACATGGCTGGTGCCCCAGAAGTCGATGCCGGCCGCATCCAGCGGCGACTGCTCGTGGCCGACGCGATTGCAGCTGAGCACCGGCAGGCCGTTGGCAACGGCATGGCCGCGGTGGCTGAGCACCCAGGCATCGCGCTGGCGATCCTTCTCGGCTTGTTCGTCGGTGGGGTCCCAGCCGATCGCGGTCGGGTACAGCAGCAGCTCGGCACCGGCCAGCGCCATCAGTCGCGCGCCTTCCGGGTACCACTGGTCCCAGCACACGAGCACGCCGAGTCGACCGACCGAAGTCTGGATCGGCTCGAAGCCGATGTCGCCCGGGGTGAAGTAGAACTTCTCGTAGAAACCCGGGTCGTCCGGGATGTGCATCTTGCGGTACTTGCCGGCGGTGGAGCCGTCGGCATCGAAGACGACGGCGGTGTTGTGGTACAGGCCGGCCGCGCGCTTCTCGAACAGCGAGCTGACCAGTACCACGCCATGCTGCTTCGCCAGCGCGCCAAGACGTTCCGTGCTCGGACCTGGAATGGTCTCGGCGAGGTCGAACTCGTTGACCGATTCGTGCTGGCAGAAGTACGGACCGTTATGCAGTTCCTGCAGCAGCACCAGCCTCGCGCCACGCTTGGCGGCCTCGGCCACGCGCGCCTCGATGTTGGCCAGATTGGCCTCGCGGCTGCCATGGTCGCGGTCCTGGATCAGGGCGACGGGGAGGGTGGTCTTCTTCATGGCGACTGGAAATCCGGGGCGCAGGGGACGGCGGATATTGTAGGCGCGGCCGATGGCGCCGATTCGCGGTGGGAGCGGGCTTGCTCGCGAGCAAGCCCGCTTCTTCGGGGGCGGGCTTCTTACGCCACCACGCCCTGGGGCAATTGCATCGTGATGCAGTGCAGGCTGCCGTTCTGCCAGATCAGCGGGCGGCAGGGCACCGGCACGATCTCGCGGTCCGGGAAGGCTTCTGCCAGAACGGCCTGGGCACGACTGTCAGCCTCGTCGCCATAAGCCGGCATCAGCACGGCGCCATTGACGATGAGGAAATTGGCGTAGCTTGCGGCCAGGCGACGACCGTCATCGACGATGGGCTTGGCCCACGGCAGCGGGAACAGGCGGTACGGCTTGCCGTCGCGAGTACGCAGCGCAGCCAGCTCCTGGCCCATCGCCTGCAATTCGGCGAAGTGCGAATCGGCCTGGTCGTCGCAATCCTGATAGACGATCGCGTCCCGCGACGCGAAGCGGGCGAGGGTATCGACGTGGGCGTCGGTGTCGTCGCCTTCCAGGTAGCCGTGGTCCAGCCACAGCACGCGCTCCTGATGCAGCCATGTTGCCAGCTTGCCGGTCAGGTCCTCGCGCGAAGTCTCCGGATGGCGCTCGTGCAGGCACTGCCAGGTGGTCAGCAGGGCGCCTTCCCCGTCGCTGTCGATCGCGCCACCTTCCAGTGCAAAATCAACCGGATAGCGTGAACTGTTAACAAATGTTCCAGCATCGTGCAGGCGCTCGACCAGCAGGTCGTCCTGGCTCGCGTCGAACTTGCCGCCCCAGCCGGTGAAGCGGAAATCGAGCAGGCGGAAGCCGCCTTCGCGACGCAGCGTGATCGGTCCGGAGTCGCGCAGCCAGGTGTCGTCATAGGCAACTTCGACGAAGCGAACCTGCGTCATGTCGACGCGCGCCGAGGACAGCCGCGCGCGCGCATACGCTTCCACATCCTCGTCGGCCACGCAGATGACGACCGGCTCGAAGCGGGTGATGGCGGCGACCAGGGCGATGTAGGTCTCTTCGACCTCGCCCAGGCGATCAGCCCAGTCGGTATCGGCGGTCGGCCATGCAATCAGGACCGCGGACTGGGGTTCCCACTCCGCGGGGAAGCGCAATACAGGTTCGTTCATAGCCTCAGCGAATGGGGGGCTTCGGGCCGACTTCCTCGGCACTGGCCTTGTTGGCAACCACGTCGATCACCTTGCTCTTCTCGAAGTACACGGTGAAAGCGGGGTAGACCCAACGGTTGATGGTCGGCCACTGACGCTTCTGGCCTCCCTGGGATTCGAGCTTCTCGCTCGGCGCGCCGTAGCTGGCTTCGACCTGGGCCATTGTCTGGCCACGGGCCGGCATCGCGGCGCGGTTTTCTTCCTGCACGCGCTCCACCAGGAGAGTGTCGGCGGCAGCCGTACCGGCCACGGCCAGCAGTGCGAACAGCGGTACAGCAACGAAGCGCTTGTTGACGTTCACGGCGAGCCCCCTCGGTGGATGAATACGGTCTGGTCAGGACGCGATTGTACGCACAAGGCGTGAAGCGGCGGCAGCGCGCCGCCGTCACGTTTTGGCGAAGCGGCCACAGAAAAGGCCGCCTTTCGGCGGCCTTTTGATTTGCACGGCGTTGCCGGGCTTCTTAGCGCTGACGCGCCTTGAAACGCGGGTTCGACTTGCAGATCACGAAGACCTTGCCACGGCGGCGGACGACCTTGCAGTCGCGGTGACGGGCCTTCGCCGACTTCAGAGAGGACAGGACCTTCATGACAGACTCCGGCAAACGGGGATAAAGAACGAAGCCGGCGATTCTAACGGCTAAATCCGTCCACGATCAAGCGCTTGCGCGAAAAAAGTTCAAATGCCTGCAAATCGGGGTGGCAAAAGCCAGTCGCGGCCGGCGCGCCCCATAATGTTCGCATGAACAGCGCAGACTCCCACAGCAGCATTCCCGTCCTGACCATCGACGGCCCTTCGGGCTCCGGAAAGGGCACCATCAGCCGCCTCGTCTCCCAGAAACTGGGCTGGCACTACCTCGATTCCGGCGCCCTGTACCGCGCGGTCGGCGTCGCCGCCGGCTGGGCCGACATCGACCTGGCCGACCCGGCGGCCCTGGTGCGGTGCACCTTCGACACCCGGATCGGCTTCCGTGACGACCCCTCGGGCGAGCTCAGGGTCCTGGTCAACGACATAGATGCCACCGACGAGCTGCGCACCGAGACCGCCGGGGCGGCCGCTTCGGCCATCGCCGCGATCCCCGAAGTGCGCGCTGCCCTGAAGGACCGCCAGCGGGCCTTCCGCCAGGCCCCCGGCCTGGTCGCAGACGGCCGTGACATGGGCACGGTCATCTTCCCGGACGCCCCCTTCAAGGTGTTTCTGACCGCCAGCGCCGAAGAAAGAGCGGAAAGGCGCTATAAGCAGTTGAAAGACAAGGGGGTTTCAGTTAATTTAGATGGTCTGCTGCGGGAGATCCTTGCCCGCGACGCCCGCGATGCCAGTCGCGCGGTGGCTCCGTTGCGACCGGCCGACGACGCCGTTCGCATCGACACCACCGGCCTTGGCATCGATGCGGTCGTCGAGCGTGTGCTGCAACTGTTGACGCCGTAAAGCGCCATCGATTGCAGTCGTGTTGAACGAACGTGGCAGGACGATGTTGCAAACCAAACGCCATCGCAATCCCGCGATGGTCAATCAACCAACACATGGCGTGGCTCCATCGCGCCACATAACGGGTGGGTCGACCACGTGCTGCTTGAAGTCATCCGACGTGGATGGCCATGACAGCCGGTGCGGCCCGTGTGTTCAACAGAGTATTTTTCAATGACCGAATCATTTGCCGAGCTGTTCGAACAAAGCCAGACCAATCTGGCCAAGCTGAAGCCGGGCGCAATTGTCACCGGTGTTGTCGTGGAAGTCCGCGGCGACGTCGTGGTGATCAACGCCGGCCTGAAGTCCGAAGGCATCGTGCCGATCGAACAGTTCCGTAACGACGCGGGCGAGATCGACGTGGCCGTGGGCGACGAAGTCAAGGTCGCGCTCGACTCCATCGAGAACGGCTTCGGCGAGACCGTCCTGTCGCGCGAGAAGGCCAAGCGCGCCATGGTGTGGGACGAACTCGAGCAGGCGCTCGAGAAGAACGAGACCATCACCGGCCGCATCTCCGGCAAGGTCAAGGGCGGCTTCACGGTCGACATCAAGGACGTGCGCGGCTTCCTGCCGGGCTCCCTGGTCGACGTGCGCCCGGTCCGCGACTCCGCGTACCTGGAAGGCAAGGAACTCGAGTTCAAGCTCATCAAGCTTGACCGCAAGCGCAACAACATCGTCGTCTCCCGCCGTGCGGTGGTCGAGAGCGAGTACAGCGTCGAGCGCGAGCAGCTGCTCGAGAAGCTGCAGGAAGGCGCGATCCTCAAGGGCGTCGTCAAGAACCTCACCGATTACGGTGCGTTCGTCGACCTCGGCGGCATCGATGGCCTGCTGCACATCACCGACATGGCGTGGAAGCGCGTGCGTCACCCGTCGGAAGTCGTGGAAGTCGGCCAGGAGCTGGACGTCCGCGTGCTCAAGTACGACCGCGAGCGCAACCGCGTCAGCCTCGGCCTGAAGCAGCTGGGCGAGGATCCGTGGGACAACATCGCCCGTCGCTACCCGGCCAACACCCGCGTGTTCGGCAAGGTCTCCAACGTCACCGATTACGGCGCGTTCGTCGAGATCGAGCCGGGCGTCGAAGGCCTGGTGCACGTGTCCGAGATGGATTGGACCAACAAGAACGTCAACCCGTCCAAGATCGTGCAGGTCGGTGACGAGGTTCAGGTCATGGTCCTGGACGTCGACGAGGAGCGTCGCCGCATCTCGCTGGGCATGAAGCAGGTCACCAGCAATCCGTGGGAAACCTTCGCCGCCATCCACAAGAAGGGCGACAAGGTTTCGGGCCAGATCAAGTCGATCACCGACTTCGGCATCTTCATCGGCCTGGACGGCGGTATCGATGGCCTGGTCCACCTGTCCGACCTGAGCTGGGCAACCACCGGCGAAGACGTGGTCCGCAACTTCAAGAAGGGCGACAACCTGGAAGCCGTCGTGCTCGCCGTCGATCCGGAGCGCGAGCGCATCAGCCTGGGCGTCAAGCAGCTTGAGCAGGACCCGATGGGCCAGTACGTGGCGACCAACGCCAAGGGCTCGATCGTCAAGGGCAAGGTCAAGGAAGTTGACGCCAAGGGCGCGACCGTCGAGCTCGACAATGGCGTGGAAGGCTACGTGGCCGCCCGCGACATCGCCAAGGAGCGCGTCGAAGACGCTTCGCAGTACCTCAAGGTTGGCCAGGAAGTCGAAGCCAAGATCATCGGCACGGACCGCAAGGGCCGTTCGATGCAGCTGTCGATCAAGGCCAAGGACGAAGCCGAGCAGCAGGAGGCGCTGGCGGACTACAACCGCTCGTCGTCCGATGCTTCCAGCGGCACGACCAAGCTGGGCGCGCTCCTGCGCGAGCAGCTGGGCAACAAGTCCGAGTAACCGAGCTGTACGGAGCTCGGCTGCATTGAGCTCCAGGTGGTAACCGCGAAGGCGGTCCGGCTCGTTCGGACCGCCTTCCTTCTAAGCCCGAGCCGTAGCGAGTACCCGTTCCAGCCATGACCAAATCCGAGCTCATCGAGATCCTTTCGCAACGTCAGGCCCACCTGAAGGGCGAAGACGTGGATCTGGCGGTGAAGGCACTGCTCGAGATGATGGGCGGATCGCTGTCGGGCGGAGAGCGGATCGAGATCCGCGGGTTCGGAAGCTTCTCGCTGCATTACCGTCCGCCGCGCCTGGGTCGCAATCCCAAGACCGGCGAATCGGTCGCGCTGCCGGGCAAGCATGTGCCGCACTTCAAGCCTGGCAAGGAACTGCGCGAACGCGTCAGCGGCGTGGTGCCGCTCGACGAAGCCGACTGAGTCCGTCAACGGCCCTGCGGTCATCGGTGATCCACCCGGACCCCACGCGGCCTACTCAATAGCGTTGGCAGGCCCTAAGCTACCGCTGCTCATCGCGGTCTTCGCGATCGTCTGGAGGGCTACATGCGCCTGCTTCGTTTGTTCATCGCCATCGCCTGCCTGGCCGTCGGTGCCGTCATTGGTGCGCTCAACCGCGCGCCCGTGCTGATCGATCTCGGTTTTGCCCGGCTGCCCAGCAACCTGGGCGTGGCACTGATCGTGGCGGTGTTGCTGGGCGTGCTGATCGGCGGGCTGGCCATCAGTGCCAGCGTGGTGCTGCCCCTGCGTCGCCGGCTTGCGCGCGCGCAACGCCAGGTCCCTTCGACTGCTTCACCGACCGCTTCTCCAAGCGCTTCCTCTGGGGCATGACGCATGGCGTTCATCAGCGAATGGTTCTGGTTTTTCCTGCTGCTGCCTATCGCGGCAGTCAGCGGCTGGATCATTGGTCGTCGCGGTGGCGAGCGCCACAGCGATACCCAGGTCAGTCGCCTGTCGACGACCTATTTCCGCGGCCTGAACTACCTGCTCAACGAGCAGCCGGACAAGGCCATCGAGCTGTTCCTGCATATCGCCGAACTCGACAAGGACACCTTCGAGACCCAGGTCGCGCTCGGTCACCTGTTCCGCCGCCGCGGCGAAGTCGATCGCGCCATTCGCCTGCACCAGGCGCTGGTGCAGCGCCCCGGCCTGAGCGACCAGCAACGCGTGCAGGCACTGCTCGCGCTGGGCGAGGACTACATGCGCTCGGGCCTGCTCGATCGCGCCGAGACGGTCTTCAGTGACCTCGTCGCGCTGGACATGCGCGCGCCGCTGGCGCTGCGCCATCTGATCGGCATCTACCAGTCCGAGCGAGACTGGGACAAGGCGATCGAGAATGCGCGTCGCTACGAAGAGGCGACCGGTGAGCCGATGGGCAAGCTGATCGCCCAGTTCGAGTGCGAACTTGCCGAACGTCACCGCGCCGCGGGAGATGTCGATGCCGCGCAGGCGGCAGTGAAGCGCGCCTACGAGGCCGACGCCAATTCCGTCCGCGCCGGCATGATCGAAGGTCGTCTCGAGGTTGAGTCCGGCAACGATGCCGGTGCGATCCGCGCCTTCGAGCGGGTGGCACGTGTCGATCCCGATTACCTCCCCGAGATCCTGCCGCCGCTGCTGGCCAGCTACGAGCGCGTCGGCGATGCGCCGGGTGCACGCGCGTTCCTGGCGGAGATGACGGAGCACTATCGCGGCATCTCGCCGGTACTGGCGTTGACGCGCATGGTCGAGCACGAGGAGGGCGTGCCGGCGGCACGTGCCTACCTTGCCCGCCAGCTCAAGGATCGTCCGTCGGTTCGCGGCGAAGCGGCATTGATCGACCTGACCCTGGCCGAGGGCGCCGATCCGGCGGCAACGCTGCACGATCTCAAGCACATCACCGACCAGTTGCTGGTTCGCAACCCCAGTTATCGCTGCAACCGTTGCGGCTTCGGCGCACGCAGCCATCACTGGCAGTGCCCGAGCTGCAAGGAGTGGGGAACGATCAAGCCGCTGCTGAACTACGCGGTGGTCTGAAGCATGGTCCAGTGGTTGTTGGTTTATTTCCTGATCGGCGTGGCGGGCACCTGGCTTGCACGGCGCTATGCGATCAGGCAATCGCTGATCGACCAGCCCGGCGAGCGCCGCAGCCACGAGGTTGCCACGCCGCGCGGCGGTGGCATCGCCATCGTGATTGCGGCACTGGTGGCAGCCTGCGCCCTGGCCCTGCACCGGCCCGCCGACGCCCCCCTGCTGGCTGCCTTCGCAGTGGGCCTGGTGCTGGTCGCCGGAATCGGCTGGCTCGACGACCATCGTCCACTTTCGCCCTGGTGGCGATTGCTGGTGCATGCCGTGGCTGCTGCATTGCTCGCACTGGCCGTGGGCGACGTCTACCAATCGCCCTGGCTCGGGCTGGCTGCGTTCATTGCCGCGATGACGTTGACGAATGTCTGGAATTTCATGGACGGCATCAACGGCCTCGCTGCCAGCCAGGCGGCGCTGGTGGCGGCAGGGTTGGCGGCGATCGCAGGCGGCAGCTGGGGCCTGCTGGGAGTCGCCGTCGCCGCAGCGTGCATCGGTTTCCTCCCCTTCAATTTCCCCAGGGCGAGAATTTTTCTCGGTGACGTCGGCAGCGGGGCCATAGGATTCTGCCTGGCGGCGCTGGTGGTGGTTGCGGGCGCCCGGCTCGGAGCGCGTTCCTGGGTCGTGCTGCTACCCTTGTCGGTGTTCCTGGTCGACGCCAGCCTGACCCTTTTGCGGCGCCTGCTGCGGGGTGAGCGCTGGTGGACCCCGCACACCCAGCACGCCTATCAGGTCTGGGCTCGCCGAGTCGGGCACAACCGGGTCACTCTCGCCTATGCAGGTGCGACGGCGGTGTCCATGGTGCTGGCTTTTTGGCTTGCGTCACAGCCTGAAATGGCCTTCATCACCGGTATCACACTCGCGTGGTATATCTGCTGCGCTTTTTTGTGGGTCGGGCTGCAAAAGGCCGGGTCTTTCCGGGCTCCGACTTCATTTTGATTCAGGTTTGCACTCAGAAGAGGGGCATGGAATGAGCTCATGGCGTGATCGGTGGAAAAGTGCGCTGCCGCGAATGGCGGTGGTCGCCCACGATCTCGCGATGGTCTGGGTCGTCTGGCAGGCACTGCATCGCCTGCGCTGGGGCATCGAGGTCAACGCGCCCGCCATTCCACTCTGGTCGGCCGAGATCGCGCTTGTCCTGGCCGCTCAGGGACTGGTGTTCTGGCAGGTCGGCCTGTACAGGGGCCTGTGGCGGTTCGCCGGCGTTCCCGATCTCTGGAACATCCTCAAGGCGTCCATCCTGGGTCTGTTCGCGATCGTGCTCGGCCTGTTCCTCTACAACCGGCTCGACAGCGTGCCGCGTACGGTGCTGGTCCTCTATCCGTTGGTGTTGATGGGCATGCTCGGCGCGCCGCGCCTGATGTACCGCGCGTGGAAGGACAGCCGCGTCGATGGCTTCGGTGGCGCCTCGGTGCGCATCCTCATCCTCGGTTCCGGACACGCTGGCGAGGCGCTCGTGCGCGACCTGCGTCGCTCGGGCACCTATCAGCCGGTCGGATTCCTCGACGACGCCGCGCGACTGCGTGGCAGCAAAGTCCAGGGCGTGCCGGTGCTCGGGCGTGTCCAGGACGTCGCGGAAATTGCCCGTGAGACCGCAGCCAAGTTGCTGGTCATCGCCATGCCGTCGGCCGATGCCAACGCACTGCAGCGGGTTGTGGTGGCGTGCGAACGCACCGGGCTCCCGTTCCGCATGGTGCCCAAGCTGCAGGACGTGCTGGAAGGCCGCTCGCTGCCGGGCGAGCTCAAGGAAGTCGCGATCGAGGACCTGCTGGGCCGCAAGCCGGTCATGCCCGACTGGAAGGCGATCCGCGCCTGGCTGGGTGCGCGCTCGGTGCTGGTCACCGGTGCCGGCGGTTCGATCGGTTCGGAGCTTTGCCGGCAGTGCGCCCGCCATGGTGCCCGTCGCATCGCCCTCATCGAAATCGACGAACTCGCGCTGACCACGACCGAAGCTGCACTGCGTCGCGACTTCCCGGACCTGGAATACATCGCCATCCTCGGCGATTGCGGCGACCCCGCGGTGATTGCGCACGCGCTCTCGCGGGCCGAGCCCGATGCGGTGTTCCACGCCGCCGCCTACAAGCAGGTGCCGTTGCTCGAGCTGCAGTTGCGTGAGGCAGTGCGCAACAACGTGCTGTCGACCGAAACGGTTGCGCGTGCCTGCCGCGGCGCCGGCGTCGGCACGTTCGTGCTGATCTCCACCGACAAGGCGGTGGATCCGGTCAACGTGCTGGGCGCGACCAAGCGCCTTGCCGAGATGTCCTGCCAGGCCCTGGCTGACCAGCGCTCCACGCGCTTCGTCACCGTGCGCTTCGGCAACGTGCTCGATTCGGCTGGCAGCGTGGTGCCGCTGTTCCGCGAACAGATTCGGGCTGGCGGTCCGGTCACGGTCACCGATCCCGAAGTCACGCGCTTCTTCATGACCATTCCCGAGGCCTGCCAGCTGATCCTGCAGGCATCTGCGATCGGCACGCATGAGGCAATCTACACCCTCGACATGGGCGAGCCGGTGCCGATCCGGTTGCTGGCCGAGCAGATGATCCGCCTGGCTGGCAAGCATCCTGGTCGCGACATCGCCGTGGTCTACACCGGCCTTCGTCCGGGCGAGAAGCTGCACGAAACGCTGTTCCATGCCGACGAGCGCTATCGCCAGACCGCGCATCCCAAGATCCTGCAGGCCGAGCCGCGCGACGTCTCGTCCACACAGATCGAGAACGCGGTGGCGCAGCTGCGCGAAGCCTCGATTCGTTATGATCTCGACGCGCTCAGCCACCTGTTGCGCAGTGCCGTTCCCGAGTTCCAGCCGGTTGGCGCGCATCCGGATTACCAGGAATCGGCCACCGTGGTGGCGTTTCCCGCCCGTAATGCAAGGAAGATTTGATGTCGGTTCGGATTCGCAAGGCAGTGTTCCCGGTAGCCGGTCTCGGCACGCGCTTTCTCCCGGCGACCAAGACGGTTCCCAAGGAAATGCTGCCGATCATCGATCGCCCGCTGATTCAGTACGCCGTTGACGAGGCGGTGGAAGCCGGTTGCGACACGCTGGTATTCGTCACCAATCGTTACAAGCACGCTGTTGCCGACTACTTCGACAAGGCGTACGAGCTTGAACAGAAGCTCGAACAGAGCGGCAAGCTCGAGCAGCTGGAACTGATCCGCAACGTGCTGCCCAAGGGCGTGCGCGCGGTGTTCGTGACCCAGGCCGAGGCGCTGGGCCTGGGGCATGCCGTGCTTTGTGCCAAGCCAGTGATCGGCGATGAGCCGTTCGCGGTGCTGCTGCCTGACGACCTGATCTGGAACCGGGGACCTGGCGCGCTGTCGCAGATGGCCGATGCCGCGGAAGCCTCTGGCGCGAGCATGATCGCCGTGCAGGACGTGCCGCGTGACCAGACCGGAAGCTATGGCATCGTCGCGACCGATTCGTTCCAGAACCGGCAGGGTCGCATCAATGCGATCGTCGAGAAGCCCCAGCCTGAAGTCGCGCCAAGCACGCTGGCCGTCGTCGGGCGCTATGTACTCAATCCGCGCATCTTCAAGCTGCTGGAGACGACCACGCCGGGTGCCGGTGGCGAGATCCAGCTGACTGACGCGATCGCATCGCTGCTGCAGGAAGAGGCGGTCAACGCCTATCGCTTCAAGGGCACGCGCTTCGACTGCGGTACGCACATTGGCCTGGTCGAGGCGACGATCCGATACGCGCTCGATCACGAGAAGCTCAGCGACTCCGCACGCCAGCTGATGCAGAACGCATTGGCCGAGCTGGGCGTCGAAGAGCTCGGCTGAGCCTCCTGCGCGATAGGCGACGGAACCGCTCATGAGCGAGCAGAGCACCATTACCTGGGGTGATTTCGAGAAGGTGATGCTCTGCGCCGGCACGGTGCAGCGCGTCGAGCCGTTTCCGGAAGCGCGCAAGCCGGCATGGAAGCTGTGGGTCGACTTCGGTCCGCACGGTGTCCGCAAGACCAGCGCGCAGATCAAGGACCTCTACGGTCCCGACGATCTCGTCGGGCGGCAGATTGTCGGCGTGATCAACTTTCCGCCCAAGCAGGTCGGCCCCTTTGTGTCGGAGTTCCTGCTGACCGGATTTCCCACGGAAGAAGGCGTCGTGGTCACCGCGATCGAGCGAGCGGTTCCGAACGGGACGCGCCTGGCCTGACACCAGCCAGCAGCCACAAATGAGAACGGGCAGCCCTTGGGCTGCCCGTTTCGTATGCGGCCAAGGAAGCGTCAGAGCGCTTCGAAGATACCCGCCGCGCCCATGCCGGTGCCGATGCACATGGTCACCATGCCGTACTTGAGCTGACGACGACGCAGGCCATGCACGATGGTCGCCGTGCGGATGGCGCCGGTCGCGCCAAGCGGGTGGCCGAGCGCGATCGCGCCGCCGAGCGGATTGACCTTGGACGGGTCCAGGCCGGAATCGCGGATTACCGCCAGCGCCTGCGCGGCGAAGGCTTCGTTGAGCTCGATCCAGTCCATCTGGTCCTTGGTCAGCCCGGCCTGCTTGAGCGCCTTCGGAATCGCCGCGATCGGGCCGATGCCCATCACTTCCGGACGCACGCCGGCGACCGAGAAGCTTACGAATCGGGCGAGCGGGGTCAGGCCGTAGTCCTTGATCGCCTGCTCGGAAGCGAGCAGCACCGCACCGGCACCGTCACTCATCTGCGAGCTGTTGCCGGCAGTGACGCTGCCGCCGAACTGGGCGTTGCGGAACACCGGGCGCAGCTTGCCCAGGCCTTCGATCGACGTGTCCGGACGCGGGCCCTCGTCGATCTCGACGATCGACTTCCTGACGCGAATGGCGTTGCCGCCAAGGTCGGGGATGCGCGAGATCACTTCGTACGGGCTGATCTCCGACTTGAACTCACCGGCCTGGATCGCCGCGATCGCCTTCTGGTGCGACGCCAGGGCGAACGCGTCCTGGTCCTCGCGCGAGACCTTCCATTCCTCGGCGACCTTCTCGGCGGTGATGCCCATGCCATAGGCGATCGCCACGTTTTCGTCCTTGGCGAACACCTGCGGGCTCAGTGCGACCTTGTTGCCCATCATCGGCACCATCGACATCGACTCGGTACCGCCGGCCAGCATCAGGTCGGAGTTGCCCAAGCGGATCTGGTCGGCCGCCATCGCCACGGCCTGCAGGCCCGACGAGCAGAAGCGGTTGATGGTCTGCGCGGCGATGGTGTTGGGCAGGCCGGCGAGCAGCGCGCCGATGCGTGCCACGTTCATGCCTTGCTCGCCTTCGGGCATGGCGCAGCCGATGATCGCGTCATCGATGCGGCCCAGGTCGATGCCCGGTGCCTGTGCGACCACGGAGCGCAGCGCGTGGGCGAGCATTTCGTCGGGACGGGTGTTGCGGAAAACGCCGCGCGGTGCCTTGCCGACCGGAGTACGGGTGGCGGCAACGATGTAGGCGTCCTGGATTTGCTTGGTCATTTCGATATGTCCTGTGTCGTCGTCGCTTAGTTGCGCAGCGGCTTGCCGGTCTTGAGCATGTGCGCGATGCGCTCCTGCGTCTTGGGCATCTGCGCCAGTGCGACGAAATGTTCGCGTTCGAGCTTGAGCAGCCATTCCTCATCGACCAGTGCACCGCGGTCGACTTCGCCGCCGCACATGACGGTGGCGATGCGCGTGGCGATTTCGTAGTCGTGCGGCGAGATGAAGCGGCCTTCGAGCATGTTCACCAGCATCATCTTGAAGGTGGCGATGCCGACGTCGCCGGCCACCTGGATGCGGCGGGCGGGCAGGGGCGGGCGGTAGCCCGACTGGGCCAGGGCACGTGCCTGTTCGCGCGCTACATGCAGCAGCTCGAAGGCGTTGAAGACGACGCTGTCGCTGTCGCGGGCGAGCTTGAGCTCACGCGCTTCGAAGGCCGAGGTCGAAACCTTGCCCATCGCCACGCTCTCGAACGCGGTCTTGAGCTGAGCGAACACATCGCCGCCCGGGCCAGCTGCTTCGGAAGCGCGAACCGCGAATTCCTTCAGGCCGCCACCGGCCGGCAGCAGGCCGACGCCGGCCTCGACCAGGCCGATGTAGCTCTCCAGCGCGAACACGCTGCGTGCCGCATGCATCTGGAACTCGCAGCCGCCACCCAGTGCCAGGCCGCGCACGGCCGCAACCACCGGCACCAGCGAGTACTTGATGCGCTGGCTGGTGGCCTGGAAGTTGGCCACCATCGCCTCGAAACCCTTGACGTCACCGGCCTGCAGCAGGCCCAGCGCACCGGCCAGGTCGGCACCGGCGGAGAAGGGTTCCTTCGGCTGCCAGATCACCAGGCCGGCGAAATCACGCTCGGCGATGGCGACGGCTTCCTGCAGGCCGTTGAGCACGTGGTCGTTGACCGTGTGCATCTTGGTCTTGAAGCTGACCACGGCGATGTCGTCGCCCTCGTCGGCCCACATGCGGATGCCTTCGTTCTCGAAGACCGTGCGGCCCTGCGAGAACTTCTCGCCGAGCAGCGGATCCGGGAAGCGCTGGCGCGCATACACCGGATTGGAGGAACGCGGCACGTTGGCATTGCGCGCAGGGCTGAAGCTGCCATCGGCCGAATGCACGCCGGCGCGGCCGTCGAACACCCAGTTCGGCAGCGGCGCGCTGCTCATCGCCTTGCCGGCGACGATGTCCTCGGCGATCCAGTCGGCGACCTGCTTCCAGCCGGCGGCCTGCCAGGTCTCGAACGGACCGAGCGACCAGCCGTAGCCCCAGCGCATGGCGAAGTCGATATCACGCGCGGTGTCGGCGATCGACTCGAGGTGGAACGCGCTGTAGTGGAAGGTGTCGCGGAAGATCGCCCACAGGAACTGCGCCTGCGGATGCGCGCTGGCGCGCAGCGCGGCGAACTTCTTCGCCGGGTCCTTTTCCTTGAGCAGACCGGCCACTTCCGGGTCGAGCTCGCCGGCCGAGGCGCGGTAATCCTGCGCCTTCAGGTCCAGCACCAGGATGTCCTTGCCACGCTTGGTATAGACGCCAGCGCCGCTCTTCTGGCCCAGCGCGCCCTTCTCGATCAGCGCCGACAGCCACTTGGGCGCCTTGAAGTAGCTGTGCCACGGGTCTTCCGGCAGCGTGTCGGCCATGGTCTTGATGACGTGCGCCATCGTGTCCAGGCCTACCACGTCGGCGGTGCGGAACGTCGCCGACTTCGGTCGGCCGATCGCCGGGCCGGTCAGCGCGTCGACGGTGTCGAAGCCCAGGCCGAACTGCTCGGTGTGGTGCATGCCGGCCAGCATCGAGAACACGCCGATGCGGTTGCCGATGAAGTTCGGAGTGTCCTTGGCGATCACCACGCCCTTGCCCAGGGTGGTGGTCAGGAAGGTTTCCAGCGACTCCAGGACGTCGTCGTCGGTGGTTTTGGCCGGAATCAGCTCGGCCAGGTGCATGTAGCGCGGCGGGTTGAAGAAGTGCACGCCGCAGAAGCGGTGGCGCAGCTGCTCGGGCAGCACTTCAGCCAACTTGTTGATGCCCAGGCCCGAGGTGTTGCTGGCCAGCACGGTGTGCTCGGCCACGAACGGGGCGATCTTCTTGTACAAGTCCTGCTTCCAGTCCATCCGCTCGGCGATGGCCTCGATGATCAGGTCGCAGCCGCGCAGCTGCTCCAGGCCGGTCTCGTAGTTGGCCGCCGTGATGCGCTCGGCCAGGGTCTTGCTGGCGAGCGGGGCAGGGCTGAGCTTGCCGAGGTTGGCGATGGCCTTGGCGACGACACCGTTGGGGTCGCTTTCCTTCGCGGGCAGGTCGAACAGCACCGTGTCGACACCGGCATTGGTCAGGTGCGCAGCGATCTGCGCGCCCATCACACCGGCGCCGAGAACGGCGACGCGGCGTACAAGCAGCTTCTTAGACATGTGGTGTAAATCCTTGTTTTTACAAGATGTAACGCTTCGAGATTAACGCTTTGGTTCGACCTTGAAGCCGGCCGCGGCAAAGTGGATCAGCTCGCGTGCCGCGCGCTCACGATGCGCCGCTTCGGTGACACCGGCGGGTCGCTTGATCAGACCGAAGTCCGCCATGGCATAGGTCAGGGCGCCGGCCAGGAAGTCCAGTCGCCAATAGAGTTCTTCCTTGCTCAGGTCCGGCACGCAGGCGCCGATCGCCTTGCCGAAATCGCGCAGGACGTGGCCGTAATGGTCTGACAGGAACTTGCGCAGGCGGTCGTTCTTTTCCGCGTAGGCACGGGCCACGACACGGACGAAGGCGCCGCCGCCGTGGCGGTCCTGGGCCATCGCCAGGGCAGGCTGCACGAAGGCGGCCAGAATGGGTTCAAGCTCGCCTGGATGCTGTTCCATGGCGGTTTTCAGGGCGCCCAGTCGCTGCGCGCTCATCTCGTCCATGCGCCGGCGGAAGACCTCGTTGACGAGGTTCTCCTTGCTGCCGAAGTGGTAGTTGACCGCGGCGATGTTGACGTCGGCGCGGCTGGTGACCTGGCGCAGCGAGGTGCCGGTAAAGCCGAACTGGGCGAACAGTTCCTCGGCGGCGCCGAGGATGCGGTCCTTGGTGGAGAAGTGGGCGGTGGCGGCCATGTGGGTCCTGCTGCTGAAACGACGGGCTGGATCAAAGCGCTCTGAATCAAACGCTTGTTTGATGCTAGTCCGGGTCGCCTGAACCGTCAACGGCGACCATCGCCCGGAGGGCCCGGCGGGCGTGCAAAAGGCGTCACTTTTCCGTTAGAATTACCGGAGCCTTGTGGGCTAAACCCGCGTTCCGACGCGGGTTTTTCTGTTATCCTCGGGCGCGAACCACAGGTTCGGCTGCCCGCCTACCCGGAGAAATTCCATGGCGCTGGAGCGCACCCTTTCCATCATCAAGCCCGACGCCGTCGCCAAGAACGTCATCGGTGAGATCTACACCCGCTTCGAGAAGGCCGGCCTGAAGGTCGTCGCCGCGAAGATGAAGCATCTGTCGAAGCAGGAAGCCGAAGGCTTCTACGCCGTGCACCGCGAGCGCCCGTTCTTCAGCGCGCTGGTCGAGTTCATGATCTCCGGTCCGGTGATGATCCAGGTGCTCGAGGGTGAGGGCGCGATGCTCAAGAACCGCGAGCTGATGGGTGCCACCAATCCGAAGGACGCCGCGCCGGGCACGATCCGCGCCGACTTCGCCGACAGCATCGACGCCAACGCCGTGCACGGTTCGGACAGCGTCGAGAACGCCGCCGTCGAAATCGCGTATTTCTTCCCGGCCACCAGCGTCTACGGCCGCTGATAGCCACTCCGAGAAGGCCATGACCACGCAACGCGACACCATCGAACTCCATCTCGCTGACGCAGGCACCGCGGCGGCGACGGAGTCGGCTGTCGCGACTGCGCCGGTCGTAGCCGGCAAGCGCGCGGTCGAGCCGGGCAGGACCAATCCCGGCTCCAGGACAAATTTATTTGATCTCGACCGCGTCTCGCTCGAGCGTTTCTTTGAAGAAACGCTCGGCGAGAAGAAGTTCCGTGCGCACCAGGTGATGAAGTGGATCCACCACCGCTACGTCACCGACTTCAACGACATGACCGACCTGGGCAAGGCGCTGCGCGCCAAGCTCGAACAGCACGCAGTCGTGCAGGTCCCGCAGGTCGTGTTCGACAAGGCGTCCACTGACGGCACCCACAAGTGGCTGCTGGGCATGGACCCGAAGAACGCCATCGAAACGGTGTTCATCCCCGACAAGGGCCGCGGCACGCTGTGCGTGTCCTCGCAGGTCGGCTGCGCGCTCAACTGCACGTTCTGCTCTACCGCGACCCAGGGCTTCAACCGCAACCTGTCGACCGCCGAGATCATCGGCCAGGTCTGGGTGGCGGCGCGCCACCTCGGCAATGTCCCGCACCAGCAGCGCAAGCTGACCAACGTGGTGATGATGGGCATGGGCGAGCCGCTGGCGAACTTTGAAAACGTGGTCCGCGCGATGAGCATCATGCGCGACGACCTCGGCTACGGCCTGGCCAACAAGCGCGTGACGCTGTCGACCGCCGGCATGGTGCCTATGATCGATCGCCTCGGCGAAGAGAGCGACGTCTCGCTCGCGGTCTCGCTGCATGCGCCCAACGACGAGCTGCGCAACGAGCTGGTGCCGCTCAACAAGAAGTACCCGATCGAGCAGCTGATGGAAGCCTGCGTGCGCTATGCGCTGCGCAAGCGCGGCAGCTCGGTCACCTTCGAGTACACCCTGATGAAGGGCGTCAACGACCAGCCGCAGCATGCGCGCCAGTTGCTGCGCCTGCTGCGCCAGTTCGACAACGCGGTGCAGATGAAGGACGCCGCCAAGGTCAACCTCATCCCGTTCAACCCGTTCCCGGGCACGCGCTATGAGCGCCCGGACGAAGTCGCGATCCGCGCCTTCCAGAAACTGCTCAACGACGCCGGCATGATCGCGCCGGTGCGCCGCACCCGCGGCGACGACATCGATGCCGCCTGTGGCCAGCTCAAGGGCCAGGTCATGGATCGCACGCGTCGCCAGGCCGAATTCCGCAAGCAACTGCAGGCGCAGGGGCTGGGCGATGAAGCAGCCTGACCTCCGCCGCGAACGCATTGCCCGTGGCGGCGGCAGCCGCCGGATTCTCCGTCTCTCCCTGTTCGTCCTGGTGGTGCTGGTCGCCGCCAGCGCCTGCAGCAAGCTGACGTTCGTGCGCCAGGACTTCAGTCGTGGCGACTACGACCAGATCGCGCGCAAGGTCGAAGTCAACGACGACAAACGCGACAAGGCCTCCAGTGCCCGCATGCACCTGCAGCGCGCCCAGGAAAAGCTGCTGTCCGGCGACTACCCGGCTACCGAGCGTGAAGCACGCCTGGCCTTGAAGATCGATCCGCGTTCGGTCGACGCGTACACGCTGATGGGGGCAGCCGCCGAGCGCAGCGGTGCGACCGCGCAAGCCGGCGAACATTACCGCCGCGCCGCCGAGCTGGCGCCGACCAGTGGCGGTGTCCTCAACAATTACGGCGTCTGGCTCTGCGGCCAGGGGCGGACGGCGGAGTCGCTGGCGTGGTTCGACCGCGCGCTCGCCGACACCAGTTATCAGACCCCGGCGATGGCCTTGGCCAATGCGGGCAGCTGTGCACTCCGGGCCGGGCAGGATGCACGCGCCGCCCGTAACCTGCGCGATGCCATTGCCCTTGACCCGGCCAACCCGGTTGCACTGGGGGCGCTGGCGGAGCTTGAATTCCGCCAGGGCAGGGCCTTCGAGGCCCGGGCTTTTTCCGAGCGCCGCCTGGCAGCAGCACCTGCGGATCGCAGTGCGTTGTTGCTTGCGTCACAAATCGAGCAGAAACTCGGCGACACGGCAGCCGCCGCAAGATACGTTCAGCGAATGAGGGCGGAGTTCCCTGAAACGCAGGGCTCCGGCATGGGGGATGACGGAAGGCGATGATGGGCTCTTCTAATGACACTGCGCCCGAGATGGGCGCCAGCTGCGGCGTGCGCCTGAAGCAGGCCCGCGAACAGGCGGGGCTGTCCCAGGAAGAAGTGGCCGCGAGCCTGAAGATTCCGCTGCGCGGGATCCGCCAGCTCGAATCTGGGGATCCGAGCCAGCTCGGCGCGCCGGTGTTCGTGCGTGGACAGCTGCGCAGCTATGCGCGCCTGCTCGGCGTCGATCTGGAAGACCAGCTGCGCCAGAGTCCGGTGACCGTGGTCGCCCCGTCCGAACTTGTCAGCCATACCTATACGCCGCGTTACCGCCACGTGTTCGAGCAGGTGACGCGCCGTGCCATCTATATTGTCCTGACCGCGGCGATCGCTGTGCCGGTCTGGCTGGCGACCCGTTCGCCACACCAGTCCACGGTGCAGTCGCTGGAAGTTCCGGTGACACCGGCCGCGCAGGGCGAATCGCCGGCCATCAAGCCGGCACCGGCAGGCGTGCAGCGCACCCCGCTGATCGCGTCGATGGCGCCGATTCCGTCGGCTTCGGCGCAGACGGCGCTGTCGTTGAACTTCACCGGCGACAGCTGGGTCCAGGTGGTCGGCAGCAACGGCACCACCCTGGAGCAGGGTCTGCTGGGAGCAGGGCAGCAGCGAAGCTACGGCGCCGGCGAGGTTTCCCGCGTCGTACTGGGCAACTCCACTGCCGTGGAAGTGCGGCAGGCAGGCAAGACGGTTGATCTGACGCCGTTCAGCCGCGCGAACGTGGCGCGCTTTACGCTATCCTCTGACGGTTCCCTGACGCCGGTCGCAGACTGACCCGCGCGCGGGTCATCCCTCGTCACCGGTCCACGCGGGCCGGTGTTCCTCATTGGGTTCCCGCCGCAGGGCGGGGGCGACACAGCAGCTTTGGAATGGCAGCTCCCGAATGGCAATAGACGACCTTCTCGACGAACACGAACAAAGCGAGCGCGTCCTTCAGTGGCTGCGCAACAACGGAGCTGGCCTGATCGGCGGCATCGTGCTCGGGCTGGCGGCCATCGGCGGCTGGAAGTGGTGGGAACATCGCGGCGAGCAGGCCCAGCTGGATCTTTCCAACCAGTACCAGGCCACGCTCGACGCCATCCAGGCCAAGGACAAGACGGCGCAGGCCAAGGTCAATGCGCTGGCTGACAGCGCCTACCACGACCTGGCCGCGCTCGAACTGGCACGCTCGCAGGTCGACGCGCGCCAGAACGACGCCGCGATCGCCACGCTGCGCGCCATCAAGAGCAACGACCCGGCGATCACCGACGTCGCCAACCAGCGCCTGGCGCGGTTGCTGATCGAGGCCAAGCAGGCCGATGCGGCGCTCAAGCTGGTAAGCAATGGCACCACTGCCACGGCACTGGAAGTTCGGGGCGATGCGCATTTCGCGCTCGGCCAGCTCGACCAGGCCCGCACCTCCTACTCGCAGGCGCTGGCGAAGCTCGACGTCGCCTCGCCGCAGCGGCGCCTGATCGAACTCAAACTCAACCAGGTCGGCGGCGCGCCGGCCACGCCCGAGGCCAAGTCCTGATGAAGCACCGCACGATGCTGCTGCGTACCTCCCTCGTGCTGCTGTGCGCGGCCTCGCTCGCGGGCTGCTCGACGATCAAGGGCTGGTTCGGCGGCGACAAGAAGAAGGACGACGGCAAGCCAAACGAACCGGTCGAGCTGACCGACATCACCCCGTCGGTGACCGTCTCCAAGCTGTGGTCGGCCAACGCCGGCAAGGGCGAGGGACGCATGGGCGTTCGCCAGGGCCCGGTCGTGGCCGATGGCCGTGTCTACGCCGCCGCGATCGAAGGCGGCGTGCATGCCTTCGATCTGCAGAACGGCAAGTCGATCTGGGAATACCGCCCGGAGAAGAAGGTCGAGCTCGGCGTGTCCGGTGGTCCGGGCGTCGGCGAAGGGCTGGTCGTGGTCGGTGGCCTCAACGGCGAAGTGATCGCCCTTGATGCCGCTACCGGCGAGAAGAAGTGGGAAGCGAAGGTCCCCAATGAGGTGATCGCAGCGCCCGCGGTCGGCATGGGCACGGTGTTCGTGCGCTCGAACGACGGCCGAATCACCGCCTTCGATGCCGCCAACGGCGAGCGACGCTGGTTCTGGGTGCAGGAAGTGCCGATGTTGTCGGTGCGCGGCAACGATGCGCCGCAGCTTGGCCCGGGTTTCGTCTTCGTCGGCAACGACGATGGTTCGGTGTCGGCGCTGTCTGCAACCGATGGTCGTCCGCTGTGGGAGCAGTCGGTGGGCCAGGGGGAAGGCCGTACCGAGCTCGACCGCATGGCCGACGTCGACGGCACGCCGGTGCTGGATGGCACGACGCTGTACGCCACCAGCTTCAAGAACCAGACCATGGCCATCGATGCACCGAGCGGCCGCCCGATGTGGCAGAGCGAGCACGGTGGCGCTGGCCGGATCGGCATGGGCAGCGACCGCCTTGTCGTCACCGACGCCGGTGGCATCGTGTTCGGCCTGGACAAGTCCGGTGGCAGCGCCCTGTGGCAGCAGCCGGGCCTGGCACGCCGCAACGTGACGGGTGCGGCGGTGCAGGGCGACTACGCCGTGGTCGCCGACTACGACGGCTATGTCCACTGGCTCAAGCTCGACAACGGCGAGTTCGCCGCGCGTGAACGCGTCGGCGGCAAGGCCGTGCGGGCGGCGCCTGTGGTCGTCGACGGCATCGCGATCGTCCAGAACGTGAGCGGCGAGCTGACCGCGTTCCGCCTGCAGTAAGGGCGGCAACGCGCCAACTTGTTGGAAGACCGGCCCAGCGCCTGACGGCACTGGGCCGTTTCCCTTTTTGCGACCGGGCGGTCATCATGCGCTGCGGATCGACCTGTCCCGCCCCACCTCAGGCCGGGCATGTCCAGCCGTGGCGCACCGGCCCGTCCGCGCCGCGCTCGCCAGCCCGGCTGGCCTGGACAGCCCGATCCCGGCCGTCCACTCGCGGCCAGTTTCACCCGCAATACCTATCCATTCCCCATTCGGCTTTCGCCCATGCTTCCGCTAGTTGCCCTCGTTGGTCGCCCCAACGTCGGAAAATCCACCCTCTTCAACGCGCTTACGCGCAGCCGCGACGCCCTGGTCCATGACGAGCCGGGTGTGACCCGCGATCGCCATTACGGTGTCTGCCGGCCGGAGGGCAAGCCGTCGTTCGCCGTCGTCGATACCGGCGGCATCGCCGGCGAAGACGAGGGCCTGGCCGGCGCGACCGCGCGCCAGGCCCGCTCCGCGGCCGAAGAAGCCGACCTGGTGTTGTTCATCGTCGACGGCCGAGAAGGCGCCTCGGCACTGGACGACGACATCCTGGCCTGGCTGCGCAAGACCGCCCGGCCGACCACGCTGGTGATCAACAAGATCGACGGCATCGATGCCCAGGCCGCCCGCAACGATTTCGCCCGCTACGGTTTCAGTGACGTCATCACCGTGTCCTCGGCGCACCGCCAGGGCATCGACGAGCTGATCGACTCGAGCCTGGCAAGGCTGCCCGAAGCCGGCGCCGCCACCGAACTCGACTCCGACCCGTCGCGCATCCGCATCGCCTTCATCGGTCGCCCCAACGTCGGCAAGTCGACGCTGGTCAACCGGTTGCTGGGCGAGGAGCGGATGATCGCCTCCGAGGTCCCGGGCACCACCCGCGATTCGGTCGCCATCGACATGGAGCGCGACGGTCGCCTGTATCGCCTGATCGACACCGCCGGCCTGCGCCGCAAGTCGCGCGTCGACGAAGCGGTGGAGAAGTTCTCGATCATCAAGACCCTGCAGGCCATCGAGCAGTGCCAGGTCGCGGTGATCATGCTCGACGCCGGCGAAGGCGTGACCGACCAGGACGCCAGCGTGCTCGGCTACGCGCTCGATGCCGGCCGCGCACTGGTCGTGGCAGTGAACAAGTGGGACAACCAGACCGACTACCAGCGCCAGCAGGCTGAGCAGCTGCTTGCCCGCAAGCTCGGGTTTGTCGACTGGGCCGAAGCGGTGCGCATCAGTGCCAAGCACGGCTCCGGGCTGCGCGAGCTGTTCAAGGCGATCCATCGCGCCCATGCCTCGGCCACGCACGTGTTCAGCACCAGCGAAGTCAACCAGGCGCTGGAGGTGGCTTACGAGACCAACCCGCCGCCGGTGGTGCGCGGTCACGTCCCCAAGCTGCGCTACGCGCACCCGGCCGCCAACAATCCGCCGACGTTCGTCGTGCACGGCACGCGACTGCGCACGCTCAGCGATTCCTACAAGCGCTATCTGGAGAACTTCTTCCGCAAGCGCTTCAAGCTGGTCGGCACGCCGGTGCGTTTCGTGTTCAAGGAAGGCACGAACCCGTACGAAGGCAAGAAGAACGTGCTCAGCCAGCGCCAGGTCGTCAAGAAGCGCCGCATGATCCGGCACGTGAAGCGCGGGAAGTAACGCCGCAGGCCGATGTCGAACCCGCTTCCGGCTTCGCAGGTGACGCTTGGCATCCTTGCCGGAGGCCGCGCCTCGAGACTGGGCGGTACCGACAAGGCCTGGCTCGAGCGCGACGGCATTGCCCAGGTGATCCGCTGGCAGCGGCGCTTTGCCGGCGAGACGTCTGCCGTCGTGGTCAGCGCCAATCGCAACGCCGGGCGCTATGCCGATGCGGGGCTGCGCGTTGTCGCCGATCGGGCCGTTGGTGGGCTCGGCCCGCTGGCCGGCATCGACGCGATGGCCGCTGCCTGCACCACTCCCTGGCTGCTGACGATTCCCGTTGACCTCGTCGGCGTCAACGAGTGCCTGCTGCCGACGCTGGCATCAGCGGCGGGCACCTCCGGCGCATTCGCCGTGGATGACGATGGCGCGCAGCCGCTGGTCGCCCTGTGGTCGCTGGCGACACTGCGTCCGGCTGCCAGCGCCGCACTGGCGCGTGGCGAGGGGGCGGTGCACGGACTGCAGGCGGCACTTGGCATGGCCGCCGTACGACTGGACGGCGTACGCTTCGGCAATCTCAACACCCCCGATGACCTGGCCGCGGCCGGATTCATACACATATGACCGCACCCCCGACATCCGTGTTCCCGACTGGATTGCTGTTCGACGACGCACTTGCGATCGTCCGCGAAGTGGCCGCCTCGCATCGCCTTGAAACGCAGACACTGGCGTTGTCGCGCACGCACGGCCGCATCCTCGCCGCCGACGTGCACGCGCCGCTGTCGTTGCCGCCCTTCGACAACAGCGCGATGGACGGATTCGCGGTGCGCCATGCCGATCTGCGCGATGGTGAAACGACGCTGCGCCTGGCAGGCGAACAGTTCGCCGGGCGCTCGCTGGGGCTGGAGGTCGCGGCCGGTGAGTGCTTGCGCATCACCACCGGCGCACCGATGCCGGCCGGCGCCGACACCGTCGTGATCAAGGAGAACAGCCGGGTCGAAGGTGACCGGGTGACGGTGTCCGGAAACATCACGATGGGAACCAACGTGCGCCGCGCAGGCGAGGATGTGGCTGCCGGCGAAGTGGTGCTGCACGCAGGTTCGCTGCTGACGCCGGCTCGCGTATCGCTCGCGGCCTCGATGGGACTGGCCTCGTTGCCCGTGGTTCGGCGACCGACCGTGGCGGTGTTCAGCAGCGGCGACGAACTGGTCGAGCCGGGCATGGCCTTGGCCCCGGGCGAGATCTACGACAGCAACCGCGAATTGCTGATGGGTCTGTTGCGTGCCGATGGCCTGGAACCGACTGCCTGGCCGCGACTGCCCGACGACCCCAAGCGGGTCGAGATCGCACTGCGCGATGCCGCCTGCGCGTTCGATATCGTGATCACCTGCGGCGCGGTTTCGGCCGGTGAGAAGGACCATATCCCGGCGGTGCTGGCGCAGTTCGGCCAGACCCATTTCTGGAAGGTGCGGATGAAGCCGGGCATGCCGCTGTTGTTTGGCAGCCTGGACCAGGCGCGCGTGTTGGGCCTGCCGGGCAATCCGGTATCGGTGTTCGCCACGTATCTTTCGTTCGGCCGCGCCCTGGTCGACGCGCTGCAGGGGCGCAGCGAACCGCGCCTGGCGGAGCGCGCCCAACTGGTTGCTCCGATCGACAAGGACCACGCGCGCCGCGAATTCATCCGTGCCCGCGTGTTCTGCGATGACCACGGCGTGCTGCGCGCCGATCCGAATCCGGCGACCGGTTCACACCGCCTGCGCGCGGTGGCCGACTCCAATGCGCTGATCGTGATTCCCGACGGACCGCAGCGGCTGGCCGCGGGCGAGGTCGTCGAGGTGCTGCGCTATGCGTAGTGGAGCGATAATCGCGGCATGAACATCGAAGAGATCTCCCCGGCCGAAGCCTTGCGTCGCCAGCGGACCGGCGTGGTGCTGATCGACGTGCGCGAGTCGCACGAGCGCGCCACCGGCTTCGCCGAAGGGGCACGCGGCATCGCCAAGGCGGAGCTGGAAGCGCAACCCCAGGCCGAGCTTCCCGCGCTCGACGCGGAAGTGATGCTGATCTGCCAGTCCGGCCGGCGCTCGCTGCAGGCCGCGCAGGTGCTGCGCGAGGCGGGCTATGTCCGCGTTGCATCCGTGGAAGGCGGCACTACCCGCTGGATCGCCGAGGGCCTGCCGCTGACGCGTCCGGAAGGCGATTTCGATTTCTACGATCGCTACTCGCGTCACTTGCGGCTGCCGGAAGTGGGCGAGGGTGGCCAGCGCCGACTGCAGGCTGCACGCGTCGCCATGGTCGGTGCCGGCGGGTTGGGTTCGCCTGCGGCCTACTACCTGGCCGCGGCCGGTGTCGGCACGCTGGTGCTGGCCGACGATGACGTCGTCGATCGCAGCAACCTGCAGCGGCAGATCCTGCATACCGAAGACCGCATCGGCGTGGCCAAGGTCGAGTCGGCCCGCATCGCGCTGTCGGCGCTCAATCCCACCGTCGCCATCGAAGCATTCCCGGAACGCATCACGGCCGACAACGTCGAGCGGCTGATCGCCGATGCCGACGTCGTGATCGACGGCGCCGACAATTTCCCGGTGCGGTACCTGCTCAACGACGCCTGCGTGAAGCTGGGCAAGCCGCTGGTGTACGGCGCGGTGCATCGCTTCGAAGGCCAGGTCAGCGTGTTCGATGCCGGGCGCCACCGTGGCCAGGCGCCGTGCTACCGCTGCCTGTTCCCGGAGCCGCCGCCGCCGGAAGCGGCACCGAACTGCTCCGAGGCTGGCGTCCTGGGCGTCCTGCCGGGCGTCATCGGCATGCTGCAGGCGACCGAAGCGGTGAAGCTGATCCTGGGCATCGGCGATTCGCTGGCCGGGCGCCTGCTGAATTTCGATGCGCTGGCGATGAAGTTCCGCGAGACGCGGTTGTCGGCCGATCCCGAATGCCCGGTCTGCGCGGCCGGGCGCGAGTTTCCGGGCTACATCGACTACGTGCAGTTCTGCGCGGGGTAGTACCCGCGCAGCGCTACAGCATGAACTGCGCCAGCGCCTGCTCGAATCCGGGGTCGGTGCCGATCGTGTTGTGATCGGCCTTGGGCAGGTCGACCACCTGCGGCGGCCGGCCCAGTGCCGAGATCAGGCGACCGGTGCTGGCGGCGGGAATCACCTGGTCGCGGCCGGCGCGGATCACCATCACCGGGCCTTCGTAGCCACGCAGGTGGCCGGCCGATTCGAAGCGGTCCTTGACGATCCAGCGCACCGGGAAGATCCGGTAGTGGGACTGGGCGACGGACGCCAGGCTGTCGAAAGGCGCCACCAGCACCAGTCGCGCCACCGGTCGTTTCGAGGCGACATAGCTGGCCACGCCGCTGCCAAGGCTTGAGCCGATCACCGAGATGGCTTCGCCGGGGTGGCGGGATTGCACTTCGTCGTACACGGCCAGGGCATCGGCGAACAACGCCTCTTCGCTGGGAGCGCCGTCGCTGGCGCCGTAACCGCGGTAGGCGATCAGGTAGATGCTGCGCCCGGGCAAAACGCGCCCGAGTTGTTCGCGGCGGTTCTCGACACGTTCGGCATTGCCGCCGAAGTAGATCACCGGTTCGTGCTGCGCCGGGTTGACCACCCAGCCGTGCAGGCGCACGCCTTCGCGCTCGAGCGCGAAGTCGGTTTGCGCGGCATCGACCCGCGTGTCCTGGGGCAGGTAGATCAAATCGCGCTGCTTGGCGAACAGCCACGCACAGATGCCGGCGTAGCCAAGCACTGGAAGGGCAGCCCAGCCGAGCAGTTGCTTGCGCATGTTCAGCCTCCGTGCCTGCGCTGCGCCGCTTCGAAGGCGGCCAGCTGTTCGGGGGTCGCGTCCTTCTGGTGCTCGGCCTTCCATTGCGCGAAGGGCATGCCGTAGATCGCCTCGCGTGCCTCGTCCTTGGTCATGGTGATGCCGCGCTGCTCGGCGGCTTCGCGGTACCAGTCGGACAGGCAGTTGCGGCAGAAGCCGGCGTTGATCATCAGGTCGATGTTCTGCACGTCGGTGCGCTCGACCATCAGGTGCTGGAGCAGGCGCCGGAAGGCGGCGGCCTCGATCTGGGTGGTTTCGAAATCGGTGTCGGTCATGGGGCCTCCGTCGGGGGCGGAGCGGGGTGGCGGGGTGCCGCCGAATGGGCGGCGGTCAAATGAAGGCTGTTGAATAGGCGATAATGCGCGGCCTCGACTGTAACGCAGCGACCGCATGACCGCCTCCACGCCCAGCGCACGCATCCTCGACGGCAAGCGCATTGCCGACGACCTGCTCGACAACCTCAAGGCCCGGGTCGCCGCGCGCGTCGCGGCCGGCAAGTCGCGCCCCGGCCTGGCGGTGGTGCTGGTCGGCAACGATCCGGCGTCCAGCGTCTATGTCCGCAACAAACGTCGCGCCGCGGAAAAAGTGGGCATCCGCGCCATCGACTACGACCTGCCGGCCGACACCGGCAACGACGAGCTGCTGACCCTGATCGACCGCCTCAACGCCGACCCCGAGGTCCACGGCATCCTGGTCCAGCTGCCGCTGCCGGACCGCCGCGATGCCACCGGCCTGATCCACCGCATCGACCCGCGCAAGGACGTCGACGGCTTCCATCCGGAGAACGTCGGCCACCTGGCCCTGCGTCAGTTCGGCCTGCGCCCGTGCACGCCGCGCGGCATCACGACGCTGCTGGCCTACACCGACAAGGCCGTGCGCGGGCAGAGCGCGACGATCGTGGGCGTGTCCAACCATGTCGGCCGGCCGATGGCGCTGGAGCTGCTGATCGCCGGCTGCACGGTCACCAGCTGCCACAAGTTCACCCCGCCGGAGGTCCTCGAAACCTCGATCCGCAACGCCGACATCCTGGTCGTCGCGGTCGGACGCCCGGGCCTGATTCCGGGCGAATGGGTCAAGCCGGGCGCGGTGGTCATCGACGTCGGCATCAACCGCCTCGACGATGGCCGCCTGGTCGGCGACGTCGGCTTCGCCGCCGCGGCTGAACGCGCCAGCTGGATCACCCCGGTCCCCGGCGGCGTCGGCCCGATGACCGTGGCCACGCTGATGCAGAACACGCTGGAGGCCGCAGAGGCGGCCGATTCGGGACGGGGCTGGTCGCCGGTGTCCTGATCACATGTGCCTTGAGCCGTCCACAGCGTTCCAGCGGCGATATGAGCATTAATGTGGCCTTCCGGGTTACAATTGCTTGCTTCATCCTCACGGCCCCTGCCCATGCTGCGCATCCAGGCTGAAGCACTGACCTACGACGACGTCTCGCTCGTCCCGGCCCACTCGGTCGTCCTGCCCAAGGACGTCTCGCTCACGACCCGCCTCACCCGCGACCTCAACATCCGTCTGCCGATCCTGTCGGCGGCGATGGACACGGTCAGCGAGGCGCGCCTGGCAGTTGCAATGGCGCAGCTGGGTGGCATCAGCATCATCCACAAGAACATGAGCGTGCAGGCGCAGGCGGCGCAGATCGCCTCGGTCAAGAAGTTCGAGGCCGGCGTGATCAAGGAGCCGTTTACCGTCGGCCCCGACACCACGATCGCCGAAGTGCTCAAGCTCACCCGCGCCCGCAACATCTCCGGCGTGCCGGTGGTGGAAGGTGGCCATCTGCTTGGCATCGTCACCAGTCGTGACATGCGCTTCGAGAAGAAGCTCGACGATCCGGTCCGCCACATCATGACCAAGAAGGATCGCCTCATCACGGTACGCGAAGGCGCGACCGACGAGGAAGTGCTGAACCTGCTGCACAAGCACCGAATCGAGAAGGTGCTGGTGGTCAACGACGGCTTCGAGCTGCGCGGCCTGATCACCGTCAAGGACATCCAGAAGAAGTCCGACAACCCCAACGCCGCCTACGACAGCAGCGAACGCCTGCTGGTCGGCGCCGCGGTCGGCGTCGGTGGTGATACCGAAGCACGCGTGGAAGCGCTGGCTGCCGCGGGCCTGGACGTGGTCGTGGTCGATACCGCGCACGGCCACTCGCAGGGCGTGCTCGATCGCGTCAAGTGGGTGAAGAAGAACTTCCCGCAGCTGCAGGTCATCGGCGGCAACATCGTCACCGGCGATGCCGCACTGGCGCTGATGGACAACGGCGCGGACGCGGTCAAGGTCGGCGTCGGCCCGGGCTCGATCTGCACCACGCGCATTGTTGCGGGCGTCGGCGTGCCGCAGATCACCGCCGTGGCGATGGTGGCCGAGGCATTGCAGGATCGCATTCCGCTGATCGCCGACGGCGGCATCCGCTACTCGGGCGATATCGGCAAGGCGCTGGTCGCCGGTGCCTCGACCGTGATGGTCGGCGGCCTGTTCGCCGGCACCGAGGAAGCGCCTGGCGAAGTCGAGCTGTTCCAGGGCCGCAGCTACAAGAGCTACCGTGGCATGGGCAGCATCGGCGCGATGGAGCAGGGCTCCAAGGACCGCTACTTCCAGGACGCGTCGGACGCCGACAAGCTCGTGCCCGAAGGCATCGAGGGTCGCGTTCCGTACCGCGGCCCGCTGCGCAATGTCGTCCATCAGCTCGCCGGCGGTCTGCGCGCGACGATGGGTTACGTCGGCTGCGCGACCATCGAGGACATGCGCAAGAAGCCCAGCTTCGTGCGCATCACCAACGCCGGTGCGCGCGAGAGCCACGTGCACGACGTGCAGATCACCAAGGAACCGCCGAACTACCGCGCCGGTTGATGTGTGATTGTCATTCCCGAGTGTCCATGGATTCCCGCCTGCGCGGGAATGACGGACACCAGAACCAACTCGTGATTCCATGACCGACATCCACAGCGACAAGATCCTGATCCTCGACTTCGGCGCGCAGTACACGCAGCTGATTGCCCGCCGCATCCGCGAGATCGGCGTCTACTGCGAGATCTGGGCCTGGGACCATGACCCGGCCGAGATCGCGAAGTACGGCGCCAAGGGCATCATCCTGTCGGGCGGTCCGGAGTCGACGACCGAGCACGGCGCGCCCGCCGCGCCGCAGGAAGTATTCGATTCGGGCCTGCCGATCCTGGGCATCTGCTACGGCATGCAGACGTTGGCCGCGCAGTTGGGCGGTGCCACCGAGGCCGCCGATGCCCGCGAGTTCGGCCACGCCGAAGTCGAGCTGGTCGCCCGTGACGCACTGCTTGGCGGCCTGTCCGACCACGACGGCGAACCGCGCATCGACGTGTGGATGAGCCACGGCGACCACGTCGCCAAGGCGCCGCCGGGCTGGACCGTCACCGCCGTCACCGACCGCATCCCGGTCGCCGCCATGGCGCTGGAATCCAAGCGCTGGTACGGCGTGCAGTTCCACCCGGAAGTGACCCACACCAAGCAGGGCACGACCCTGCTGCGCCGCTTCGTCACCGAGATCTGCGGCTGCAAGACGCTGTGGACCGCCGCGCACATCATCGACGACCAGATCGCCCGCGTGCGCGAGAAGGTCGGTAACGACGAGGTCATCCTCGGCCTGTCCGGCGGCGTCGACTCTTCGGTCGTGGCCGCGCTGCTGCACAAGGCGATCGGCGAGCAGCTGACCTGCGTGTTCGTCGACACCGGCCTGCTGCGCTGGAATGAGGGCGACCAGGTGATGGCGATGTTCGCCGAGCACATGGGCGTGAAGGTCGTGCGCGTCAATGCCGCCGACCGCTACTTCAAGGCGCTCGAAGGCGTCAGCGACCCGGAAGCCAAGCGCAAGATCATCGGCAACCTGTTCGTCGAGATCTTCGATGAAGAATCGTCGAAGCTCGCCAACGCCAAGTGGCTGGCACAGGGCACGATCTACCCGGACGTGATCGAGTCGGCCGGCAGCAAGACCGGCAAGGCGCACGTGATCAAGAGCCACCACAACGTGGGGGGTTTGCCCGAGGACATGAAGCTCGGCCTGGTCGAGCCTCTGCGCGAACTGTTCAAGGACGAAGTGCGTCGCCTTGGCGTCGAGCTCGGCCTGCCGCGCGCGATGGTCTACCGCCATCCGTTCCCGGGCCCGGGACTGGGCGTGCGCATCCTCGGCGAGGTCAAGCGTGAGTACGCCGATCTGCTGGCCAAGGCCGACCACATCTTCATCGAAGAGCTGCGCAAGGCCGATCTCTACGACCGCACCAGCCAGGCATTCGCGGTGTTCCTGCCGGTGAAGTCGGTCGGCGTGGTCGGCGATGCCCGTGCCTACGAGTGGGTGATCGCGCTGCGCGCGGTCGAGACCATCGACTTCATGACGGCGCACTGGGCGCACCTGCCGTATGACTTCCTTGGCAGGGTTTCAAACCGTATTATCAATGAGTTGCGCGGTGTTTCTCGCGTTGTTTATGACATCAGTGGCAAGCCGCCCGCGACCATCGAGTGGGAGTGATGTCCTCGTTCCAGCCGCCTGCGGACGCTGACACGCTCGTCGCGGCAGACGAGCGCTGGATGCGGCACGCGCTGGCACTGGCCGACCGTGCCGAGCACGAGGACGACGAGATTCC
Source organism: Lysobacter sp. Soil_C_59 (assembly GCF_057656415.1). Taxonomy (NCBI): domain Bacteria; kingdom Pseudomonadati; phylum Pseudomonadota; class Gammaproteobacteria; order Lysobacterales; family Lysobacteraceae; genus Lysobacter; species Lysobacter sp. Soil_C_59. The sequence continues at coordinate 83,441 of NZ_JBDGKK010000003.1, read as the reverse complement.
GGTCGGAGCCGTGCTGGTGTCGGCCGAGGGCGAAATCCTCGGCGAAGGCTGGAACCGCAACATCACCGAGCAGGACCCGACCGCGCACGCCGAGATCGTGGCGATGCGCCAGGCCGGCCGCAGGCTCGGCAATCACCGTCTGCTCGGAGCGACGCTGTACGTGACGCTGGAGCCATGCGCGATGTGTGCGATGGCGATGGTGCACGCGCGGGTCGCGCGTGTGGTTTATGGCGCGACCGACCCGAAGACCGGAGCGGCGGGCAGCGTGTTCGACCTGCTCGCCGATCCGCGCCACAACCATCGCGTGCAAGTGCAGGGCGGCGTGCTGGGTGAAGAGGCCGGTGCGCGTTTGACGGCCTATTTCCGCCGCAAGCGCGGCAAGCCCGCCTGACCTCAGTCGTTGCGCAGGTCGATCCTGTCCTTGGCCAGCTGCTCGTTGAGTTCCAGGTCGAGCATGTGCAGGCCGAGCTTGGCCTCGCGGCCCAGGCACAGCGAAGCGGCGAACATCAGCAGCACGCCGATCATGGCCAGGACCGTCGGCAGCATGTCGAGCCGGTAGCCCAGGAACGCATCCACGGCGATGCCCAGGCTGGTGCCGACGAAGGCGCTGATGGCGGCGTAGAGCATGCGTACCGATGCCAGCACCAGGTAGGAGCGACGGCGATGGGTGGCGATGCGCGCCTCCAGTGCAACCCGGGCCGGACCCTGATCCGTGGCGCGCAACACCTCGATCTCGCTGCGCATGCGATCGACCACGCGTGCCAGGCGGTTGTTGGACGAGATCAGCAGCGAGCTGGCGGCGGTCAGGAAGAACGCGGGCGTGATCATCGCCGAAACGACGGCGTAGTGTGACGGATCGATCGCGACGGGTGAGGGCATGCGGATTCCGTGACTGCGTTGCGAGAGGCGCGGGTGCGGGCTGGCTGTATGATGCTACCGACATCCCTTCAGTGCGAGCCCATGGCAGCGACCAACGACGAGCATCTGATCTGGATCGATCTGGAAATGACCGGCCTGGATACCGACAACGATTCGATCCTCGAGATCGCCACGCTGGTGACCGACAAACAGCTCAACATCCTGGCCGAAGGGCCGGAGCTGGCGATCGTGCATCCGGTGTCGCGCCTGGAAGCGATGGACGAATGGAACCGCAACCAGCACGGCAAGTCCGGCTTGTGGAAGCGCGTGGTCGAAAGCAATGTCACCCTGGCCGAGGCCGAAGCGAGCACGCTGGCTTTCCTCGCGCACTGGGTGCCGGCCGGCCGTTCGCCCATGTGTGGCAACTCGATCTGCCAGGACCGCCGATTCCTGCATCGCCTGATGCCGCGACTGGAGCGCTACTTCCACTACCGTAATCTCGACGTCAGCACGGTCAAGGAACTGGCCCGGCGCTGGGCGCCCGAGGTGCTGGCCGGCGTCGCCAAGGACGCGCGGCATACCGCGCTCAGCGACGTGCATGACTCCATCGCCGAGCTGCGCCACTACCGGGCGTCGATGGGGAAGCTGGGCGGGCTGTAGGCCCGCCGGCGACTACTCCGGCTTCGCCGGCGTCGGGGTCACCACCACCTTCACACCCTGGTCCTGTGCCACATGGTGGTACATGCGCACGTCGCGCTGCGGGTAGGGGATGCTGATGCCGTCGCGGTCGAAGGCGGCCTTGATGCGCTCGTTGAGATCGCACTTGGTGCTGAAATGATCGGCATTGCTGACATGGCAGCGGATGCCCAGCTTCACCGCGCTGTCGGCCAGCTCGTAGACCACCACATCCGGCGCGGGTTCTGCGTGGATGCGCTTGTCGGCATGCATGATTGAAAGCACCGCCGCGCGTGCCGCCTCGATGCTGTCGTTGTAGCCGATGCCGACGATCAGCTCGATGCGGCGGACCGTGTCGGGCGTGAGGTTGATGATCGGTGCGGTCGTGATCAGGCTGTTGGGCAGCACGATGGTCTGGTTGTCGGCGCCACGCAGCTTGGTCTGGAAGATGCTGACCGATTCGACCTTGCCGCTCTTGCCGCCGATGTCGACGATGTCGCCGACGCGGAACGGCTTGAGCGTCACCAGCATCACGCCAGAGGCGACGTTGGACAGCGAGTCCTTCATGGCCAGGCCGATGGCCAGGCCGGCCGCGCCGAGCACGGCGAACAGCGATGCCGGCGAGACCTTCAGGCAGATCTGCAGGATCGCCAGCACGAACACCATCAGGATCAGCACGTAGGTGACGCGGCTCAGGAACTGCTGTGCCGTCGGTTCGACGTGGGCGCGCGTCAGTGCGCGCGAGACGGCGCGTGCGAGCCACTTGGCGACCTGGATGCCGATGTAGAGCGCCAGCAGCGCAGCGCCCAGGCGCACGCCCCATTCAACGGCGACGTCGGTCCAGTCGTCGGCGCGTTGCAGTTGGTTGGCCAGTTGTTCGAGCGTCAAGGTTCAGCCTCCTTCAAAATGCGACGCCCCGCATCAGCGGGGCGTCAGGTACAGCGCAAGTCTGACTGCACCGGCGTTAGCGGTTCGTCATTGGTTGCTGAAGATCATGCCGCTTTCGACTTGGCCTTGGCCTTCGCCAGGCGCAGCCAGGTGTCGACGACGGTGTCGGGGTTGAGCGAGACAGACTCGATGCCCTGGTCCATCAGCCACTCGGCCAGGTCCGGGTGATCGCTCGGGCCCTGGCCGCAGATGCCGACGTACTTGCCCTTGGCGCGCGCGGTCGAGATGGCCATGGCCAGCAGCTTCTTCACCGCCGGATCGCGCTCGTCAAAAAGTTTGGCGACGATGCCCGAGTCGCGGTCCAGGCCCAGGGTGAGCTGGGTCAGGTCGTTGGAGCCGATCGAGAAGCCGTCGAAGATCTCGAGGAACTCATCGGCGAGCAGGGCGTTCGACGGAACCTCGCACATCATGATGATCTTCAGGCCGTCCTTGCCCTGCTCGAGGCCGTTGGCCTTGAGCACTTCGACGACCTTGCGGCCCTCATCGAGCGTGCGCACGAACGGGATCATGACCCAGCAGTTGGTCAGGCCCATTTCCTCGCGCACCTTCAGCACTGCCTGGCATTCCAGCGCGAAGGCGTCGGTGAAGCTCGGGTCGACGTAACGGCTGGCGCCGCGGAAGCCGATCATCGGGTTCTCTTCGTGCGGCTCGTAGCGGCTGCCGCCGATGAGGTTGGCGTATTCGTTGGACTTGAAGTCCGACAGGCGCACGATCACCGGATTGGGCGCGAACGCGGCCGTGATCGTGGCGATGCCTTCGGCCAGGCGGTCGACGTAGAACGCGACCGGGTCGCCGCCGTACCCGGCGATCTTGGCGTCGATCTGCTTCTTCGTCGCGGCGTCCTGCTGGCTGTACTCGAGCAGGGCCTTGGGATGGATGCCGATGTGGCTGGCGATGATCATCTCCAGGCGCGCCAGGCCGACACCGGCATTGGGCAGCATGGCGAAGTCGAACGCGCGCTCGGGGTTGGCGACGTTCATCATCACCTTGAGCGGTGCCTCGGGCATCTTGTCCAGGTCGGCGGTGTGGCGCTCGAAGGGCAGGGCGCCGTCGTAGATGAAGCCGGTGTCGCCTTCGGCGCAGCTGATCGTGACTTCCTGGCCGTCCTTGATCGTGTCAAGCGCGTTGCCGGTACCGACCACGGCGGGCACGCCCAGCTCGCGGGCGATGATCGCGGCGTGGCAGGTGCGGCCGCCACGGTTGGTGACGATCGCCGCCGAACGCTTCATCACCGGCTCCCAGTCGGGGTCGGTCATGTCGGCCACCAGCACGTCGCCGGGCTGCACGCGGGCCATGTCGGCCAGCGAGCGGACCACGCGGGCCACGCCGGTGCCGACCTTCTGGCCGATCGCGCGACCTTCGCAGACCACTTCGCCGCGCCTGGTGAGCTGGTAGCGCTCGATCTGTGTGGCCTTGCCGCGCGACTTCACGGTCTCCGGACGGGCCTGGACGATGAACAGCTTGCCGCTGACGCCGTCCTTCGCCCACTCGATGTCCATCGGGCGGCCGTAGTGCTTCTCGATGACGAGCGACTGCTTGGCCAGTTCCTGCACGTCCTCGTCGCTGATCGAGAAACTGTTGCGCAGGTCGGCCGGGGTCTCCTCGATGCGCACGCGCTCACCGGGGGTGTCGGAATAGACCATGCGCTGCTGCTTGGCGCCGATGCCGCGGCGCAGGATCGCCTTCTTGCCCTGCAGCAGCGTCGGCTTGTAGACGTAGAACTCGTCCGGGTTGACCGCGCCCTGCACGACCATCTCGCCCAGGCCGTAGCTGGAGGTGATGAACACCACGTCGCGGAAACCCGACTCGGTGTCGAGCGTGAACAGCACGCCGGAGGAACCGACGTTGGAGCGAACCATCAGCTGCACGCCGGCCGAGAGGAACACGTCCTCGTGCTTGAAGCCGTGGTGCACGCGGTAGGCGATGGCGCGGTCGTTGTAGAGGCTGGCGAAGACTTCCTTGACCTTGTGCACGACGTCGTCGGCACCGGTGACGTTGAGGAAGGTTTCCTGCTGGCCGGCGAACGAGGCATCGGGCAGGTCTTCGGCGGTCGCCGAGGAGCGCACCGCCACGGCGACTTCACCGCCACCGTTCTCGTCGCACAGCTGCTTGTAGGCGGTGCGGATGTCGGCCTCGAGCTGCGGCTGCAGCGGCGCATCGATCACCCACTTGCGGATCTCGCCACCGGCCGCGGTCAACGCCGGCACGTCCTCGACGTCGAGCGTGGCGAGCTTGTCGAAGATGCGCTGGTGGAGGTTGTTGTGCGCGATGAAGTCCTTGAAGGCTTCCGCCGTGGTCGCGTAGCCGCCCGGAACTGAAACGCCCAGGCCCGCAAGGTTGCCGATCATCTCGCCGAGCGAGGAATTCTTGCCGCCGACACGTGCCAGATCGGTAAGGCGCAGCGCGTGCAGCCAGAGGATGTTCTCGTTCAAGCGGGCGGTCTCCAGAGGGGCGGGCGCATGCCTGCGCAGGGGGCGGGGCGCATGCCTGCGCAGTGATCCGGATATGATCGCCTCTGCGTCGGATCCATACAAGCTTGATTCGACGGGGTTTTTCATATTGTGAACGGCCAATTCAGACGGAGTGGACCATGGCAGGCGTGCGACCGGTGTTCTACGTGTCAGACGGAACGGGCATCACCGCCGAAACCATCGGCCACAGCCTGCTCACCCAGTTCACCGAGACCCGGTTCGTGACCGACCGCATCCCCTTCGTCGACAGCATCGACCGGGCCCGGGAAGTGGCGGAGAAGATCCGCGCCGCGGCCGAGGCCCACGGCGTACGCCCGGTCGTGATCAATTCGTGCATGGATGCCGATGTCAGCCTGGCCCTGGCCGAGAGCGGTGCGCTGATGCTGGACGTATTCGCGCCCTTCATCGAACCGCTGGAGCGAGAGCTCGAGCAGACCCGGCAGCGCTACGTCGGCCGCGCCCACGGCATGTTCGATTTCGACACCTATCACCGCCGCATCAACGCGATGAACTTCGCCCTGACCCATGACGACGGCCAAGCGGTCGATTACGCAGATGCCGACCTGATCCTGGTGGCGGTGTCGCGGGCGGGAAAGACGCCGACCTGCGTGTACCTGGCGCTGCACTACGGCATCCGCGCCGCCAACTACCCGCTGACCGAGGAAGACCTCGAGCACGACCGCCTGCCGCCGCGCCTGCGGCCATACCGCAACAAGCTGTTCGGGCTGACGATCGACCCGATGCGCCTGCAGCAGATCCGCCAGGAGCGCCGTCCGAACTCGCGATATTCGCAGCTGGAAACCTGCAAACGCGAGGTTTCCGCAGCGGAAATGATGTTCCGCGCAGAGAGGATTCCGACGCTGAGCACGACCCATACCTCGATCGAGGAGATCTCGAGCAAGGTGCTGACGACGCTGGGAATCCACCGCGAGATGTTCTGAAGCGCCGTTGCGGCGCTTGGAGCCCGGTGGGGCAGGCCTGAAAGGCGGCCCGGGAATACCCTCGAAATCCGCCTCGAAAAAGCGACGCGAGGAATGCTTACCGTAGGCCTACCAGGGCAGTGCGTCAACGCTGCCGCGCGGGCGCCGTCGCGTGTAGGATCGGGCGCATGATGACGTCCCTGGCCACACGCAGCGCACGCATTCCCCGCCTCAGCCGCTTCGGCTGGCTGATGGGCCTGTACGCGGAAAACCACGAGAGGTTCACGCGGATGTTCCCGCCAGCGGGATTGCTGGTCGGCACCTACCGTTCCAGTGCCGGCGATCACCTGGACCTGCAGCTGGACGTGATCGAGCAGCACCGCTACACCACCGAGCTGCGCATGACCTACGCCATGCGCGATCCGGTCACCGGGGAGCCTGATCCCTCGGCGTTTCTGCGCCTTTACCACGATGCCCGCCAGCTCGAGGTCACCCATTGCTACGTCGGGCGACGCTGGCAGGACGCGATCGGGATGTACCCGCCGCCGGCCGAAGTGCTCGACCACCGCACGCAGATGAACACGTTTCTCGGAAAGTGGATCGAGTATCTAGCGGAGCGGGGACATGGTGTGGCAACATTGCGCCCCGTTGACGCCGGCACAGCCGCTGGCGGACACGACGAAAAAAATCTGGCAGCGAACGCTTGACGACATCGCTGAACGCCCGCTAGAATTTTCGTCTTTCCAGCACACGTGGGGCCATAGCTCAGCTGGGAGAGCGCCTGCATGGCATGCAGGAGGTCGGCGGTTCGATCCCGCCTGGCTCCACCATCTCTTCGACCTCTTCGACGGGATGTGTGCCAAAGAGTTTTACAACCAAGTTTTGTCCCCATCGTCTAGAGGCCTAGGACATTACCCTTTCACGGTAGCGACCGGGGTTCGAATCCCCGTGGGGACGCCAGTTGGACAAGCAATCAGGGCTGCCGAGAGGCGGCCCTGATTGTTTTTGCCGTTCGTGTCGTGCGCGGATGCCCGACTGCGATCGCGCGCGACTACTTCGCTTTGCCTGCCGCTCGCAGGATCAGCTCCGCGACTTCGCGCGGATGCGATACCAGCGACAGGTGGCCGGCATCGAGTTCGATGGTCGTTGCGTTCATCCGCTTGGCGAGGAATCGCTCCAGGTCGGGATTGATCGTCTGGTCGAGCCGCGACACGGCGTAGAAGGATGGTTTGCTTTTCCAGGCTGCCTGGGTGGTGCGTCCGGCGAACAACGACGATGCCGTCGAACCCTGCACCGCGTACAGCGTCTTCGCCTTCGTCGGCTCGACGCCATTGGCGAAGAACTTCAGGAAGGCATCCTCCGCGAGCAGCGTGTAGCCATCGTTGGTCTGGATGCCCGCGCGCACGGCGCCGGTGGGAAACTTTGCCGACAGCGCGACGAAGTCCTCGGCGGCATCCGGTGCGCGCGCGGCGACGTACACCAGTGCGCTGACCTTCGGGTCGGTGCCGACTTCGCTGATCACCGTGCCGCCCCACGAATGGGCGGCCAGCACCGTGGGGCCGTCCTGCAAGGCCAGCGCCCGGCGAGTGGCTGCGACCGAATCCTCGAGCGAACTGAGCGGGTTCTGCACGGCGGTGACTTTCAGGCCCGCGGCCTGCAGTCGCGGGATCACTTCGGCCCAACTGGAACCGTCGGCCCATGCGCCGTGCACGAGCACGACGTTGGTTGCCTTGGCAGGTGCGCTTGTCTGCGCCTTCGCAGCGGGCAAGACAAGGAGGCAGGACGCCGCGGCGAGCGCCGCGAGCACCCAGCCGTGGGCACGGATCGGCAGGTTGTTCATGTCCACTCCACGAGTTTGTGAACCAGGCGCTGGCACGCCGCCTGCCACATTGGCCGACGTGCCGTAAACGCAGGGTCGTCACCGTCAGCGGGTGCCGGCATGCGCAAGCCTTTAACACCGGCCGGGGCATATTCGGCAGCAATGCCGCGGGTACGCGGATACGCAGGAAGTTGCCATGCCATCTGCCGACACCCGTCCGAGCCCGATGCCCGAGACCATCCTGCCTGCGGGCACGATGGCGCCGGATTTCACTCTCAGCGCGACGCCGGACCAGACGCTGTCGCTGAGCGAGTTGCGTGGGCGCCCCGTGATCCTGGCCTTCTACCCGGCCGACTGGAGCCCGGTCTGCGGCGACCAGATGGCGCTCTACAACGAGGTGCTTCCGGCGTTCAAGGACGCGGGTGCGACGTTGCTGGGGATCTCCGTCGACAGCGTCTGGTGCCATCAGGCCTTCGCCCAGGACCGCCACCTTCGCTTCAACCTGCTGGCGGACTTCGAGCCGAAGGGGGAAGTGGCGCGAAGCTACGGCGCCTACGATGCCCAGCACGGCATGAGCCGGCGAGCGTTGTTCGTCATCGACAAGGAAGGCGCGATCGCCTGGAGTTACTTGTCGCCCACGGCGGTCAATCCCGGTGCCGACGGCATCCTCGATGCGCTGGACAAGCTCCAGGCGCCATCATCTGGAAAGGCAGGGTAACTGCCATGGCGAACCTCAAGATTCCGGTAGGTCCGGACGACCACGTCCAGGGCAATGAAGATGCGGCAGTGACTCTGGTCGAGTACGGGGACTATCAGTGCCCCTATTGCGGCGATGCCTATCCCCAGTTGAAAGAACTCCAGGCGGAATTTCCGAAGGACCTGCGCTTCGTGTTCCGCAACTTCCCGATCACCCAGCTGCATCCCAACGCTGCCAGCGCGGCGGCTACGGCGGAGTTTGCCGGCAGCAGGGGGCACTTCTGGGAAGCGCACGATGCGCTCTACGAGAACCAGGAGAGCCTCGGTGCGCCGTTGTATGTGGAACTTGTGAGCCGGCTTGGACTGGATCCGGTCGAGCTTCGCGACGCCATCCAGGCCGACGCCTTCGACGAAAAGATGCGCAACGATTTCAATGGCGGCGTGCGCAGTGGTGTGAACGGAACGCCATCGTTCTTCCTCAATTCGGTGCGCTTCGACGGTCCCGTCGAGGCACTGCGCGATGCCATTGCCGAACTGATCACTGCCGCGAAGCAGCGTTGATCGGCAGTGGCAGGTCGTGCGTAGCAGGAACCATTGCGTTGCCATCGGCGCAGGTTCCAGGCAGCGCGGCGGCGTGTTTGAATCCATCGCGGTTGATCGATTCCAGGCCTCACTCATCGGTGCGGTCATGGCGCTGCTTTTCCCCCACCTGCAGTTCAGCCCTGGGAGTTCCGGAATGAAGACCCTACTGGTCGCGCTGGCCTTGGCCACCGGCAGCCTCGTCGCCGCCAACGCAGCAGCCCAGGCGACGAAGCCCACCGTCGTCCTGGTGCACGGCGCCTTCGCCGATGCATCAAGCTGGAATCGCGTCATCGAGATACTGAAGAAGGATGGCTATCCGGTCGTCGCGGTTGCCAATCCGCTGCGCGGTGTCGCCAGCGACGGCCAGTACGTGTCTGACGTCGTGGCAAGCGTGACCACGCCGGTGATCCTGGTCGGGCATTCCTACGGGGGCAGCGTCATCTCCGCGGCCGCGCGTGGGCACGGCAACGTCCAGGCGCTGGTGTACGTCGCCGCGTTCGCGCCCGAAGCCGGGGAGACGGCGGCGGGGCTGTCGGGCAAGTTCCCCGGAAGCACCCTCGGTCCGACGCTGGCTCCGCCGGTGAAGTTGACTGGTGGTGGCGCCGATCTCTACATCCAGCAGGACAAGTTCCATGCGCAGTTTGCGGCCGACGTGCCGGCGGCGGACGCCGCGCTGATGGCGGCGACGCAACGCCCGATCACCGAGGCCGCGCTCAACGAGAAGGCTGGCCCGCCGGCCTGGAACAGCATCCCTTCGTGGTTCATCTATGGCGACAAGGACAAGAACATCCCGCCGCAATCGCTGGGATTCATGGCCAAGCGCGCCGGATCGAAGCAGACCGAAGTCGTTGCCGGTGCGTCGCACGTGGTGATGGTGTCCCACGCCGCGGCCGTCGCGAAGATGATCGAACGCGCCGCGGCGGCACGCTGACGGTCAATCCGGTTGCCCAATCCCCGGCGGCGCACCTGCGTGCGCCAGGTCGTCGAGGATTGGGCAATCGGGCCGGTCGTCGCCATGGCAACGGCGCGCGAGGTCCTGCAGCGTGCGCTGCATGGCCTGCATCTCGTTGATCCTCGCCGTCAGCTCGTCGACATGTGCCTGGGCCAGCTTCTTCACTTCGGCGCTGGCGCGGCTGCGGTCGTCCCATAGGCCAAGCAGGACCTCGATCTGCTTCATCGAGAAGCCCAGCCGGCGCGAGCGGTGGATGAAACCCAGGCGATGCACGTCGGCGTCGCTGTAGATGCGGTAGCCGGCGAACGTGCGACCGGCCCGGGGGATCAGGCCGATGCTCTCGTAGTGCCGGATCATCTTGGCGCTGACGCCGCTCAGTTGCGCCGTTTCGCCGATGTTGTGCAGGCCTTGCTGGCGGGCATCGGCGAGTTCGGGGCGTGGGAGGCGCGGGAGCTTGGGCATGACGGATCCTCGGAACGTGCAGTTCACTGCTGCGGACGCCAGCGTCGCAGCAGGAGGGTATTGAACACCACGCTGAGCGACGACAGCGCCATCGCTGCGCCGGCCGCGATCGGATCGAGCAGGCCCAGTGCGGCCAACGGGATGCCGACCACGTTGTAGACGAAGGCCCAGAACAGATTCTGGTGGATCTTGCGGGTCGTGCGGCGGGAGATGCCGATGGCGTCGGCGACCAGGCCGGGCTCGGAGCGCATCAGGGTAATGGCCGCGGCATGCATGGCCACGTCGGTGCCGCTGCCCATGGCGATGCCGACATCGGCCGCTGCCAGCGCCGGTGCATCGTTGATTCCGTCGCCGACCATCGCCACCACGCCGTGCTCGCGCAGCGATGCGATAGCGGCGGCCTTGTCGGCCGGGGCGACGTTGGCGCGCACTTCGTCGATGCCGATCTGCGTGGCTATCGCATTCGCCGCGCCCTCGTTGTCGCCCGAGATCATCACGGTGCGCACGCCGATGCGATGCAGCCGCTCGACCGCTTCGCGCGCGCCTGGCCGGGCCTGGTCGCGGAACGCCAGCAGGCCGCGCAGGCGTGAGCTGGCAGCATCGCCAAGCCAGGACACGGTGTGGCCGGACATGGCCAGTGCCCGGGCCTGGTCGCGCAAGGGTGCGATGTCGATGCCGGCGTCCTCCATCATGGCGCTGCTGCCGATCAGCAACGGGCGGCCGTCGACGGTCCCGCGAAGACCACGGCCCGGCACCGCATGCACGCCAATGGCGACCGGCCTGCGTGGCAGGCCGCGCGCCGCCTCGATCACGGCCTTGGCCAGCGGGTGCTCGCTGCCTTCCTGCAGCGCCGCGGCGAGGGCAAGCAATGCAGGCACGTCGCCGTCGACTGCCACGGTATCGGTGAGGGCGGGCCTGCCTTGCGTCAGCGTGCCGGTCTTGTCGAACGCCACCGTGGTGATGCGATGCGCGCTTTCCAGTGCCTGTGCGTCCTTGATGAGAATGCCCGCGCGGGCCGCGACGCCGGTGCCGGCCATGATCGCCGTTGGCGTTGCCAGGCCCAGCGCGCACGGGCAGGCGATGACGAGGACGGCAACGGCATTGAGGATGGCCTGGTTCCAGTCACCCGAGAACGATCCCCAGCCGAACAGCGTGGCCAGTGCAATGGCCATGACGACCGGCACGAACACCGTGCTGACACGATCGACCGTTCGCTGGATCGGGGCCTTGCCGGCCTGCGCGTCTTCGACCAGGCGGATGATTCGCGCAAGTACGCTTTCGGCGCCGACCGCGGTGGCCTCCACGACCACCGCGCCTTCGCCGTTGACCGCGCCGCCGGTGACGCGGTCACCCTCGGCCTTGGCGACGGGCAGTGATTCGCCGGTGACCATGGATTCGTCGGCATGCGTGCGGCCTTCGGCGATCACGCCATCGACAGGGAAGCGTTCACCCGGGCGAACGATCACCAGGTCTGCGATCCGCACGTCGTCGATGCGGACATCGGTATCGCCGCTGGCGCGGCGCACGCGCGCGGTGGTCGGGCGCAAAGCCTGCAGTGCGCGGATTGCTTCGGTGGTCTGGCGCTTGGCGCGCGATTCCAGCCACTTGCCCAGCAGCACCAGGGTGATCACCACGGCCGAGGCTTCGAAGTAGAGCGGTGCAGGGCCGTGGTGGGCGCTCTGGCTGAGCAGATGAAAGACACTCAGTCCGTAGCCGGCGCTGGTGCCGAGTGCCACCAGCAGGTCCATGTTGCCTGTGCCTGCCCTGAGCGCGTGCCATCCGGCCTTGTAGAAGCGCGCACCGAGCCAGAACTGCACCGGCGTTGCCAGGGCGAATTGCACCCAGCCCGGCAGCATCCAGTGCTGGCCAGCGATCATCCCGATCATCGGCAGGACCAGTGGCAACGACAACGCTATCGCAAGCAGCAGGTGGCTTGTTTCGGGGAGCACTGGCTCGCGCTTGGCGCCCCTGTTCGCGACCATGTCAGTGGTTGGCGACGTGTCGAGTTGCTTCGCGTTGTAGCCCGCCGCGCTCACGGCCGATTCGAGCTGGTGAGGCGTGACGCCGTCGATCGCGTGCACCTGGGCGCGTTCCGTTGCCAGGTTGACGCTGGCATCGAGCACGCCGGGTACCGCGCGCAGCGCCTTCTCGATACGGCCCGCGCATGAGGCGCAGGTCATGCCGGCGACGCTGAAACGCCAGTCGCGTGTTTCGGCGACGGCAGGGAGGGCATGGCTCATACAGGACTCCTTCCAGATCAATCAGATGGAGCAAGCTTGAGGGTTCCCATGATGGGAAGGTCAAACGGCCGCTCTGGCTAACGCTTGACACGGGCCAGATAATTCGTAAATTCGCGAACTATGGAAATGACATCCGCTCTAGCCGCCCTCAACGCCCTCGGCCACGAGTCGCGCCTCGCCGCTTTCCGTCAGCTGGTACAGGCCGGTCCCGATGGCATGTCCGTCGGCGAACTGCGCGAGCGCCTCGGCCTGGCGCCGGCAACGCTCACGGCCCATCTGAACGTGCTGCGTGCCGCCGCCCTGGTGCACGACCAGCGCGAGGGAAGGGTGATCCGGATTCGCGCCAACTACCTGCAGATGAACGACCTGCTGGCCTACCTCACCGAAAACTGCTGTGCCGGCGTCGCCCAGTGCGAACCCGCCGTCGCATGCGCCCCCCGCAAGACAGGAGCTTCGCAATGAACCGCTTCCACGTGCATCTGAACGTCGCCGACCTGGCCACGAGCATCCGCTTCTACACCGAGCTTTTCGCAGCGCCGCCATCCGTGGTCAAGGGCGACTACGCCAAATGGATGCTGGACGATCCACGCGTCAACTTCGCCATCTCCAACACCGGCCGAGCCCCCGGCGTCGACCATCTCGGCATCCAGGTGGAGCGCGCAGATGAACTGTCCGAACTCGGCCGGCGCCTGGACGCCGCCGGCGGCGAAGTCGTCCCCGAGCCGGGCGCCATCTGCTGCTATGCCAACTCCGACAAGATGTGGACGCACGACCCGCAGGGCACGCGCTGGGAAACCTTCCACACACTCGGCGAAGCCACCAGCTACTACGCCGCGGAAGCATCCTGCAGTTCCGAGGACGCCAGCTGCAGTCCACGCACGGCCCAGGCAGCGCCCGCAGCGCGTGCGAGCACGGCCGCGTGCTGCGCGCCCAAGTCCAGTTGCTGCTGAGCGGGCCGGGATATGGACCTGCGCATGGGCGGGAAATCGGATGCAGCGCGCATCCGCACTTTGCTGGTCGACAGCGGGCTACCGGTTGAAGACCTGGATGCCGCACAGGTCGACTTCCTGATTGCCGGGGAGGGCGGCGACACGTTCGGTGTGATCGGCCTGCAGTCGTTCGGACGGGTCGGGTTGCTGCGCTCGCTCGCGGTTGACGAGGGCGGGCGTGGCAAAGGCACCGGCGGGATGCTGGTCGAAGCTCTGGAGTCACACGCGCGTGCCACCGGCATGCGCCAACTGGTGCTGCTCACCCAGACCGCCGAACCGTTCTTCGCAGCCCGTGGATACGCGCCCATTGCACGCGACGCCGCGCCGCAGGCAGTGCAGGGCAGTGCCGAATTCCGCTCGATCTGCCCGGCGTCGGCGACGTGCATGAGCAAGGATCTCCAGCCTCGATGAGTGCGACCATGAAACGCGTGTTGTTCGTGTGCGTGGAAAATTCCAACCGCAGCCAGATGGCCGAGGCCTTCGCCCACATCCATGGCGGTGACAGCGTCGAAGCATTGAGCGCGGGCTCGCGGCCATCGGGGCAGATCAACCCGAAGGCGATCCGCTTCATGTCCGAGCTTGGCTACGACCTGGGCGGGCACGCCTCCAAGTCGCTGGACGAGGTTGAAGGCGAGTTCGATGCCGTCATCACCATGGGTTGCGGTGACGACTGCCCCTGGGTGCCTGCCAAACGCCGCGAGGACTGGGCCCTGCCTGATCCCAAGCACATGGACGATGACGGCTACCGCGCCGTGCGCGACGAGATCTCGTCGCGGGTGAAGAACCTTCTGGCGCAGTTGTGATGCAACCAACGCTGCTGCAGAGGCTGACCTCCGAATTCATCGGCACCGCGTTGCTGCTGGCGACGGTGGTGGGCTCGGGGATCATGGGCGTTGCCCTGTCGGCGGGCAACGATGGCATCGCTCTGCTGGCCAATGCCGCCGCTACGGGCGCAGCGCTGTACGTCCTGATCGTGTTGCTCGGCCCGATCTCCGGCGCGCACTTCAATCCGGTGGTCACGCTGGCGATGCGCGCCCGCGGCGAGCTACGCGGTGATGTCGCAGTGGCCTACATCTCGGTGCAACTGGTCGCGGCGATCGTCGGCGTGGTGCTGGCGCATGCGATGTTCGGGCTGGAATTGATCCAGCCCGGTGATCATGTGCGCAGCGGTGCCTCGCAGTGGCTCAGTGAGGCGGTTGCCACCTTCGGCCTGCTGCTGACGATCCTGCTCGGCGTTCGGCATCGGCCCGGTGCGGTGCCGTCGCTGGTCGCCTGTTACATCTTCGCGGCCTACTGGTTCACCGCGAGCACGTCGTTCGCAAATCCCGCCGTCACCCTGGCGCGGTCGCTGACCCGCACATTCGCAGGCATCCGACCGGACGACATCCTCGGCTTCATCGCAGCGCAGATGGTCGGAGCGCTGGTGGCACTGGCGGTCGCGCAGGTCCTGGTGCCGTTGGACAAGCAGGCGCGTCATGCAGTGCCGCCGTCACTGGTGAAGTGGTGGTCGGCCCGTCGTCGCTGACGGACCGACCACGCCCACTCAGAACCAGAACCTCAGGCCCGCGACAAATCGTGTGTCGCGGCTGTCCTCTTCCTCGTCGCGCCGATAGTCCGCGGTGTCGCCGAAGGCGCGTTCATGGCTCACGCCGATGTAGGGCGCGAACTGTCGCGTGACCTCGTAGCGCAGACGCAGCCCGGCCTCGACCGTGCTCAGTCCCGAGCCGATGCCACGTCGAGGGTCGTCCTTGCCGTACAGCTCGACTTCCAGCAACGGTTGCAGGATCAGGCGATTGGTCAGCAGCACGTCGTACTCGGCTTCGAAGGTGGCGGCACTGCGTCCGCCTTCGCCCAGGTACGCGGTGGCCTCGATCTCGAACTTGTACGGCGACATTCCCTGCACGCCAAGGGCGGCCCAGGTCTGCGAATCGCCCGGCTTGAAGTCGTGCTTCACGCCCGCGACGAGATCCCACCACGGCGACACGCTGTGCCCGTACAGCAGCTCGACGTCGGCCGACTCGGTGTGGCCGCGTGCGCGCTCGCCTTCGCTGCGGAACCAGAGTCGGTCGATATCGCCACCGGCCCAGCCCTGCAGCTCCCAGGCTTCACCACTGCCGTGGTCGAGGTCGACCGCTTCGAGGCGGTCGATCAACACGTAATGGTTGATCCCGGCGCCGTGCTCCATCGAGTGGGCCAGATTGGGGAACGCAGCGTTGCGATCGGCGTCGGTTACTGTCGGGACGGGTTCGACAGGAACGGCGCCCTGATCGGATGAATCGTGACCCATCGCTGCGTGATCGTGCACAGGCTCCTGTGTCGATTCGGATGCGTCGTGACCCGCGTGCTGATCTTCAACTTTTGGCTCCGGCTGCGCATGATGCGCGTGGTCCTGTGCCAAGGCCGGCGTTGCCAAGGCAAGCGCGAGAGCGGCAGCGAGCATGGAGCAGGGCAAGGAATTCAACATGCTCATTCCTCCACCCGCACTTCGCGCATCATTCCCGCTTCCATGTGGTAGAGCAGGTGGCAGTGGTACGCCCAGCGGCCGAGCGCGTCGGCGCGAACGCGGTAGCTGCGCTTCGTGCCCGGAGGCATGTCGATGGTGTGCTTGCGCAGGTGGAAGTTGCCGTGCTCGTCCTCCAGGTCGCTCCACAGACCGTGCAGGTGGATCGGGTGGGTCATCATGGTGTCGTTGACCAGCACGATCCGCATGCGCTCGCCGTAGTTGAGCCTGAGCGGCTCGGCATCCATGAACTTCTGCCCATTGAACGACCAGGCGAATTTTTCCATGTGACCGGTCAGGTGCAGCTCGAGCGTGCGACTGGGGTCGCGGCCGTCGGGATCGTCGAACAGGCTCTTCATCGCGGCGTAGGTGAGCACGGTGCGACCGTTGTCGCGAAGGCCGATGCCGGGATCGTCGAGCTTGGGCAGCGGCGACATGGTCTGCATGTCGACCAGCGGGTTGCCGGTTTCGCTGGCCGGGTGCGACTGCATGCCGCCGGCGGAGTGGTCCATGCCGGGCATGTCGTGGCCCATGTTTGCGCCGCAGCCACCTTCCATCCCTTTCATGCCCGCGCCCATGTTGGCGCCACACCCGCCTTCCATGCCCATGCCATGACCGCCATGGCCCATGTCGGACATGGTCAGGATCGGGCGCGGGTCCAGCGCCGGCAGCGGTGCTTCCAGTCCCTGGCGCACCGCCAGCGTGCCGCGTGCATAGCCGGTGCGACCCATGTCCTGGGCGAAGATCGCGTACGCATCCTGGCCGCCCGGTTCGACGATGACGTCGAACGTTTCGGCCACCGCGATGCGGAACTCGTCGACGGTCACCGGATGGATGTACTGGCCGTCGGCGGCCACCACCGTCATCTTCAGTCCCGGGATGCGCACATCGAAGTAGCTCATCGCCGAGCCGTTGATGAAGCGCAGCAGCACCTTCTCGCCGCTGCGGAACAGCCCGGTCCAGTTGCCGCCCGGTGCCTGGCCGTTGAGCAGGTAGGTGTAGGTGTTGGCGTTGACGTCCGACAGGTCGGTCGGCGTCATCCGCATCCGGCCCCATTCACCGCGGTCGCGCAGCGTGGCCGACAGGCCGTCGCGATCGGCATCGCGGAAGAAATCGCCGACCGTGCGCTTGTAGTGGTTGTCGTACTCCGACATCTTCTTCAGGCGCCGGAACAGCGCGGCAGGGTCCTTGTCGGTCCAGTCGGACAGCAGGATGACGTGCTCGCGGTCGTGCCGGTAGGGCGCCGGTTCGCGCGGGTCGATGACGATCGCGCCGTACAGCCCGGCCTGTTCCTGGAACAGCGAGTGGCTGTGATACCAGTAGGTGCCCGACTGCCGGATGTCGAACCTGTAGACGAACGTTTCGCCGGGATGGATCCCGTCGAAGCTCAGGCCTGGCACGCCGTCCATGTTGGCCGGCAGCAGGATGCCGTGCCAATGCACGGAGCTGGCGACGTCGAGGCGGTTGGCCACGCGCAGCGTCACCGTGTCGCCTTCGCGCCAGCGCAGGATCGGCGCGGGCAAAGAGCCGTTGACGGTGACGGCGGGCCGGACATGGCCGGTGAAGTTGACCGGCGCGGCGCCGATGGAGAGGTCGAACTGCGTGCCGGTCAGCACCTGCGGCGCAGTGGCGACGCCCGGGTTGGCCATCGCGGGCAGGCGCCACAGGCCCAGGCCGGCGGCAACGCCGCCGACCGACAGGCCGGTGACGAAGCGGCGGCGGGACTGGCTCGCCGCCGAATCCGGGGCAGAGGGATCAAAGGGCATCAGGGAAAACTCCGTGTAGAGCAATCGAGTGCGAAAGCGAAGCGTCGAACGCGGCGCGATCCCCGCAGGACAGGGTCACACCGGCAGCATCAACGCCATGGAACGTCGGCACCAACGGGTGCCGCGCACTCAACCAATCGGAGGTCGTATCGGGTTCGCCAGCGCCGGTGCGACGTGGCCGGTGCTCGGTGATAGGAGCGGCGCAGCGCGCTCGATCAGGGCGGGCAGGGCCTGCACATCGGCGAGCGTGGCTGTCGCGTACTGCAGGCAATCACACGCGCATTGCGAGGACTTGCAGCAGTCGGGTGCCGACTGGCTGCCGTGGCCGTCATCGCAGGCGGCGGACGATGCCATGTCCGCCATCACGTGCATGGACGGCGCGGCGCTGCGCTCGTGGAGCTGCTCCTGGCAGGGTTCATGCGCCATGGCCAGCGCGGCTTGCGTGGCAGCCACGTGCATCAGCTGCATCTGCGTGGACGCGACTGCATAGCCCGATCCGTTGAGGACCAGGCTGAGGCAGAGCAGCGCACGGAGCAGGAAGGCACGCAGGGGCATGGGCCGCAGTTTAGCGCGGGCACGCGGTGCATGCGACCGCGCCGGCTGGTCATCCCGTGATCCGCACGGACACGCTGTCCGTGCCTGGGCCTTCGACGAAGACGCCCACGCGCTCGTTCATGCGCTTGAGGACGAGGTGGACGTGGGTGTCCGCGATCGGCACGCGGCGCACCACGATCTCGTCGATGCCGATCGGCAGCTGCGGGCGGTCGAGCAGGATCTCCGAGCGCGCCCCGTCGATCGCGATTCCCAGGCATGCCTGCACCAGCATGAACGCCGAGCCGGCGGCCCAGGCCTGCGGCAGGCACGCGACCGGATAAGCGACCGGGGCGCTTCCGTGCGAGCGCGGGAAACCGCAGAACAGTTCCGGCAGGCGCATGTTGAAGTGCACCGCTGCCTCGAATGCGCCGCGCAGCAGGCGCACCGCGCCCGAGCGCGGGCCGCAGGCGGCGATGCCGGCGGCGCAGATGGCCGAATCGTGCGGCCAGACCGAACCATTGTGATACGACATCGGGTTGTAGTGAACCTGGTCCTGGGCCAGCGTACGGATGCCCCAGCCACTGAAGAACGGAGCGTCGAGCAACTGTGTCGTCACCGCGGCCGCGCGCTCGCCGGTTGGCAGGCCGCTATAGAGCAGGTGTCCGGCATTGCTGGCGCGCACCGCGCACAGCTCACCGGCGCCGTCGATGGCGATGCCGTAGAAGTTGCTGTCGGCCATCCAGAAACGTCGCTCGACTTCCGCCTGCAGTCGCTCGGCGCGTTGTGCCCAGGCCTCGGCCTTGGCGTCGGCGCCGCGCAGTCGCGCCATGGCGGCCATCGCGCGCAGCGCAGCGAATGCGTACCCCTGTACTTCGACCAGGGCGATCGGCCCTTGCGGCGAACGTCCATCGGCATGGAACACCGAGTCGGAACTGTCCTTCCAGCCCTGGTTGGACAGCCCACTGGTCTCGCCGCGTGCATAGTCCAGGAAGCCGGCCGGGTTGGCATCGCACACGCGCTCGATCCATGCCGTGGCCGCTTCCAGCGCCGGCCAGATGGATTCGATGAGGGCGAGGTCACCGGTGCGTTGCAGATAGGCACCGGCCAGGCCGACGAACAAGGGCGTTGTGTCGACGCCGCCGTAGTAGCGCCCGAACGGCAGCTCGCCCAGCGCCGACATCTCGCCCTTGCGCGTCTCGTGCATGATCTTTCCGGGCGAGGAATCCATGAACGATGACTCTTCCTGCGCCTGGTGACGCGCCAGGAACGTCAGCACACCACATGCCAGTTGCGGATCCAGCCACAGCGTCTGCAGCGCGGTGATCACCGCGTCGCGGCCGAAGGGCGTGGAGAACCAGGGAATTCCTGCGTACGGATAGGGGCCGGTGTCGAGCTCGCTGGTCAGCATGGTCAGGTCGGCGCGCGACCGCTCCATCCAGTCATTGAACAGCGGGCCTTCGCTGTGGATCCGGGCGCTGCGCCGGTTGCGCAGGCGCATGCGCTTGCGTGCCTGTGCGGCTGCGGCGCGGAAACGGCTGCGGTCTGCCGGCGCCTGCTCGCTGCCGACCTCGACGAACATGACGCGTCGCGCGCCGGGCGCGAGCGTGACGACAAAGTTCGCCTCCGAGTCACCCACGTGGTCGGGCAGGTCGGAGAAGGTCACGCATGATGTTCGCAGCTGCTCGTCCAGGCCGCGATAGCGGAAGACCTGGCCATGCTCGAGCACCTCCACCGGCAGAAGTTCGCCGCGGCGCTGGCGCGTGCTTCCGCGCACCTCGAACATGTCGGCGAAATCGGCGGCGACCTCGAAGCACAGGGGGACATGGGCGGGTTCGCTGCCGTAGTTGAGCAGCTTGAACCGTTCGTACATGCGGTCCTCGTGCAGGAATCGCACGCGCTTGATATAGACCAGGCCTTCGCCGGTCGACGTGCCGCCGAGCGGCGGCAGCAGCCGGTTGGTCATGTGGGCGACGAAGAAGACGTTATCGCGCGTGACGTAGGAGCTCAGCAGCACCGGACTGGTGTCGCCAAGGCTCAGCCGGAACCGCGACAGCATCCGCGTGTCGTTGTGGAAATGGCCGTCGGCGCCGCCCTCGATATCGCCCTGGCGGTTGGCTACGACGAAGGTTTCGCCCTCCTTGAGGACATAGCCGGTGTTGAGCGATGCCGCGGCCGAAGGATCCATTCCCGTCCCTCAGCCAGTGCGACGATGCTGTGCGGCCTCACGCAACAGGCGCCAATAAAGCTCGATGTAGGACCGCGCCATTACCGCCGAGGTGAAGCGGCGATCAAAGCGGGCGCGGATGGTGCGACGATCGAGCGCGAGCAGGGCAGGCAGCGTCGCGACCGCTTCGCGCTCGGAGGAGACGATGAAGCCGGACACGCCCGGTTCCACGACTTCCGGGACCGATCCGCAGTTCCAGGCCAGTACGGGTGTGCCGCAGGCCATCGCCTCGATCATCACCAGGCCGAACGGCTCGGGCCAGTCGATCGGGAAGAGCAGGGCGAGCGCATCGCCCAGGAAGCGGTTCTTCTGCGTGTCGGAGATCTCTCCGATGTACTCGATGCCGGGTGAATCGAGCAGCGGTTCGATCTCCGTGTGGAAGTAGGCGCGGTCGACCGCATCGACCTTGGCGGCGATCCGAAGTGGCAGGCCCGCCGCCAGCGCGATGGCGATGGCGCGGTCTACGCGCTTCTCCGGCGAGATCCTGCCCAGGAACGCGAGGTATCCGCCCTGCGGAGCCGGCGAGAAGTCGTACAGCTGCTCGGGCAATCCGTGGTGGATGGTGTCGACCCAGTTCAGGTCTTCCATCGAGTGGCGCTGGCTGTCGGAGATCGACACCAGCGGAAACCGTGGCCAGCGGCCGTAGGCGCCCGCGAGGTCCTTGAGGTCGAGGCGACCGTGCAGCGTGGTCACGGTCTTCTCCGCACAGCGTTCGAAGAACGGGTAGTGGAGAAGGTCGACGTGGAAATGCAGCACGTCGAACTCATCGGTGCGCCTGCGTACTTCGTGGAGCATCGAAAGGTGCGCGGCCAGGTCCGACTTCAGGGGCGCCGGGTCCAGTCGGATGGCCTGGTCGCGCATGGCCACCAGTTCGGCGCGAGTGCAGGTATCGGCCGAAGCAAACAACGTGACTTCATGGCCCTCGTTGACGAGGGCATCGGTGAGGTGTGCCACCACCCGCTCGGTTCCGCCATAGAGCAAAGGCGGCACGGCCTCGTAGAGAGGGGCGATCTGGGCAATGCGCATTGGTGCAAGCTACGCTGGCGCTGGTGTAGACAGCGTCGTCCCACGCGGAAGACTCTGAACAAGCCTGAGGCCGTGCAGTGAGCGCAGCGCTGCCTTAACGGGGGTCTTGAAGGGGGCAGAGAGGCACGACGGAAGCGGTTTGGTGCGCAGTACAAATCCTTCCGCCGCACGGCTACGAAGTAATCGTAGGTCGAGTGGTTGCGCGCGGTCCCAGGTGACGTTGCCGCAGGCCTTCGTCGATCGCGGCGAGGATCTCGGCGATGGTCGCCGGCTTCACCAGATGCTGCTGGAAGCCGGCCAGGCGCGTGCGGTCGCGGTCGCTCTGCTGGCCGTAGCCGCTGTAGGCGACCAGGTAGGGCGGGTTGTCGGACGACTGCAGCGTTCGCGCCACGTCGTAGCCTGACATTCCATCCTTGAGTTCCAGGTCGCACAGGACGACATCGGCAGGATCCTCGAGTGACATCCGCAGGGCCGTCGCGGCGTCGGTGGCGATGCTGGCCCGATGCCCTTCCAGTTGGAGCAGCGTCTGCAATGCCTCTGCGTTCTGCAACTCGTCCTCGACGATCAGCACGTGGGCCTTGATGGCGGGTGCGATCTGCACCGGGCCGTCGTCGCAGCTGCCGCATTCGACGGACGCTTCACACGGCAGTTTCAGGGAGAACGTAGAGCCCCGCCCGGGTCCGTCACTGCGCACGCTGACCTGGCCACCGTGCAGTTCGGTGATGTGCTTGACGATGCTCAGGCCCAGGCCGAGTCCCCGCGACTGCCACGCGGGGGATTGCACGAACGGCTCGAACATGCGCGCGACGAAATCCTCGTCAAGGCCCTGGCCTTCGTCATGTACGGTGATCGTCGATTCGCCGTCATGTTCGCTGACCGCCAGGAAGACGCGCTGCCCACGTTCGCAGGCCTTGATGGCGTTGGAGACGAGATTGTCGAGCACCTGGCGCAGGCGTACGTGGTCGCCGCGCACATAGCACGTGCCCTCGTGCTCCGGCGGCACCAGGATGACGCCGTGCTGCTGCGCGATGTGCAGGTTGTCGCGATGGACCTCGTCGAGCAGCTCGCCGATCTCCACCAGGCTGCGGCGCAGCTCGACCTTGCCCTGGGTCACGCGCGAGATGTCGAGCAGGTCATCGACCATGCGCCGAAGGTGCTGGCTCTGGCGCTGCAGGGTGGCCAGGGCCTGTTGCCGTTGCGGCCCATCGGCGTCGTCGCGATGGAGCAGGTCAGAAGCGGTGGTGACGCCGGCCAGCGGATTGCGCAGCTCATGGCTGAGGACCGCGAGGAAACGGCTGATGCGCTGGTTGGCGAGTGCCAGCGTCTCCAGCGCTCGCTTCTGGTCTTCTATGTCGGTGCTGGCGCCGTACCAGCAATGCACCTTGCCATCGGCGCCGAGGATCGGCACGCCCTTGACCAGATGCCAGCGATAGCTGCCGTCTGCGCGTCGGAAGCGCATCTCCAGGTTCAACTGCTGCGCCGTCGCCATGGAATCGCGCCAGGCATCCATCGCGGCCTGCATGTCGTCAGCATGGACGATGGCCTGCCAACCCTCGTCGCCGCTCAGTCCGGTGTACTCGTACCAGTAGCGGTTGTGGTAGCGCATCGTGCCATCGGGCTCGGCAATCCACACCATCTTGGGCAGGTGGTCGAGGAGGGCGCGCTGGTCGCGATCGGCCTGGAAGCGCTGCAGGACATCGGCGGGCCGGCGCAGCGCGCGCACCTCCGAAGCCAGCCAGGCGAGGATCGCGGCAATCGCGGCGAACGCGGCCATGTCGAGCGGGCTGAGCCGGGGCTGGCCTTGCAGCAGCACCATGGTCACGATCGCGACGATGGTCAGGTACGCGCACCGCCGGCCGAACAATGCCGCGGCGAGCAGCACCGCTGCGTAGCCGAAGGTCATCGGCAAATGCTGCGAAGGCAGGCCGTAACCCAGCGCCGACAATGCGCCAAGCAACAGCGCAACAACCACGTCGCCAATGAGCACGGCGATATGGGTGGGCATGCTCAGGCACCGTCCGGCCAATCCAAGAGCAGGTCATGGCAACGCCGGCACGCCGCCTCCGCCCGGGCCAGGTGCTGGCGCACGCGTTCAAGGCTCTCACCGTGATCGATCAGGCTGGCCGCCGTCGCCGTCGCCATGGTGACGACGTTGAGTTCGTTGCGCAGGCTGTGGCGCCAGCGGCGAACGTCCTCGCTGGCGGTCGGCTCGTTCACGTCGACCGTTCCTGGCCGCCGCGCAGGCGCGCGAGCTGGTTCTGGATGGTACGAACGCTGACCCCCAGCGCCTGCGCCGTGCGCGTGCGGTCGTTGCCGAAGTGGGACAGCGTCCTGATCAGCATCTCCCGTTCGATCTCGGCATAGCTCATCCCGACGCTGAAGCCGACGCCGCCGGCGCCCGCCTGCATGGAGCGGGGCCGATGCTGCAGGGGACGAATGCGTACCAGCGATCCGTCGCTGGTGAGGTAGGAACGCTGGATGGTACTGCGCAGTTCGCGCACGTTGCCGGGCCAGGGGTGGCGAAGCAGTACCCGGTCGCTGTCGTCGGCGAAGCGCCGGGCGGTGCCATGTCGTGCGTTGAGGCTGTCGAGGAAGTACTGCGCCAGCAGCAGCACGTCGGCTCCCCGCTCGCGCAGCTCCGGCAGGGCGATCTGATAGTCGGCGAGGCGATAGAACAGGTCTTCGCGCAACGTTCCGGCATCCAGCGCCTGTTGCGGGTCGCGGTTTGTCGCGGCGACCACGCGCACGTCGGTGGCAATCGAATCGGTGCCGCCGACGCGGGTGACGGTACCGGTTTCGAGCACGCGCAGCAGGTAGACCTGCAACGCGAGCGGCATCTCGGTGATTTCGTCCAGGAAGAGCGTGCCACCGTTCGCCTGTTCGAAGTAACCGGCGTGGCGGTGGCTGGCGCCGGTGAAGCTGCCGCGCTCGTGGCCAAACAGATGGCTTGCCAGCAGTTCGGGGGCGACGGCTCCGGCGTTGACGGCAACGAACGGGCCGCTGCGACCGCTGGCGACGTGGATGGCCCGCGCCACGAGTTCCTTGCCGGTGCCGCTGGCGCCCGAAACCAGCACCGTTGCCTCCGATGGCGCGATGCGGTCGATGTCCTCGTGGACCCGGCACATCGCCTCGCAACGTCCGATCATTCCATGGCGATTCTCGCCGGACAGCAGGATGCCGCGTGCAGCCGCGGTCTGCTTCAGCAGCGCGTCGAACTGGATCGGGCACAGCGGCTTGAGCAGGTAATCGCCGACCGGCATGGACACGGCCTGGATCGCACTCTCCACCGAAGGCTGGCCGGTGACGATGATCGCGCGGTCATGTTGCGGCATCGCCGGGTCGTCGAGCAGGTCCAGGCCGCTGCCGTCGGGAAGCTCGAGGTCGAGCAGGAGCAGGTCGAGTGGCGGCAGATGGGCGAACTGCCGGGATTGCTCGAGTGAATGCGCCACATAGGGCTGGAAACCGCGTAGCCGGGCGAAATCGGCCGCCGATTCAGTGAAGTTGCGATCGTCGTCGACGATGAGGAGCGATGCCGGCACGGTGATGCTCCCAGCAGGTAGGCCCGAAGACTATTCCGGGTGGAGTGAACGCGCATTGAAGAAGAGCCTGTCGCCCGGCAACTTTTTCCGTTTGGCGTCAAAACGTTCAGCTTCTCCGCAACCTGCGATGAACCCCGCCGTCTGCAGCCGCTCTGCGTGGCCTGTTTCGATGGCACGGTTGTTGCGACGAGCTTTGTGCCGCCAGTCGCAGCGTCCGCTGGCGGATGCAACCACTGATAAGAGTCGCCGGACCCCAGGAGTCAGGATGAATACGAATCTGTTCTATGGCACGCGATCCAGCGTCGTCGAAGTGGTGGATATTGAACGCGAGATCGCATCGTGGCTTCGGCATTACCGCCAGTACGTGGTGGCATTCCGGTCCGATGACTACCTTCCCGCCGTGAAGCTCGGGTTGAGCGCGTACCTGCGAGGGCAGTCGTTCGATGATTGCGTCGACGAACTGGAACAAAGCTATCTTCGCGTTCGCGGAAACTCCCGCCTCGATTGGTACGAGGCGCTGCCAGTGGCACGCGCGGCATGGACCCGCTTGACGGAACAGCAGAGCGGACGCGCGGCAAGCGCGCAGTCGCAGTACGGGCTGAGTACCGCGGCATGATGCGCCTGGAGGTATGCGTGGGTTGACCAGGGGTCGGGGCATGCGGCGGCTTCGGCCGCCGCATGCGTCGTCAGCCTCAATGAGGTTTGGCAACACCCTTGAGCAGCTCGTCGGACGATTCCTCGTCGCCGCTGTAGGCAAAGTCGGCCAGTGACACGAACCCGACCAGCTGGCGCTGGCGATTGATCACCGGCAGTCGGCGGATCTCGAGATCGGCCATGTTGCGGGCGACATCATCCACATCATCGTCGTCGTAGCAATAGTGGATCGCCTCGCTCATCACATCGCCCACCGGCGTATCGGCGTCGAGCCCGTTGGCAGTCGCGCGAACGGTGATGTCGCGGTCGGTGACGATGCCGACGATGCGGTCGCCCTCGCCGACGGGGAGGCTGCCGATGTCCATCCGTTTCATGGTCTGGGCGGCTTCGCGGATGCTCTTGGCCGGATCGGTCAGGAACACATCGGTCGTCATGATCTGGCCTACTTTCATGATGCTCTCTCCCGTGCGGAGGGCTTGCTGGCCCCCCGCATCACCGGCCCTTGGCCATCGATTCGTGCCCGGCCGCGAACTCGGCCTGGCTCAGATTGCCATCCTTGTTGGTGTCCATTTCCGCGAACTTCTTCTGCGATCCGGCCTCGTGCTCGGCGGCCGAGAGCTGGCCGTCGCCATTGGTGTCGATCGTCTTGATCTTGTTGGCGGATGACATGCCGGTCCTGACGGCCTTGCCGTCCTTCGCCTTGGCCTGGTGCCTGGCGTCCATCTCGGCCGCGGTCACGTTGCCATCGTGATTGGCATCCATGGCGTCGAACATCTTCTTGGCGCCTGCGCTGTGTTCCGCCGTGGAGACCACGCCGTCCGCGTTGGTATCCATCATCTTGGCCTTGTCGCCGTCTCCGGCCATCACTGCCGGCGACAACAGCATCGCCAGCAGCAATCCGCCTGCAGTGGAATGACGTTTCATGACAGCCTCCGTACGTTTCGGGTACGTCCAGCCTGCAGGTCGCGTTGTTGCGCACCCGTCAACATTAGGTGTTGTCGATGGAAACCGGGCGGAATCAACCAGCAAAGTGGTTCGTGTTTGTCACGACCGCGTTACGGAGCGCTGAACCCAGGCTGGCTGGAGCCTCTATAGCAGTCCGTGCTCGCGCGCATAGGTGTAGAGATCAATGTCGTTCTCGATGCACAGCTTCGCCATCGCATCAACCTTCTGCCGGCTCACCGTCTTGACGCTGCGATTGAGTTGCCTGGCGATCTGCGACACCGTCAGGCCGGAGGCGAACAGGCGGAAGACCTCGGATTCGCGAATCGACAGTCCGGCCTTTCCGTCCCCGGGTTGCGTCGACTGCAGCGCATGCTCCATGGCCGCGCCGAGGTAGGTGCGTCCCTGCGCCACGGCTTCGACCGCCAGCGGCAGTTCGCTCAGCGCTTCGGACTTGTTGACCAGTCCGCGCGCGCCGGTAGCCATGATCGAATGGAGTACGCCCGGATTGCTGACGATCGTCAGCACGATCACCGGAAGATCGGGCCACCTGCGGTGGAGCATCCCCAGCAGGCTGAGGCCGTCCGACATGCGGCCACCGGGCATGTTGAAGTCGGTGATGACCAGGTCACATGGTGTCGCATCGAGCACGCGGTGCAGCTCATCGGCCGTCGCTGCTTCGGCGACCACCTTCACCGTCTGGTGGTCGCGCTCCAGCAAGGTGCGGACACCGCTGCGGACGATCGGGTGGTCGTCGGCCAAGACGATGCGCATGTTCGCCTCGAATGGCTATGGGAGCGCCTTGGAGGATAAGACATTTCCTCATGGTTACAGCGCAAATTTGCAAACAGCGCTCGAGCTCTTGTCCAGATACGGCAAATAGCTAGACCGGCTCCTTCTCCAGGGTTACACGCTTGATCTCTGCTTCGAGCAACTGCGGATGCAGCTGGAACTGGTCGCTCTCCAGCAGCTCGCGTCCGCGACCGCGCACGACCACGCGTTCGAGCTGCAGCAGCGGGCCATCGCGGAACAGCTCGATGTAGCTGTCGAGCACGCCGCTGAGCGTTCCCTGCGCGGTATCGGGGGCAGCGACGATCAGCTGGAGTCCGAGCGATCGCAGGTAGTTGGTCGTGGCGCGCGCGTTCTGGGCGTCGATCTTGTCGCCGAACTCGTCGAGCATGATCACGCCCAGGCCACCCTGCTGACCCTCCGCCTTGCCGTAGGCCGCCGCCAATGCGGCGCCGGCGATGACATAGAGGGGCGCACGGTGCTCGCCACCTGAGCCCGAGCGCATGCGCTCGCTGAGCGTGCCGATGACCGTCTCCTCCTGCTTGATGACGACCTCGAAGCTGAAGAAGCGACGGTAGTCGTCCAGCGGCGAGGGCGTGTTCGCTCCCTTGCTGCCTACCTTGTCCTCGATGATGTCGCGGAACGCGGCAGGGACCTCGCCGGCACTGCCGAACAGGGTGTCGGTCTGGCCGACGTCGGCTGCCTTGTTGATGAAGCGGTGCAGGTCGCGGAACTCCGGTGCGACGTCGTACTTGAACTGATAGCGCTCGTTGTTGGAGAACGCGGGGCTGCGCTGCAACGTGCGGTTGAGCGTGTTGATCTGGTGCCGCAGCCGGGTGAAGTTGTCGTAGAGCGCCGAGGCGACGTTGGAGCGGAAAGTCTCCACCGCGGTCGTGTAGGCCTCGTCGGCGGCGGCCTGGTGCTGGACCAGTTCGGTGCCCTTGAGGTGGTCGATTTCCTTGTGCAGCAGGGCATTGGCCTGCCGCCATTGGCCGGGCTCCATGTCGAGCAGCAGCCCATGGTCCTTGCCGTACTGGGCCAGCCCGCGCCAGGCTTCGGGCAGCAGGCCGTTGAGGACGCGGTCGCTCTCGTCGGCACGGTTCTGGCAGCGCTGCAGTCGGTCGGCGAGTTCGGCGATCTTGCCATCGAGCTCCTCGCGCTGGTGCTCGACGAGGTTGGCGTCGACATCGGGATGTGAGAAGGCCTCGCTGGCGCGGCGGGCGATGGCGTCGCTCTGTTCGCCAAGCGCCTGCAGCGAGGCCTCGGCCTCGGCGCACTTGCCGGTGGCGACGGCTTCTTCGCCGACCAGCCGCTCGACCAGCGCCTCGAGTTCCTGCCGGCGGCGCTCGGAATCGTGCGCCTGTTCGCTCAGGCGGATCAGGTCGGGATCGCTTGCGGCCTCCTGGTTGTCCTTCAGGGCGCGGTAACGGGCGGCGGCCTGGCGGTGCTTGAGCAGCAGTTCGTGGGCGTCGCGTGCCATGTCCTCGGCGTTGCCGATACGGGCCAGGCCGCTGGCGCTGGCCTGCACCGGACGCCATTGCGATTCAAGTTCACCGATGCGACGTTCGGCCGCGTCGAGTTCCTCGCGCAGCAGTTTCTGCCGTTCGCGGCTGCTGGAGGCGCCGATCTTGAGTTCGCTCGCGGCAGGCAGGCGCAGTCGCTCGACACCGCCGCCCTTGGCGACCAGGCCGTCATTGCTCAGGCCATGGCGGCTGCGCACGACTTCTGCCTCGGTGGCGACACAGCGCAGGTCGCCGAGTTGGCGACGCAGGTAGGCGAGGGCGTCGTCGTTGTCGCCGGTGAGCAGGGACGCGACCTGGCCAGCCGCCGGCGTGGCATCGCAACGGGACTGGCGCGCATGGCTGCACAGCGCCAGCTTGACGCCGTACACCGAGCGCGCGCCCTGCAGCGAACGGTACAGGCGCACGGCCTGTTCTTCGTGTTCGGGTGCGATCAGCAGCGCCTCGACATGCGTGCGCAGATAGCCTTCGATCGCCCGCTGCCAGGCAGGATCGGTCACCTGCACCAGGTCGCAGACCGGACGCGCTTCGACGCCGGCATCGGCGAGGTAGCTCATCATGCGGGCCACGTCGGGGCGCAGCTCGGATTGGCCGGCATTGAGGCGGGCCAGGTTCTGGCGCGCGGTCAGCGCACCCTGTCGTGCCTGGTCGAGGGCGTTGTGGCGCTCGCGCTCGTATGCGGTCACTGCCGCGATGATCGGCGCGGCGTGCTCGATGGCCTGGCGCAGTTCGTCGTGCAGGGCTTCGGGCGATACCAGGATGTCGGCATCGGCCACCAGCGCGGCGAGCTGGTCGTACAGCGATTGCCACGGCGCGATCGCGGCCTTGAGCAGATGCGCGTCGACGCCGGGCAGGCCGAGCTTTCCGGCCGCCTGCAACTGGTCGCGGACAAAGCCGGCGCTGCGCATGAGTTCCTTCTTCAGGCGCGCCAGTTCTTCCTGGTACGGCGCGGCGAGCTGCTCGAACGACGCCTGCTCGTGATAACCGCGGGTGCCCTGCAGGCGCTTGCCGGCCTCGTCCGCGGCCAGGCGCGCGTTCTCGCGATCACTGCGGGCCTGGGCGAGGGCGACTCGCTTGCCGCGCAGCAGCTCGTGCGAGGTCGCCAGCGTCTGTTCGGCGGCATCGACGCGCTCGGAATGGAGATCGCGCTGGTACTCGGCGCCCAGGGCGCGGTAGGACGCGGCACGCGTCGCCTGCTGGGCGACCTTCCTGTACTGCTGCTCGACCTGTTCGGCCTCGTCGATCCTGCGCGCGACCTGCTCGATCTTTTCCTTGATCAGGCGGAAGCCATCGAGCAACGCGCGGAACTTGCCGATCTCGGTCGGACGCTCTTCGGCCACCAGCGTGCGCACGAACAGATCGACGTCGCTGACGCGCTGCAGGTTGAGTGCGTTCTGGAAGGCCTTGCGGTAGGCCACGGCATCGAGCTGCGCGGTCGGGCCGGGTCTCAGGCGGAACAGCAGGTCCTTGACGAATCGGTCGCTGCTGCTGTGCAGCTCGGCCTTGCTGCCGGCGGCCTTGCAGCGCTGTGCGATCAGCTCGCGAAAGCGCGACCACTCCTGCGGCAGCTGCTCGCCCTTGACCACTTCCAGATGGTCATCGAGCGAAAGCGCCACGCGCGGCAACAGGTACAGGCCATTGACGCGGTGATCGGGCTCGGCTGCCGACGCCGCCAGGGCGATGCCCGCGGTCAGCGTCTCGCCGCTGTCCTGGTCCTCGAACACCAGGCTCAGGTAGGTCGTGGCGGTTTCGCGGTCGCGGCCGTCATCGCCGGAGCGGTACACGCCCAGGCAGTAGTCGCGGATCGTGCGGGCGCGGTGGCTGCCACCGGCCTGGGCATTGAAGCGGATCTGGTTGCGGTCGCCGCCGAGCATGACGATCTGCAGGGCGTCCAGCAGCGCGCTCTTGCCGGCGCCATTGGGCGCGATGATCGCCGTGCTCAGGTCCAGCTCGAGCGTCTGCGCCTGGAACAGGAAGAACTGGACAAGGTGGGCGCGCTTAAGCTGATACATCGTCTGGCTCCATGGCCTGCTCGGCGACGGACTGGCCGTCATCGGTGCTGGCGTCGTCCGTGGTGTGCTGGTCCAGTCGCTGCAGCCACTGCGCGCCGACGATCTCCACGATTGCCGGCCGCACCAGGATGCGGAACGGTTGCGGGTCACCCGGGTCGCATTCGGTGGTCCGGCATACCGACCAGCGCTTGAGCGCGCGCAACTGGCTGCGCAGCGCACCGGTCTCGGGCAGCTCGCGACCGGTCAGCGACTGGTAGGCCTCCTGCAGCT
Source organism: Lysobacter sp. Soil_C_59 (assembly GCF_057656415.1). NCBI lineage: Bacteria > Pseudomonadati > Pseudomonadota > Gammaproteobacteria > Lysobacterales > Lysobacteraceae > Lysobacter > Lysobacter sp. Soil_C_59. Next base: position 52,053 of record NZ_JBDGKK010000003.1, on the reverse strand, counting down.
CCGGCAGTTCCACCAGGACGTCGCCGTGGTCTTCCACCTGTCCCTGCCGCATCCCCTCGTCGTAGCGCTGGCGCAGCACCAGGATCAGCAACGTCTCGTCCAGGCTGACCGCCGTGCCTTCGCCATGCGAGGGCAGGGCGGTGACGTAGCGGAAGTGCGCGTTGCGTTCCAGGCGGATGCCCAGCGGTTCCAGTGCCGCGGCGAAATCGGCCAGGTAGGTTTCCACCAGGTGGTAGGCGTTGCGCGACTTGCGGTCGGCACTGTAGAGCACCTGTTCGGTGACCAGCCGGTAGGCCGTGCGCTCGAAATCCTGCGGCGTGTACATGCCGCCGGACAGTTGGCTCAACGTGGCCCATGAGCGTTTCATGCAACGTTCCTCGTGCGGTGCAGGACGAAGCGCGGGGATTCCAGGAAGGCGTTGGCGGTGAGTTCGCCATCGCGCAGCTGGATGCGGAATCCGCGCAGCATCCGGTGGATCGGGTCGTCGCGGCGCAGGCCGCCCTGGCGGCGGCTGCGCAACGCGAGCGTGATGAGCGTCTGGTAGGCGCGGAAATCCTCGATGCTGGCGATCTCCATGGCCTCCGAATCGATGCTGTCGGTGGCGCCCAGGTGACGGTCGACGTAGCGCGTCAGGTCCTCCGGCTTGACCAGGCGCGCGCGCGTCATCTGTCGCAACAGGTTCAGTCGCGCCAGCTGTTCGGGCGTGGGTTCGCGGCTGGTGTTGGCGGTGCGGGGGATCGGCCGGGGCCGCTGCTGCGGCGCGCGCAGGCGCTGCTCGTCCATCAGCGGTCCGGGCGCGACCGGCAGGCGCAGGGCGTCCTGCGGAGCCGACAGCACGCCGCGGCAGGCGCGACGCAGCAATACGTCGAGCTTGTCCGGCGCGCGCAGGCGATAGTCGAGGAACGCCAGTGCGCGGCGGTTGGCCTGGCGAATGTCGTCGTCGAGCCGGGCCAGGTATTCGTCGATCCGATCGATCTCGTACAACCGGCGCAGGCTGCGTTGCAGGCGCTGCTCGGCACGGACGCGGTCGCCGCCGGTGGCGCGCTCGGTGTACCAGTCGATGAGCTGGCTGCGCACGTCGGATTGCTCGATGTCGCGGACCATCGTCAGGATCGCGGTGCGGCGGGCGAGGGGATGGTCGGCGTTGTGCAGCTGGGCGTAGTCGCCGACGAACAGCTCGCCGACATAGCGCTCGAACAGCTGGCGGGCGAACTGGGCGGTGCTCTCGGCCTTGATCAGTTCCGGCATCAGGTCGCGGACCTGCACGCTGATCGCCGAGACATAGGACAGCAGCTGCCGCGACTGCTCGGCGGCTTCATCGAGACTGTCGCCACCGGCATTGCCGGCCACCACCTGCTGCAGCTGCAGCTCGATCGAGCGCACCTTGGCACCGAAGAAGGCCGGTCCGCGCTCGGCGAAATCCATCAGCGTCGCCAGCAACTGCGCCACCGCATGGGTCATCGACACCATTTCGCGCGCGCCCACCCGTTCCTGGCGCAACCAGCCGGCGGCGCGGAATCGCTCATGGATCGCGTTGGCGCGCATCGCCAGCGGTGCGTCGGGTGCGGCGCCGTCGTCCTCCCACGGGTCATCGGTCAGCAGGTAGCGCTCGATGGCCGAGGTGATCTCGCGACGCGGGAAGCCGACGCTGGGCGGCATCGGTGCATCGGGGCCGAAGAACTCCGCGAACAACTGGCACAGCAAGCGCCAGTAGTGGAGCCGGTTGGAAGAGGCGAGGGGTCCGAAGAGACCGTCGGGAACAACAGCAAACAGCGGCGGTGCCGGCGAACTGTACTCAGTCAAAAAACGCTCCGATGCCGGTCCTGGTTGCTCTAGCTGGGTCCTTGGGCCGGGCGGCCGCCGTCCGGGCGGGCGCCACGCGCAGGGAAATGTATCCCGGCAAGGGATATGTGGGAATCCGCGCCTCGGGCAGGGCAAGTATTACTTGCGATATGCAGCGTAACTGATTGATATGTGGTCAGCTCCGGCCGTGCAGCGGGAGCATTCCTCACGTCACCGTTATCGATGCGCGCCAAGACTCCCACTCGGTGTGCCCGGATCGCGGGCGCCGGGAATCGCTGACGCCGATGGCAGATGCCACGCTCTTCTTCAGCCTGTTCACGACCCTGCTGGCGATCATCAATCCGCTGGAAGCCATCCCGGTGTTCCTCAGCCTGATGGACGGCAAGAGCGACGACGAGCGTCGAGCCACTGCGCGCAAGGCGTGTATCAACGTCCTGTTGCTGTGCCTGTTCTTCCTCATATTCGGCAACGTCCTGCTGCGCCTGTTCGGCGTGCCGCTGAGCATGGTGCGCGTGGTCGGCGGCGTGATACTGATGCGGATCGGCTTCGACCTGTTCTCGCCCAGTCCGAACAGCATGCTGTCGGGCGGAAAGGGCAATGGCGGCGATGTCTCCTTCATACCCCTGGCCATGCCGATCATGTTCGGGCCCGGCGTCATCGCCACGGTGATCGGCCTGACCTCGCTGGTGCGCAAGTCCGACCACCTGGTCGTTTCGTTCGCCGTCGTGGTTGCCGCCATCGCCGCGGCTGTGCTGTGCACCTACGTTTCGTTGGTCTACGCGAAGAAGATCCTGAGCAAGATCGGGCCGCAGGGTGTCGATGCCGCAACGAGGATCGTCGGATTCTTCGTATCGGCCATGGGGGGCGGATTGATATTCCACGGCACGGTGGAGTTCCTCCAATCCTATGGCGTCCTGCTGGGCGGACCGCCCGCAAGCTGACCGGGCCAGCTGGCCTGTTTGACCATCGCAGGACGTACGCGGCTGATAGCGCTCTCAGGAATCGGGGGTTGGGCGTCGGCGCAATGGGGCTGGTTACGGATGAAACTTTCTCGAGCACGTCGGGCGGGCGCCCGCTGTTCCGAGTGTGGCGAATTCCTAGCCAAATTTTGCTGCACTGCACGGTGACATGTATGGAAACTTAATGTTTAGTCTCGGCCCAGATGATAGCGCTATCACTTCTGCCCGCCGCGGCGGGTACCTGGAGGTCCACCGAAACGCCACCGACCCACGCGGACTGGAACCGAAACTAGACAAAGCCAAGCCAACAGCGTTGCTGCACGGGTGTCGATTGACGCTCGTTCCGGAGTAGCAGGCACGGGCCTGCAGGCGCCCTTCCAGGGCAACACATCCATCGATCGAAGTTGAGGGGGTAGGACCATATGAGTCGGTTTCGGTGCCACGTTCTGTGGGCGTCCTTGGTGCAGGCGACAGCTGGGCGTCGTGCCTTGAAGGCGGCAATGGGCAGTGCCCCTTGTAATGGGAGGACTTCGCAATGAGCCAGATGACCAAGCGGTTCAAGAAGAGCTTCAAGTCCACCGCGATGTTCACCTTCGTCGGTGGCGTGCTGGTAATCAACCCTGCCTACGCGCAGGATGCCGCCGCGGCGGCCGCCACGCCGGCTACGGCGCAGACCACGACTGCACAGACGACGGCGGCGCAGGCCACGACCGCTCAGTCGTCGTCGGAGCAGGCCACGACGCTGGACACGGTCACGGTCACCGGCATGCGCAACAGCCTCAACCAGTCGATGGAAATCAGGCGCAACGCCGACGGCATCGTCGATGCGATCAGCGCCGAGGACCTGGGCAAGTTCCCTGACACCAACCTTGCCGAATCGTTGCAGCGCATCACCGGCATCTCGATCGAACGACGCGACGGCGAAGGTGCGCAGATCACCGCACGCGGCTTCGGCCCGCAGTTCAACATGGTCACCCTCAACGGCCGCACGATTCCCGGCGCGGACGCCTTTGGCGCACCCGGCCAGGTGCCGATCGGCGGCGTCGACGGCGGCACGCGCGCGTTCAACTTCGCGCAGCTGGCGTCGGAAGCGATCACCACCCTGCAGGTCTACAAGACCGGCCAGGCAAGCGTTCCCAGCGGCGGCATCGGCGCCACCATCGACATCGAAACCGATCGTCCGTTCAACCACCAGGGTCTTGTCGCCACTGCCGGCGCCAAGGCGGTGTATGACGAATCGCAGCCGTTCGACACCGACCTGACGCCGGAAGTGTCCGGCATCTTCAGCTACAGCAACGACGACAAGACCTGGGGCGTCGGCCTTTCGGCCAGCTACCAGAAGCGCCATGGTGGTTCGGTGCAGGCCACCGAGAACGCCTGGAACATGCAGCGCTGGACCGGCACCGACCCGTCCCTGCGTCCTGACGCGGTGGTGACCAATGCACCGGCGATCGGCCAGCTGTACGGCATGCCGAACGATCTGCGCTATGCATTCGCCGACTTCGAGCGCGAGCGCATCAACGGACAGGCGGTGCTGCAGTTCGCCCCGTCCGATTCGTTGACCTTCACCCTCGACTACACCTACTCGACCAACGAGATCACCGAAAACCGCGGCGAGCAGACCATCTGGCTGCAGCGTGCCAACAGCTTCACCGATCTCACGTTCGACACCGGCCAGTCGGTGGCAACGCCCATCTACATCCGCGACATCGTCGGCACCAAGGACTTCGGTTACGAGCAGCAGCGCCAGGAACAGGAGTACAAGCTCGACTCGCTGGGCTTGAATGCCGCCTGGGACGTCACCGATCGCTTCCGCCTGACGTTCGACGCCCATAACACGACGTCCGAGAGCCGACCGAATGATCCGGTGACCGGTGGTGGCTCGACCTTCTTCAGCATCGCCGGCACCAACAACTGCACCGTCGGTCCGTACTGCGGCGGCAACTGGGCGCAGGAGCTGTTCTTCAACAGCGGCCTGCCGATCGGCGCACGCACGTGGTACCCGAACTCGGCAGCGGCCATTGCCGGTACCGGTGGCACGCTGAACCCGGACTTCCCGCCGGAACAGATCGGTTCGCAGGTCCTGCGCATCAACTACCAGCGCCAGGAAACCGAGATCAAGCAGGGACGCATCGACGGCGAATACGTGTTCGACGACGGTCGCTTCCAGTTCGGTGTCGACTCGTCGGAAACGACGATGACGCGCAAGCAGGCCACCGAGGCCTACTCGACCCTGGGCGACTGGGGCGTGGCCAACACCGGCAACGAGCCGGGCCTGCAGGAGCTGATCCGCCCGATCGACATCGTCGGCATGTTCGACGACTTCAGCGCTCCTGGCGCGGCACACGGCGCATGGCAGGGCAACGCCACGGCCGGTGCCCTGTGGGCTGGCGACTTCTACGGTGCAGCCACCCGCTACAACCCGCAGTTGGCCGCAGACAACCGGGTGAAGGAAGACACCGATGCGGTGTACGGCCAGGTCGACCTGGAAGGCACTCTGGGCGGCTTCCCGACCCACACCCGCATCGGCGTGCGCTACGAGAAGACGTACCTGACCTCGACCTCGCAGGTGGCCCTGCCCAGCGCCATCCAGTGGCAGGCCAACAACGACTTCCGCATCCTGCGCGGCGACGACCAGGTGCCCTTCAGCGAGACGCACAGCTACGACTTCGTCCTGCCGAACCTGGACTTCTCGCTTGACCTGACCGACGAGATCAAGACCCGCGCATCGTTCAGCAAGACCATCGCGCGCGCGCCGTACGGCAATCTCTACGCCGGCCCGACGCCGAACCAGCCGACCGGTTCGATCCTGATCAACCCGTCCACCCGCGCCAACGGCGACGCCCAGAACCCGGCACTCGACCCGCTGGAATCTGACAACCTCGACCTTGCGGTGGAGTGGTACTTCGCCGATGCCAGCTTCATCTCGGTGACGTTCTGGAACAAGGACGTGAAGAACTTCATCGGCACCTCGGTGGTGCGTGAGCCGCTGTATGGCTTGACCGACCCGACGTCCGGACCGGATGCGCAGGCTGCACTGGCCTTCCTGACGAGCGCCTCGTGCGCCGCGCAGGTGGGCGCCGCCGGCAACGACGTGTCCCAGGCCTGCTCGGCGAACGACACGGCGCTGTTCGCGGCCGTGGCGATGCTGCGCAATCCCGAGACCGGCGGACTGGCGGCCTACAACGGCAGCTCGGCGCAGTCGCTGCAGATGGAGAACACCTACGACCTGGTGGGCGAGGCCGACGATCCGCTGTACGAGTTCGACGTCAACCGTCCGGTCAACCAGAACGACGCCAACCTGCACGGTTGGGAAATGGGTGGCCAGTACTTCTTCGGTGAGTCCGGCTTCGGCATCTTCGCCAACTACACCCTTGTGCAGGGCGACGTCGCCTTCGACAACACGGTGATCGAGCGTGACCAGTTCGCGCTGCTCGGCCTCAGCGACACGGCCAACGTGATGCTGATGTACGAGAAGTACGGCTGGTCGGTGCGCCTGGCCTGGAACTGGCGTGACGAGTACCTGATCGCGGCGAACCAGAACGGTTCCAACCGCAATCCCTACTACGTCGAGGAGTACGACCAGTGGGACGTGAACGTTGGCTACGACTTCAACGATCACTGGTCCATGAGCCTTGAAGCGATCAACCTGACCGGTGAGGACGTGCGCTGGCACGGCCGTTCCGACAAGCAGATCATCAAGCTGGTCGACCAGAGCGCCCGCTACATGCTGGGGGTGCGCTACAAGTTCTGAGGACCCTCCCAGGGTATTGAACCAGGGCAGGGCCGCTGCGAGAGCAGCTGTCCTGCCCGTTTTTTTTGTGCTGCAACCGCAATGCGATCCGCGGGCGTCCGGGGGGCTTTCCTTCTTCGCCCGGCAAGCGCATAACATCATGCGAACCCGTCCTCGTCCCGGCCATGCCCCAATACGAACTGCTCAACAACATCAAGCACAAGGACCTGCGGGTCATCACCCGCTTCGGTCGCGAATTCGGCGACGATATCGGGGTCGTGGCGGCCTTCCCGACGGAGTTCGCGGAGCTCCAGCGCGAGTACCCGATCTTCTTCCGCAAGGACCCTGAAGGCGACGCGTGGCAGGCAGTGGCGCTGCTCGGTTTCGAGCGCAACGAGAACCTGTTCCTGCACGAGGGACGCTGGAATGCGGCCTACCTGCCGGGCGTCGTCGCCAAGGGGCCATTCCTGATCGGCTTCCAGGAGCAGCGCATCGACGGCGAGCTGCGCAATGAGGCGGTCATCCACGTCGACATGCAGCATCCGCGCATCAGCCAGGCCGAGGGCGAACCGGTGTTCCTGGCTCAGGGCGGCAACAGCCCTTATCTCGAGCATGTGTCCACCGTGCTTCGCGGCATCCGCGACGGCGTGGATGCGGGCAAGGCGATGTTCGCCGCCTTCGATGCGCTGGGGCTGATCCAGCCGCTGAAGCTGAACCTGCAACTCGACGAGGAGCATCGCGTCAGCCTGGCCGGCCTGCACGGCATCGATCGCGAGCGCCTGGCGGCGCTGGACGCACAGTCGCTGCACCGGTTGCATCTCGCCGGCTACCTGGAAGGCGCATTCCTGGTGCAGTCGTCCATGCACAACCTGCGCCGGCTGATGGCCGAGAAGCAGCGTCGCCTGCGCCTGGCGGCGGAGGCGCAGTGATGGGCGCGGCCGCCGACGTGGCCGCCCAGATTCGCGTAATTGACTGCGCCGGGTCCGCGTCACCTCCTGTCGAGGAGCTGCTCGCCTCAGGGCAACCGGCCGTGCTTCGCGGCCTGGTGCGCGATTGGGGGCTGGTGCAGGCGGCATCGCGCTCGACGCAAGAAGCCATGGACTACCTGCGCGGGTATTACAACGGCCAGCCGGTGACCTACTCCTGGGGCGGGCCGGAAGTGGCCGGCAGGCCGTTCTACAACGCCGACTTCACCGACTTGAACTGCGAAGTGCGGCGCAGCGACCTGGGGCAGGTGCTCGACGAGATCGCCGTCCATGCCGGCGATGCGAAGCCGCCGACCTATTACGTCGCCTCGCTGCTGGTCGACAGCCGACTGCCCGGCATGCGCGCCGACAACGACCTGGACCTGGCGGTGCAGGGTATCGAGGCGCCGCCGAGCATCTGGATCGGCAATCGCGTTACCGCCTCGTGCCACTACGACGCCCTCAACAACATCGCCTGCTGCGCGGTGGGTCGTCGCCGTTTCACGCTGTTTCCGCCGGGGCAGATCGAAAACCTGTATCCGGGTCCGCTGGAACCCACGCCCGGTGGCCAGGCGGTCAGCGTGGTCGACTTCGCCGCCCCGGATTTCGAGCGCTATCCGCGTTTCCGCGACGCGCTTGCGGCCGCGCAGAGCGCGGTGCTCGAGCCGGGCGACGCAATCTTCATTCCGAGCCTGTGGTGGCACCACGTGCAGGGACTGGAGCCATTCAACGTGCTGGTGAACTACTGGTGGAGCAGCGTTCCGGCGTATGTTCCAACGCCCATGCACGCGCTGTATCACGCGCTGTGGACCATTCGCGACCGGCCGCAGCGTGAGAAGGACGCATGGCGCGAGATCTTCGACTATTACGTCTTCGGGCCGGCCGACCACGCCGGCGAACATCTGCCTGAAGCGGCACGCCAGGTGCTGGGCAGCGTCGATGAAGCGCTGGCGCGGCAGCTTCGGGCGATGTTGATCGCAAAACTCAATCGTTGAGCCGGTCCGCCGGCAACCACAGAACGCAGGGGAGCAGGAAGGATGGAGAAGGGCAGGATTCGAAAGGTCGTGATCGCCGGCGGCGGTACCGCTGGCTGGCTCGCCGCGACCGCGCTGACGCACCAGTTCCGCGAGTTGCTGGAAGTGGTCCTGATCGAGTCCGAGCAGATCGGCACGGTCGGCGTCGGCGAATCGACGGTGCCGCCGATCCGCAACTTCCACCGTTTCCTGCAGATCGACGAGCAGGAGTTCCTGCGCTCGGTTGCGGGCACTTTCAAGCTGTCGATCTCGTTCGAGAACTGGCGCCGCCACGGCGATCGCTACATCCACCCGTTCGGCATCACCGGGCAGGGCACGCTGGTCTGCGGCTTCCATCACTTCTGGCTAGACAGCATGCGCCGCGGCATGCAGTCGGAACTGGGCGATTACTGCCTGGAGACGGTGGCGTCGCGCGTTGACAAGTTCGCCCTGCTGGAGTCGCCGCAGGTCAACTATTCCTACCACCTCGACGCCGGCCTGTATGCGCGTTTCCTGCGCGGCAAGGCCGAGAGCTACGGGCTGAAGCGGGTGGAAGGCAAGATCCGCGAAGTCCGGCAGAACGGTGAATCGGGCTACGTCGAATCGCTCGTGCTGGAAGACGGGCAGGTGATCGAAGGCGATCTGTTCATCGACTGCACCGGTTTCCGCGGCCTGCTGATCGAGCAGACCCTCAAGACCGGTTACGAAGACTGGAACAACTGGTTGCCCTGCGACCGCGCCGTCGCGCTGCAGACCGAATCGGTCGGCCCGCCGGTGCCGTACACGCGAGCGATCGCGCACGAGGCCGGCTGGCGCTGGCACATCGCGTTGCAGCACCGGGTCGGTTGCGGACTGGTGTACTCCAGTCGCCACATGTCCGACGACGAGGCGCGCGACAAGCTGCTGCGCGACGCGGCAGCGCCGGTGATCCGCGAGCCGTGGCCGGTGCAGTTCCGTACCGGCCGGCGACTGAAGGCCTGGAACAAGAACGTGGTGTCGCTCGGCCTGGCCAGCGGCTTGATCGAGCCACTCGAGTCGACCAGCCTGCACCTGTCGATGACGTCGATCGTGCGGCTGATCGAGTCGTTCCCGCTCGACGGCATTCCGCAGTCGCTGGTGGATGTCTACAACGCCACCGGCCGCGCCGAGATGGAGCACGTGCGCGACTTCATCATCCTGCACTACCACGCCAACCAGCGCGATGAAGCGATGTGGAAGCAGTGCCGTGAGATGGACGTGCCCGATTCGCTGAAGATCCGCATGCGCGCGTGGCGCGAGCGTGCCCACGCCTGGCAGGGTGCGAACGAGTTGTTCCGGGTGGATTCGTGGACGCACGTCATGCTGGGGCAGGGCATCGTGCCCGAGCAGCATCACCCGCTGTCGGGCGGACTGTCCGACGACGACATGCGCAAGCTGTTGCCCGCCATCCGCAAGCCCATCGACGAAGCAGTCGCGCGCATGCCATCGCAGCAGGAGTTCATCGACCGCTACTGCAAGGCCGGGCCCGAAGTGTGGGCGGCCAGGCCGCGATTGCCGGCCTGAGGACCTGCCATCCGGCCAGGGCGACGCCGAAGGCTCGTCCTGGCCGCGACCGCTGATGCAGCGTCAGAACACGAAACCGAAGCCAACCATCGGGCCGTTCATGGTGAGGTCGATCTTGCGGCGCCGGTCCTCGACCTCGACCGACAGGTACCGGTACCCGAACAGCCACTGGCCGTAACTCACCTGGTACTGGCCGACGATGCTGGCATTCCAGGTGCCGTCGGTGTCGCCGAACGAGCCGTCGCCGCGCAGGGTCACTCGCCAGCGTTCGGCGAAGGCCCAGGTGTAGCGGGCGCCGAGCATCAGGTCGCTGTAGGAATCGTTGGGGTTGAGTTCCAGCGAGCCCAGGCGCGGGTCGTGCGGATCGAAATTGACGCGCAGATCAACGTCGATGTAGCGCAGACCACCGAACAGTTCGATGCCTTTGAGCCAGTCTTCGCCCGGGCTCCATACCGCGGCCGCCTCGAACAGGTAGGCGTCAAGTTGCGAATCGGTGTTTAGACGCTCGAAGTCCTTGTTGTCGCCAAGGCCGATGTAGGTGAAGTCGGCGAACACGCCGAAGCGGTCGTTCTGGCCTTCAACGTGCGCCTGGAATGCACCGTCGATGTCGTCGATCAGGTCGGGGAACCTCGACCCGCCCTCGCTTACCGGAAACGGCGTGGCCAGGTCCGTGCTGACGTTCGCCGCCCACAGGTAGGGCGCGATCATCCATTTCCATTCGCCGTCCTGCTGCGCGTGCGAGGGCAGGGGGGCGGCGGCGAGGCACGCGGCAACCGCGACGGTGGACGTGATGCTGGCCTGCCTCATATCCCGCACCTTCCTGCTTCGCCAGAACACGGCAACGGTGAGCCCGCAGGCATTCATTGCGGGTGAAGGTGCGTGCCGTCACCGGCAACGAGCTCACCCCTGCGGCAGCGTGATCGTGGCGACGAGTCCACCGCCATCGCGCCCTCGCAACTGCAGTCGCGCGCCGATGGCGATGGCCAGCTGCTGGGCGATGGCCAGGCCCAGGCCGGCGCCGCCCGTGTCGCGGTTACGCGAGGCTTCCACGCGGTAGAAAGGCTCCAGCACCGAAGCCAGTTCCGTCTCGGCGATGCCGGGGCCGCGATCCATCACGGCTATCGACACCGCGCCGTCGGCTTCCACCGATGCGGCAACTTCTGCGGCACCTGCATATTTCACAGCGTTGTCGATCAGGTTGCCGACTACTCGCCGCAATGCACGCGGCCTGGTGGTCACCGGCACTCCCGCATGCGTGATCAGGCTCACCGGCTTGCCGGTGTCCTGGTAGTCCCAGACCAGGCTGTCGAGGAAGGCGTCCAGATCGACCTTGATCGCCGGCTCGATGCCGCCATGGGCACTGCGGGCATAGGCGACGCCGTCGCGGACCAGGTGCTGCATCTCGTCCAGGTCGGCCAGCAGCTTTCCGCTCGCCGGCAATTCGTCCATGGTCTCCAGGCGCAGCTTCATGCGCGTGATGGGTGTTTGCAGGTCATGGGAAATGGCCGCGAGGATCTGCAGCCGTTCCTTGAGGTGCAGCGCGATCCGGTCCTGCATCGAGTTGAATGCCGAGACGGCCTTGGCCACTTCCGCCGGTCCGCCTTCGGGCAGGGGCGGGCTGCCTCCGGTCGGGCTCAACGAATCGGCGGCGTCGGCCAGTTGCGCCAGCGGGCGGGTGATCTGGCGAACCGCCAGCCAGGCGCAGGCCAGTAACAGGATCAGCTGGGCGGCGAGCACGTACGGCAGCCACTGCGCGATCGGCATCACCGAAGGCGTGAGTTCGATGGTCACCGGTGCGCCGTCGCTCAGTTGCACGTGGACCTGGACTTGTTCGGGCTTCAGCGACGTCGTGTTGCCGCGCACTGGATAGCGCGGGCCGAGCACGCCACCGATCAGGCTCGTCAGCTCACGCGCGCGCTCGGTCTTGAGCTCGTCGCCGGGCTGGCCGGGGCCGAGGATGTAGCGGTAGGTCCTGCGTTCGAACTTCGGAACCCAGGCCGGGCGTTCCGCCGCGGGCAGGCGGTCGAGCATCGCGATCGATGTCGACACGTCCTTCTCGAGGTTTCCCATCATCATCGACGTCGCCGATTCGTAGCGCTCGAGGAACAGCATCCCGAACGACAACCCGTGCGCGACCAGCAGCCCGGTGAACAGGATCAGGTACAGCCGCGATGCCATCGTCCGCGGCAACAGGCGCGACCACATCGAAGGGCGAGGGTCGTTCATGCACCCTCGTCCAGCAGCGTGACCGGCAGGCTGAACACATACCCCTCGCTGCGCACCGTCTTGATGTAGGAAGGCTCGCGCGGATCGTCCTTCAGGCGCTGGCGCAGCCGGCTGACCAGCAGGTCGATCGAGCGGTCGAACAGCTCGGCCTCGCGGCCCTGGGTCAAGCTCAGCAACTGGTCGCGGCTGAGCACGCGCTGTGGATGGTCGAGGAACACGCGCAGCAGCCGGAACTCCGCGCCACTGAGGGCGACGGCGGTGCCCTGCTGGTCAAGCAGGTGACGCGCGGTGGTGTCCAGGCGCCACTGCCCGAACTCGAGCAGGCGGCTGGCCTCGGTGACCTGCAGGTTGGGTGGCAGCATCCGGGTGCGGCGAATGACCGCATTGATGCGGGCCAGCAGCTCTCGCGGCGAAAATGGTTTGGTGACGTAGTCGTCGGCGCCCATTTCCAGGCCGATGATGCGGTCGGTGGCGTCGTCGCGCGCGGTCAGCATGATCACCGGGATGGCCTTGTGCTTGCTGGCGCGCAGGTTGCGGCTCAGCACCAGGCCATCGTCGCCGGGCATCATCAGGTCCAGCACGATCAGGTCGACGGCGTTGGTGTCGAGGATGGCGCGCATCTCGCGGCCATCGGCGGCGAGCGAGGTGCGGAAGCCGTTCTTGCGCAGGTAGTCGGCAACCATCTCACGGATGTCGTGGTCGTCGTCGACGACCAGGATGTGGTCAACGTGGTCCATGAATCAGGTCCTTGCCAAAGTTTGATCGGGACATCTGGATCCGGGTGCGCGGGTGCCGGCCGCGATGGCGACGCGGCACCGTTGCGATCTGCTTATTTTGCCTGCAGCAGGCTGCGTACCTTGGCTTCGGTTTCGGCGTAGTTGCCTTCACCGAAGTGGTGATACACCACGTGGCCTTCCCGGTCGATCAGGTAGAGCGCCGGCCAATAGCGGTTGTTATACGCCTCCCAGGTGTCGTAGCCGTTGTCCTGCGCCACCGGGTACTCGATGCCGAAGCGCTTCACTGCGTCCTCGACATTGCCGCGGATCTTCTCGAAGCCGTACTCGGGCGTATGCACTCCGACGACAACCAGACCCTGGTCCTTGTAGCGCTGGTGCAACTCTTTCACATGCGGGATGACGTGCACGCAGTTGATGCACGAGTAGGTCCAGAAATCGACCAGGACCACCTTGCCGCGCAACTGCGACATCGTCAGCGGGGCGCTGTTGATCCAATGGTTGATGCCCTGGAACTCCGGTGCCAGCGGTGCGGGGGAGATGCTGGTGCCCGGCACCGGGTCGGCGGCGCTGGCACCCGGCGTGCAGGCTACGGCAAGCACGCTCATGCAAAGGGCGGTGAGGATGGGCTTGATCATGTTCATGGTTATAGACCTGTTGAGACAGAAGGGAGCCACTGCGTGGCCCAGGCGGAGAACAGGACGTCGTACTGGAAGAGCTGGAGCACCGCGACGGCAATCGCGATGGCGCCGAACACGCGACGGAACAGATCGGCACGACGGTTGAGGAAGGAAAGACGCGAGGTAATCCATTTGCCGCCATAGGCGATGGCGAGCATCGGCAGACCGGCGCCGACGGCGTACACGGCGAGCAGCGACGTGGCCTTGCCCGGTGCCTGCGAGCTGGCCGCCAGCGACAGCACCGAGGCCAGGATCGGCCCCGCGCACGGCGTCCAGGCCAGGCCGAGCGAGGCACCGACGAGGAGCGCGGCAATAGTGCCCGTGCGTTGCGGACGCGGCGGCGAAGCACCGGCCCGCGCCGAGCGCCACTGCTGCACGCGTGCGACCAGCCAGTTGAACGGGGCCGGCCACAGGCAGGCGAGGCCGGCGACGAGCAGGATCCAGATCGAGCCGGTGCGGATCGCCTGCTGCAACTCACCCGAGGACGAGGACAGCGTTCCGATCAGGATTCCGCTGGCCGCGAACATGCTCACGAAGCCGGCGATGATCAGTGCCGGTTCGAACCGGCTGCGACCGCTGCTGGTGGCCAGCACGATCGGCAGCACCGGCAGGATGCAGGGCGAGAGGATCGTCGCGATGCCTGCTGCTCCGGCGAGCGCGTACTCGACCATCGGCGCGATGGCGTGCGCGGTCATGGCTCAGCCTCCCTCGTGCGGCTCGGGGTCTTTGTGCTTGACGCCGGCCGCCTCCAGGATCGCGTAGGCCACGTCGTTCGGACGCGACAGCATCGGCACGTGGCTGGTCGCCAGCGACACGATCTGCGCATCGATGCGACGGGCGGTCGCGGTCTGCAGTTGCGGCGCGATCATCCGGTCCTGGCGCGTGACCACGTACCAGCTCGGCTTGGCTTTCCAGGCCGCGTGCTGCAGCGGTTCTTCAAACGCACTGGCGCGGATCGGCAGCTGTGTGTCGAATACGCGTCGGGCACCGGTTGCGCTCAGGTCCTGGGCGAAATCCATGCGCGCCGCGTCCTGCGACAACCACAGCAGGCCGTTGCGTTCCTGCAGGCCGGACAAGCCAGGAGGAGTGGGGTAGGCCTTGCCCTGCTGGCCGGTCGCTTCGCCTACATCGGGCGCGAACGCTGCGACGTAGACCAGGCTGCTGACCTTGTCGTCGTCGCCGGCCTCGGTAATGACGGTGCCGCCCCAGGAATGGCCGACCAGGACGACCTTGCCCGGCGCGGCGGCAATGGCGCGACGCGTGGCTTCGGCGTCATCGGCCAGCGAGGTGAGCGGCAACTGCACGGTGACGACCTTGGTGCCCCAGGACTCGAGCACCGGCACGACCTTGCTCCAGCTGGAGGCATCGGCGAAGGCACCGTGGACGAGCACCACGGTGGGTGCGGCCTGGACAGTGGCGTGACTGGCGTGAGCCAGTTCCGGCGACAGTGCGGCGGCGGAGAGAAGCGCGAGGGCGAGGGCATTGCGGAACATGTCGGGACCGTCGGATGAGGTTGGGATGCCATTGCAACGCCGGGGTGTATCCCGTGGGTGTCGGCGCGGAGCCGATTTGTATGCAAGCCGCGCGCAGCACGGGAAACCTACGTTTGCTTACAAAGAGGCGGCGTGGACACGATCCGGTGCGCCGCGGGCGCGATCACTGGCCTGGGACAGGTGCCAACGCGCGAGCAGGCAGTCGACCGGTTTCCCGGCCGACTGTCTGGTTCTGCTGGTTGCCGGCCCGCCGCGAATGGCGGGGCTCGGCTGCGTGGCTCAGACCAGGTTGATGGTCACGCCGATGTTGCCGCGCGTGGCCTTCGAGTACGGGCAGGTCTGGTGCGCGGTATCGACCAGCTCACGCGCGGTGGCGGCATCGATGCCCGGCAGGCTGACGTTGAGTCGGGCCTGCAGGCCATAGCCGTCGGCGTTCTGGCCCAGGTCGACTTCGGTGTCGACGGCGGAGTCTGCCGGAAGCTTGATCTTCCTGCTGGCGGCCGCGATGCCGATGGCGCTGAGGAAACAGGCCGACCAGCCGGCCGCCAACAGCTGCTCGGGATTGGTGCCCGGGCCTGAAGAGCCTGGCCCGGACAACTTGACGTCGAGGCGTCCATCGGAGCTCTGCGACGAACCGTCGCGGCCGCCGGTGGTGTGGGTCTTGCCGGTGTAGATGACTTTGTCGAGCGGGGTGGTCATGGCGATACCTGATAGCGGGGGATGTGGGGAACATCGGCTTGCTGGCAACGCGGGGAACGCAGGAGGCGGGTGCAATCCGATGGACGCAATTGTTCCCGTGACCTGTTCGCCGGATGTGTCAGGTATCGCTGGTAATGCAAGTTTGTGTCGCCGCGGGGCGGGCAGACACAGTTCGTTACAAACTGCGGATGGGGCCGCGGATCGCTACGCCGTCACGGGGCAACCGGGCGCGGCCGTTGCGGCACGCGGGCAGGCGCGGTCGTCGCCAGCACGACCGTTCGCGGCCTCTCGTTCACTGCATCGACGTGGCATCCCGTCGCCTCGATGGCGCTGATGACGTCGTCTCCCCAGAAGCGGCCTTCGATGCGCACGCTCCGCCGTTGCAGGTCGATCTGGATCCTAGCGCCAAGGTCGACGCGGAGCAGTGCGCGCAACAGCTCGCCTTCTTCCGCCGTCGTGGTGGCGAGCGTGAGTTCCAGATGCGAGTCGGGTTTCCTGGTGTTCATTGCATTGCCTCCTTGCGCCGTGCGGCTTCTTCGATGTCGCGAGTTTCCAGCACCGCCTTGTCGCCCCCGTCGCTGGCGACGGCGAGCATTGCCTGGCCGATGCGCTGCGTGGACAGGATCGTGTGCGGGAACAGCGTGCGTGCGAGCGACAGCAGCGGACTGGTCAGGGTGTAGGTGCGCTGGATCCAGCCGGTTTTCGATTGCACGCCATGCAGCGGCTGGATGACGCCGGGGCGAAACAGGAAGACCGCCTTGAACGGCAGCTGTTGCAGGGCGTTCTCGGTGCGTCCCTTCACGCGCGCCCACATGACGCGACCGCGCTCGCTGCTGTCGGTGCCCGTACCGGTGACGTAAACGAAGGTCATCGCGGGATTGAGGCGGGCGAGCGTGGTCGCTGCCGCCACGGTGAAATCGTAGGTCACGTGCGTGTAGTCGGCTTCGCTCACGCCCAGCGAAGAGACGCCCAGGCAGAAGAAGCAGGCATCGAATCCCTGGAGCTGGTCTTCGACAGCGCTGTAGTCGAGGAAATCGCGGTGAACCAGTTCATGCAGCTTTGGATTCGTCTGTCCGGTTGCAGTGCGTCCGACGGTTTGCACATGGCTGACGTCATCGGCGAGCAGGCATTCGCGCAGCACGCCTTGGCCGACCATGCCGGTGGCGCCAAAGATCAGGACCTTCATGGCAGGCGCTCCTGAGGGCGGGGGATTGGGGCGGCGGGAATGGACATGAGCGGATCCAGCGAGCGGGGGAGAGGGATTGCTGAGTGTTCACGCACTCATTAATGCGGCAAAAAAGGGGGTCAGTCAGAAGCGACGGCCCGCCAGAACGTCTCGAAACCCGCCGCGCGGTACTGGTCGGCTGCAGCCGGTTCCTTGAGCATGAAGTCCATGGTCGCTTCGGCGATCGCGACCAGGATCGCGCCGACATACGCCGGCGGGTGCTCACGCAACAACCCTTTGGACATGCTTTCCTGCAGCATCGACTGGAACTCGGCGAAACCCGCCGAGGCGACGGCGCGCGTGTCGTCGGTGATGCGATCGGACACCGCCAGTTGCGCCACGACCTTGCGCTTGTCGATGTTGACCAGGCCCCAGTCGACGTACTCGCGCCACACATGGCTCGCCCGTTGCTTGATGTCGGCGGCGCGCGGGTAGGAGGAGAGCATCGCTTCGCGCAGCTCGCGCTTGATCTCCATGTAGAGATGGTTGAGCAGTTCGTCCTTGTTGCTGAAGTAGGTGAACAACGTCCCTTCGGCGACGCCGGCGACCTTGGCGATGCGGGCGGTGGGCGCATTGATCCCGTCCTCGGCGAACACCCGCACCGCGGCGGCGAGCAGGGCGTTTCGTTTGTCTTCGCTGCGGGGGCGGGCCATCGGGATCAACTTTACTGAGTGCGTACTCAATCATATTCCCGATCAGGCGCGCGACGCAACCCCGTCGGGTGCGTACCCGGGTGGCAGGTCGAGGCATCGTATGACGATATGCATATTGCCGTTATTCAATAACGCGCATATCGTCAGGCAACATCGAACAGAGAGGGTCTCGCCATGTCCCGAGTCGATACCCCGGCGCTAAGCGCCTCTCGAATCCTGCTGACCATCCTGCGGGTCCTCAACATCCTGATGGGGGTGGGCCTCGTTCTCGCGATGCCGGCGAGCTTCATCTTCGAGCCCACGTTCTTCGAGTTCTTCAGCAAGAAGCCACCGCGAATCGATCCGGCGGTGCTGATACCGACGCTGCGTGCGTGGTTCGTCCTGGCGCTGGTGATGGTCGGGCTGGTCCACGTGCAGCTCACGCGATTGCTGGCGGTGGTGGCTACGGTTCACGACGACCCGTTCGTCCCCGAAAATGCCGTGCGCCTGAAAACCATTGCGTGGTGCATGCTCGGGATGGAAGTGCTCAGGCTCACTTTCGGAATACTTGCCGGCACCATGAATGCGGCCGGCTCCAACATCGAATGGAAGTTTTCGGCCAGCGGATGGGTCGCGGTGGTGCTGCTGTTCGTGCTGGCGCAGGTCTTCGAAGTCGGAACGCGCATGCGCGCCGACCTGCAAACGCTGATCTGAAGCGCGCAGATCACACATGGCCATCCAAGTGAAACTCGACGAAGTGCTGCACGACCGGCGCATGACCTTGACCGAACTGTCCGGCAAGGTCGGCATCACGCTGGCCAATCTGTCGATCCTCAAAACGGGCAAGGCGCGTGGCATCCGCTTCACGACGCTGCAGGCAATCTGCGAAGCGCTCGATTGCCAGCCGGGCGACCTTCTCGAGTACCGCGCGGATTCGCTGGCAGAAGTGGCGGTCGCCGGGGAGGCGGGCGAAGAAGACCTCTGAGCACGGATCCACAAGGACCATCCATCAGGAATCGAGAAGCGCCCCGGCCTCCATGCAGCCACGATCACGTTGTCGAGATCGCGCTGCACCCATGTCGCACGTCTTCAAAAGGAGATTCCCGTGAACTGGAACAATTGGATTCGGCAGTTCCACCGCTGGGTGGCCATCGTCTTCACGGTTACCGTCATCGTCACCTTCATCGCTCTGGCGCAGGAGAAGCCGGTCGTCTGGATCTCCTACATTCCGTTGCTGCCGCTGGCCTTGCTGCTGGTGACCGGTCTGTACCTTTTCGCTTTGCCGTACGTGGCCAAATGGCGCAGTCGGCGGCGCGTAACCGAGGCGGGATGATGCTGGCGGGACGTGGCGATTCCCCCTCGCCACGTCCCTGGCCCAAGTCATGTAGCGGGACCGCGCCCTGGGCGATCTGCTACACGGGCAGTCAAAGCGCCGTGAATGCAGGGTCACCTCAAATCAGCTAGGGTTCGCGACGGTGTAAGGCATTGGGGGGTGTCTGTGAGTAAGGCTGGAAAGAAGACTGGGGTGCCGGTGGCTGCGAAGAAGCCGGTGGCCGCGAAGCGAACTGCCCATGCAAAAGCAGAAGCGCCACCCAGTCCGGCTCGCGACACGATGGAACTTCTGATCGAGAACATGAACGCCGTTCTCGAGGGCGATTTCACCGTGCGCCTGCCACTGCATTGGGAAGGGCCCGAGGGCCGATTGGCCCACATCCTCAATGGCATCATCAGCCATAACCGGCGCCTCGCGGCAGAGTTGTCCCGCGTCGGCGAATCGGTGGGACGCGAAGGCCAGACCCGGCAGCGCATCGCGCCGGCCAATCGCCAGGGCGAATGGGCGGGCATGGAGCTGTCGGTCAACCATCTGATCGACGATCTGGTGCGTCCGGTCGAGACCATGACCGAGGCCATGGCCGGTGTCGCCAAGGGTGACCTCACCCGCACCGTTCCGCTGGAAGCCGATGGCCGCCCGTTGAAGGGCGAGTTCCTGCGCTCGGCGAACATCGTCAACCGCATGATCGAGCAGATGGGCGAGTTCAGCTCCGAGGTCACGCGCGTGGCCCTGGAAGTGGGCACCGCCGGCCGCCTCGGCGGACAGGCCAAGGTCAAGGGCGTGTCCGGTGTCTGGAAGGACCTGACCGACTCGGTCAACCAGATGGCCAGCAACCTGACCGCGCAGGTCCGCAACATCGCCGACGTGACCATCGCCGTGGCTAACGGCGATCTGTCGCGCAAGATCACCGTGGACGTGCGCGGCGAGATCCTGCAGTTGAAGGAAGCCATCAACACGATGGTGGACCAGCTCAATGGCTTCGCTGCCGAAGTGACGCGCGTGGCGCGCGAGGTCGGTACCGAGGGCAAGCTTGGCGGCCAGGCGATCGTGCCGGGCGTGGCCGGCACCTGGAAGGACCTGACCGACTCGGTCAATGCAATGGCCTCCAACCTGACCTCGCAGGTGCGCAACATCGCCGAGGTGACCACGGCGGTGGCGCGCGGCGACCTGTCGCGAAAGATCACGGTGGACGTGCGTGGCGAGATCCGCGAACTCAAGGACACCATCAACACGATGGTGGACCAGCTCAATGGCTTCGCCGCGGAAGTCACGCGCGTGGCGCGCGAGGTCGGCACCGACGGCAAGCTCGGCGGCCAGGCCGAAGTGCCGGACGTCGCGGGCACCTGGAAGGACCTGACCGACCACGTCAACTCGATGGCCTCGAACCTGACGCTGCAGGTGCGCAACATCGCCGACGTGACCACGGCGGTGGCCAAGGGCGACTTGTCCCGAAAGATCACGGTGGACGTTCGCGGCGAGATCCTCGAGCTGAAGAACACCATCAACACGATGGTGGACCAGCTCAATGGCTTCGCGGCGGAAGTTACGCGCGTGGCGCGTGAAGTGGGTACCGAGGGCAAGCTCGGCGGCCAGGCGCTCGTGCCCGGCGTCGACGGCACCTGGAAGGACCTGACCGACTCGGTCAACGCGATGGGTTCCAACCTGACCTCGCAGGTGCGCAACATCGCCGAGGTGACCACGGCCGTGGCGCGCGGCGACCTCTCTCGCAAAATTACGGTTGACGTTCGCGGCGAGATCCGCGAACTCAAGGACACCATCAACACGATGGTGGACCAGCTCAACGGCTTCGCCGCGGAAGTGACGCGCGTGGCGCGCGAAGTGGGTACCGAAGGAAAGCTCGGCGGCCAGGCGCAGGTGCCCGGCGTGGCCGGCACCTGGAAGGACCTGACCGACTCGGTCAACCAGATGGCATCCAACCTGACGCTGCAGGTGCGCAACATCGCCGACGTGACCACGGCGGTGGCCAAGGGCGACCTGTCGCGCAAGATCGGCGTGGACGTGAAGGGCGAGATCCTGGAGCTCAAGGACACCATCAACACGATGGTGGACCAGCTCAACGGTTTCGCCGCGGAAGTAACGCGCGTGGCGCGCGAAGTGGGTACCGAAGGCAAGCTCGGTGGCCAGGCGCAGGTGCCGGGTGTGGCAGGCACGTGGAAGGAGCTCACCGACAACGTCAACTCGATGGCGTCCAACCTCACCACGCAGGTGCGAAACATCGCCGAAGTGGCGACGTCGGTGGCGCGCGGCGACCTGTCGCGCAAAATCGCGGTGGACGCGCAGGGCGAAAT
Source organism: Lysobacter sp. Soil_C_59 (assembly GCF_057656415.1). NCBI lineage: Bacteria > Pseudomonadati > Pseudomonadota > Gammaproteobacteria > Lysobacterales > Lysobacteraceae > Lysobacter > Lysobacter sp. Soil_C_59. Next base: position 30,707 of record NZ_JBDGKK010000003.1, on the reverse strand, counting down.
CGCGCAGCTCAAGGACACCCTCAACACGATGGTGGACCAGCTCAACGGCTTCGCCGCGGAAGTCACGCGCGTGGCGCGCGAAGTGGGCACCGAGGGCAAGCTCGGTGGCCAGGCCACCGTGCCCGGCGTGGCCGGCACCTGGAAGGACCTCACCGACAACGTCAACTCGATGGCGTCCAACCTCACCACGCAGGTGCGCGGCATCGCCGCGGTGGTGACCGCGGTGGCCAAGGGCGACCTCGACAAGAAGCTGACGGTGGAAGCCAAGGGCGAGATCGCCGAACTGGCCGAAACGATCAACGGCATGACCCAGACCCTGGCGATCTTCGGCGACCAGGTGACCACGGTGGCGCGCGAAGTGGGCGTGGAAGGGCGCCTGGGCGGACAGGCGAACGTGCCCGGTACCGCCGGCATCTGGGAAGACCTCACCGCCAACGTCAACCAGCTCGCGGCCAACCTCACCACGCAGGTGCGCGCGATTGCCGAGGTGGCGACCGCGGTGACGCAGGGTGACCTGACCCGTTCGATCCAGGTCGACGTGCGCGGCGAAGTCGCCGACCTGAAGGACAACATCAACGCGATGATCGGCACGCTGCGTGCCACCACAGAAAGCAACCGCGAGCAGGACTGGCTGAAGACCAACCTGGCCAAGTTCAGCAGCATGATGCAGGGCCAGCGCGACCTGATCACGCTCGGCCAGATGCTGCTGTCGGAACTGGCGGGCCTGGTCGATGCGCAGCAGGGCGTCATGTACATCGTCGAGGAAGGCGTCGAGGGCGATACGCCGCACCTGCGCCAGCTCGCCGGTTACGCCGACACCACGCCCGCCAGCAAGCGCACGCTGGAGTTCGGCGAAGGCCTGGTCGGGCAGTGTGCCAAGCAGGCGCGCCTGATCCTGATCCAGAACGTCGGCACCGACGTGGTGCAGATCCAGTCGGGCCTGCTGCAGGCCGTGCCGCGCAGCGTGATCGTGCTGCCGGTGTCGTTCGAGGACCAGATCAAGGCGGTCATCGAGCTGGCCACACTGGGCGAGTTCACGCCGTCGCAGCGCGCCTTCCTCGAGCAGCTGTCGGGCAGCATCGGCATCGTGCTCAACACCATCGAGGCGACGATGCGCACCGAGCGCCTGCTGGCGCAGTCGCAGCAGCTCGCCGGCGAACTGCAGTCGCAGCAGGACGAGCTGCAGCAGACCAACGAGGAGATCGCGCTGAAGGCCTCGCTGCTGGCTGCGCAGAAATCCGAAGTCGAGCACAAGAACCAGCAGATCGAACAGGCGCGTCGTGCGCTGGAAGAAAAGGCCGCGGAGCTGGCGCAGACCTCGCGCTACAAGTCCGAGTTCCTCGCCAACATGTCGCACGAACTGCGCACGCCGCTCAACAGCATCCTGATCCTGGGCCAGCAGCTGGCAGAGAACCCGGACGAAAACCTGACCCCGCGCCAGGTCGAGTTCGGCAAGACGATCCACGCCGCCGGCACCGACCTGCTGCACCTGATCAGCGACATCCTCGACCTGTCGAAGATCGAATCGGGCACGGTCACCATCGACATCGAGGACATCAGCTTCCTGCACCTGCGGGAGAACCTCGAGCGCGGATTCCGCCACGAGGCGGAACGGCGCGGCCTGGAGTTCGGCATCGAGATCTCGCCGGACCTGGGGCCGAAGCTTCGTTCCGATCCCAAGCGCCTGCAGCAGATCCTCAAGAACCTGCTGTCGAATGCCTTCAAGTTCACCGAGCAGGGCAGTGTCTGGTTGCGTGCGAATGCCGCCACGCGCGGCTGGAGCGACGGACACCCCGTGTTGTCCACGAGTCCGGTGGTGATCGCGATCGAAGTCAGCGACACCGGCATCGGTATCTCGCCGGACAAGCAGCGCATCGTCTTCGAAGCCTTCCAGCAGGCCGATGCAGGCACCTCGCGCAAGTACGGCGGCACTGGCCTTGGCCTGGCGATCAGCCGTGAAATCGCCGGCCTTCTCGGCGGCGAGTTGCGGCTGCACAGCGTCGAGGGGCAGGGCAGCACGTTCACGCTGTACCTGCCGTTGCGCCTCTCTGGCACTGCCCGTGACAGTTCGCCAGGCATCCAGCCCGGTCACCTGCGCGCGGAGCTGGCCGAGGCGGCATGGAACGAGGCGAGCGTTCCGGACGCCGAAGCCATCGACGACGATCGCCACGCACTCAACGTGCAGACCCCGACGCTGCTGGTGGTCGAGGACGATGCCCACTACGCAACGGTACTGCGCGACCTGGCGCGTTCGCGTGGCTTCCAGGTGCTGGTCGCCAGCCGCGGCGCCGATGCCTTGCGCCTGGTGCGCGAGTATCGCCCCAGCGCGATCACCCTCGATATCTACCTGCCAGACATGCTCGGCTGGACCGTACTTGCGCGCCTGAAGCAGGATCCGTCGACGCGCCACATCCCGGTGCAGATCGTCACCATCGAGGAAGGGCGCCACCACAGCATCGAGCGTGGCGCGTTCTCGTACCTGCCGAAGCCGTCCTCGACCGAATCCATCGCCGACGCTCTGCAGCGGATCAAGGACTACACGGTGCCGCGGGTCAAGCGGCTGCTCGTGGTCGAAGACGATGCGGCCGAACAGCTCAGCATCGTCGAGCTGCTGCGCCACGACGACGTCGACATCGACACGGTCGGTACCGGCGAGGGCGCCCTGGAAGCGCTCGGCAATGGCCAGTACGACTGCGCGGTGCTGGACCTGCGCCTGCCAGACATGAGCGGCTTCGACCTGCTCGACCGCATCCACAACGACGAGCGGCTGCGGCAGATGCCGATCGTGGTCTTCACCGGCAAGGACCTCAGCGCCGAGGAAGACGATCGCCTGCGCCGCGTGGCCAAGAGCGTGGTGCTCAAGGGCGTGGAGTCGCCCGAGCGGCTGCTCGACGAGACCGCGCTGTTCCTGCATCGCGTGATCGACAACCTGCCGCCGGCGAAGCAGCGCATGGTCCGCAGCCTGCACGAGTCCGACGAAGCCCTGCGCGGCAAGAACGTGCTGGTCGTCGATGACGACATCCGCAACATCTTCGCCCTGTCGAGCGTGCTCGAGCGGCATGGCATGTCCGTGGCGACCGCCTCCAACGGACGCGAAGCCATCGCCCGGGTGGGCGAGGGCGCTGAGCTCGACCTGGTGCTGATGGACATCATGATGCCGGGCCTGGACGGCTACGACACCATGCGCGCCATCCGCGCGCAGCCGGACCGGCGCACGCTTCCGATCATCGCCCTCACCGCGAAGGCGATGAAGGGCGACCGCGAGAAATGCCTGGAAGCCGGCGCCTCCGACTACCTCGCCAAACCGGTGGTGACCGACCAGTTGCTGGGAGTGCTGCGGCAATGGCTTCAGCGCTGAACGTCACCGAGCCGTCGCGCGCCAAGATCCTGCTGGTCGACGACCAGCCCGGTCGGCTGATGACCTATCACGCGATCCTCGATCCGCTCGAGGAGGACCTGGTCGACGCCCGCTCCGGCCTGGACGCGCTCAAGCTGCTGATGCAGGACGAGTACGCGGTGATCCTGCTGGACGTGAACATGCCGGGGATGGACGGCTTCGAAACGGCCAGCCTGATCCACCAGCATCCGCGCTTCGAGAACACGCCGATCATCTTCGTCACGGCGGTCAACGTCAGCGACCTGGACCGGCTGCGCGGCTACAAGCTCGGCGCGGTCGACTACATCATGGTGCCGGTCATCCCGGAGATCATGCGCAGCAAGGTGTCGGTGCTGGTCGAGCTGTACCGCAAACGGCGCGAACTGCAGGCGATCAATGCCAGCCTGTCGGCGGCCAACCAGACCTTGCAGCTGGAGAAGGCCCGCGAGCTGGAGCAGCTCAACGCGTCGCTGCGCGAAGCCAACGAGGCGCTGGCCGCGCGCAACGACCAGTTGCTGGCCGAGAATGCCGAGCGGGTGAAAGCCGAGGAGCGCCTTCGCGAAGCCGACCAGCGCAAGAACGAATTCCTTGCCACGCTGGCGCATGAGCTGCGCAATCCGCTGGCACCGCTGCAGAATGCGCTGGCGTTGCGCCGGCTCGGCGCGCCGGGCGAATCCGATCCGTTGCTGGGTCTGATGGAACGCCAGGTCGCGCTGCTGGTCCGGCTCATCGACGATCTCTTCGATATTGCGCGGATCTCGCGCGGCAAGCTGCAGCTCAAGCGCAGTCGCGTGGTCCTTCAGGACGCGGTCGCCGTGGCGATCGACAGTGCCCGTCCATGGATTGACCAGGGTGGGCACGATTTCCATGTGCTGTTGCCCGCCGAACCCATCTACCTGGATGCCGACCAGGCCCGTCTGTCGCAGGTCTTCGCCAACCTCCTCAACAACGCGGCCAAATACTCCGATGCCGCAGGTCGCATCGAGTTGGGCGCGGAGCGCGAGGGCGACGGGATCCGGGTCTGGGTGTCCGACCGCGGCATCGGCCTGGCAGCGGACCAGCTCGACCGGGTGTTCGACAGCTTCCACCAGGTCGACGTGGCCGTGGAGCGCAGCCAGGGAGGCCTAGGCATCGGGCTGACCCTGGTGCAGCGACTGGCGGAGATGCATGACGGCCACGTGGAAGTCACCAGCGGAGGCATCGGGCAGGGATGCACCTTCACCGTGCGGTTGCCGGCAACCGCAAACGACGACGCTCCCCCGGCAACGCCAGTCGCGCAAACCGTTGAAGCCGCGAAGCCTGCGGCGGCACCGAGGCGGATGCTGGTAGTAGACGACAACCGTGACTCCGCCGACACGCTGGCGGCGATGCTGCGAATGCTCGGACAGGATGCCCGGGCCATCTACGATCCGCTGCGGGTGGAAGACGAGTTGCGCAGTTTCAACCCGGCGGTGATGTTCCTCGACGTGGGCATGCCGAAACGCAGCGGCTACGACATTGCGCGTTCGGTCCGTGACGGTGGCGCTGACGACCTGGTAATCGTCGCGGTAACCGGCTGGGGTCAGCCGGAGGACAGGGAACGCACCCGCTTGGCGGGCTTCGACCATCACCTGGTCAAACCGCCGGAAATCGCGGCCATCCAGGACATCTGCCATCAACGCGGACGACCACCGCAACCGGAGCAGTCATGATGAGCAATTCGACTCCGGCGTGGATGGGCAAATGGGCCCACGACCTGCGTGAGCCTTTGTCGCCGATCCAGTCCGCGCTGTACCTGCTTCGCCATGGCGCAAGCGAGGGTGCCGAGCGTGATGACCTCTTCGAACTGATCGACCGGCAGATCCGGCGCCTGGTTTCGATGATCGACGAAGTCAACGACTGGGTGCGCGCCGACCAGGGCCGCCTGCTGCACATCCGTGGCCCGGTCGACCTGATGCTGATCATCGAGGGCACGCTCAGCGTCGCCGGTGGCGGCGGCATCCAGATCGAGTACGGCGAGGGGGCCGAACATGCACGCGTGCAGGGCGACGCCCCGCGGCTGGCCAGCCTGTTCTCGACGATGTTCTGGCTGATGTCGTCGCCCGCGGTTGACGGCAGCCGCCGGGACGCCATTGCCACCGTTTCGGTCGATCGCGCCGGCGGCGTGATTCATCTGGAAGGTGCGCTGAGTCCGGCGCTTGCCGACGATGGCTCGCTCGACACACTGTTTGCCCAACCAAGGCCGGCATCGCTGGGTGACGGCATGGGATTGCGCGCACTGATCGCGCTAGCGATCGCACGCGGCCATGGCGGCGATCTCGCCATCCGCGACGACGGGCCATCCGGCCAGCGATTGCACCTGACGTTACCGCTCCACGACGAGAGCACGACTTAGACCGAAACACCACCCGGCGCAAAGGACATGCGGCCAATGACATGAACCATCCGCGTATTGCGGGCACTGCACAGGGGGAAGTGAGATGCGCATCAATGAAGGTTGCCTGATCCTGGTCGTCGAGGATCATCCGGCCATTGCCGAGCTGATCGGCGAATGCCTGGAGCTCGGCGGCTACGAGGTGGATTTCGCCCGCGACGGCGTCGAAGCACTGCGGCTGCTGGGGGAGGTCAACTACGACCTTGTGATCCTCGATCGTTCGCTGCCCCGCCTGGACGGCATCGACGTCTGCCGGCGCATCGGTGAGAAGCAGGGCAAGGCGCCGCCGATCCTGATGCTGACCGCGCACGACGCGCTGGAGGACAAGCTGAGCGGCCTGGATGCCGGCGCCGACGACTATCTGACCAAGCCTTTCGCCGCCGAGGAACTCCGGGCGCGCGTGGCGGCACTGCTCAAGCGCAGCCGCAGGGAGGTCGCGGGCACGGTCCTCCAGGTCGCCGACCTGGTACTGGATGTCGAGACGATGCAGGTGAGCCGCGGTGGCCAGGAAGTCCACATGACGCCGACGGCGCTGCGCATCCTGACCATCCTGATGCGCCATGCACCGCGCGTGGTCAGCCGCGAAGAGATCGTACGCGCGGTGTGGATGGGCGAGGAGCCGGAGTCCGACAGCCTGCGCAGCCATATCTACCAGGTGCGCAGGGCCATCGACTCGGAGTCCGACCGGCCGCTGCTGCATACGATGCTGACGGCCGGCTACAAGATTGCCGACCTGGGGCGTAGTGCGAGCAACGAGAGTCCGGATGCTGATTCCGGCGCTGACGCACGCGCCAGCGCAGGTTAGGGCCTCCGGTCAGTCGGCCGCAGGCAACGTGCCGCTCCCGGCCTCGCCGAACAGCTGCGACAACGCGCGCTCGACTTCATCCGGACGCAGGGGCTTGGTCAGGTGGGCGCGGAATCCCGCGTCCTTCGTCGCGGCAAGATCGGACTGTTGCCCGTAGCCCGTCACCGCGATGAGGGGCGGCGGGTTGTTCATCGCCTTGCCCAGGAGACGAGCGACCTCCAGGCCACTGACGTCCGGTAATCCAAGGTCCAGCAGCACTGCATCGAATCGGGCACCGCGAATGGCAGCCATGGCGCTGCGACCGTCATAGGCCGTGTCCGTGCGATAGCCCCATTCCTGCAGGCGCTGCTGCAGCGTGTCGGCAGCATCGCGGTTGTCGTCCACCACCAGTACGTGACGCGACATGGCCGGTTGAACCGGCGGCGGCGTGGCGGCCGCCTCCAGGGGGCGGGCGACCGTTGGCAGGACGACCAGAAACTCGGCTCCCTTGCCCGGCTCGCCAGAGCTGAACGCACTGACTTCGCCGTGGTGCAGCGACACCAGTTGCTGCACCAGGCTCAGTCCAAGGCCGAGCCCTCCCTGTGCCTGCGGCGAATGTGGTTCGCCCTGGACGAACAGGCCGAAAACATCGGCCAGGCGCTTCGGAGGAATGCCAGGGCCGGAGTCCGCGACCCGGACCTCGGTCCGGGCGCCATTGACCACCATGGCAGCGGAGATCGTTCCCCCCGACGGTGTGAACTTCACCGCATTGCTGAGCAGGTTGGCGAACACCTGGAGCATGCGCGCGAGATCACCCTGTACCCACACCGGGTCGTCGGGCAGCTCGATGCGCAGCGACTGATCCATCCGCTCCGCATCGGGGGTGATGGTTTCCATCGCCTGGGTCATGGCGATGCGCAGGTCGAACACGGCACGCTCGAGCTGGATCTTGCCGCTGGTGATGCGACTGACGTCGAGCAGGTCGTCGACCAGTCGGGTCAGCTGCGCGGTCTGCCGGCCGATGACATCGCGGCAGAACCGCAGGGTTTCCGACTCGATCGGCTGGCTTTGCATGATCGCCACCGAGTTGGCGATCGGTGCGAGCGGGTTGCGCAACTCATGCGCCAGCATGGCCAGGAACGTCGTCAGGCGCTGGCCTTCGTCTTCCAGCGTCCGTATGCGGCGGCGATCGGTCAGGTCGCGGACCACCTTCGCAAAACCAATGTGCTGGCCTTCATCGTCGAACAGCGCCGTGATCACCACGCTGGCCCAGAATCGCACTCCGCCTTTCCTGACCCGCCAGCTCTCGTCTTCCACGCGCCCTTCGGCAAGCGCGATCTGCAGTTCGCGCTCGGGCCAGCCTTCGGCGATCACCTCCGCCGGGTAGAACGCCGAGAAGTGGCGGCCGACGATTTCGTCGTGCAGGTAGCCGTTGATCTGTTGCGCGCCCTTGTTCCAGCTGGCGACGTGGCCCTGCGTGTCGAGCATGAAGATGGCGTAGTCGCGGACGTTGTCGACCATCAGGCGAAAGCGCTCTTCGCTGCGGGCGAGCTGCTGTTCGTTGGCGCGCCGCTCGGTCAGGTCTCGCGTGATCTTGGCGAACCCGCGCAGGGTGCCGTCCGGATGGTCGATCCGGGTGAAGACGATGTTCGCCCAGAAACGCGTGCCGTCCTTCCGCAGCCGCCAGCCTTCGTCCTCGAAGCGGCCGGTCGAACCGGCGACGTCGAGCTCATGTTCCGGCCAGCCCTGATCGATCCTGTCCTGCGGATAGAACACGGAGAAGTGCTTGCCGATGATCTCGTGCGCCTTGTAGCCCTTGATGCGTTCGGCGCCCTGGTTCCAGCTGCGGATGTAGCCTTCGTCGTCCAGGAGGAAGATGGCGTAGTCACGCACCGACTCCACCAATGCACGATAGGCGGCGTCTTCGATGTCTTCGTGCCAACCCCCGTTTTCCTGGGGGATCTCGCCGGGTGTTCTCACTCCGCCCTCCCGCGGTGCGATCAGTGGCCCGATTATGGTCTGTCTGGGGCCTCGCCGCATGCTTGAGGGGGCCGGGGGAGGGCGCGCGGTGCGTGGTGGGACAAAGGTGCTACATTCAAGCCTGCACCGCGTCATGGAGCGCGGATGCCGTTAGGTCTGCCATGGACAGACCTGTCATGGACAACATGATTGAAGTGCGCCGCCGAACCGCGGTGATCGAGGCCGAAGGCCACGAGAAGATGCTTGCCCTGTGCTGGGCGTTCCGCGCGCAGTTGGAGGACGTCCAATCGCGCCTGTCGCCCGCGGACTACCGCTACGCCGAAGCCCTCAAGACGTTCCTCCTTCGGGCTCGTGGCATCTGACGCCGATGGAGGCCATGGTCATGTACCCGAATGAGACCGAGCTGGTCAGCGACCTGGATCGCCATGACGAGCTGGTGCGCCTGTGCGCATCCGGGCGCCTGCCGTTCTGGGATTTCTGCGCCAGCTACGACAACTTCTACTGGCGATACTCACTCGACGGCGATGGGGCCGACGCGAAGGATCTGACTGTCCTGGGCAGGCTGGCCGATCGAATCGCGCCACATCAGCACCTGGCGGACACCGTCCTTGCGAGCGTCTGCTCCGACAGTCATCCGGAGAAGGGCAGCTATGGCCGGCCGGGCAGGTTTGGTCCGGAGGAGGCAATGGTCCGGCTTCGGCTAATTGCCGATGGCCTGCCTGGTGGAGCGGTCCTGCACAGCTGAGTCCCGGACCGACCGGGCAGGACTCCTGGTACGGGTCCGCGCAACCCGTGCGGCTATAGTTGCCGGCACCATCCCAGCAAGGGGCGTTGCCGTGATCAGGTCCAGCCTTCCGCTCGTCGCTCTGTTAGCCGCTGCCACCACTGCGTCGGCCGGCGCGGTGCACGGAATACACCCCGAGGACATCAACCGCAACGGCAATGCCTGCACCGACTTCTTCGACTACGCCAACGGCGCGTGGCGGCAACAGAACCCGATCCCGAACTACATGGATCGCTGGAGCCGGCGCTGGCAATCCGGTGAGGTCAACAAGGAGCACGTGCGCGACATCCTCGACGAGCTGTCCGCGCGCTCGGACTGGCCCAAGGGCAGCGCGGGCCAGCTCGCTGGCGACTTCTACGCCGCATGCATGGACGAGTCGCGGGTCAATGCGCTGGGCAGCAAGCCGGTGCAGCCCTGGCTGGCCGAGGTCGAGGCGATCAAGGACAAGGCCGACCTGCAGCGCATGATCGGCAAGCTGCAGGCCGTGGGCGTTGCGGTTCCGTTCGCGCTGTTCGCCGGCGAAGACCTGCACGAACCGTCCCGGACCATCGCGCACATCTACGCCGGTGGCCTGGGCATGCCGGACCGCGACTACTACCTCAAGACCGAGCCGCGTTTCGTCGAAGCGCGGGCCAAGTACCTCGTGCACGTGGCGAAGATGTTCGAGCTGACCGGTGTCCCTGCGGCGCAGGCGAAGCAGGACGCCAACACCGTGTTCGCCTTCGAGAAGCGCCTGGCGCAGGCCTCCTTCGACAACGTGCAGCTGCGCGACCCGAAGCTGCAGGACAACCCGACCAGGTTCGCCGACCTGGCCAAACTCACCCCCGGCTTCGACTGGACGCAGTACTTCGACGCGGCCGGCATGCCGCACGATGCCTTGAACGTAACCCAGCCCAGGTTCCTGCAGCAGGTGCAGACCGAACTGGCGTCGACCCCGCTGCCGCAGTGGAAGACCTACCTGCAGTGGCACGTGCTCAACACCGCCGCGGACTCGCTGTCGCAGCCGTTCGTCGAGGAGAACTTCGCCTTCAACGGCAAGTTCCTCACCGGCGCCACCGAGATCAAGCCGCGATGGAAGCGCTGCGCCGAGCTCACCGACAACCAGCTTGGCGAAGCGCTCGGCCAGAAATACGTGGAGAAGTATTTCCCGCCGGAAGCCAAGGCGCGCATGCAGGACATGGTGAAGAACATCCTGGCGGCAATGGACGACACCATCGCCGGCCTGGACTGGATGGACGAGGCCACCAAGAAGAAGGCGCTGGAAAAGCGCGCCACGTTCTTCCCGAAGCTGGGCTACCCGGACAAGTTCAAGGACTACAAGGGCGTGGAGGTCTCACGTGATTCGGCGTGGGACAACCTCGTCGCGGCCTCTCGCTGGAACGTCGCCGACAATCGCAGCCAGGTCGGCAAGCCGACCGACCGCAGTCGCTGGGGCATGACGCCGCCGACGTCGAATGCCTACTACAACCCGCTGCAGAACGAGATCGTGTTCCCGGCCGGCATCCTGCAGCCGCCCGCGTTCGACGTGAATGCCACCGACGCCGTCAACTATGGCGCGATCGGCGTGGTCATCGGCCACGAGATCAGCCACGGCTTCGACGACCAGGGCGCGCAGTTCGATGCGCAGGGCAGGTTGGCCAACTGGTGGACGCCCGAGGACAACAAGCAGTTCCAGGCCAAGGGTCAGTGCGTGGTGAACCAGTTCGAGGGTTACTTCATCGAGCCGGGCGTCCACCACAACGGCAAGCTGGTGCTGGGCGAGTCCATCGGCGACCTGGCCGGTGCCAAGCTGGCCTACCGCGGCTACCTGAAGTCGCGCGAAGGCAAGGGTCCGGAGCCGACCATCGACGGGTTCACGCCCGAGCAGCAGTTCTTCATCGCCTGGGGCCAGTGGCGCGGCGACGAAACCCGCATGGAGACGCAGCGCACCATGGTCCAGGGCGACCCGCACCCGATTGCCAAGTACCGCGTCAATGGGCCGCTGTCGAACCTGCCGGAGTTCCGCGAGGCTTTCCAGTGCAAGGCCGATGCACCGATGGTGCGGCCGCAGGCGGATCGCTGCGAGGTGTGGTGAGCGCTCACTGCTCCTTCTCGCGTGCTCATCCGTCGGCCAGGAAGAACTCGCGGATCCGCCGCATGATGTAGCCGGCGTGGGTCTCCAGGGCGAAGTGCCCGGTGTCGAGCAACTCGACCTGGGCATTGGGGTTGTCGCGCCGGTACGCCTGCGCTCCCGGCGGGATGAAGAACGGATCGTTCTTTCCCCAGATGACCAGCGTGGGCAACTGCTCCTGGCGCATGAACTCCTGGAACTTCGGGTACGCGGTCAGGTTGTGCTGGTAATCGTGGAAGAGCTGCAGCTGGATCTCGTCGTTGCCCGGGCGCTGCATCAGCGCAAAGTCCAGCGTGTACGCCTCGGGGGCGATCAGGGCCGGATCCGCTACGCCGTGCTCGTACTGCCAACGGGTCGCTTCGAGCGTGAGAACGTTCCTCAATGCGTCGAGGTTCTCCCGGGTAGGCTCGGCCCAGTACTTGCGCACGGGACCGAAGGCATCGCCCAAGCCTTCCATGTACGCATTGCCGTTCTGGCTGATGAGGCCGGTCACGCGCTCCGGCGCGGCCAACGCCAGCCTGAAACCGACGGGTGCGCCGTAGTCGAATACGTAGAGCACATAGCGATGCAGCTTCAGGGCATCGACGAAAGCGCGCAGCGTTGCCGCCAGGGCGTCGAAGGTATAGACGTAGTTCCGACCGTCCGGGACACGGGTAAAGCCGAACCCGGGCAGGTCGGGCGCGACGACATGGAACGCGTCCGAAAGCTCTGCTACCAGCCTGCGAAACATGTGCGAGCTGGTGGGGAACCCGTGCACCAGCAGCAGCGTCGGCGAGCTGTTGTCGCCGGATTCGCGGTAGAAGACCTCGACACCGTCGGCTTCGACCGAGCGGTGGAAGATGGGCGACGTGCGCCTGGCCATGGTGGTTGCTCCTGCAAAAGCGCTAGCGTCCCGGCTGTCCACGGGTCCCGGTCCAGATGCGGGCGATCAGGTAGGGCGGCTGGCCCCGGTCTTCGGCGTCGGTGAAGATCGGATTGCGATGCAGTTGGGTGATCGCCACGTACAGCCACGAGTCCTGGCCGAAGTGCGCGTTGTCGGCCCAGAGGAAGCGCTCGTCCCTGACCAGTGGTTGCAGCTTGCCGGCGCTGGTCAGCATGTCGATGCCGTTGTCGGGCAGGTTGGTGATGAAGTGGTTGCCCTCTGCATCGGTCGCAGCGCCATCCGACAGGGGCTTGGGGCCAACGCGGGCGATGCTCTTGCCGATGTCGGCGTCGCTCGCTCCTTCCCTGAAGAGGCGAGCGGGCACGGAGTACCAGCTGGTGCCATTCATCGAGCCGAAGTAAACCGTCTCGCCGTCCGCGGACAGGGTGATGGGATTGATGCCCACGCGGGCCGGGCCCATGCGGCCACCCTCACCGGGGAAGAGCAGCGGCTTGCCCTCGACGACAAGCTCGACGTCTTCGGACTGCAGTGACGGATGACCACGGAATCGACGCGCGGTGTTCTTGTTGGTGTCCACGACGACGATGGCCGGATCCGGGCCGCAGTCGGCGACGTAAACGAACCCGCGATCACCGTCCACGGCAAGGTCCTGGAGAATCTGTCCCTTAGGTGCGGCGGCCTTGTCGAAGTCGTGCCGGTACGCGAGCTTGCGTGAGTTGATATCGAACGCGAGCAGTTTCGGCGGCTGCGGTTTGTCCATCCAGTTACCGTGATCGATGACCCACAAGCGGTCCTGGCCGTCGATGAGCACGCCGTGTGGCGTGTTCAGCACATCCTTGCCCGAGCCTGGCTTTGCGTTCCAGCTCTCGTCGGGAAAGGGAACGTAGGTGTTGCGCCCAGTGACCTCGATGAGCTGGACGGGTCCTCGCCGCATGCCGTGGATGCTCGCGAAAACGCGACCCTCCTTCGAAGCGGTGACATTGCCCGGAGTGATGTCCAGCTCGGAGACGATCTCGACCTGGCCGACGGTGGGTGCCGAGGCGGGCGGCGGCGCACCGGCGGGCGCAGCGGCGGGCGTCGACGCAGCAGTGGTATTCGAAGGCGATGCCGCTTCCTGCCTAGAACAGGACGCCAGCGCGAGCAGTATCGCCGCTGCGAGGACCAGGTTCGTCTTCATGGCTTTCCGTTCCGTGCCGATTCGGCTTGAGGCTAGCGCCGTACGCCGAAGGCAGGGTGTTAAGCGTCGGCAAACGTGGTGAATCGCCCGGCCGCCTTGGGCTTGCCGGCGGTTGAATCACAAGAATTCACGATTCTTAACTTCTCAAGCGCTGCGGTGCGGCGGATAACTGGACACGATGAAGATCGATGACTGGTTCCTGGGAGCCGACGTTGTGGAGTCCCACGCAAAGATCCTGGCGATCCTGACCGCCAAGCCCGGGCAGGAGCAGGCACTGGAAACGCTGCTGCGCGGCATGGTCGCGCCGAGTCGGCAGGAGCCGGGCAACCTGCGCTGGGACATCTGGCACGACGCCGCGAGACCGGGACGCCTCGTTCTCGACGAGCTCTACCGAAGCGAGGCCGCCTTGGCGGCCCATCGTGAAACCCCGCATTTCAAGCACTACCTGTCCGTCATCGAATCGCTGGCCGAGCGGCAGGCGTTCACCGTTCTGCCTGTGGTTGTCGCCGAGCTGGTTCCGGTCGACAAGAAGTAAATGATGCGCGCCTGAAACTTCCGATAACGGCCTGGAGGCACGTGATGAAAGAACTCGATGAAGCTTCCGGGGTCGATCCAGGTCGTCGCGAGGTCCTTCGCACTACCGGTGCCACCGTGATCGCCGGGCTCGCCGTCGCGGCCCTGCCGGGCCAGCTGGTTGCTTCGGGCATGGCGCAACAAGCCCAACACAAGCTTGCCCCGGGTTCGATAGGCGCGCGCCTGCAGGGCGTCCAGCACTTCGGCGTGACCGTTCAGAACATGGATCGCGCATTCGAGTTCTATACCGAAGTGCTCGGCGGCAACGAGGTCATGCGCGATGGCGACTTCCAGGGCGAGCGCATCCACAACACCCTATTGACCGACGAGGACATCCTTGCACGCGAGCGCAAGGTCAACCCGCGCACCCGTGGCATTCCGGACCTCCGCGGAGGAGCGCAGCGCCTGGACGTGCGTTTCGTGCAGTTCGACAACGTCGTGATCGAACTGCTGCAGTACCGCGACGCCGACCAGCCGATGGGAACCGGCAACAGCTTCGCCGAGGCCCGCGACCACATGAGTCCGGCCTATCCGCGTTCGATGCACATCTGCTTCTACCTGCGCGACGATGTCGACTTCAACACGTTCATCCGCGACCTCGAGGCCGAGTCCGCCCGTCGCGGGATGAGCCAGGTACGGGCGAACCGCGTCATCACCGTGACGACCGAACAGCAACGACAGGCCGCGCCGCTCGACGCGAATTCGAACAAGATCACGCAGGGTCAGTCCGACGGCTGGTCGCTGATCTACTGCAAGGGGCCGGAAGGTGAGCAACTGGAGTTCGTCCAGGCACTGGGCCCGGTAAAGCGCACGTTCCAGAACGCGCTGCAGGCACGCCGACGGATGCAGGCGTGATGGACTGACGGTGGCCACCGCGCGCCACGGGTTACGCAGAGTCGATGGAGGAGGTCCCCTGTTCCCAAGGATGGTCACCTGGCCTTGGCCGTGGTCCTTCCGGTTGAGCCGTTGCGAGCGAGCCAGCGATGCCAACGACGATCAAAGTGAATGGGACCCCGCACACCGTGGACGTCGACGACGACACGCCATTGTTGTGGGTGCTGCGCGACGTGCTGCAGATGACCGGCACGAAATTTGGATGCGGTGTGGCGCTGTGCGGTGCCTGCACGGTGCATATCGATGGCGTGCCCAGACGGTCGTGCATCACGCCGATCGCCGCGGTCGGGGATTCCGAAGTGCGGACGATCGAGGCGCTGCATGAAGTTCCCGTTGGCCGGGCGCTGCAGCAGGCCTGGCTGGAGAAGGAAGTGGTGCAGTGCGGCTACTGCCAGTCCGGCCAGCTGATGTCGGCAGCGGCACTGCTTGCCGGCAATGCCGCCCCCACCGACAACGATATCGACAGTGTCATGAGTGGCAACATCTGCCGCTGCGGCACGTATGAGCGCATCCGCGGCGCCATCAAGCTGGCGGCGCAGCAGGTGGGCGGGCAGGGGAGTGCGACATGAGCGCGCATCCACGCGACGAACACCTGGCCGCGGCAATCGGGGACTTTCGCCAGTCCCGCCGTGCATTCCTGCAGACCGTCGCCGTGGTCGGCGGCAGCCTGGTCGTCGGCTTCAGCCTCAACGGCCCCGCGCTGGCCGCACGTGCTGCAAAAGGCGGCCAGCCATGGTCGGCCAACGCTTTCATACGCATCGCTCCCACGGGGGCGGTGACGTTGATCGTGCCGTACGTCGAAATGGGGCAGGGCGCCTACACCTCGCAGGCGCAACTGCTGGCCGAGGAGCTGGACATCGGCATGGACCAGCTGACGGTGGAACACGCGCCGCCGGACGAGAAGCTTTACAGCCATCCGGTTTATGGCGGGCAGATCACCGGCGGGTCGGCTTCGTTGCCGGGCAGTTGGGCGACGCTGCGCCAGGCCGGTGCCGACACCCGTGCACTGATGGTCGCGGCCGCGGCCAAGCGCTGGAAGTCGTCGCCGGCGCAGTGCCGTACCGAGCACGGGCAGGTCATCCACCCCGGCAACGACCAGCGCCTGGGTTACGGCGATCTGGTCGCGACGGCGGCGACGTTGCCGGCTCCTACGGAGAAGGCACCGCTGAAGCCGATCGCCGACTACAAGCTGGTCGGCCATGCGGTCAAACGGGTCGATACGCCGGCCAAGGTCAACGGGACCGCGAAGTTCGGCATCGATGCGCTGCCCAAGGGCGTGCGCTTTGCCGCGGTACGCGCGACGCCGGTGTTCGGCGGGCGCGTCGCAGGTGTCGATCAGGCACCGGCGCTGGCCGTTCGCGGCGTCAAACAGGTCGTCGTCTTGGACGACCTGGTGGCCGTGGTGGCTGACAACACCTGGGCTGCACGCAAGGGATTGGCAGCCCTCGACATCCGCTGGAACGAAGGCGCCAACGCCAGACTCGACACCGCTGCGCTGGTGGCGCAATGCGACGCCGGGCTGGAGCGCGACGGCGTGGTCGCAGTCAAGGTCGGCGATGTCGCCCAGGCACGCGCCGCAAAGACCTACGAGGCCACGTTCCGCCAGCCCATGCTCGCGCACGCGGCGATGGAGCCAATCAACTGCACCGCGCACGTGACCAGGGATCGCTGCGAGGTCTGGGTGGGCTGCCAGGTGCTTGGCCGGGCCCAGAAGCGCGCAGCAGAAGCATCGGGGTTGCCGCTGGAGAAGGTCGTCGTCCACAACCATTTGCTGGGCGGTGGCTTCGGCCGGCGCCTGGAGGCGGACTACGTGACCCAGGCCGTACGCATCGCCAAGCACGTCGATGCGCCGGTGAAGGTGACCTGGAGCCGCGAGGAAGACATCCAGCAGGATTACTTCCGCTACCACAACCACAGCCGCGTCTGGGTCGGCACCGATCGCGCCGGCATGCCGGTGAGTTTCCGTCACCGCGTGGTGGGGCCGGCGATCATGGCGGTGTTCCTGCCGATCTTCTTCAAGGACGGCGTCGACTACGACGCAGTCAACGGCGCAGCCGGACCGTACGACTTCCCCAACGCGCTGGTGGACTACGTGCGCCAGGAACCCCCCGAGGGCCTGCACGTGGGCAACTGGCGCGGCGTGGGCCATACCCGCAACGTGTTCGTCGTCGAGTCGGTCATCGACGATCTGGCGCAGCGCGCCGGCGTCGATCCGGTTGAGTACCGCAGGAGACTTCTGGGCAAGAGCCCGCGCTCGCTGGCGGTGCTGGACCTCGCCGCCGACAAGGCAGGTTGGGGGCGCAAGCTCGAGAAGGGCCAGGGCCTGGGCATGTCGGTGCAGGAAGGCTTCGGCAGCTTCCTTGCCACCGTCGCGCAGGTGCGCGTGGCGCCCGACGGCAAGCTGAAGGTGGAGCGCGTGGTCTGCGCGATCGACTGCGGCGTGGCCGTCAATCCCGACATCGTCAAGGCGCAGCTGATGAGCGGAGTGATCTTCGGCCTGTCGGCGGCGTTGTACGGCAAGGTCACCGTCGCCAACGGACGCATCGTCGAAAGCAACTTCGACAGCTACCCGGTGGTGCGGATGCGCGAGGCGCCGCCGGTCGAAGTGCATATCGTGCCGAGCACGCTAGATCCAGGCGGTGTCGGCGAACCGGGCACCTCGGGAATCTTCCCGGCCGTCACCAACGCGATCTTCCATGCCACCGGCAAGCGCATCTTCGACTTGCCGATCGATACCGCGCTGCTGAAAGGAGGCCGTCATGAGGCGTAATGCAATCGCGGCCATGATCGTGGTCGCCACCTCCGCGTGCCTGGCCGTGGCCTGGGCGCAGAACGCCGTAACCAGGCCCAGTGCTGCCACGGCCACGTCGGCACCTGGACTCAAGGACGTCTCCGAATTCGATGGCATCAAGGACCAGCGCAAGCGCTCGGTCGCGCTGTTCGAAGAGGCGGGCAAAGTGCTGCAGCATCCACGCTGCCTCAACTGCCATCCGGTGGAGCGCGCCCCCACGCAGGGCGATGACCTGCATCCGCACGTGCCCGAAGTGGCCGGTGGTGCCGACAATCACGGCCTGCCAGGCATGCCGTGCAACAGCTGCCACGGCAAGGCGAACTCGATGACCCTGGGCGACACGGTGCGGACGATTCCCGGCGACGCGCACTGGGCGCTGGCCCCCGCCTCGATGGCCTGGCAGGGCAAGTCGCTGGGCCAGATCTGCGAGCAGTTGAAGGACCTCAAGCGCAACGGCGACCGTGACCTGGCGAAGATCAGCCATCACATGGGCACCGACACCCTGGTCGGATGGGCGTGGAATCCAGGTTCGGGGCGGACGCCTGCGCCAGGGACGCAGAAGCAGTTCGGTGCGCTGGTCGATGCGTGGATTGCCAGCGGGGCGGCCTGCCCGCGGTGATCCATCACCTGGTGCCGGCGGTACGCCTCGTCCGGCACCGGTCCATCTCCTCATTGATGGCGGTCACGGCCAGCCACGACTCGCGCGCCAGCAGCAGGCTTGCAAAGAGCAGGGTGACCACGCCAAACGACGCCAGCAGGATCGGCAAGGAATCCAGGCGCCACCCGCTGAAACTGTTGATTGCCACGGCAATGCTGGTGGCCACGAAGAAGGTGGTCGCGGTGTACAGCAACTGCGTGGCGCGAAGGACGACCATGCTCCGCCGCTTCTGCATCTTGATGTGCGCTTCGATCCAGGCGAGCGACTCGTCGTCCTGCGTCTTCTCCGCTTCCTCGATGAGCGTGCGGGCGCGATCGATGATGCGGGCCAGGCGATTATTGGCCGCGATCAGGAACGATCCGGTGGCCGTCAGGAAGAAGGCCGGCGCCAGCATGGCGGTGAGCACTGCGTGATTCATGGCGGGACCTTCGCATTCATTCCGGGCGCGTCGCGGCGTCGGCCGCTTCGTTGAGGGCCCGGCTTTCGCGCCGGGGAGGGGTAAGCGGGACGGGTTGCGGCCGCTTGTGGAAGCTCATCACCGCGCCGGTCACCCAATCGCCGCCGGCCAGCTCATAGGCGAAACGCTCGGCGTCCTGGCGGCGCACGCCATCGGCGATCCGGTCGACCTCGGCCGGCGTCACGCCCAGCTGCCGCAGTGTCAGGCTGCCGAAGTTCAACGCCGACTCGAAGGTCTCGCGTACAAACAAATCGACGCCTTCACCGGCCAGGTGCCATGCATGCTCGCGGTCGTAGGCCCGGACCATCAAGGTGGCCTGGGAAAACTCTGCCTTCGCCAACTCGACGATGCAGTTGGTCGTATCGCGGTGATCTGTACAGATCGCGATGACGCTTGCCTGGCCCGCGCCAGCGGCGCGCAGGACGTCCAGGCGCGTGCCGTCGCCGTAGTAAACCTTGAAGCCGAAATCCGAGGCCGCCTGGATCATCTCGACATCGGTGTCGATCACGGTGACATCGACGTCGCGTGCGAGCAGCGATTGGCTCACCACCTGGCCGAAGCGACCGAAGCCGATCATCAGCACGCGGCCGGACACGCCGAAGGCCATGTCCAGGCCATCCAGTGAAGGTTGAGTACGGTGTGGAAGCAGACGTTTGACCAGCAGGCATACCAGCGGCGTCAAGGCCATCGACAACACCACGATGGCAGTGAACAGGGCATTGGCCTGCGCACTGATCACACCCGTCATGGCAGCGGTCGAATACAGCACGAAGGCAAACTCACCGCCCTGTGCCATCAGCGATGCACGGTCGAGCGCCTCGGCATGGCTGCTGCGCAACACGCGCGCGACGACGTAGATGCACGCCGCCTTGGCCACCATCATGGCCAGCACGCCAGTGACCAGCAGGGGCCAGTTGGCGCGCACGACCGACACGTCCAGGGCCATGCCGACGGCCAGGAAGAACAGCCCCAGCAGGATGCCGCGGAACGGTTCGATATCGGCTTCCAGCTGGTGGCGGAAGCTCGACTCCGACAGCAGGACACCGGCAAGAAACGCGCCCATCGCCATCGACAAGCCGCCCACTTCCATCAGCAGCGCCGCACCCAGGACGACGAGGAGGGCACCTGCGCTCAACGCTTCGCGCGACTTGGCTCCGGCCAGGATCCGGAACAGCGGGTTGAGCAGCCACTTGCCAGCGGCGACCAGCGCGAGCAATGCGGCCAGGCCGACCAGCACCGACAGCCAGCGCCCGCCAGTGGTCGTCTGCTCCTGCACGGGCGCCATCCATGCCACCAAGGCCAGCAACGGCACCAGCAACAGGTCTTCCAGCAGCAGCACGGAGACGATCTTCTGGCCGTCCGGCAGGGCCAGGTCGCCGCGCTCGGACAGCAGTTGCATGACGATCGCGGTCGAGGTGAGCACGAAGCCCATGGCGCCAATGAAGGCCACCGGCGGTGGCCACCCCAACAGCAGGCCGACGCCGGTGAGCGCCGCGGCGCAGGTGACGATCTGCAGCGATCCCAGGCCAAATATCTCGCGGCGAAGGTCCCACAGGTGCGACGGTCGCATCTCCAGTCCAATCACGAACAGGAACATCACCACACCAAGTTCGGCGACGTGCAGGATCGCCCGGGAGTCGGTGAACCACCCCAGGCCAAACGGGCCCACCACCAGCCCTGCGGTGAGGTATCCCAATACCGATCCAAGTCCGAGTCGTCGGAACAGCGGCACGACCAGCACCGCCGCGCCAAGCAGAATGACGGCCTGGATCAATTGGCTGTTCGCGGATTCAGCTGCCATGGGGATCCCCAATGCCGCAACACGAAGGTCGATGCCTTGCTGAGTCGATGCTAGCGCCTGCAACCCAGTATGCATCGTCCGTGCCAGCGGGGTGACGTCAAGGGTTCGGGGATCGACGCGGCAGCGGTCCATGCAAGCCCAGTCCCGTCGATGGGCCAGGGCACGTTGCGCGTTACCGTGTTCAAAGGGTAAAACCACTGGAAAGTGCGCTGGCGAGCACACCTCATCAGTGGGGTGGCCGTCACCCGTCTCCCTCCTAAGCCGCCAGTGGTCGCAGGAGCGCAGGACATGAGTTGCGTATTCGAGTTCGGGCCATTTCGCTTGTGCCCGACGACGCGCGTCTTGCAGCAACACGACAGCGACGTTGCGCTTGGCAGTCGTGCCTTCGACATTCTCGTTGCATTGGTCGAGAACAGCGGAAACGTGCTGACGCGCCGGGAGCTGATGGCCATCGCCTGGCCGGGGCTGGTCGTCGAGGAGTCGAACGTACGCGTGCAGGTGGCGAACCTGCGCAAGGTGCTGGGGTGCGGACGCGATGGCGCGCGCTACATCGCAAGCATTGCCGGCCGCGGCTACTGCTTCGCGGCCCCCGTGCGGCGGTCGGACGGTGCGGATGAGCCAGCGGTGGCGAAAGATCGCGGCGCGGGTCGACGCCAGACGGCGTGGCCGCACTTGCCCGCCCCCCTTGAGCGGGCACTGGGTCGCGAGGACAGCATCGAAGAGCTTTCACGGCTGCTGCCGGATCATCGCCTGATCACCATCGTCGGCGCGGCCGGCGCGGGCAAGACGACGCTGGCGTTGCTGATGGCCCATGCAGTCGGATCGTTCGGCGACTCGATCTACTTCATCGACCTGAGCACGGTGACGAGCGAGGAGCGCGTCCTGGAAGCGGTGGCGACTGCCATCGGCTACATGCCGTCGGGACCGGTCGAGCTTGCCGGACTGATCGACGTGCTTTCACTGCGGCGCACGCTCCTCTTGCTGGACAACTGCGAGCACCTGATCAGTGCCGTGGCCGACCTGTGCGTCCGCACCCTCGAGCACACGGGCACGGTTCATTTCCTCAACACCAGTCGCGAGGCCCTGCGCCTGGCCGACGAGCACGTTTATCTGCTGCGGCCGCTGGGTTCCCCGCCCAGCACCACGCGACTGACCGCAGAGCAGGCGATGGCGTGGCCCGCCGTGCAACTGTTCGTCGACCGTGCCCGCGAAGGCGGCGCGCTAAAGCCCCTCGGCGACGAAGATGCTCCGGTGGTGGCGGCGATCTGTCGACGACTGGATGGCAACCCGCTGGCCATCGGCCTGGTGGCCAGCAGGGTAGGGGCGTACGGCGTGCAAGGCGTATCGGATCTGCTCGCAAGTCAGTTCGCACTGCTCTGGCAAGGGCGCCGGGATGCGATACCGCGCCATCAATCCGTGGAAGCCCTGATCGCCTGGTCGCATGACCTGCTGCCGCAACGCGATCGCATCGTGCTCTACCGGCTGTCCGTGTTCGCGGGAGCATTTCCCCTGGAGGCGGCCATTCATGTCATCTCGGACGACACCGTCGGCAGCTTGCAGGCAGGGGAGGCAATCTGCGACCTGGTCGACAAGTCACTGATCGTCGCAAGTTCGACAGAGGGCGAAACCCGCATCCGGCTGCTGGAGACCACGCGCGCGTACGCCGTCGCCAAGCTGGCGGCCACTGCGGATGCAGGGGCTGTGGCAGGCCGGCATGCGAGCTATTACGCCGACCAGCTACGCGAGTACTCGCTTCATGGTCGCGTCAACCCGACGGGCGGCGAGAGCCCCCGGCCGCCGGACATCGGCAATGTACGCGTCGCGATGGACTGGTGCTTCGCGGCGCGTCACGACGTGGCTCTGGGTGTCGAGATGAGCAGCCTCGCAGCCTCCTTGTTCCTGGAGCATTCGCTGTTGAACGATTGCAAGCGCTGCTGCAAGCGTGCGCTTGCCGCGATGCCGGACCATTTGCGCTCGACCGGCGTCGACATGAGCCTTCTGGAATCACTGGCCGTCGCCTGTTACGTCATGGGCGACTACGACGGCGAGATGACCGCCATCGTCGAGCAGGGACTGGCGATCAGCGTCGCACTTGACGATGTCGGTGCGACGTTCCGATTCCTGGCGGGACTGCATCTGGCCATGATGTCCAATGGACGGTTCCCCGAGTCGCTCGCTGTTTCAGAGCGCTACGCGACATTGGCAGCGGCCAGGGGTGGGCCGCGCGAGGCCATCGTTGCCGCCTGGATGAGCGGATCGTCCAACCACTACACCGGGCGCCAACTCGAATCGGACGAGAGTTTCGCCCGCAGCTCGCGGCTGGTCGCCGAACACGGCGTGCGCCGGCTCGTGTACTTCGAAATGAAGGAACAGGTCATCGCCATCGCCAGCATGGCGCGGGTCAAATGGGTCCGGGGATTCCCCCTCCAGGCACTGGAACTGGCAAGGCGCATCGTCGACGACTCCCGTCGCCATCCCGACTCGCTCTACATCAGTGTCGTCCTGTGCTTCCCGATCTTTCTCCAGAACAAGCTCGACCACCTCGCCGAACTGCTGATCCAGGAACTGGCGGAGGTGGCCAACGAGTACAAGATGGGCACGCGACTGCCCATGGGGCATTACCTCAATGGGCATCTGCTCCTGCATCGCGGACGACCGGAGGAGGCCGTGATGCATCTGCGGCAATGCCTGGACATGCTGCAGCCGCCCAAGTTGACGGTGATACGGAGTGACGCGCTGCAGGCATTGGCAGAGTCGCTGCGCCAGCTGGGCGATGCGGCAGGGGCCCTGGACGCAATCAACGAGTCGATCGGGTTGGCCGAGCAAACCGGAGGCCTCGTCAGTTTCGCGGACCTGCTCAGGACCAAGGCCGAAGTGATGCGGATAATGCCTGGCACCAGGCAGATCCAGATCGACCGGGTGCTGTCGCAGGCGATGGCGTGCGCGAAGTCGCAAGGTGCGCTCGAGTGGGAAATGAGCGTTGCCCTGGCAATGGCGGAAGCAAAGGCCGCGCAAGGGAGGAGGAAGGAAGCGAAGGGAATGCTTGAGAACGTGTACGCGCGCTTCACCGAAGGGTTCGATACGGGAGTTCGCAAGGCGACGGCCAAGGCACTGGAAGGCCTCTAGGGCCGGCATACGGGGAGCATGCTGGCTACCGCGCCTCCCACACGGGGTTACATAACCCTCGTCGCCGGAAACAGTAGGGATACAACGTGCCCATCCAATAGGAACTTCTACCCATGAAGAAGGAGTTCCGGAATGAAGACGTTCCTATTGACAGGCAGTGCCCGCGGGCTCGGCCGAAGCATCGCAACTTCGGTTCTCGAAGCCGGGCATCAATTGATTGCAACAGCGCGAGACCCTGATCAGCTCGCGGATCTCGTCGCTCGCCATGCAGGCCGGGTCCTGCCGGTTGCACTCGACGTCACCGATGTCGACGGGGCACAAATGGCGGTCCAGGCCGGTGTGGAGCGCTTTGGGCGGATCGATGTGGTGATCAACAACGCCGGATTCGGCATTGTCGGATCCGTCGAAGACATGCCCATGTCGGCGATCCGCGCACAGCTCGAAACCAACTTCCTCGGTAGTGTGAATGTGATCAAGGCCGCACTGCCGGTTCTGCGAGGGCAGGGCGCTGGCCACATCATCCAGGTGTCGTCGATCGGCGCGCGCATTGCCACTCCTGGTGCGGCGGCGTACTACGCATCGAAGTGGGCCCTGGCCGGGTTCGTAGAGTCCCTGGCGCTGGAGATCAGGCCGCTTGGCATACATGTCACGGCAATCGAGCCTGGCGGCATGAGGACGGATTTCGCCGACGATTCATCACTCACGATCATCCCCAGCAGTCCGGCCTACGCTGCGACATCGGGCGCCACTGCGCGGATGATGAAGTCGACGGACTACCTGGAGTCGAACACGGATCCCGCCCGGATCGCCGCCCTCATCCTGAAGGTCTCCGGACTGGCCGATCCTCCGTTGCGGCTGCTTGCCGGCAGTGGAACCCACGACTACGGCACGGCCGCCGATGAGATCCGCGCAAAGGATGATGCACGGTGGAAATGGCTGAGCGCGTTCGCGGATTGAGGTCAGGTCCGGCGGGATGGATCAGAACGCCCACGACAGGAACAGCCTGAACTCCCAGACATCGTTGTCGCCCTGGCCCAGGCTCAGGTAGCCCGCGCTCGCCTCCACGAACATCGCCTGTGACACCAGCGCACGCGCGCCCACGCGAAGTGAGCCGAGCCAGGCCGATGTGGAGGCCAGGCGCAGGTCGGAGGTCAGGATGCCGCCGTCCTGGGGGCGGATGAAGGCGTAGTTGGCACCGATCTCGCCGTACGGAATCACGACGCTCTTGCCCGGACGGAAGGTCCTGCTGACTTCCAGCAATCCTTCGACCGTGCCGTTGTCGAAACTGTCGCGGGCCACCTGCAGCGAGATGGGCGTGTCGAACACCAGGCCGGAGAGGTCATAGGCGTCGTTGTCGTAGTGGCTGTAGCTGAGGGTGAACTTGGGGCGAAGCGCGAACTCGCCCGCCTGGTACTGGCCCGTGGTGTTCAATGTCAGTGACACGCGCGTTGAGTCATAGCTGCCATCGAGGACCGCCACCCTGGAATCGTTGGACAGCCAGGCGTACACCAACGACGTGTCCATCGCCCAGCGCTGCGACAACGGTTGCGCCACGTAGGCGCCGATGCCATAGCCTTCGGTCTCCTGGCGCAGATTGCCGTCGAAACCGTCGCTGTCATTGCTCTCGTAGGAGACCAGGGCGCCGACGACGACATCATTGTCGTGGCGACGGTCGGCGCCAATGGTGAAGTAATTTCCGCTGCCGTCCATGTCCAGGCCATGGCGGCGATCAGAGGTGTCGAGCGTGCGGCCATCGAACCAGAGGTTCCAGCGCGTTGGTGTCGCGAACTCGCGTCCCGGCGTGACAGGGACCGCTTGTCCGAAGCCCGAACTCGCCTGTTCGGCGGCTGCATAGTCGCAGTCGGTGGGCGCGTCGGCGCCGGTTTCGTCTGCAGGTTTCCACTCGAGGCAATCCGAAACGATTGGTTCCTGCGCCGTTCCGCGTGCAAGCGTTGCGTCGTCGATCGCCGGTGCAGGTGTAACCGGAATTTCCGTCGCGCGTGCAGGCGGAGACAGCGTTGCGATGGGCGGTGTCGCTCCCTCCGGCAATGCCGGTGTCGTGACGCCAGAAGGTGGCAGCGGCGCTATTGGCGGTATCGCGCCGCCTGGTCCGCCCGGTACCACGGCAATCGGCGGTACCGCTGGATTGCCCGGAAGTGTGGGCGTCACGCCAGCGGGTGGAAGGGTCGCAACTGGAGGAGCCACGGCGCCGGGCTGCGTGGGCATTGCCCCACTGGGCGGCAACACACTGCCGGGACCGCTCGGAATCGTGCCCGCAGGTGGTACTGGACGTGTCGGCATCGCACCGACCGGAGGAGCGCGCGCGACTGGTGGCGCAACACCGCCGGGGATCGTGGGCATCACGCCAGCTGGAGGAAGTGTCGCGATGGGGGGCGCTACGCTGCCGGGCACGGCAGGCATGACGCCAGAAGGCGGCGGAGCAGGGCGCCCCGGAAGCATCGCCGTCATGCCGCCGGGCGGAAGCGTTGCGACCGGTGGTGCGACACCGCCGGGAAGTGACGGCATCAGGCCGGAGGGCGGTGCCGAGGGGCGACCCGGCAGTGTCGGCATTGCACCACCGGGAGGACGCGTTCCGATCGGTGGTGTTACACCGCCGGGCACTGTGGGCATCACGCCCGAAGGCGGTGGAGCGGGACGGCCCGGAAGTGTCGGCATCGCACCACCGGGAGGTCGAGTTCCGATCGGTGGCGCGACACCGCCCGGACGCGTCGGCATCACGCCGGCAGGAGGGAGCCTCGCCAGTGGTGGCGTAACTCCGCCGGGCAGCGAGGGCGTCAACGCAGTCACGCCGCCGGGTGATAGCGGCCCTCCGGGCGGTCGAAGTCCTCCCGGCGGCCGCAGCTCGGGCAGATGGATGAATGACGGGAAGGTGATACCGCCTTTCTGGTTCTGCGAATCGATCATGCAGGGCCGATTGCCTTCGATGACAAGCAACTGGTGTACGCCACCATTGCCGTTGGACACGACCGGGGAGAGCGTCACTCGCAGCCCGCGTCGGCTGCGATCCCATTGATCGACGATCTGGCTGCCCTGCGTGGACTCCAGTTGGAACGAGCCGGCACCGGTGGCCGACAGCCACACCGAACGGCCCTCGTTGGCGGTTACGCCCAGATAGGCCAGTCCACCGCGGTCCTTGCATTGCTGCGCGGAGGCCGTATCAGGCGCCAGCAGCCAGGCCACGCCGAGCAGCAGCACCAGCGGCGACAACCGGTCGGCGCTGGGCAGCGGGTGGTCCGATACCGCGACCTCGTCACGGATGATCCAATCGCGCATGGCGTCCTCCGTGATCTCCGGTGCTGGATGCTCGAGGGCGAGGAAAGCAGGGTCGATTCTTCAGCGGGCCGGATCATCAACACGTGAGGGCAGCAGTTGATGCTGGCTGGCGAGCCTCGAGAGCGGATAGCTAGGACTGATGGGCGCCTCAGCCCGCTGGAGAAGCTGTACGCCCAGGCAAACAGCCAACGGTTCTGCGCGCATCGCGAGCATCGCCATGCGTCGAGCACGAACGACTCAAGATGTCGCGTGGGATCGATAGCCGACCGTTGCGGACCGGGGGGCGCCGACGTATCGTCGCGCTGCTTATGGCAGCAGGAGCAAAGCGATGGGCAAACGCGGGTTTCCGGGGTGGGTTGTCGCGGCACTTCTCGCGACCGGAACGGTCATGGCTGGCGAGGACCGTGCCATCAACCTGGATATGTACCAGGCGGCCTTGCTACGGGCGTCAGGCCACCCCAACGAACTCAGCCGCTGGCACGGCATCTGGGCCTACGACAACGGGCGTCCGGATGAAGCCCGACGGTACTTCGAACGCGCCGCTTTTTTCGGCGACAAACTATCGCAGCACTTCCTCTCGTTGATGTACTGGAATGGCGATGGCGTCGACCGGGATCCTGTGCAGGCCTACGTGTGGGCGGACCTCGCAGCCGAGCGAGGTAGCGTCCCGGATATGGTTCGCGTGCGCGAACACATCTGGCGCGAGCTGACTCCCGCCCAGCAGGCGCAATCGATCCAGATCGGCCAGGAGTTCTATGATCGCTATGGCGATCGCGTCGCGCAGCGTCGCGCCAACACGGAGATCCGCCGCTTCGCGCGCAATCAGACTGGCAGCCGCGTGGGCCTGCTGACGTCAAAGCTGGACGTGAACATGGGGCGTCCCGAATTCTGGGCTGGCGGCGGCAAGTCTTCGTATGGCCCGTTGTATGCCACCGGCACGGAATTTTATTCCGACAGCCGCACCCGCC
Source organism: Lysobacter sp. Soil_C_59 (assembly GCF_057656415.1). NCBI lineage: Bacteria > Pseudomonadati > Pseudomonadota > Gammaproteobacteria > Lysobacterales > Lysobacteraceae > Lysobacter > Lysobacter sp. Soil_C_59. The sequence goes on along the minus strand of NZ_JBDGKK010000003.1, from coordinate 2,638 downwards.
CGGCGCAGTACTGGCCGGCCGAAGACCTGAGCCTGCGCGTGCTGATGAAGCAGATCGGTTCCGGCAAGGTCAACGTGGGCAACGTCGACGTGGTGAAGGATCCGGCGCCGCCGGCCGTCGACGGCAAATAGGGAACTGACCGCGGCGGTATCGAGTCGTATCGGACTGTACGATTTCGAGCGCCTTCTCGACCAATGGCAGCCCCTGCGCAAGATCACGGAGTGGGCGCCCGGTCCGGCCCGAGACAAGTAGTGGTAAGGCCGCTCCTGGCCGGAAGCGGTCATTGGTTGTGGTGCTGTCCCTGTTGACGGGCCTCACGTGGATAGCGTGGTACCCGGACCCGGCGTAGCTACGTCAGCGTCGGCAATGCTCACTCAACCCGAGCCGCGGCAGCAACTGGGCGGCCCTTGCTGTCCACGACCAGACGTGCGCATCGCTTGCCGTGATAGAAGCTGGCGCGGTAGGTCCCGGAGTCCTCTCCGACGCCACGCTCGCATAGCACGGCGATCTTTCCTTGCTCCATCAAGCGCCGGAACGATGAGACGTCGAGTTGCAGCTGATTCGCCACCAGCGCAGCTTCTATCTCCAGGGTGAGCGGCGGTGCCCGACTGCGGTCGTCGATGACGTCGGCCATTCCTAGAATCCCAGCCCGGCGATGGTCTCGGGCAGAATCATCTCGAAGTCGCTGGCCGCCTCTGCAAACCGGCTCGGGGCTTCATCACGCTCCACGTGGTCAAGACCCCAGGCGTCGACGTAATCGCTGGATGAACTCGAGTTCGCAATCATGCTGCTGTCTCCATCGGAGGAGGCAACATCATCGCGACAGTTTGCGGTCAGGCAAATGATCTAGGTCATGGCAATTGCCGATCCGGCACGCGGAGCATCTGAAGCCTGCATGGCGCGGGTTGCGGGCGCAATGGCCAGCCAGCACCGTCGAGTGCCCCCTGTATTTCGTGTGCTGAAAGCTATCCGGTTCCTACATCTCCGAATGATCGCTTCTGGCCGTTAACGGACATTGGGGCAGGGCGGAGAGTCCAGGCGGTGTTAATGTCCGCTTTCGACCCAAAGCGGACATTGGGTCCAGGCAGTCAGACCGGAACCACATGTCTCCGGGCTTGCCCAACGTCTACCAGGAAGGTGGCACCGAATGAAGAAAATCGCGCCTACAGTCGCCCTGATTCTGCTCTCGGCGCAGGTTATGGCAGGTCCTCGCCAACCAGCTCCTTTGTTGGAATATCGCCCGGATGATGAGGCTGCTCCAATGTTTGTGCTATCTGCGGCTACAGCCACGAACTCGGACCCTGTCGTAATTTCCGCCACAGGTCGCTCACTCAAGAGCAGCGATCGGGCATGGCGCACAGAGCTTCAGCGCTACTGGCTCGGAGTGAATGTTCCCGAGCACTACCTTCTTGTTGATCGCTCGCAAGTTACGTGCCCTGCTCGAAAGAAGGGAGAGTTCGGGCGCTGTGATGAGTACATTTTCACCGATCCAGCAGGTCAAGAGCACTCATTCCACTTCTACCTCAGCAATTGGCCTTAGACGGGGCGGACACTTCATACGTGAAGCAGTGGCTGAAGGTCCGCTTCTGGCCGATAGCGAACATGTCGATCCGGCCGCAACTGCACCAGACGAGGGATCACAATGAACGAGAAGGACGCCTTCTTCGAAGGGCAACTGACTGCAATGCAATGGGCACTTCTGGCCATCATGAGGCTTCTCCTTCGCGCGAAGAAATTTGCGCGACCGCACGGCGGGGAGTGGCTGTGCACGATGAGCGATATCGACAGAGCGACCATAGTCCCGTCGTTCCCGATGAGTTCTTGAAAGGACTGCATACTGTCGCTGATCTGCTTTTCGCTCCACGTAGTAGCGCCTAACGGACGGCTGCTTTCGACCCAGAGCAGTCATCGGCCAGTACAATCGAATGGGATCCGCATCGCGCGGCAAGGACCTTTATGGTGCTCAGTTCATGTCAGATCCGGTTCTTTCCCTTACTTTGCTTGGCCTCGATGTCGCTGGGATGCAGCTATCTCATCCCGGAACACCTACGGGCAGATAACGTTCTCGTAAAAGCGACCACACCCAAGATCGGAAGCCGCGTCCCGTATGGCACGATGATCGGTGTCAAGGTGAAGTACCGTGTTGACTACTTCAAGAAGGACCAGCCGTATTACCTGCTTGTGTGCGGATCGCCGTCGTCGGAGTGGGAGTCGACCTGCGGCACTAGAGCCGACCACGTAGTTCAGATTGAAAAGAGCAGCGGCACCGTGAAATTCTCCTTTTCTTACACGGAACAGACCCAATACGTCGTGCTCGTGGCTGGGCAGCCGAAAGTAGTAGAGTGCCCACCAGGCGATGCATGGTGCACCCGCCCGAGCACCATCGGCGCAAGTGGCATACCTATCAATCCGCCGCGCGATTGAGTTGCGCGTACGCCCGCTGCTGGCCTGTAGCGGACGTTGGTGCTACCTGAGCACCCGTGCGGATGCTAACGTCCGACAATCCGACGCATCCGCTACGCGTCGCGCCTCCGACTGAATCGACCAGCTAGCTAATGTCTGCTTCTGGCCGATAGCAATGGGATGGACTCCTCCTCACCTTGGCACCCGGTGGGTGCCAGACTGAATTTGCGAGACA